>NZ_NQKI01000034.1 GCF_002269125.1 Pseudomonas lundensis | reverse complement strand
GGGTTCATCGACATCTTGACGTTGGCGAGGTCAACGCCGGAGTTGTCCGCTTTGACGCGAACTTTAACGTTGTAATCGACCACTCGTTTGACAGCTACAAGAACCTTCATGGATTCCTCGTTACTCTCCGGTGAAAAGAAAGTCGCCTAGGCGAACCTGGCGGTTGATGCTCATCAGCACAAGGGCACCTCCAAAGATCGTTGCCTTGCCCTGCTTATATAAAGAAGGACGCGTGCCCAAAACTTCCCTTTGCGACCGCTTATCGGATGTGACTGGCAAGTCATTCATCGCAATGACGTGTAAACTTCGCTCAAAAAATGGCAGGCCCCATCAGGCTAATGCCTGTGCCCTGTCTTTAGAGGTGCTCTTGAAACCAACAATCAGCCTACGGCGAGCGCAAAACCGCCCGTATCTTGACCGGAACGCCTTTTGCGGTCAATACAGCAAATCGGCCACTTTAGAGCCGCGCGTCATTGATTTGTCTGGGTTGCAGGGATTTCAAACAAACGTTTGTATTGGACCCCGCGGGTGGTGTAGATATAATGCCGCCCCTTAGAGAGAGCGGTGCGTCATCCATTGCGTCTTCAGCGAGCGCCGAGGAAATAATGGATGAAACGCCAAACCTCCAATTAGAAAAATACCGTTGAGCCTTGAGTAGGAGATAGCCTGTGGAACGCGAATACATGGAATTCGACGTGGTCATCGTCGGCGCCGGCCCTGCCGGTTTGTCCGCCGCCTGCCGTTTGAAGCAGAAGGCCGCCGAAGCCGGTAACGAAATCAGCGTCTGCGTGGTTGAAAAAGGCTCTGAAGTCGGTGCACACATCCTGTCTGGCGCCGTGTTTGAACCCCGCGCCCTGAACGAATTGTTCCCGGACTGGAAAGAACTGGGCGCTCCACTCAATACACCGGTCACCCGCGACGATATTTATGTACTGCGCAGTGATACCACCTCGACCAAGGTGCCGGACTTCTTTGTGCCCAAGACCATGCACAACGAAGGCAACTACATCATCTCGCTGGGCAACCTGTGCCGCTGGCTGGCGCAACAGGCCGAGAACCTGGGCGTGGAAATCTATCCCGGCTTTGCCGCACAAGACGTCCTGCTTGATGAAAACAACGTGGTCCGCGGGATCATCACTGGCGACTTGGGTGTTGACCGAGAAGGCAACCCAAAAGAAGGCCTGTACACCCCGGGCATGGAACTGCGCGGCAAGTACACGCTGTTCGCAGAAGGCTGCCGCGGTCACCTTGGTAAACAACTGATCGAACGCTTCAAGCTGGACGCCGACGCAGACAGTCAGCACTACGGTATCGGCCTGAAAGAAATCTGGGAAATCGACCCGTCCAAACATCAGCCCGGCCTTGTGGTTCACACCGCGGGCTGGCCTCTGGACGTTATGAGCAGCGAGAACACCGGCGGCTCTTTCCTGTATCACCTGGAAAACAACCAGGTCGTGGTCGGCCTGATTGTTGACCTGTCCTACAGCAACACCTTCCTTTCGCCGTTCGATGAGTTCCAGCGCCTCAAGCATCACCCGGTGCTCAAGCAGTACCTTGAAGGCGGCAAGCGCATCAGTTACGGCGCCCGAGCCATTTGCAAGGGCGGCTTGAACTCGCTGCCTAAAATGGTCTTCAACGGCGGCGCATTGATCGGTTGCGATTTGGGCACGCTGAACTTCTCCAAAATCAAGGGCAGCCACACGGCGATGAAGTCCGGCATGCTCGCCGCCGATGCAGTGGCTGATGCGCTGCTCGCCGGTTCCGAAGGCGGTGATGCGCTCAATACGTACGTTGAAGCCTTCAAAGGCAGTTGGCTGTTTGACGAGTTGTTCGCCAGCCGTAACTTCGGTCCGGCGCTGCACAAGTTCGGCCCTATCCTGGGCGGCGGTTTCAACTGGATGGATCAGAACCTCTTCGGCGGCAAACTGCCGTTCACGTTGCACGACAACAAGCCAGACTACGCGTGCCTGAAGCTGGCCAAAGACTGTAAGAAGATCGACTACCCGAAACCCGACGGCAAGCTCAGCTTCGACAAACTCAGTTCAGTGTTCCTCTCCAGCACCAACCATGAAGAAGAACAGCCTTGTCACCTCAAGCTGCGCGATCCGAACATCCCAATCAGCGTCAACCTGCCGCTGTACGATGAGCCGGCTCAACGCTA
Source organism: Pseudomonas lundensis (assembly GCF_002269125.1). Lineage (GTDB taxonomy): Bacteria > Pseudomonadota > Gammaproteobacteria > Pseudomonadales > Pseudomonadaceae > Aquipseudomonas > Aquipseudomonas lundensis_A. The sequence goes on along the minus strand of NZ_NQKI01000034.1, from coordinate 46,183 downwards.
CTGCCCGGCGGGCGTGTATGAAGTGATCACTCAGGAAAGCGGTGAGAAGCGCTTCCAGATCAACGCGCAAAACTGCGTTCATTGCAAAACGTGCGACATCAAAGACCCGTCGCAGAACATCACTTGGGTTACCCCAGAAGGGGCTGGCGGCCCGACTTACCCGAATATGTAAGCCTGAAGCGGCCACTTAGCCGCTGAAGAGACGACAAGATGTCACGAGCGGCCCCGCTATCGGGGCCACTCACGCAATCATCAACAGTCTTACGCTGCTTTTAGTGGCGACAGGCACGCAAGAACTGCTCGCTACAATCCTCCCGCCCCTTCATGCCCCGGACTGCGCTCGAAATAGCGTTTGTACTCGCGGCTGAACTGCGACGTACTTTGATAACCCACCCGCTCTGCCACTTGCGCAACGCCCAAGCCCTCATTCAACAGCAACTGCTGAGCCCGCAATAAGCGCAAGCGCTTGAGGTACTGCACGGGCGACAACAGCGTACTGCGCTTGAAATGCTCATGAAAAGTGGAGGCGCTCATGTTCGCGCAACGCGCCAGCGTCTCGACATTCAATGGCTCAGCGAAATGTTCGTGTAAATGACTGAGGGACGCTGCCACCCGTGCGAACTGGCCTTGCTGCTCGACCAGCGCGCGCAATACGCCTGCCTGCGGTCCTCGCAAGGCCGCAAAGAGCACTTCGCGCAACCGCGCCTTGCCCATGATCCGGCACTCCAAAGGGTCGTGCAGACAGCGCAGTAACCGCTCAACCGCTTGGCGCATTTCGTCATCTAGCACGGCTGAGGTCATGGACTCGGGCGTTTGAGCAATAGCGTTGCGATCAGGATCACGCCCCATTGCCAGCACCAACTCACCGAGCACGGCGCGGTCAATACTGATGGCCACACCCAGCAGGGGAACTTGCTCAGATGCAAAGGTCTCACACTCGAACGGGACGGATAACGCCTGCACCAGATAATGCCCTGCGCCATATTCCAGTGTCCGCTGTCCGAGATAGGCCAACTTACTGCCCTGAGCGATGACCATTAGGCTAGGCTCATAAATCTGCGGCATGCGCGCCACTGCCCGACAGGCAGAAACCACGCGCACTTCGGGCAACAATGTCGATACAAAACCGATTTGCGAGGCCAACGGCTGGATCAATGAAACCAGCGTGGCATTCTCGTCGCGGTGGCGAGTCAAAAACATGCAGACAACTTCACAAGAGGAATAGACAGGCGCATCTTCGCAGAATTGACGGTTAAAACCAGATCCACCCCGACACGCCGGAGGAATAGGCATAACAGGCGGAGGAATCGTCATAGTCCTGACAGGCAGGCGGGCGCAAAATCACCTCCTTGTTTACAGTCAACGTTTCGCGAGGTTCTCCATGTCCAACGTCACCTATAACGCCATCGGCTACGCCGCTAAAACCGCTTCCGCTCCTTTGACGCCGATGCAGTTCAACCGTCGCGCGCCGCGCCCGGACGACGTCGCCATCGAGGTCATGTACTGCGGCGTGTGCCACTCCGATATTCACCAAGTGCATAACGATTGGGGCTTTGCCGTTTACCCGGTAATGCCGGGCCACGAAATCGTCGGCAAAGTGACTGCAGTGGGCAGCGCCGTGACCAAGTACAACGTGGGCGATCTGGTTGGAGTGGGCTGCATGGTCGACTCGTGCCGCGAATGCTCCGCGTGCAAGGAAGACCTGGAGCAATATTGCCTCGAAGGTTTTACCCAAACGTACGGCTCGCCGGACCGCATCGATGGCACCACCACCATGGGCGGCTACTCGGACAGCATCGTGGTACGCGAAGATTTCGTGGTGCGCATCCCGGAAAACCTTGACCCGGCGAGCGCAGCACCGCTGCTGTGTGCCGGCATTACCACCTACTCGCCCCTGCAACACTACGGGGTTGAGCCGGGCGACAAGGTGGGTGTACTGGGCATGGGCGGCCTGGGCCATATGGGCATCAAGTTCGCCAAGGCCATGGGCGCTGAAGTGACCTTGTTCACCCGCTCCGCCGCCAAGGCCGAGGAAGCCCGTCGTCAGGGAGCCGATCACGTGATCGTGTCCACCGATGCCGAGCAAATGAAGGCCGCTGCTGGCAGCTTCGACTTCTTGCTGGACACCATTCCGGTGAAACACGACCTAAACCCCTACCTCGAAACCCTGCGTTTTGACGGGGTGCATATTCTGGTGGGCCTGATCGAACCGATTGAACCTGCTGTCAACGCCTTCAATCTGGTATTCAAACGCCGCGTGCTGGCCGGGTCGTTGATTGGTGGGATCGCTGAGACTCAGGAAATGCTCGACTTCAGCGCAGCCAACGGTATTACTTGCGACATCGAAATGCTCGACATCAAAAACATCAATCAGGCGTTTGAACGCGTGCAGAAAGGCGACGTGAAATACCGCTTTGTGATTGATATGAAAACGCTGAAAGCCTAAGCGTTTACGCACCCGGGTCCGGGGCGATGGGGAAAAACTCCCCATGGCTCCAGACGCCGAACCACAACTGACCGTCAATCGGTCGCGTTTGCGCCAGCTCTACCAACTGGTAGAACACATTGCGATGGATCAAGGCTTCCAGATTCCGGCGCACCCGTAGGTAGGGCGAGGGCTCCTGAGTGACAGGGTCGATCGCTACCCGCACCGGATGCTCAGGACCCGCCTCAATCAGATCATCCACATTAGTGATGAATCGCAGCACCTGCTGCTCTCCCTCCCCCTGCACATCCAGTGCAACTGCCACAAATGGCGCGTCATCGACCTTTATGCCGACTTTTTCCACCGGTGTGATCAGAAAATAATCATCACCATCGCGACGAATTATGGTCGAGAACAATTTGACCATTGGCTTACGACCGATCGGCGTTCCCATGTAATACCACGTGCCATCACGGGCGATGCGCATGTCGATATCACCACAAAACGCGGTGTCCCACAGATGAACCGGCGGCAATCCCTTGTCGGCTCTCGGGATTTGCGCCAACAGATTACTGACGTCAACCGGCTCGCTCATGGTGCTTCCCTCGCTCTATTGGTCGCTCAAGCCTATCAAGCTGCGGGCGTACTTAGCCAGCGGCGGGCCAATCAGGTCGGCTGGTTTGTTGTCATGGAACGTCAGCAAGCCGCCACGGCTGCGGATGGTCGCCGTATCGATCAGGTATTGGGTGCTGGTTTCAATCAACATCACTTGAATCACACCGCTATCGATGCCCAAACGACTGATCTCTTCCTGATCCAGCCACTCGTCACTGTTACCAATGCGGTCGTCGGCACGGGCAAACCGCGTGTACAACAAATAATGAGCGCCGTATCCCCGCGCTTCGGTCATTGCTTCATCCAGCCCGACCGGCGCCTTGGCGCGACGCACCATTGGGAAATATTCAACAAAACCGTTAAACGCCTCTTCCGCGACTACGTTGGGCCGAACATAAGGGTCGCCAATTGGCTTGAAGGGGCCCTGAGCGATGTAAATAAAGGAATCAGGCTGAATGCGCAGGGAATTGCTGCGGCGCGTGTTGCTATGGTCCAGCAGACCGGCATCACTCATTTGATCACGTGCGCCTTGACCCAGGTCGCTGACCTTCATGCATCCACCCAGCGCCAACAAAGCCAGCAAAACAAACAGACTACGCATCCTGATCTCCTGATGACCGGCGACAAAAAACCGGCGAGTAGTCGCGTAATGCAGTTTGCGCGCCAGTTTGTGCAGTCACTTGAGGTTTAGCGCGGCCCGGTTTTAGCCGCCGATGATTTTCATCACGGTGGCGCCACCCGAGAAGGCAATGTCCTGTTTGTCGCCCAGGGCTTTCATCAGCAACCCCTGCAATGCAGGCAACGCTTCGTGACGGGGCTTGTTGAGCAAGTCGCCGACATAATGGCGATTGCTTGACGATAAACAGCCATGCAGCCAGCCGGTAGAAGAGAGTCGCAAACGCGAGCAGGTTCGACAAAACGGCACGCTTTCGTTGGCAATCACACCAAAGTACCCGCAGCCCGGAATCTGGTAACGCACGGCAGTGGCATCCACCGGTGCATCGGCCTGCAAATATTCATGACGCTCGCCAATCAACGCGAGCAACTGTTGCAGGCTGACGAATTGTTGCAGGAACCCATTCCCGTCGCTGGCCAGATGCCCCATGCGCATGAGCTCGATAAAACGCAGCTCATAGCCGCGCTCCAGACAGTATTCGAGTAGCGGCATGACTTGATCGAGGTTCTGCCCACGCAAGGGCACCATGTTGACCTTGATTTTCATGCCTGCATCGCTGGCCTGTTGCAGACCGTCGAGCACCGTGGCCAAGTCACCGCCGCGAGCAATGCTGCGGAAGGTATCGGGGTCCAGCGTATCGAGAGATACATTGAGACGACGAATGCCCGCATCCACCAACAGGGGCAATTTGCGAGCAAGCAATTGGCCATTAGTGGTCAGGCTGATATCACTCAGGCCCAACTGCCCGACTTCACGCATAAAGGTTTCAAGTTTGGGGCTTACCAGTGGCTCCCCCCCTGTAATACGCAAACGCTCAATGCCCGCTGCTTCTATCAGGTAGGCAACCCCACGCGCCATGGCCTCGGCCGACAATTCATCCTGCGCTGCCACGAGCCGCTTGCCATTGGGGACGCAATACGTGCAGGCATAGTTGCAAGCTGACGTCAGACTGATGCGCAAGTTGCGAAATTGTCTGCCTTGGCGGTCAACAATCATGGATGACTCCGGCACGAGAGAAAGGGGGTGCGCCAAAACCTGACTCAAGTATCAGATTTTGGCAAGACCCAAGCCTGAGTATAGGCGGCACGACAGGGTGCCATGCAGGGCTAAGCAGCAGTGTTAGTCGACTGCCGGCGTGTCTGAATCGCGCTTGCGCTTGTTGCCCATGCGCACACCGATGTCCATCAGGAACTGGAAAAAACCTTCCTGGTCTTCCAGCACATTGCTCCAGAACGGCGAGTGGTACAGCGCCACGGCGCCATGCACCAACGCCCAGGCGGCGCAATAGTGGAAATAAGGCGGCACGTCTTCCAGCTTGCCTTCACTGATACGGCCCTTGATGAGCAGGGTCAGGCGTTCAAAATTCGACGCGCGAATCTTGTGTAACTCCTCCACCAGCTCAGGCACCTGATTGCCTTTGACCACCTTCTCTTCAAGGCGGTCAAACAACCGATAACGTTGAGGGTCACGCATGCGGAATTCAAAATAGGCGCGCGACAGCGCTTCCTTATCCTTGTCCACGTCAGCGGAATGCAACAACGCGTTCAAATCGCGCTCGTAATCGAGCATCAGGCGCAAGTAGATCTCAGCCTTGGATTTGAAGTGCTTGTAAATAGTGCCTTTGCCGATACCGACGGCATCCGCAATCATCTCGACGGTGACGCTGTCTTCACCCTGTTCGAGGAACAGCTTGAGCGCGGTATCGAGAATTTCTTGCTCACGGCGACGAAACTCACGGACCTTACGGGGTTCTTTGTGCATAAGAAAAGGTCTGTAGGGGTCAAAATCGAAGCCCGGTATTATGCCTAAGTCACGCTAAATTGCACGGATCATCCTGCAAATCGATCGGTGCCGGGAAATTCCGTTGCAGCCGATACGTACTCAACCGAATCACGGGTATTCCAAATCTGTTTAAAAAATGTACAGCCAAGACTGGACGCCTGACAATGCTGACCAATACTTAAGGGGTCGGCGGTACATCCCCCCAAGTGCTTCGCCGATAAAGGCCGCCACGGACTGTGTGCCTTTGTTTTACTCCTAATGGTCTTAACCCGGATTCCCCCAGAGCCCGGGTTTTTTTTGCCTTTATGAAGGTCGGGCGATCAGCGCTGGACCCGTGCCAACGGAAACAGACGCTGGAAGTTTTCTGTGGTCTGCTCTGCAAAGCGTTCGTATGACTCACCACGGAGCATGGCCAGGAACTCAGCCACTTCTCGCACGTATTGCGGAAGATTCGGCTTGCCGCGGTAAGGAATGGGGGCGAGGTACGGAGAGTCGGTCTCCACCAGCAAGCGGTCGGCAGGCACCTGACGGGCCACATCACGCAGCGCATCGGCATTGCGGAACGTCACGATGCCGGACAGCGAGATGTAAAACCCCAGGTCCAACGCAGCCTTGGCCATCTCCCAATCTTCGGTAAAGCAATGCAGCACACCCGCCTGTGGCAGTGCCGCTTCACGCAGCAGCGTCAATGTATCGGCGCCGGCGCCACGGGTATGAACCACCACGGGTTTGCCGGTCTGCTGCGCAGCCTCAAGGTGAACGCGAAATGACATCTGCTGCAATTCGGCCGCTTCAGGCTCGTAGTGATAATCCAGACCGGTTTCACCAATGGCCACTACACGCGGATGGTTCAACTCACCGAGCAACCAGTCCAGCGCCGGTGCAGCACCGGGCTGTACGTCCAGAGGGTGGACGCCCACCGAGCAATCTACATCGTCATAACGATCCGTCAGGGCTTTGACATCGGCCGCATTGTCGGCACTGACACCAATGCACAGAAAATGCCCCACACCTCGTTCCCGGGCCGCTTGCAGCGCGGCATCCAGCGAGCCGTCGTGGGCGCTTAAATCGAGACGGTCGAGATGGCAATGGGAGTCGACGAGCATAGCAATCACCTGCTTGGAATTTAAATCAGATCAGCGCTGGCCGGGCAGGCTTGCCCATTGCACCAGTAACGCTTCGAGCAACAGCACACGATTAAGGTTGGCTTTGCCCAGCACTTTCTGACGCTGGGCAAGAATCCAGTCCTGAATGTTCAACACGTTTGCCTGCGGGGTTTTCTGTGCCAGGTATTGCAGCACTTTGCGCATGTCTTCCAGGCCAAGGCCGGACTCATCCTGCGTCAACTGATAACGCAGAATCAGGCTCGACCAGTCGCAGAACCAGTCAAACAGCAACAGCAAGGGAATCGCATTCCAGCTCTCCGCCAACTGAGTGGCCGACTGCTGATGCTTGAGCAATTTTTTCACGCCATCAACCACAGACGCACGTTGCTCGCGCACGCCTTGTGCCTGCAACTTAACCGCCGCCAAGGGTGAACCGGCTGCCAAGGTCAGCAACTCCACGCGTTCCTGGACAGTGCAATCGGGCAAGGCCGTGGCCAGCCATTGCAGGCTGAGCGCCTCACTTGGCAGCGGGCAGGCTTGTTGCACACAACGACTGCGTATGGTGGGCAGCAAACGGCTGGACTGGTGGCTGACCAACAGCAACACCGTATCGCCCGAGGGCTCTTCCAGGCTTTTTAGCAAAGCATTGGCAGCATTGATGTTCATGGCCTCAACGGGCTCAACCAATACCACCTTGCGCCCCCCTAATTGGGCTGTCTGCACGACAAAACTCACGAGTTCCCGCACTTGATCGACCTTGATCGCCTTGTCGGCTTCTTCAGGCTCAAGAATGTAATTGTCAGGATGACTGCCCGCGGCCAGCAATAAACAGGATTTGCACGTGCCGCACGCTTCAAACCCATTTGGCTGCTTGCACAACAGACTGGCCATCAGGCGCTCGGCAAGGGCTCGCTTGCCGATGCCTGCGGGCCCGTGCAGCAAGTAAGCATGCGCGTGCTGGGCGCGCCCGGCCATTTGCTGCCACAAAGCGTCTTGCCACGGATAAGCCTCAGCCACGGTACATCCCTAGCAATTGTGGCAGCAGGCTATCCAATTGAGTCTGTACCTGCTCCAGGGTTTGAGCAGCGTCGATCAACCGATAACGCTGCGGCGCAGCCTCGGCGCGTTGCAGGTACGTGCTGCGAACGGCATCGAAGAAGGTACGGCCTTCCTGCTCAAAACGATCAAGTCGCCCCCGCGCACTGGCGCGGGCCATGCCCACTTCAATCGGCAAGTCGAACACCAGCGTCAAATCCGGACGCAGCCCCCCTTGCACAAAATCTTCGAGCACCGCGATGCGCCCGTGCGACAAACCACGACCGCCCCCCTGGTACGCATACGTTGCATCCGTAAACCGGTCGCACAGCACCACCGCACCGCGGGCCAGCGCCGGACGGATGACCTCGGCCAAATGCTGGGCTCGCGCAGCGAACACCAGCAGCAGCTCGGTATCGGCGCACATGGCATCTTCGCTCGGCGTCAGTAACAGCTCACGAATGCGCTCGGCCAACGGTGTACCGCCCGGTTCGCGGGTCAGCACTACATCAATGCCCTCCTCGCGCAAGCGTGCAGCCAGGTACTCACGGTTGGTGCTCTTGCCCGCACCTTCGGGGCCTTCCAGGGTAATAAACAAGCCAGTCACAGGCTGCGGTCCTTCATCAGTGTCATTGCTCGCCTTTCGGCTCGGTTTCAGCGGGTGCCGGCTCAACCGCAGGCTCGGTCTGGGGCGTCGCGTCCGCCGCTGGCGCGGGGCTCGAACGGTAATCAGCGCGGCGCTTGATCTGAAACTCGCGAACGGCATTGTTGTGCGCGTCCAGATCGTCCGAGAATGTATGGCTGCCATCGCCCTTGGCCACAAAATACAGGCTGCTGCCGCTGACCGGGTGCAAAGCCGCATGAATCGCCTCGCGCCCCACCATGGCAATCGGTGTCGGCGGAAGACCGGGGATGGTGTAGGTGTTGTAAGGCGTTGGCTCGCGCAGATGGGCACGGGTCAACTTGCCGTTATAACGCTCACCCAGGCCATAGATGACAGTAGGGTCTGTCTGCAAAGGCATACCGATTTTCATGCGACGCACAAATACCCCGGCAATTTGCCCACGCTCATGGGGCACACCGGTTTCTTTCTCGACCAGCGACGCCATGGTCAACGCCTGATAGGGATCGGTGTAAGGCACCCCTGGGTCGCGCTGCTCCCATTCTTCGGCCAACACTTTGTGCAGGCGGTCGTAGGCTTTTTCAAGGAGCTGCGCATCGCTCATGCCGCGCACAAAACGATAGGTGTCAGGAAAGAAACGTCCTTCCGGGAATTCACCCGGATGCCCGAGTTTATCCATCACTTCACTGTCGCTCAGGCCATCAAGCGTCTGCTCGATTTTTTCATGCCGGGCCAATGCACTGCGCACCTGGCGGAAATTCCAGCCTTCCACCAGCGTCAAGCTGTATTGCACCACTTCGCCACGCTGCCACAGGCCAATAAGGTCGTGCGCCGTCATGCCGGGCGTCATCCGGTACTCGCCGCTGTGCAACGGCTGCCCCGCGAGGTTGAAACGCCAATAGAGGCGCAGCCAGAATGCGTCGCTAAGTGTGTCGTCTGCCTCAAGGCGATTGAAAGTCCCGGTCGGGGTTGCGCCAGCGGGCACATCAAGCAGTTGCTCTTGGGTCAGGTTCAGCGGTTGTTCAAGCGCAGCGTTGAGTTTCCAGGCACCAGCGCCCAGCACAAGGCCCGCCAGCACCAGACCTGTCTCCAGCAGCAGCAAGAATTTACGTTTCACGAATCAAACATCCAATAGGGTGCGGGCAATGCCTTGCAGTTTACGGGTGAGCGGCCCCACCGGCCAGCTCAGGTCTGCAAATGCGCGCACAGGCCAAACGCCATACACGCTGTTGCAGACAAACAATTCATCAGCCTGTTGCAACTGCTCAAGGCTGATATCGGTGACATGACACGGGATAGCCAGACGCTCGGCCTCAGCCAATAACGCCGCCCGCATAACGCCGGCCACACCACTGCGTTGCAGGTCCGGCGTGAGCAATATGCCGTCCCGTACCAGAAAAATATTACTGAAAACGCCTTCTATGACCCGACCTGATGTATCACGCATCAAACCTTCGGCGTAGGCAGGATCTTGCCATTCGGAGCGAGCAATCACTTGCTCCAGTCGGCAGAGGTGCTTGAGCCCCGCCAGCAGCGGCTGTTCGGACAACCGCGTGGCACAGTCATAGAGAGCAACCCCATCGCGGGCGTTAGCCAGCGGATAGGCAGCAGAGGGACTAGCTTGCAGAATTCTTCGAGGCTGCGCCTCGGCAAATGCGCCATAACCGCGCGGGCCATCGCCGCGGGTCAGGATCAGTTTGAGTACGCCCTCACCCATCTGGTGCGCGTAAGCCAGCAGCTCACTGCGGATCAAAGCGTGATCCGCAGTGATCGCCAACCGGGAACACCCCAGCGCCAGACGCTGCATGTGCAGCTCCAGCAACCGGGGACTGCCAGCCTTGACGGCAATGGTTTCGAACAAACCATCACCGTAGGCCAGCCCACGGTCCTGGAGCGACGGCAGACCGTCAGCTGGCAGACCGTCGACCCAGCTGTGCATCACTCGGCGTACCGGCGGAACACCAGTGAGCCGTTGGTGCCGCCAAAACCGAAGGAGTTGGAAAGCACGACATCAATCGGCATTTCGCGCGGCGTGTGCGGCACAAAATCCAGATCGCAACCTTCATCAGGCTCGTCGAGGTTGATGGTCGGCGGCGCGATCTGGCTGTTGATGGCCAGCACGCTGAAAATTGCCTCCACGGCCCCTGCTGCACCGAGCAAGTGACCAGTCATCGACTTGGTCGAGCTGACAGCCAACTGGTAGGCGTAATCACCGAACACCGACTTGATCGCCGAGACTTCTGCCAGGTCACCAGCAGGCGTCGACGTGCCGTGTGCATTGATGTATTGCACTTGATCAACGTTCAGCTTCGCATCACGCAAGGCATTGGTGATGCAGCGTGCCGCGCCCGCGCCATCTGCCGGTGGCGAGGTCATGTGATAAGCGTCGCCGCTCATCCCGAAACCGATCAGCTCGGCATAAATGGTCGCGCCCCGGGCCTTTGCATGCTCAAGCTCCTCAAGCACCAATGCACCGGCGCCGTCGGACAGCACGAAGCCGTCACGGCCCTTGTCCCACGGACGGCTGGCGCGTGTCGGGTCGTCGTTGCGCGTCGACAGCGCACGGGACGCGCCGAAGCCGCCCATACCCAGACCGCACGCCGCCATTTCGGCACCGCCGGCAATCATTACATCGGCTTCGCCGTAAGCAATGTTGCGCGCCGCCATGCCGATGCAGTGCGTACCTGTGGTACACGCCGTCGAGATGGCATAGTTAGGCCCCTGTGTGCCCAAGTGGATAGACAGGAAACCGGAAATCATATTGATGATCGAACCCGGCACAAAAAACGGAGAAATCCGTCGTGGGCCTTGTTCATGCAAGGTACGGCTGGTTTCTTCGATATTGGTCAAACCGCCAATACCTGACCCCATCGCCACACCGATGCGTTCACGATTGGCGTCAGTGACTTCAAGGCCGGCATTACGCACTGCCTGGAAACCAGCGGCCAAACCGTATTGAATAAACAGGTCAAGTTTTCGGGCTTCTTTAACGGAGAGGTAATCCTCGACGTTAAAGCCCTGTACCGAGCCGCCAAAACGGGTGGAATAGGCAGAAAGATCCGTGTGTTCGATCAGACCAATGCCACTGCGGCCTGCCAGAATGCCTTGCCAGGTGCTCGGAACATCCGCACCCAGTGGCGACAACATCCCCATACCGGTGACTACGACGCGTCTACGCGACACAGCACTCTCCTTTATTCTATTGACGACACTTTGCATCACGCCTAAAGAAAAAACCGCACGCCTGAGCGGCAGTGCGGTTTTTCCATGACAGCGTGCAACGATTACAAACTATTACGCCTGGTGGGCAGTAACGTAATCGATAGCAGCTTGTACAGTAGTGATCTTCTCAGCTTCTTCGTCAGGAATTTCGGTCTCGAATTCCTCTTCCAGAGCCATCACAAGCTCAACGGTGTCAAGGGAGTCGGCACCCAGGTCTTCAACGAAGGAAGCGCTGTTGGTCACTTCTTCTTCTTTAACGCCCAGTTGCTCGGCAACGATTTTCTTGACGCGTTCTTCGATGGTGCTCATACCTTGTTTTCACTCCTAATGGACAAATTCAGGCAGCTGGCCAGTGGGCAAGTGTATCTAAAGGCTTTTCAATTTTTCAACTGAAAGCTTTGCACGTGCCCCGCGATGACCGGCTACCTATAAAAAGATGCAGCTTTATAACGGATTTTAGACAGCTCGTATGACATTTTTTTGAAGCAATCCGTCACATTTAACTCATGTACATCCCGCCGTTGACCGGGATTGTAGCCCCAGTCACGTAAGCTGCGCCGTCCGAAGCCAGGAAAGAAACCACATTCGCGATCTCTTGAGCCTGCCCCAGGCGACCCAGTGGAATCTGTGTCAGCAACGCTTCACGCTGTGCTTCAGGCAATTCGCGCGTCATGTCGGTATCGATAAAGCCAGGCGCTACCGAGTTGACCGTGATGGAGCGCGAGCCCACTTCACGCGCCAGAGCACGACTGAAACCTTCGAGGCCGGCCTTGGCGGCGGCATAGTTTACTTGGCCTGCGTTGCCCATGGCACCCACAACCGAGCCAATGTTGATAATTCGACCCCAACGGGCTTTGGTCATGCCGCGCAAAACACCCTTGGACAGGCGGAACAGACTGTTCAAGTTGGTATCGACAACGTCATGCCACTCGTCGTCTTTCATGCGCATCATCAGGTTATCGCGGGTGATGCCGGCATTATTGACCAGAATTGCCGGCGCACCGAATTGCTCCTGGATGCTGGCCAATACCGCTGCCACCGATTCGTCATTGGTGACGTTCAGTTCCATGCCAGTGCCTTGAACACCGTTTTCTTTCAGCGTAGCGGCAATGCGCTCAGCGCCAGAGGCCGAGGTCGCGGTGCCGATAACGACGGCGCCCTGACGCCCCAACTCCAGTGCGATCGCCTGGCCAATGCCACGGCTAGCGCCTGTTACCAGTGCAACTTTACCTTGCAAGCTCATGCAGGATTCTCCTGATTCAGACCAGTGCCGCACGCGCAGCGGCGAAGGCATCCGGGGTATTCAAATTGTGGATGGTGACGCCTTCAGCGCAACGCTTGCTGATGCCCGCCAGCACTTTGCCCGGGCCGCATTCGACCAGATCAACCGGGCCATTGGCCGCCAGACATTGAACCGACTCAACCCAGCGCACAGGCTTGTAGAGCTGCTCGAGCAAATCGCGCTTGATGACATTCAGATCATTTGTCACGGCCGCGCTGACGTTTTGCACCAAAGAGATCTTTGGATCGTTCCAGCGGATGGCTTCGATGGCTTCAGCAAAACGCTCTGCCGCAGGGCGCATCAGCTCGCAGTGGGACGGCACGCTGACCGGCAACGGCAGCGCACGCTTGGCGCCAGCCGCCTTGCACAGTTCCATGGCGCGCTCAACAGCCGCCTTGGTGCCCGCGATCACGACTTGACCCGGCGAGTTGAAGTTAACAGCACTGACCACGTCACCTTGCGCGGCGTCAGCACATGCCTGGATGACCACAGCATCGTCCAGGCCAAGAATCGCCGCCATGGCGCCTTGACCGGCAGGAACAGCTTCCTGCATCAGACGGCCACGGCACGCCACCAGTTTGACCGCCTCAGCCAGAGTCAGGCATTCAGCGGCTACAAGTGCGCTGTATTCACCCAAGCTATGGCCCGCGACAAAATCAGGACGCTTGCCCCCTTCGGCCAGCCACAGGCGCCACAAGGCAATCGAGGCCGTCAGAATGGCAGGCTGCGTAATATCAGTTTGATTCAGCTTCTCGGCAGGGCCTTCCTGGGTCAACGCCCACAGGTCGTAACCCAGCGATTTGGAGGCTTCCGTAAAGGTTTCCAGGACCAGCGGGCGTGCCGCGCCCAGCTCGGCCAACATGCCGAGGGACTGCGAACCCTGCCCTGGAAAGACGAATGCGAGGGATGTAGACATGTAACAAGCCCCTAATAATCTGGTCGTCGGTGAATTGACGTTCCGCCATTGCGGACGCAAGAAACTGACAGTTGGATGGCTGTTTGGACCGAGCGGTCACATTTAAGCACTCGACCTTCAAAACGCCTACGGTAACAACCCTTCAAGACGTCCATGCAAACGCTTTGGCAGGTCTTCATGGATTTCAATCAGCGCACGCTCTATCGCGCTTTGAAAGCCCTGAGCACCTGCCGAACCGTGACTTTTAATGACTATGCCCTGCAACCCCAAAAAACTCGCGCCATTGTGTCGCGCAGGCGCAAGATCAGCCTGCAGGCGACGCAGCAACGGCAACGCCAGCACCCCGACAAAACGACCCGCGACTGTGCGTTTAAACAACGCTTCAATGCGGCCCGCGATCATGGTGGCCAGACCTTCGCTGGACTTGAGCAGAATATTTCCGACAAATCCGTCGCACACCACGACGTCCGCTTCCCCCCGATACAGGCCGTCACCTTCGACGAAACCGATGTAGTTCAATCCCGGCGCAGACTGAAGCAAGGTCGCCGCCTCTTTGACTTGCTGATTACCTTTGATGTCCTCAGTACCAATATTGAGCAGCGCTACGCGTGGGCGTAACGTGCCAAGCGCCTGAGCCGCCACCGACCCCATCACGGCAAACTGAAACAACTGCTGCGCAGTGCAGTCGACATTGGCCCCGAGGTCCAGCAACTGACAATAGCCTGCTTGTGTGGGTACTGCTGCCACCATTGCCGGACGATCAATACCCGGGAGTGTTTTGAGAACAAACCGCGAAAGGGCCATCAATGCCCCCGTATTGCCCGAACTCACACACGCCTGCACTTTGCCATCGCGCAACAATTCCAGCGCCACGCGCATGGAAGAGTCCGGCTTGCCACGCAAGGCATGGGAAGGCCGCTCACTCATGGAAATGACTTCGCAGGCAGGTGTAATGGTCAGGCGCGAGCGATCAACAGTCGAATGGCTGGCAATCAATTCTTCAAGTACGGAGGGTTGACCAACAAGGGTCAGGTGAAGCGAGGGCGTAGCAGATAGGCAAGCGATACATGCCTGAACAATGCTGCGGGGACCGAAGTCCCCGCCCATTGCGTCGATCGCGATGACCTGAACGGACAAGTGATTACTCGTCAGCGCCCTTGTCGATCACTTTACGACCACGGTATACGCCTTCTGGCGATACGTGGTGACGCAGGTGAATTTCACCGGTGGTTTTTTCTACAGACAGCGTGCTAGCCGAAAGAGCATCGTGCGAACGACGCATGTCACGGGCAGAGCGGGATTTTTTGTTCTGCTGAACAGCCATAATTGATTAACTCCTAAACGTTTGGGTCACGCTTTAACTGCGCCAATACACTGAACGGGTTGGACCGCGTTACCTCGTCCTCGCCTGGATCGGGCTCATCGAGACCCGCCGGCTGCTGGCATTCTTCCGGATGATGAGCAGGCACAATGGGCAAGGCGAGCAAAAGCTCCTCCTCGATCAGTGCATGCAGATCCAATGGATCTTCGCCCAGTTCCAGCACGTCATAACCTTTCGGTAACGACTGGGTATTCGCACCCTCTTTCACCACGGCATAACTGCATTCGCTATGGATCGGCAGGGTGACCAGCTCAAGACAACGCTGGCAAACCATCTTGACCTCGACGTCGATGGAGCTGTGTATTACCACAGATCTTCGCTCGTCGCGCTCAAAAACAAATTTAGCCTGCACCGTACCGACATCGTCGGAAAGCGGGTCGCAGAGTCTCTCCAAATCGGCCAGCAGCACTTCACCTTGAAGGGTAGTGCCACGATCAGCCAATTTGCGCGGGTCAACGTGAGGTGGAATCGGGTCATTCAACATAGGCGCAGCATTCTAGGGACGCCCCCCTCACCTGTCAAAGGAAATTGTGCCTGTGCGACATCCCGTGCGCCCGCTAGAATCGCCGCTCATCTTCAGGAGACGCGCATGCTGCCTTTATTACTTGCCTCAAGCTCGGTTTATCGTCGCCAATTGCTCGACCGCCTGCGCCTTCCTTACACGTGCAGCTCACCCGACATAGACGAAGCCCACCGCCCCGAAGAGAGCGCAACCGAACTGGTCCGACGCCTGTCCCTGCAAAAGGCGCAGGCCCTCGCCAGCAGCCATCCCGAGCACCTTATCATCGGCTCCGACCAAGTGGCCGTCCTTAACGGAAAGATCATTGGCAAGCCTCACACCTTTGACAACGCACGCCAGCAACTGTTGAACGCCAGCGGCGCCAGCGTCAGCTTCCTGACCGGCCTTACGCTACTCAATAGCCAGACCGGCAACTACCAGACCGACTGCGTACCGTTCACCGTGCACATGCGCTCGCTCAGCACACAGCAGATCGAACGCTACCTGCGCGCCGAGCAGCCCTATGATTGCGCGGGCAGCTTCAAAGCCGAAGGACTTGGGGTGAGTCTGTTTCAGCGCACTGAAGGCGACGACGCCACCAGCCTGGTCGGCTTACCACTGATCAGCCTGGTAAACATGCTTATTAATGAAGGCATCAGCATCCCCTGACACCGGGCTCAGACACAAAAAAGCCGACCTTCTCAGGTCGGCTTTTTAGCAACACCCCTCAACGAAGGGTCGGCCCCTGAAACCCCATCCACAGGGCTATATGTTCCGCCACGCTAGCACCCAGCTTTTTAGAGAATCGATCGAACGCCGACTCTTGCACCGTGAAGTCAACCAGCTCTTTCTCGCCGATCACGTCCCGCGCAACCGAACTGGCATTGCCCAATCCATCAATCAACCCTAAGGGCAGCGCCTGCTGACCCGTCCAGACCAACCCCGAAAACAGCTCGGGATGCTCCTTATCCTTCAGACGATCGCCACGCCCCTGCTTGACGCTTGCAATGAACTGCTCATGGGTAACATTCAGCACACCCTGCCAGAACTTGGTTTCATCCGGCTTTTCAGGCTCGAACGGATCCAGAAACGCCTTGTGCTCGCCCGAGGCGTAAGCGCGACGCTGAATACCCAGCTTTTCCATCGCACCGACAAATCCGAAACCGGCCGCTGTCACGCCAATCGAACCAACCAGACTGGCCTTGTCGGCATAGATCTCATCGGCCGCGCTCGCAATGTAATAAGCCCCTGAAGCCCCGAGATCGGAGATCACCGCATACACCTTGGTATCCGGGTGCAACCCGCGCAGACGGCGTATTTCGTCGTACACATAACCCGATTGCACAGGACTGCCGCCCGGGCTATTGATGCGCAGCACCACACCTTTAACTTTCGGATCATCAAATGCCGCTTGCAGGCTGGTCACCAGATTGTCGGCACTGGCCTGCTCTTTATCCGCGATGACACCACGCACATCGATCAGCGCACTGTAATGCGCACCTGAAGCGGCGTTGCGCTCCATATCCATCAACGGCGTAAAGGTCAGAAGGACAACTACCAACAACAAGAATGAGAGCAGCTTGAAGAAAATTCCCCAACGACGCGCACGACGCTGCTCCTGAATGCCGGCCAGCAAGGTTTTTTCCAGCAGCTTCCAGCTCTTGTCATCGCCAGCAGCGGGCTCAGCCTCGGCAGGCGCCTTCCATTGATCAACCATGCATTACCTCAGCAAAGACGTGAATGAGTGCGCGTCTCCAACCAGCCACGCAACTCGGGAAAATGATCGATCTCCAGCATCGGGCCAAAGTCGCGCAAACGCTCAATGGACTGAGCCCCATAACTCACAGCAACCGAATCAATACCGGCATGACGCGCCATTAGCAGATCAAAGGAGGCATCACCCACCATCAGCGCCTGCCCTGGCTGCATGTCGCATTGCGCAAGAATTTGATTAAGCATCAAGGGATCCGGCTTGCTGGCCGTCTCATCTGCCGCGCGAGTCACATCGAAAAACCGCTCCCAGCCATGAGCCTTGAGCACGCGATCCAATCCGCGCCGCGCCTTTCCTGTTGCCACAGCCAGACGATAGCCCTGCGCACGAAAAGCCTCAAGCGACTCGGCCACACCAGCAAACAAAGGGGAAGGTTCAGCATCCAGGGCGATATAGGTATCCGCATAATGCTGACGAAAGGCAATAACCTGATCGGGCGCCATGTCGGGATAAAGCGTCAGGATCGCCTCCGGCAGCCCCAGCCCGATAATGCCCTTGATTGCATCGTCATCACGCTCGGCACGCCCTGCACGCAGGGCGGCCTCCCGCATCGAAGTCACGATACGGCCGATGGAATCCGCCAGCGTGCCATCCCAATCAAAAATCAGCAGTTTGTACTCAGACGACACTCAGCCGCTCCACGGTTTTGGCCCACATTTCGTCGACAGGCGCCTGAAACTTCATTTCACCCCCATCCGGCATCGGCACCGTCAGCATGTAAGCGTGCAAGAACAAGCGCTTGCCACCCAGATCGCGAATCTCCTTGGAGAAACCTTCCTCGCCGTACTTGGTATCGCCCGCAATGCAATGCCCGGCATGCAAGGTGTGCACGCGGATCTGATGGGTACGACCGGTAATGGGCTTAGCCTCAATCAGCGTGGCGAAATCGCCAAACCGACGCAGCACCTTGAACACCGTGACCGATTCTTTCCCCTCTTCATTCACTTCAACCATGCGCTCACCGGAACGCAAGTTGCTTTTCATCAGCGGCGCGCGCACCTGCTTGATGGAAGACGCCCAATTGCCGCGCACCAGCGCCATATAGCGCTTGTCGATACCATCGCCGCGCAACGCCTCGTGCAAGTGACGCAACATGCTGCGTTTTTTGGCAATCATCAGCAGACCAGAGGTATCTCGGTCGAGACGGTGCACCAACTCCAACTCTTTGACGTCAGGGCGCAACTGACGAAAGGCTTCAATAACGCCGAAATTAAGACCACTGCCACCATGCACCGCAATACCCGCAGGCTTGTTCAGCACAATCAAGGCCTTGTCTTCATAGACAATCGCCGCCTCAAGTCGCTGCAAAAGACCTTGAGCCAGCGGCACAGGCTCATCGCGCTCAGGGACTCGAACAGGAGGCACGCGCACGATATCGCCCGCCTGAAGTTTGTACTCAGGCTTGATCCGCCCCTTATTAACGCGCACTTCGCCTTTACGCAAAATGCGGTAAATCAAGGTCTTGGGGACACCTTTGAGGCGAGCAAGAAGAAAATTATCGATGCGTTGGCCGGCATATTCCGGCGAGACCTCAAGCAGCTGGACGCTGGGGGTCGGGGGGGTAGTCGTCGTCATGGCGCGGATGATAACAATTTTTTATGGAATTGAAGCACTTAATCATTGCTGCTATAGTCGCGAACGCCGCCAAAAGCGGCCTGGACAGCGGATTAACGGTGAACCACCGGCCCTGACCAACGCTCTTCACGAGGACGCGAGGCCGTCCTACGGAACTTTTGCTGCAACGGAATGCCTGGAGTTGTAACAAGCGCAGGTGACATGAGGCCTGAAGCGAGCCTGGAAAGCAGAGTGCAAACTCGCCTTTTACGCCGATATTCACGGCCAGTTCACAAAGTGCAGTCAGCCTCGGGAATTTCGAGCGAATGTTTCGGAAACTTCGCCTTTATTAGCCATGATGCGTGGCCTCCCCTTTTGGAGTTCACGGTAAATGCCAACCCGCTGCGGATTCTGCGCGCGGCAGCACCCGAATTATCAGGGATACGTGTAGGGTGGAGATGCACAACCGCCGGACTGTGTAGCAATAGGCTTTATCAAGACGCTTCATCTCGTCCACAGCCGCCGGTTGATTCCTCCTCCTGACCAGACTTTTGCTTAAGCGGTGCATTAGCACCACAGCAAGCAGGACGCGTTAGTCGCGACTTCGGCCCTCGGGCTGAACATCGCTGGACACTGGAGTGGCCAACTACTCCTGACGCACCTGACACCGACCATGAGAAGTCGTGTGTGCCGAACGCCGTTTCCGGCAGCCCGGAAACCGACGGTACAACATGAAAAGAATGCTGATTAACGCAACTCAACCTGAAGAGTTGCGCGTAGCACTGGTAGATGGCCAACGCCTCTACGACCTGGACATCGAGTCAGGTGCACGCGAGCAGAAGAAAGCCAACATTTATAAAGGCCGTATTACTCGCATCGAACCCAGCCTTGAGGCTGCCTTTGTCGATTTTGGCTCTGAGCGCCACGGCTTTCTGCCCCTCAAAGAAATCTCCCGCGAATACTTCAAAAAAGCCCCTGAAGGCCGCGTCAATATCAAGGACGTCCTTAGCGAAGGCCAGGAAGTTATCGTTCAGGTCGAAAAAGAAGAGCGTGGCAACAAGGGCGCTGCCCTGACCACATTCATCAGCCTGGCCGGTCGTTATCTGGTTCTGATGCCGAACAACCCGCGTGCTGGCGGCATCTCGCGCCGTATCGAAGGCGAAGAGCGCAACGAACTGCGTGAAGCGCTGAACGGTCTGATCGCTCCTGCCGACATGGGCCTGATCGTGCGGACTGCCGGCCTGGGCCGCAGCAGCGAAGAGATGCAGTGGGACCTCGACTACCTGCTGCAACTGTGGACCGCCATCAAAGAAGCCTCGCTGGACCGTGCAGCGCCTTTCCTGATCTATCAGGAAAGCAACGTCATCATCCGCGCCATCCGCGATTACCTGCGCCAGGACATCGGTGAGGTTCTGATCGACAGCGTTGAAGCCCAGGACGAAGCCCTGACATTCATTCGCCAGGTCATGCCGCAGTACGCCAGCAAAATCAAACTCTACGAAGACAGCGTTCCGCTGTTCAATCGTTTCCAGATCGAAAGCCAGATCGAGACCGCGTTCCAGCGCGTCGTTGAACTGCCTTCCGGCGGCTCCATCGTTATCGACCCGACCGAAGCCCTGGTGTCCATCGACATCAACTCGGCACGCGCCACCAAAGGCAGCGATATCGAAGAAACCGCCCTGCAAACCAACCTTGAAGCGGCTGAAGAAATCGCTCGTCAGTTGCGCCTGCGCGACATCGGCGGCCTGATCGTCATCGACTTCATCGACATGACCCCAGCCAAAAACCAGCGCGCCGTGGAAGAAAAAGTCCGCGAATGCCTCGAAGCAGACCGCGCCCGCGTACAAGTCGGCCGTATCTCCCGCTTCGGCCTGCTGGAAATGTCCCGCCAACGTCTGCGTCCGTCCCTGGGCGAAAGCAGCGGCATTGTATGCCCACGCTGCAACGGCACTGGCATCATCCGCGACGTGGAGTCGCTGTCGCTGGCCATCCTGCGCCTGATCGAAGAAGAAGCCCTGAAAGATCGCACTGCCGAAGTGCGCGCTCAGGTGCCAATCCCGGTTGCTGCGTTCCTGCTTAACGAAAAACGCAACTCGATCACCAAGATCGAACTGCGTACCCGCGCACGCATTGTCATACTGCCGAACGACCACCTCGAAACGCCTCACTTCGAAGTGCAGCGCCTGCGTGATGACAGCCCGGAAGCCCACACCAACCAGTCCAGCTATGAAATCGCTGCTGCGGCTGCTGAAGTGGAAGAAATCCAGCCTGCTGCCGCCACCCGCACCCTGGTCCGTCAGGAAGCTGCCGTTAAGACAGCGCCGGCCCGCACCTCCGCTCCGGTTCCGACCGAAGCACCTGCTGCCGCTGCCACGCCCGCTCCAGCCCCAACCATTGCTGAGCCTAGCCTGTTCAAAGGCCTGGTGAAGTCGCTGGTCAGCCTGTTTGCGTCCAAGGAAGAGCCTGCACCGGCACCGACCGTGGTTGAAAAACCTGCGACTTCGGAACGCCCGCAACGCAACGAAGAGCGTCGCAACGGCCGCCAGCAAAGCCGCAACCGCAACGGTCGCCGCGACGAAGAGCGCAAACCGCGTGAAGAACGTGCGCCGCGTGAAGAGCGCGCCCCACGCCCAGAGCAAGCAGCACCCGCTGTTGAAGACGAAGCCGCACTGAGCAGCGCCGAGCACGTACAAGATGATTCCCAAGACAACGCCGAGGGCGATCGCCCACGTCGCCGCTCACGCGGTCAGCGTCGTCGCAGCAATCGTCGCGAACGTCAACGTGATGCCAACGGCAATGTGATTGAAGGTTCGGAAGAAGGCAGCGAAGAAGCCAAGGCTGAAAACGCGCCGGCAACCACCGCTGAACTGGCGGCCGGTCTGGCCGTGACCGAAGCCGTTGCCAGCACAGTAATCAGCGCCCCGGCGCAAGCCCAAGCCAACCAGCAAGCTGAACGTGCCACCGCTGCAACCCAGGAATCAGCCCCGGCTGAAACCGCAGTTGTCGTTGTTGAAGAGCAAACCAAGGCTGTTGCCATTATTGAAACGCCAGCGGCTATCGCACCGGCTGTTGCAACACCGGCAATCGAAACGCCAGTCGTTGAGACACCTGTTGTCGAAGCCATTGCTCCGATCGAAGCGGTTAAAGCACCTGAAGTTGAAGTGGCACCGGTTCAAGAAGCTCAGCCTGCGTTCAAGGTTGCTGACGAACCTGCTCCAACCCTCGAAGCACCTGTCGAAGCTGCCGTTGAGCCTGTTGTCCAGGCATCTGTTGCAGAAGCGCCAGCAGTGGAAACGCCGATCGTTGAGAAGCCTGCGTTTGAAAAGCGTCCCGAGCCTGCCAAGGAAGCCCGCACCCTGCGCGAGCCCGTTGCCGAGCCTGTGATGACGGAACAAGCAACTGCTCCAGCGCAGCCTGCCGAGCCTGAAGTGGTCGCCCAACCGGAACCGGTTGAAGTGATTGTGCAGGCTGAGGTGGTTGAAGTGGCCGTCGTTGCGGCACCTGTGGCAAGCGCTCTGACCAGCAATGGCCGCGCCCCGAACGACCCACGTGAAGTGCGTCGCCGCAAGCGTGAAGCCGCTGCTGCCGCAGCCGCTGCCCAAGCGCAAGCGCAAGCCACCGAGGCCGTTGCTGAGCACACCACACCAACCATCGACGAAAACCTGCGTTCCGTCGAAGACTTGGTCGAGCAAAACCCTAAAGCCCTGGAAGAAGCACACGAGCCTAAACCTCTCGCCTGATTCCAATAGCTGTTAAAAAGCCCCGCCTGAGTCATCAGGCGGGGCTTTTTAATGTCCGTAAATGGTTAAAAAAACCAGAATGATCGGCGCTTGCTCTCCAACTCGCCCCGGCATTGGCTCAGCTGCGCACCATAGGTTTTGGACTGCTGCTCAACCTTGCGTGCGACCTGGATCAGCCAGGGTTTGGCACGGTAGGTACCGCGACTGTAGCCCCCTCGACCTTCGTGATAGGCCAAGTACTGGTTGTAAGCATCCCACTTGGAAATCCCCAACTGCTGCTGCGTCCCTGCCGTATACCAGCCGATGAAGCGGATAGCGTCCGCGAAATTGTCCCGCGACCCACTTTTACCGGTACTTCTCTCGAAGTCGCTCCAGGCGGGAGGCTGAGCCTGGGCATAGCCGTAGGAAGGACTCACTCGCCCCCACGGTATGACCCACAACAGGTAGGCTCGCGGTGTCAGCGCGTCCGCTACAAAGCTGCTCTCCTGCTTCATAATTGCCATCGCTACTTGGGGCGGTGTGCCCCATTGACTCTGCATAGTGAGCGAGTCTTCATACCAGCGCGGGTATTGCCGATAGATGTTGCACAGGTTGCCTTGATCCCGCGGAGGTGCAGTGGTGCACCCCGACAGCGCCACCATGATCGACGCCAGGGCCCATGCAGGCTTATGTTTCATTGAATGTCCTCAGGCACGGCCAATGACGCCGTAAAGGCGTGCATCAATACAGGTTGGGTTCCATCTCGAGCTGCACCTTGAACCGTCGTGCGATATCTTCCTGAATGCGCTGCGCCAGCGATAACAACTGCACACCGGTTGCCGCGCCATAGTTGACCAGCACCAGCGACTGCAAACGGTGGACGCCTGCATCGTCTTCACGAAAGCCTTTCCAGCCCGCCGTTTCGATCAACCACCCGGCCGCCAGCTTGACCTGGCCATCGGCCTGGGGGTAGCCCACGATGTTGGGGTGGGTCAATTTCAGCTCGGCTGCCAGCGCCTGCGACACCACCGGGTTTTTGAAGAAGCTCCCGGCATTGCCGAGCACCGCTGGATCAGGCAGTTTTTCGCTGCGGATGCTGCTGATGGCACGACTGACATCACTGGCCGTCGGCTGATCAATGCCTTGCTCGCTCAGCCGCTGGCGTACCGGGCCATATTCCAGGTGCAAACGGGCAGCGCGGCTAAGGGCAAAACGTACCCGCAGAATCAGCCAACGCCCCGGAGTTTGCTTGAATACGCTGTCACGGTAACCAAAGTTGCATTCGTCCAGGGTGAAATCACGCAGTTGACCTGTTTGACGATCCAGCGCCGTCAGCCCGGCAAACACATCCTTAATCTCAACCCCGTAGGCGCCAATGTTCTGCATCGGTGCAGCGCCGACCGTGCCGGGGATCAGGCTCAGGTTCTCAAGCCCGGCGAACCCCTGGCCCAGGGTCCACAAGACAAAGGCATGCCACACTTCGCCCGCCTCGGCCTCTACCACCACTTGTTGCCCACTGTCCTCAATCACCCGAATGCCGCGGGTGGCCATCCTCAAGACCAGCGCCTGCACATCCTGCGTCAGCAGCAAATTGCTGCCGCCACCAATAACCAGTAACGGCAGTTCCCGCTTGGCGCAATACTGCAACGCTTCACGCACCTCAGCGTCGTTGTGCGCCTCGGCAAACAGCCGCGCACGCACATCGACACCGAAACTGTTGAACGGCTTGAGCGACGCATCAACCTGCAACTGCAAACTCATACACGTCCCTTCAATTCGATCATCAGCCCATCACACGCTGCTTCTATCAAGTCCAGCACTTCAACGAACCCTTGTTCGCCGTCGTAATAAGGGTCGGGAACTTCACTTTTCACTCCCTTATATCGACGCAGGAACACATCAAGTTCAGCCTTGCCATTGGCAGGCTGCATGGCCTGAAGGTCCCGTAAATTACTGTTATCCATCGCCAGAATCAGGTCATAGCGCTCGAAATCCTGCACGCGAACCTGTTGCGCACGTTGCTGCGACAGGTCATAGCCTCGCAGCTGAGCCGCCCGCTGAGTACGCTTGTCCGGCGGCTCGCCCGCATGCCAGCCGCCGGTCCCGGCCGACGCCACTTCAACCTGCCGTTCAAGGCCAGCCTGCTGCAACTTGTGACGCAGCACACCTTCAGCCGTCGGTGATCGGCAAATGTTACCCAAACAGACGAACAGGACGCGCATCACGCCTCCAACAAACGCCGAACGCGCTCCAGGTCTTCGGGGGTGTCGACACCCGCAGGCGGCGCCTCCAGCACATCAGCCACATGAATCCGTACGCCGTGCCACAACGCCCGCAGCTGTTCAAGACGCTCGGTGTTCTCAAGCCAGCAAGGCCCCCAACTGACGAAGTCATGGAGGAAGCCCGCCCGATAGGCGTAGATCCCGATATGACGGCGGTATGGCACGCCCTCGGGCAAACGGTCGCAGCTCAGGGCAAAATCGTCACGCGCCCACGGCAACGTGGCACGGCTAAACGTCAGCGCAAGGCCGTTGATATCGCTGACCACTTTGACCACGTTCGGATTGAACAACATCGCGACGTCTTCAATCGGCTCCGCCAAGGTGGCCATGCTGGCCTCACCATGGGCCGCGAGGTTGACGGCCACCTGATCAATCACTTGCGGCGGGATCAGCGGCTCATCACCCTGTACGTTGACCACGATCGCATCACTGGCCAAACCCAATTGCGTCGCCACTTCAGCCAGACGGTCGGTGCCTGACTCATGGTCGGCCCGGGTCAACAGCACCTCGGCGCCAAACGCCTTGCAGGCATCGACGATGCGTGCGTCATCGGTTGCGACCACGACACGCTGGGCACTGCTTTTGCACGCCTGTTCCCAGACATGCTGGACCATGGGTTTGCCCGCAATCATTTGCAACGGCTTGCCAGGCAAACGCGTCGAGGCAAAGCGTGAGGGAATAACGACCGTAAAAACCGGAATCATTTATCCAGACGCTCATCATCGGTAAGGGTGCGGGCTTCGGTTTCAAGCATGACCGGAATGCCATCGCGGATCGGGTACGCGAGACCGGCGCCCTTGCTGATCAGCTCCTTTTTGTCGGCGCTGAGCTTGAGCGGGCCTTTGCAAACCGGGCAGGCAAGGATATCGAGCAATTTGGTGTCCATAAGGTTTCCCTGAATAAAGATGAGTTAGGGCAAAAAACGATCAGGTAAAAGACGCAATAACTGTTGATCGAGCCAGCGCGCGAAGGTCTCTGAAGGTACAGCGTCTACCGCCAGATACCACCAGTTCGGCGCGGCAAAGTCGCGGCATTTCACCGCATCCTTTTCCGTCATGACCAGCGGCAGATCCGGCTTGAACTTCAGGATCTCGGCACTGTAGGGCGCGTGGTCGGCAAACGCGTGGCCAATTGGCCGCCAGTGTAGCGTTTCGAGGGTGTTGAAAAAACGCTGCGGATTACCGATACCGGCCACCGCATGCAATGCCTGTCCGCAAGGAAAATAATCCAGTGGCTGACGCTCGCCCGTGCGCACGTTGATCAGCGCTGTCGGCTGCAACTGAAAGGCAAAGCCGGGCTGCGGATCCGTCAGGGCGCCGTTATACAGCACCGCATCCACACTGCTCAGGCGTTCAGCTGGCTCACGCAGCGGACCGGCAGGCAGGCAGCGGCCGTTACCCAGCCCCCGTGCGTTATCGATCAAGACCAGTTCCAGGTCGCGGGCCAACCGGTAATGCTGCAAACCGTCGTCCGACAGAATCACGTCCAGCGGCTCGGTGGCCAGCAGCGTTTTCACCGCACGGCTGCGATCAGGGTCGATCATCAGAGGCACGCCCGTACGCTGCACGATCAACAAGGGCTCATCCCCTGCCTGCGCGGCAGGTTGATCCGCCGTGACGCGCCAAGGGAACTGCCCCGGTTTGGCCCCATACCCCCGGCTGACCACGCCGACCCGCAGCCCCTTGCGTTGGCAATGCTCGATCAGCCACAGGATCATAGGCGTCTTGCCCGTGCCACCCACGGTGATATTGCCCACGATTACAATAGGCACGGGAGCACGGTAAATGTCACCCTGCCCCGCGACAAAACGTGCGCGCTTACCGTCCACTACGCGCCGATAGAGGCATTCGAGCGGTCTGAGTAATGCCAACAAGGGGTGCCCGGCATACCATGCCTGCAACAAACGATCAGAGATGGCCATCAGGGATTCGACTGCGCCTCGACAGTGGTCATGCGCAAATGGCTGAACCCTAGCTTGCCCGCCGCATCCATGGCCGTAACCACGGCCTGATGTTGAGTTTTGCCATCGGCACTGATCGACAACGGCAATGACGTATCACCGCCGGATTCTTTTTGCAGGGCGTCCATCAGGCTGGCCAGATCATTTTTCGGCAACAGCTGGTTGTTCACCGAAAACACGCCGTCCGCACTGATGGCGATATCCAGTTGTTTAAGGTTTTGGTCTTCGCTCGGGGAGCCGCTGACAGCTTCAGGCAGGTCTACCCGCAGTTGGGTTTCACGGGTAAAGGTGGTGGTCACGACAAAAAACAGCAACAGGATAAACACCACGTCGATCAGCGAAGCGAGGTTGATATCCACCGTTTCTCGTGGCTTGCGGCGAAATTTCACGCGTTGCTCCCGGCCATGTCGACTTCCCGGTCGCCTTGAACCACTTCAACCAGTTTGATGGCTTCCTGCTCCATGCCGACCACCAGCTCGTCGACCCGGCGCTGCAGGAAACGGTGGAAGAACACCGCAGGAATACCCACCATCAAGCCCGCTGCCGTGGTGATCAACGCCTTGGAGATACCGCCGGCCAGGATGGCAGCATTGGTGGTCATGCCCGACCCCATGAACGAGCTGAAAATGTCGATCATGCCCAGCACCGTCCCTAACAGGCCCAGCAACGGCGCCATGGCAGCGATGGTGCCCAGCGCATTGAGGTAGCGCTCAAGCTCGTGAATCACACGGGCAGCCGCTTCCTCAATGCACTCTTTCATGATCTCGCGACCGTGCCGGGAATTGGCCAGGCCCGCCGCAAGGATTTCACCCAGCGGCGAATCTGCACGCAGTTGTTTGAGTTTTTCCTTGTCCAGCTGCTTGTCTTTGATCCAGACCCAGACTTGCCCCAGCAGATGGGGCGGCGTCACGCGGCTGGCGCGTAAAGTCCAAAGACGCTCGACAATAATGCCCAGCGCGGCAACAGAGCTCAGAATGATCGGCAGCATCATCCAGCCACCGGATTTGACCAGTTCCCACACAGTGACAATCCCCTCGAAAAAGTGCGCCACTCTACCATAGGATTGGACTGGCGCTCAGGCGCGCACAAAACCCCTGTCACCCGTCATGGCGCCAGAACCTGCGTTGTTGACGCTCGCCTGTGGCCGCCCCCTTTGCCCCCAGCCAGAAACGCACGGCGCCTTGTTCTGCACTGTCGAGCACCGTCATGCCCAACGCCCGGTAGCGAGCCAGTACCTGAGGGTGCGGGTGGCCAAAACTATTGCCAGCACCACGCGATATCAGGACATTTTGCGCAGACAGCGTATTCAAAAACACCCGGGATGACGAGGTGCGGCTGCCGTGGTGCGGGGCCTGCAACCATTGCACGGGGATCGCCAAAGGGCTGCGCAAAAAGGCTCGCTCAGCCTGCACGTCGATGTCCCCGGTCAGCAATAGCCGCTCATCGCCAGCCTGCACCAACAGCACGCAAGACTTCTGGTTACCGTTGCTGGCATCCGCCCATTGCCAGAGTGAAAAGCGTACACCGTCCCACTCCCAGCCTTGCCCCGCGGCGCAGTGTCGAGCCTGAAGCTGAGCAGGCAAACCCGGTACGTCGCCGCTGATCACCTGATTGACGTTCAGCGCGCGCTGGACCGCCAGCGCACCGCCTGCATGGTCAGCATCAGCATGGCTGATCAGCATCAAGTCCAGTTGGCCGATACCTTGCGAGCGCAAGAACGGCACGACGATCCGCTCTCCCTGATCCAGGTCCCTGAATTTGGGGCCTGCGTCATACAGCACGGTGTGGTGACGGGTTCTTAGCAGCATCGCTAACCCTTGACCAACATCTATCTGCCAGACCT
This sequence comes from Pseudomonas lundensis, assembly GCF_002269125.1. Classification (GTDB taxonomy): domain Bacteria; phylum Pseudomonadota; class Gammaproteobacteria; order Pseudomonadales; family Pseudomonadaceae; genus Aquipseudomonas; species Aquipseudomonas lundensis_A. Next base: position 17,493 of record NZ_NQKI01000034.1, on the reverse strand, counting down.
CGACCTGACCGTGGGGAACCTGCTCACGTGGTGCCAGCATTGCCAATGCCAGCAAGGGCCAACCCAACGGCCTCAACGTAACGCCCGCAGGCAACAACAGCATCACTGTCCCGGCCGCCGCCAGCGCCCAAATTTCGACGGGCACGTTTGGCGGCAGCCATGAAGGGAACGTCCCGGCAAGCCAGGTCAAACCGCGTATCAGCACGTCAAGCAAACCACCTGACACCCAGAGCAACCCTTCTGCGAGCCAGGGCACGGGCAGCAAAAATGTGCCCAGCAACGCACTAGGCAAAACCAGCAGGCTGATCCACGGCACGGCTACCAGATTTGCCAGAGGCCCGGTCACACTCACGGGTAACGCCAAGGCCCACATCACGGGAAACAGCCCCAAAGTAATCAGCCCGTGGGGCCTTGTCCAGGCTGACCATAGACGCCATGCACCCAAACGCCCGCTGAAGGTGAAAATCAGCACGGCAACCGCTGCAAAAGAAAGCCAAAAACCCGGCATCAGGCTGGCTAACGGCTCCACCAGCAAGACTGCATTCAACGCCAGCAAAAACGGTAGCCACACACCTAAATGACGAAAGCGCAGGCGCCATAACAGCACCAGCCCCAGCATCACGCAGGCGCGCTGCACAGGCACTTCAAATCCGGCCAACAGGCCATAACTGACAGCCCCTACAAACGCCACGCCACATGCCCAAGGCAGCCACGGCCAACCTCGCGGCCAAAGGCCGTACCGCGCCAGCAGCGCAATCAACCCGTAGAGCAACCCGGCAAACAACCCGATGTGCTGACCCGAGATCACCAGTAAGTGCACCGTGCCCGTGGTTTGTAACAGCGTCCAGTCTTCGCGCTCCAGACCGGAGCCATCCCCCATCACCAACGCCGCCAACCACGGTGCCCGACCATGGGCATCGACACTCAGCAAACGTTGACGCAGCCCGTCCCGCCACGCATAGGAAGCCGCAGCCAGACGCTGCCCATCCTTGACCGTTCCGGTTGCGCCAATCCGTTTGCTAAGCAGCCACGCCTCGTAGTCAAATCCCTGAGGATTAGGCAGCCCTCGCGGCTTTTTCAGTTTCACGGCCAGACGCCAGCGCTCCCCGCTGTTAACGGGCGGCCCGTCCTGCCAGCTCACCCGAATCGTGCGCGGCAGATCAGCTCGACGAGACACAGGGCTCCCGATTTCAAAAGCAACGTAAGACGCTGTGCGTTGCGGCAGACCTGTCACCTGCCCCTCAATCCACAGGGTACGCCCGTCGAGGGCATCCGACAGGCGGTCATCCAGCGCCGACTGCCCCTGTACGCACGCCCACACCAGCCCCAACAGGCACAATCCAAGCGGGTACGTGCGAAAAAAAAGCAAGCCAAGCCCCAGGCCGAACAACAGCACCAAGCACCACACCGGCGGCAATACCGGCAAATAACGCAACGCCATCAAGCCCAGCGCCAGCCCTGACATCCCTGTATACATAGCCAGCCCAGAAATTCCTTTCCTCTCGGATTAGTTCATCCGGGCCTACCGCGCTTTAATAATTGTCACAAAGTCTGAATAGGCACAGGTACGAATTTGGGCATACTGCCCCATTGATCCCAGGGAGAGGCCCATGCCACGGCGTTTGTTCAAACGTTACATGCCAGACCCGGCAAGCATCAGGGAACACAAATCCTTACGCTTTATGGGCACCCTGTTGCATGACCCGAACCTTTGGCACTTGAACCGCCACTCGGTTTCCCGCGCCATGGCCGTGGGCATCTTCGCCGCGTTCATCCCCATGCCTTTTCAGATGCTCCTGGCAGCGTTCCTCGCGATTACCGTGCGCAGCAACATGCCCATTTCGGTCGGTCTGGTATGGCTGACCAACCCGATTACCATGCCACCGGTGTTTTATTGCACCTACAAACTTGGCGCCTGGTTGATGGACGTGCCGGCACGTACCTTGCCAGACGATCTGACCTGGGCGTGGATCAGCGGGCAGTTGTCTACCCTCTGGCAGCCATTCTTGCTGGGCTCTGTGGTATGCGGCGTAGTATTGGGCGCGCTCGCCTATTGCCTGACCCAACTCTATTGGCGCTGGTGGGTGAGCCGCCAATGGAAACGCCGACAAAACAATCGCCCATAAAAAAGCCCCCTTACGGGGTCTTTTGCAAAGCGCAAAGCGTGTTACTGACGCATGCCGCGACCGCTAACCAGCAATCGGGCGCACAAGATGTACAACACCACGGTCGCCACCACCATAAAGGTCAGGGCCACGCTGATTTTGATGTCAGACACCCCCAAAATGCCGTAGCGGAAGGCATTCACCATGTGCAGCACCGGGTTGGCCATCGACACCGTCTGCCAGAACGGCGGCAGCAACGAGATCGAATAAAACACGCCTCCCAAATAGGTCAACGGCGTGAGCACAAACGTCGGAATGATCGAAATATCATCGAAATTACGTGCAAATACGGCATTGACGAAGCCCAGCAGCGAAAAGATGGTCGCCGTCAGCAACACAACCGCCACCGTTAACCCGAGGTGATGCACCTGCAAGTGGGTGAAGAACAATGACAGCAAGGTCACGATCACGCCCACCATCAAGCCTCGCAGAATCCCGCCCACGGTGTAGCCGATCAGGATGGTATGCGGCGACACTGGCGATACCATCAATTCTTCAATGGAGCGCTGGAACTTACTGCCAAAAAAGCTCGACACCACATTGCCGTAGGCGTTAGTGATCACCGACATCATGATCAGGCCCGGCACGATGTACTCCATATAGGTGAAACCACCCATATCACCGATTTGTCGGCCAATCAGGTTACCGAAGATCACAAAGTACAGCACCATGGTGATCGCTGGCGGCAGCAGGGTTTGCGGCCAGATGCGCATGAAACGACGTACTTCGCGGTAAACAATGGTGTTCAGCGCAATCAGATTGGGGCGTAGCTCCGAGCTCATATCGCCACCTTCGCCAGATTTTTCTCGACCAACGACACAAACAACTCCTCAAGGCGATTGGTTTTATTGCGCAAGCTCACAACTTCAATCTGCTGTGCAGCCAACTGGGTGAACAAGCCGGTAATGCCGACCTGTTTGTCCACCTGAACCTCCAACGTCATGCTGTCGAGCAACTGGCTTGGGTAGCCGATCAGATGCGGGGCCGCCTGCAACGGGGTTTTCAAGTCCAGCAGGAAGGTTTCGACATGCAACTGGCCCAGCAACTGACGCATGCTGGTGTTTTCAACGATGGTGCCGTGATCGATGATGCCAATGTTACGGCACAGTTGCTCAGCCTCTTCCAGGTAATGAGTAGTGAGGATGATGGTAGTGCCCTGCTCATTCAGCTCTGTAAGAAAGGTCCACATCGAACGACGCAGCTCAATGTCCACGCCTGCGGTCGGCTCGTCGAGGATCAGCAGGCGAGGCTCGTGCACCAGGGCGCGGGCGATCATCAAACGGCGCTTCATGCCGCCCGACAGAGAGCGCGACGGCGTGTCGCGCTTGTCCCATAACCCGAGTTGGGTCAGGTATTTCTCAGCGCGCTCCTTGGCGACTTTTGGTGCGATGCCGTAATAGCCCGCTTGGGTTACGACAATGTCGAAGGTTTTTTCAAACTGGTTGAAGTTGAACTCTTGGGGCACCACGCCGATGCAACGCTTCAAGGCGGCGGGTTCGCGGTCCAGGTCATGCCCGAACACATTCACAGTGCCGCTGGTCTTGTTCACCAGTGTCGAGAGAATGCCAATGGTTGTGGATTTGCCGGCGCCATTGGGGCCGAGCAATGCGAAAAAATCACCTTCAGAAACATCCAGATCGATACCACTCAGGGCCTGGAAACCGTTGCCGTAGGTTTTGGTTAGCTGCCGTATGGACAGAGCGGAACTCATATCTGATTACGCACCAAGATGGGGGAATAGGAGGTGTAAATAAGGGCGAGCCGTCTGTCATAGACGTTCGACACGCAAGCAGCATGGTGCTTGGCCTCGACGCACAAGTACAGTCGCCCGTATTAATAGTGGGTATTAAGTCAACGCGGTCATGACCGCATGGCGGTAGCACGGGCGCAGTTTCAGGCGCTCGTACCACGCTTCCAGATGCGGCATCGACGGGCGTTCGATAGGCATCTCAAACCACGCATAAATGAACGAGCCCAGCGGAATGTCACCCATGCCAATTTCATCACCTGACAAATAAGGTTTTTCCGACAACGCCTGATCCACAATCGACAATAACTCTGCGCATGTTTTACGTGCAGCGTTAATCAGCACCCAATCCTGCTGCTCGGCCGGAGTCCGCAAAATCCCCCAAAACAGATCGCGGAAAGGGCCTGCAAACGTCGACGTGGTCCAGTCCATCCACTTGTCCGCCTGTGCGCGCACGCACACATCAGTTTGATACCACGCCGTGTCTGACCCGTAACGCGCAGCCAGATAACGCACGATGGCGTTGGATTCCCATAGCACGAAACCGTCGTCCTCAATCATGGGCACCCGACCGTTAGGGTTTAGCGCTCGGTATGCTGGGCTATCGACGACACCAAAGGCGCCACCGGCCTCCTCACGGCTGTAGGGCAGCGCCAACTCTTCGGCACACCACAGGACTTTTCTGACATTAGATGAATTCTTGCGACCCCACACTTTCAGCATGACTCAACTCCTGATTGATAGACGCTGCACGAGTCTAACCTCGCCGGACGAACTCCGCCTCCCGGGTGAGGTCACTATCCATAGCACCCCGAACACGACTTGCGACTAAGCTCTAACAGGTTCGCGCCACTGGTTTCACGGAGGATTAAATATGCTGTTGTTGTGGATTGTGGTTTTAATCGTAGGCGTCGCCTGGTTGGCGCACCGTCGCGTTGCCCCGCTGCCCGCCATGGGCATAGTCGCGGTCTATCTACTGGCTATGGGCCTGTTCAGCCACGCACCGGGCTGGCTGCTGGGGATCTTCTGGATTCTGCTGGCGGTACCGGCCGCGCTGTTGCTACTGCCTGACCTGCGGCGCAAGGTGTTCACCGCGCCACTGTTCAGTTGGTTCCAAAAAACCTTGCCGCCCATGTCGCAGACCGAACGCGACGCCATTGATGCAGGCACCGTGTGGTGGGATGGCGAACTTTTTAGCGGTCGTCCCGACTGGAATCAACTGCTGGCCTACCCCAAAGTCCAACTGACTGAGGAAGAACAAGCGTTCATCGACGGTCCCACCGAAGAACTGTGTGCCATGGTTTCGGACTGGGACATCGGCCAACGCATGGATTTACCCCCCGAAGCCTGGGCGCACATCAAGCAACACGGCTTCTTTGCACTGATCATTCCCAAAGCGTTCGGCGGTAAAGGCTTTTCGGCGTTTGCGCATTCGCAGGTCGCCATGAAACTCGCCACCCGCAGCGGCGACCTGGCGTCCACGGTGATGGTGCCCAACTCCCTCGGCCCGGCAGAATTGCTGCTGCACTACGGCACGGATGAACAGCGCAACCACTACCTGCCTCGTCTGGCCCGGGGTGACGACATCCCGTGCTTCGCCCTTACCGGCCCGCTTGCCGGATCGGATGCAGGCGCCATGCCCGATACCGGGATTATTTGCAAAGGCCAGTGGCAAGGCCAAGAGGTCATCGGCCTGCGTCTGAACTGGGAAAAACGCTACATCACACTCGGCCCGGTCGCCACGTTGTTGGGTTTGGCATTCAAGGCGCACGACCCTGACCACTTGTTGGGTGAGGAAGAAGACCTGGGCATCAGCCTCGCGTTGATTCCGACCGACACGCCGGGTGTCGAGATTGGCCGACGTCATCTGCCATTGGGCGCAGCGTTCATGAATGGCCCCAACGCTGGCAAAGACGTGTTCATTCCGCTGGACTATCTGATTGGCGGGCAGGAGATGCTCGGCAAGGGCTGGATGATGCTGATGAACTGCCTGTCGGTGGGCCGTTCGATTTCCCTCCCGGCGGTGGGCACAGGTGCTGCCAAGTTCACCAGTTTGGTCACTGGCCAATATGCCCAGGTGCGCGAACAGTTCAATGTGCCCCTCGCCGCGTTCGAAGGCATTCAGGAAGCGCTGGCCCGAATCGGCGGCAATGCCTGGTTGATGGACAGCGTCCGCATGCTGACGGCCAACGCCGTCGACTTGGGCGAGAAACCGTCTGTACTGTCGGCCATCCTCAAATACCATCTCACCGAGCGTGGCCGCGAATGCATCAGCCACGCCATGGACGTGCACGGCGGTAAAGGCATCATCATGGGCCCCAACAACTACTTGGGCCGCAGCTGGCAAGGTGCGCCGATCTTCATCACCGTGGAAGGCGCAAATATTTTGTCGCGCAACCTGATGATCTTCGGCCAGGGCGCCATTCGCTGCCATCCGTTTGTCTTAAAGGAAATGGCACTGGCCGGGCGCGAGGACCATGAACAGGCCCTGCACGAATTCGATGACCTGCTGCTCAAACATATCGGTTTTGCCGTCAGCAATGCTGCGAGCACCTTTGTGTTGAATCTGGGCCTGGGTCGCTTCGAACATGCACCGGGCAACACGTTGAGCCAAGGCTATTTCCGCGCCTTGAACCGCCAGGCCGCGGCGTTTGCGATGCTGGCCGACCTGAGCATGATGCTGCTGGGCGGCGAGCTAAAACGCCGCGAACGCCTGTCGGCGCGTCTGGGCGATGTGCTCAGCCATATGTACTTGGCTTCCGCGGCCCTCAAGCGCTATCACGACCTTGATTCACCGGAACATCTGAATCCGCTGTTTACCTGGGCCATGGAAGAAAGCCTGGGGCATGCCGAGCGGGCGCTGGATGAATTACTGAAAAACTTCCCGAGCCGCACGCTGGGTTTCCTCCTGCGCGGGGTGGTGTTCCCGTTTGGCCGACGTCACACCGGGCCCAGCGATGCGCTGGACGCCGAGGTGGCCGCCGTACTGGGACGCGCCAAGGGCGACCCGACGCTGGAAGCAGTACTTGCCGGGTGCTATCGCCCACAATCGGCCGATGATCCGGTCGGCGCGTTGCAACATGCCAGTGAACTGCTGGCCGCCGCCCAGCCGCTGTTCAAAACGCTTCATCAGGGTCTAAAAAGCGGGCACGTCAAACCGGCTGCGGGGGAGCATGCAATTGATGCCGCGCTCAGTGCTGGCGTGTTGCAACCGGCCGAAGCGCAAACCCTGCGCGATGCCGAGGCGGCACGGCGCAGGGTAATTGATGTTGATGATTTCTCGAAAGAGGAGCTCACTCACAGCGAGGGGAAAATTCGATAGCACGACAGCGGGCGCGCGGGGCTTTATACTCCCGCGCCCGTTTTGCTTTAGAGGACACCGCAATGGCCACCAACGATCTCAACCACAACCTCGTGTTGCTCGACATTCTGCGCAGCATTCTGGTTGCTGTCGGTGATGCCGAGCAGATCCCCGAAGAAAGCCACGCGTTGTTTATCGAACGTTTCGACGAAATGCGCAGCGCTTTGCCGGTCGACCCGATTGAAAGCCAGTACCTGGGCCAGGACATCATGTGCCAGGTGATCGAACGCTACCCGCAAATCGCCCACCTCGTGCCTCGCGACCTGCTGTGGTACTTCGGTGGTGCCTGCTTCAACTTCCTGTCCGATGAAGAACTGGACATGTACCAGGCGCTTGAAGAGCGCCGTCATGAGGCCGAAGAAAACGGTGAGCCGTTCGACTGGAATCAGGAAAAGCAGTTCATGGCATTGCCGACAGCCGAAGACAGCCCTCAACACTGATCGGCGCCACACAAGACACCAGACCCGCCCGGTTCCCCGCGCGGGTCTTTTTTTGCGTCGCCGTTTCAGGCCCCCTGCCACGGCGGGCGATGCGTTGACTCTGTTGAGCATCGCAACCTTGCGCAGCTTAGTCAGGGGTCGCGATCCAGGCGCGAGGCGGCTAGCGGTCGACTCGGTTCTTGTGCCAGCCGCTCAACCAGATAGTCGATGAACACGCGCAATTTCGGTGGCAAGTAGCGGGTCGGTTCGTACAGGAGCCACACCCCGCCGTGGTAGGACGCAATAAAGTCCCACTCGGGCAACACCTGAACAATGAGCCCCTGCTCAAGCGCCTCCCGCGCGGTGAAATACGGCAGGCTTCCAATCCCGATATGCTGCAACACGGCATCCAGCCGCACCCCCGTGTGATTGGCAGCGTAGCGCCCTTTTACGCCCACAACCGCTGCTTTGCTGCCCTGTTTGAACTTCCACCGCGCATCGGCCGGGGTCTCGCCCAGGCAGATACAACTGTGATGGCGAAGATCTTCAGGCTGTTGCGGGACGCCATGCTCGGCCAGATATTGTGGCGTTGCGCACAGCAGTTGCTCGATCACAAACAATTGCCGCCCTGCAAGGCCTGGCGCGGGCTGCTCTGTAACACGAAGGCTCAAGTCGACATTGCCATCAATCAAATCTACATACCGGTCTTCCAGCACCAACTGCACATCCACGTGCGGGAAGCGACGCAGGAACTCGGGCATATGCGGGTGAATCACGTAGCGGCCGATGGCCTTGGGGACGCTCACGCGTACCAGACCTTCCACCTCTTGGGTAAAACGTCCACTGACTTGCATGACCGACTGCGCCGCGCCCACTACATCCCGGCAACGCTTATACACCTCCTCGCCGCCATCGCTCAGGCGCAATTTACGGGTGGTGCGCTGCAATACGCGGATGGCCAGTGCCTTTTCCAGCCGGGCAATGCTGCGGCTCACAGCAGAGGGCGATGTACCCAGTTGGCGCGCTGCCTCAGAAAAGCTCCCGGCCTCAACCACCTTCACAAAAATCGCCATTTCAGCCAACAAAGACAACGGTAGATTGATGCTCACAACGCACAGGTCCATTGAAAATTGAAGGGATTATCACGCCAACGTGACGTCCTTATACTTCAAAAACACGTTTTTCAGGAACCTCGCCATGACCCCACGCCTGTTTTTTACCGAAGATGGCCTTACTGCTCAGGTCGAGGTGCTCAGTTGCGCCCCGTGTGACGATGGATTTGCGGTGGAGCTGAGTACGACGCCTTTCCACCCTCAGGGTGGCGGGCAGCCCAGCGACACGGGCTGGATCGGCGACAGCGAAGTGATCAAGGGTTTTCCATGGGCACGACACGTTGGTGCATGTCGTCAAAGCCGCCGTACAAACAGGGGAAAACCAAGCCCGCGTCGATGAAACACGGCGCCTTTTGAATACCCGCCTGCATTCGGCCGGTCATTTGATCGGCGTCTGTGGCGAACGCGCAGGCTGGATCCCAAGTAAAGCCCATCATTGGCCGGGTGAATGCCGGGTCAGCTTCGTGCCGGGCCAAGCCCCTCAGCCGCTGCAGGCGCAACAGGTCGAGGAGCAACTCCAGCAATGGATCGAAGCGGACTTGCCGCGGGTGACGCGCATGGAGGCCGAGCAACGTTTCATCGGCTTCGGCGAGCTGCCCGTCTACCCGTGCGCCGGCACCCATGTCAGCTCGTTGAAGCAATTAAAATCTGTCCCCATCCTGTCGATCAAAGAAAAGAAAGGCGTACTCACCGTTCGCTACACCATGGACTGAGGCGCCTGCGCGGCGCCCTGCCATGCTAGGGGATCGACAAAAACAAACGCTGAGCCAGTGCTGCATCGAGTTTGGCCCGGTAGACCTCGATGACCTCTTGGGACGTACCCGCCCTCGAATAAAGTGTCTGTTCGCTCAATCGACGCTGGGCTGCGGTTTTCAGGTGCGCCACATCGAACGCCGCGGCCGGCGTCTCAAGTGCTTTGTAATGAAAGTGCGCGTACCACAATGCGCGCCCGTCTGTGTCGTTGATGACGTATTCCTGCAAGTAGTCTTTGCGCTGCCCACGGGACAAAAACGTGCGCTCACCCAGGCGCCGAATGCTGATTTCTTTTTGAGTGTTCAAGTAATCCACATTAGGCCCCGTCGGTGGCAAACGCTTGATCATGCCCACGCGCAACGTTTTCCCGACCAAACGCAACCGTTTCGCCGCAGCCTTCAACTCCTCACTCAACGCCTGCGCGGCGCGCTGACGGGTGTCGGTCAGTATTTCGGGTTCAGCGCTGGAGTTCATCAAGATCACATCTATTTGAACGGCAACCTCATCGAGACTCTTGCCTTTAAATTCGAGGATCTCTTCGATTTCTACCGGGATTTTTGAAATGGCAGCGCTGGAGCGGCTGCTTTCAATCGCACCCTCGACTTTGGCGAGCAAGCGCCGAGCATCAGCCTCCAGTCGCGCCAGGTTTCTGGACTGAGTCGCTACCTGCACGCCAGGCCTCAACTGAGTGATTTCCTCCCAGGTTCCGCCTTCAACTTGCTTGTACGCATGAACCGTCATCCTTCCAAAGCCTTCGGTGACCTCGACGATGTCGCCGGAGGTGCCCTCGGCGGGGTCTCGCAAGGCGCCCACAAGCACTTGATGAGTCGTCGTTTCGATCACGTGTTGTGCAGGCCGGGACGGCTCCGCTTTTTTTCTTTGCTCAACGTGAGCCAGACGGCTAGGCCCCGGTCGGGGTTCTTCAAACTCAGACGATGAGCTTTCGGAGTCTCTGATGACTTTTTCCAGCTGGTTTTCAGCAAATTCTCTCAAGTGTCTGATCACCTGCATGATGGGCGCCAAATACTGGTTTCGAAAATGTTCAGACTCCAGACTCAGGAGATTCACGCACAAGCTTTCGGCCGCGTAGTAGTGCTCGATCGCCCGATCCAACAAGGCAATATGGTCTTTGCTAAATAGCTGATTTTCCATTCGCAAACTCAATTGCGCCCACGCCGTGTCGACCAGAGAAGCTTTAGCAAAAAAGCTGTAGGCATGCTGTTCTTCCGGGGACATGTTAACCCCTCCCCGCCGGATGACTAACTCGCACAAAGTCTCTAAATACACGGCAGACCAATGGCGATCGAAATACTCATGATCTTCTCTGCTCTTGAATTCCCGGAGTGCGCTGTCCTTGGGCAGGGGACGTGCATGAACATGGTTCAGGGCTTGTGCCTCTTCGACGGCGTTATGGAACAACTTCCCTTCAATCTCCTGGGCTTTTTCCAATTGCTCAACCCACTTTTCGTAAACATCGCTTGACCCGGCCTCCAGCTTTTTGACTACATCGATCAACTTCTCGAGAAAGTCCTCTTGAGAGTTATGGACAGGAAGAGCCTGGCGCACCTGTTCGTAAAAGTTTTGCAACTTGAAATGATTCAACGCCAACCTGATCCAATAGCCCTGGATTCTCTGCGCACGTGGTTCTGAAGGGGCAATACTTTCTGCCTTGGTCAACAGGTTAATCAGATCGTGGACCATGAGCCGCCAGCTTTCGAATTCCTGGTGGTAACGCTCCAGAAACACGGTCTTGCGTTCGGTTGCGCTTTCGAGCAAGCCTTGAGTCACACTCAGCACGCGCGCCTTTTCCTGAATGAGCCCTTTGAGGGTGTCAGCCTGGCGCGTTAACTCATCGACCTTTTTCTGCCTGTCCTCGCGCAGCTTCTTGATTCGCGCTTTAGGACCGCCACCCTTTAAGCCGAGGCGCAGATCCAGTGCCCAGCGCCCCGTTTCATCGCGCACCAGACGGGGACCCCAGCGATCGAGTTGACGCGCATCCTGAATTCTCAACCCCTGCGCATCACGCGCGACGGCATAGGTGCTGCTGGCAATGCGCACGTAAGACTGCCCTTGATGGGTCATGACCCCCGCTAACGCGCCGACCTCGATACGGGTGGCCTGCGACAGGTCGGTGTGCACTTCAAATGTTTCAAGCGCTTGGCGTTGCGCGGGGGTCAAACGCTGCTGACCACTGAACCAAGTCACTTCCAGCGCCGAATAGTCCTGCACAGCCGCCGGGCTCAGGTCAGGATTTCTGCGTGGCATCATCAGTGGCTCAATGGCCGGTTTGGGGGGCCGCGCAAACCCTTCTTCAAACCGCGAAAACAAGGGTTCATCCGCAGGCACATTGAGACGCCGCCGGTCGTTGGCTTGCCCCCTGAAACTCAACCCTTCTTGCAGCAACGCCAGACTGACGTTCATCAGCAAGTCGATGACAGATTCGCGCGCGGCTTCTTTATTAGCGCTCAGACGAGCATGCAAGGCGCCATCAATACTGAGCAAGGTTTGAAGTAACCAGCCCGCTTTTTGCAGCGGCCCGCTGACAAAGAAAGTAAGCCCGTTAAATAACGCCCAGCCTGCTTTTTTGACCAACAACCAGCGTCGCTCAGCGACCGTCACGGTTTGCTTGTCGGCCAGTAACATCAAGGCATTGGCATGAGCTGTAAACAAGACGTCGAAGTAATCGCCCACCACAGGTTGTGTACTCAATGCCGCGGGGCTGCGCGGTAACAGGGCAAGAAAGCCTTCGAGCAAGACACCTTCAAGATGGGGCCGGGCAAACCCTCCGTCAGCGTAAAAACCTCGCGCGTCGTCTTCCAGCCATTGCAGCACGCTGTAGTTCAGGTCTTCGGACTCAATGATGGCTGCCAATAGCGCCGGCCATGATTCAACCTGCAGTAAAGGCTCCGTTGCGAAGGGCTGGTAAAGGATAAAGGGACCCTTTTCGATATCACGCGGGCCGAGGATGAACATGTTGGCGACATAATGGGTCGGTGCGCCTTCGTACGCTATAAAGCCTAAAGGCCGTACACAAAAGTCACCTTTATCGAAGGTCGCGTTGCCATCGGGACGCATCAAACGCAGCAGAACCGCCCACCCATGCTCGGTCAACCCGGCTTCGCCCTTGATAAGCTTCTCCAGCGCGAACATGGGCAATTGAACACTTACTTGCGATTTGAATAGCACTTTGCGTCGCGCAACTTCCTGCGCGTCATCAACCAGCAAACGCTTGATCTGCGCAATGTACTGAGTACCGACATCCAGCTCGTCGACTAACTGTCGGGCGTAATCGGCGGTAAACCAGCCGGGCAAAACGGTGCCGTCGCGCCCTTCAACACCAATCAGCCCGATCGGCCAGCCCCCTCGATAGCTCAACACAAAGTCGATCAAAGACAGCCGGTCATCGGTAAAGATCGGCAATGTCAGCACCTCAACCCCCTGGTCATGAATTTCCACCCTGGAAATATCCACCCCCGAACGGGGGTGATCGATCTCAAGCCGTTTCTGGATCAGTTGCCCGGCATAGACCGGCAATGCTTCGATCTCATCAAGAAACGTTTTGCCCGCAGATTGTTGCTGAGACAGGGCTTGAGCAATGATCAGTTTGCTATAGGCCAATTGGTGCTGCGCAGACGCCTGCTTGAGCCACGAAGGCAGTTTGGTCATGACATGATCGAGCCAGGGGCGATCCTCCTGACTGAATAAAGGGAACATTCCCGCAGCGTCGTCCAGCTTGCGCTCCAGCCGCCAGGCGCTCCAGCGTTCAGCTTGTGCCGTTTGCCCAAGGTCACTCAAGTTGCGTAACTGTTGATCCAGCAGCGTGTAAGCCTGCGCGGTAAAAATATTTCCCTGGGGTTCGTTCAAGCCCCATGAAAACACCCGGCGCCCCAACTGGCCTTCCAGACGACGGGCGAGCCGTGTGCCGTAATCATGCAGCGACTCATATGCAAGGATGCCTGTGTTGAGGGAGTAGCTCATCACCAACTCGCGTTGATTCATCTGCCGCAAAACAAGCATTTCGCCCGGCGCTTGAAAGCGTTCAACCCCCGGCGCCTTAAGCGCCTGAATGTTGACCAGATAGGCATGCACAGGGGACTCTTCCGTGCCTTTTTGGCGCTGTTCACTGTCCGCAAAACTCGCCACCACCGCCAATGAGACAGCTTGATCATTGCTCAAGGCCGGTACGTGATGATTGTGAGCCAATGTTGAGCTAAGGCTTGTCTGCAGCACTTGGCTCAGCCACAGAATTGGCGAAACGCCAGTACTGCCTACGCTCCAAAACTGCGTCAAAGCGCATTGCCAGATTTCGGGCAACAAGGGTGCGCACTCATTGATAGCCGTTTGCAGGTCATCCATGTGCACCGCCAAGGGATGGGGATCGTATTCAGTGGTCTCATCCGTCAGTCGGTGCACCCCCTGGATCAGACTGATGGGGCGTTTATCGATGAAACACTGGACCAGCATGTCCACTGGGGACATCAATCGATAACGCTGGGGCGTTGTGCTTTGAGGTGATAGCAAGGCAGTCGCGATGGGCCAGGGTTCTGCGAGGTGCAGACTTGTGACATCAAGGCCAAGCCCCCCGTACTTTTCGGCCAGCGAATCGTTGAGTTGGGCAGCAAGCACGGTATAAAGCGTCGGGCGTGGCGGGAAATCCTGGGCATTAAAACTGCCCAGCACCTTGAAACGGGAGATTAAGCCGGGGGTTGAGGAGAAGGTCTTCATCGGGCGTCCATTGCATTGACGTGTTAAGGAAAGCCCAGCCCATCGAACCTGCATGGACCGGGCTTTTCTTTCATTAAACGCAATGCACCGCCTTCCTCTGCGGTAGCTGATTACCCCTGACTCACGCGTGCGTGCGACGCCGTTTTACAAAACGGTCCACGTAGTCATCGGCCGGCGCACGCAGAATGTCATCTGGGGTCCCGACCTGAATCAATTGCCCGTCCTTGAGAATGGCGATGCGATTGCCAATACGCAGCGCCTCGTCCAGGTCGTGGGTGATAAAGACGATGGTTTTTTTCAGCGACCGCTGCAACGCCAGTAACTGATCTTGCATTTCGGCCCGGATCAGTGGATCGAGGGCGCTGAATGCTTCGTCCATCAGAATAATGTCAGTATCGGTGGCCAGCGCCCGCGCCAGTCCTACACGTTGGCGCATGCCGCCTGACAATTGATGAATCATCGCCTGCTCGTAGCCCTTGAGCCCCACTACAGAGATCCAGTGCCGCGCCCGTTCATCCCATTGTGCCTTGCTCTCGCCGCGCACCTTGAGGCCGTAAGCCACGTTCTCAAGTACATTTCGATGAGGCAGCAAGCCGAAATTCTGAAACACCATGCTGATTCTATGGCGACGCAGGTGACGCAGCGCTGGCATGTCGAGATGAAGAATATCTTCGCCATCCACCAAAACCTGCCCGCTTGAGGGGTCGATCAACCGATTGAGGTGACGAACCAGCGTCGACTTGCCCGAGCCGGACAGGCCCATGATGACAAACACCTCCCCCGCCTGGATCGACAGCGACAAATCATTGATGCCCACTACGCAGCCGGTCTCGGCCAGGACTTGCTCCTTACTCATCCCGGCCCGAAGAAGGGCAAGCACTTCTTTCTCACGTTTGCCAAACACTTTGAACACATGCCGGACTTCAATTTTATTCACGCCCGCTAGGCTCATTTACGTTCTCCCTGCCGGGGGCGCCCGTAGGCCTGAGTGATGCGGTCAATCACCACGGCGAGAATCACAATGGCCAGTCCTGCCTCCAGTCCTTTGCCGACGTTGAGGGTCTGAATGCCCACCAGAACATCTTCGCCCAATCCCCTCGCGCCAATCATGGAGGCGATCACCACCATCGACAACGCCATCATGGTGGTCTGATTGATCCCGGCCATGATGCTGGGCAAGGCCAGCGGCAACTGCACGCCAAACAGTTGCTGCCACGGGGTGGCACCAAAGGCATTGATTGCCTCCATAACTTCGCGATCCACTTGGCGCAGGCCCAAATCGGTGAGGCGGATCAACGGCGGGACTGCATAAATGACGGTGGCAAAAATGGCCGGTACTTTGCCCAGACCGAACAGCATCAGCACCGGGATCAGGTACACGAAGCTCGGCAGGGTTTGCATGATGTCGAGCAACGGCATCATCACCGCTCGCAGACGATTATTGCGCGCGGCAAGAATGCCCAAGGGAATACCGACGAGCACCGAAATCACAGTGGCCACCATCATCAGCGCCAGGGTTTGCATCAGCTTGTCCCACAGCCCTACTGCACCGACCAAAAACAGCAAGCCGACAATCAACAGCGTACTGAAAACTTTGCGAGTGGCATGCCAGGCAATGGCTCCGACAATGGCCAGCATGAGCCACCACGGCGTCAGGCGCAGCAGGTGTTCAAGGTTGATAATGGCCCACAGCAATGTGTCAGAGATATTGCGAAATACATCCCCATAATTGCTTACCAGCGCATCGACCCCGTTGTTAACCCAGCCGGCGATGGAGAACGTCAGATTTTCAGGAAACATGCACGGCTCTTGTTCTGAGAAATAGACGGCTTATAGCGCCGATTTAACCTTCTGCGCGGCTTCAGGGGTTACCCAACGCTCCCAGATCTGCGGCTGTTCACGCAGGAACGCCTCGGCGGCCTTGCGCGGTTCGGTTCGTTTTTCACTCATCTGCGCCAGTGTCTGATTCAGCAGGTCGATCGGTAAGTCGACTTTCTCATAGAACTGAACCAACTGCGGGTACTGGGATTTGAAGGGCGCAGAAACGCCAATTGCCAATTTTGCAGGCAGTGAACGTGTGCCCTTGGGGTTCGGATCGTTGGCGTCGGTCAGGGTTTTCCAAGCTTCGGCATCAAAGGGCGGCTCTTCCAGCTTGATCAACGGGTAGCGGCCGATCAAGGGGGTCGGGGACCAGTAGTAGAACAGCACCGGCTTCCCGCGCTTGATCGAAGAGCTAATTTCGGCATCCAGCGCAGCCCCGGAACCCGTACGGAAATTCACAAAATCGCTCTCCAGCCCGTAGGCTTTGAGTTTTTGACTGTTAACGGTTTCAGACGTCCAACCACTGGGGCTATTGAGAAAGCGTCCGCGGCTCGGGTCTTCCTGATCGCGGAAAACGTCTTTGTAGCGCGCCAGATCGCTGACGGATTTCAGCTCGGGCGCCAAAGGCTTGATGCCTTTTTCCGGATCACCCTTGATCACGTATTCAGGCACCCACCACCCTTCGCTGGCATTTTTCACAATATCGCCAAGGCCAAAGACCTTGCCTTCAGCTTCGGCCTTGACCCACACGGGGCTGCGCCCGGCCCACTCTTCGCCGATCACTTGGATATCATTTTTGGCCAAGGCGGCTTCAAGGCTGACCGTGCTGCCTGGCAATGTGTCAGTGCTGACGCCGTAGCCCTTTTCGGTGAGCTGGCGCAGCACCTCAGTGATAAAACTGCCGCTTTCCCACGTGAGATCAGCGAAGTGAACCGGTGTAGCCTGGCTTTGTGCCGACACGGGTTGTGTCATGATTCCAAACGCCAGAAGCGGGACACTGAGCCACTTTTTCAGATTGTTCATACAGATTCTCTTGTTGTGTGGTGTCGGCGTAATCGGAGCGCTATTGGCTTTGAACAACGAAGTTGACGCAAGGTTCAGGTCAGTACTGACTGAACAGGGGGATATGTCCAACATTAGCAGTCATACCGTCCAGCGGGAGGTGACGCTTAAATATGTGAACACTTATTTGACTGTTATGAGGGTGCGCCCCTCACTGGTTCGGCAGCGCCCCATAAATCGCAGGCACAAAAAAAGCAGCCCGCGGGCTGCTTTTCTGTGTTTTTTGAAACTGCGTTGCTCCAAAAAACAAAATTTGGAGCGGGAAACGAGACTCGAACTCGCGACCCCGACCTTGGCAAGGTCGTGCTCTACCAACTGAGCTATTCCC
>NZ_NQKI01000033.1 GCF_002269125.1 Pseudomonas lundensis | reverse complement strand
CTCATCTGGCTCATAGGCGGCTCGGATCAGGTGGTCAGGCGTATTTCAGCACATTTGAAAACTTGTTCGGAGATTCCTTAGCTTTGGTATTTCTACCGCCATATGTCTCACTGTACTTTTGGTGCGCCTCACGTGGAATAGCAATACTTGGCGCATTTTTCAGGATTTTTTTCAGGTCATCTGGAAGTATGCGTGGATCGATTGCAACCACATACTCCCTTAAAGCTCTTTGCGACGGCATGTGATCGATGTCGAGACCGTCCTTTGCACTCCGACTGGAAAGGTCATTAGCTGGGCCGACCTCCAGAGGATTGACCATCGGCTTTGCAAAAACAAGGTACAGCGACTTGATCCCGGAGTCCGCCGGGAAAGTGATGATGCAGTCCTCGACTGTGAACTCATCAATAGGCGAGCCCTGGATTTTGCTGTCGCCCCCTTCACTGATCGGGTGAACCAAAATGTTCGCCAGTTCATCGGTCACGCCTGGGTAACTGGTGGGTGCCGTTACCACGGCTCCTTTGTTCGGCGTCCAGATGATAGTGATCGAGCCGAGATGGGCTTCCATAGCACTTTTATCGGCGTTCCATTTGGCCTTGATCACCGGTACCGAGTCTTGACCTGACTGGGCGCTGGTGTGGATACCGTAGACCTGCAATGCCCCATTAGTGTCATTGCGAAACTGGAAGCGAACTCGCGTCGTGGCAGTACGCATGTCGCGCAATTGTTCTTCTGTATAGAAAGAATCGTCCCCGAGCATTGTCGGGGTCATGGCCATTATCAGCATGCGCCCTACAGGCCCCGCCGCGGTTTTAAGCGCCATCCCCGCCATTTCAAGTGACCAGACGAAACTTCTTAGAATGAGTTCTCCCGCGACTCTCCCCAACCCGACCTCGGTCGCGGAGGAAGCCATAATCATGGTTTTGCCGAAGTTCGTCGCGGGCTCACTGCCGGTACCGGCGTGGGTGGTACCCCAAGGGGCCGTGCTGATGGACTTGGCGAAGGTAAGATCAGTCCGTTTTTTGGGGGCTGGCCATTCCTCTTTCAACATGTAAACAGGATCTGGCTCAGGTATGGGGCAGAAAAAAACGCCGCCCCCCGCCGCATTGGAACTGTTTCTAACCAGCACCCAATCACCGTTTCTGACGGCATTGAGAATGTCCTGATTACTGTTGATGGTGTAATGCTCCCGCAAGAGTTCATCCAGCCCTTCGAGGTTTGACCGATTGCCCTCCAGCATTTTTCTAACAGTGCTCTCGGCAGAGTGTGACGGCTCTGCATCACTGGCCCCGCGAGCAGTGCTTTTCATTAAACACATATTCCCTCAGCGCTTGAGTCATCTGCGGATGTTACTACGCAGGGTTAGACGCACTTTGTAGGAACAGTCTGAATCTACCAGCACCCGTTTTAACCTACCCCCACAACATCACCCCTCATTACTCGGCGCGGGCAAATCCGGCAAGTGAATCACCAGCCCGGCCTTGAACGGCTGCACCTCCTCGGCCAGCCCCTGATTGGCATTGAGCACGGTCTCGACCGAGCCATTGAGGTGGCCGTAGTAGTTCTGGCAGAGGGTGTCGAGTACGTCGCCGCCAGCCGTTCTGCAGGTCGTCGCCATAGCCGGTGGTCAGGCCCAGTGGTTGAAGCTGGGCGGCAATGCTGCGCAGGGTGTCGAGTTGTTGGATGCCGCCTTTGAACCCGCCAAAAATCGCGCCCGTCAGGGTGATGCGTTCTTCGCCCATGCCCACCGCTTGCTGTGCCGGGCGACGGTTCAGGCGCTCTTGTGAAGCCCAGCGGTATTCGCTGGAGCGCTTGAGTTCGTCGAACGCGGCGGTGTCCAGGTTGAAGTAGAACGGTGTCGACCCGGGCTTGAGCGGTTGCATGATCAGCAGGTGCGGGAATGGCTTCACCGCCTCGGCGCCCGGGGTCGCGTCTGCGCCCAGCGCGCCGGTGGGTAGGTTGTTATTCAGTGACGGGCTGACTTTGCCTGCGATTTTGTTGATCGCAGTCGCGGCCTTGCCCACCTGCTCTTTCAGCACGCCGAGGCGCTCCTCAATTTGCGAGGCCGCCCGTGTGGCTTTATTGTAGGTGGCCACCACCGCGCCGACCTTGGCCCCGACCGCAGGGCCAATGAACGGCAAGTCGCTCAGTTCGGAGCCGGCGCCGGTGATTTCGTCAATGGCGCCGTTCACCGGCCCAAGCATGCCGTCCAGGCTACGACGCCCGGTTTCCCCCGCTGTAGTCAGGTACTTCAACCCCGACTGCAGATGTTCCATGTAGGCCATGGCGGCGGCGTTGACCACAAACACCTTTTACGGCCCCGAGTCTTCGCTGCCGCCTTGCTCGTTATCGTCATCACCGTCCTTTTTACCGCCGAACACTTTCAACCCGATCTCAGCGAGGGCCAGGACCTAGGAGCCCTTGCCGCCTTCCTTATTGTCATCACCGGCGTTATTAAAGCCCTTCGCGCCACTGCGAGAGTGCTTATACCCCACGTAACGCGGCGCCGGGCAGCGCGTGTTGATGCAACGCTAAACACTCAAAACCGCCCGCTCGCGCAGCTTGTGGTGGGGTATGGGCACGCTCCCGAGATTATGCGTTCTCGCAACGATCAGTCTTTTTTCACAGTCCGGCGTCCAAGGGGCTTCGATGGAAACTGAATTCCTGTCCGAGAAAGAGTTGGCCGAGCTGACAGGCTATAAAACTCGGGGCTATTAGCGCTAATGGTTGAAAGGTCGCGGCTGGGTGTTCTTAGAAAGCCGTGGTGGCCGGCCATTGGTGGGCAGGATGTTCACCCGCATGAAGCTGGGCATCGAACCGCCAACGCTAACAGCGTCTGCACCCGCGACATCAATCTGAAGAAGGCTCCCCGAACGCAGAAGGACAACTTGGCAGAACTGAAAAAGCTGCGCGAGCTGTTCGATGATGCCCCGATCGACTCGATCACGCCGGCGACAATTGCCGGATACCGGGACGCCCGGACTGCCAAGGTTCGGACCAACCGCGAGATCGCCACTTTGTCCCACGTGTTCAACATGGCCTGAGAGTGGGGCATCACCACCAAAGAAAATCCGTGCCAAGGCGTGCGCAAGAACCGCGAGAAACCGCGCGACTATTATGCCAACGATGCTGTGTGGGACGCGGTGTATAAAAAAAGCGCCGCCAGCACTGAAGGAAGCGATGGATCTGGCTTACCTCACAGGGCAAAGGCCTGATGACGTACTCATGATGCGGAGGGATGACGGGATGGAGAATAGTCTGGGAGCCCTACTTCGCGTGATTGCTGAGCGCAATGCTTAGCACAGCTCGAGCTACCTTGTAGTGAGCAAGCATGGCAAGCGCATGACCGCAGCCATGTTGCGTAAGCGATGGGATGAAGCGAGAGAGCAAGCCAAGAAAGCTGCGATTGAGAGAGAGGATCTATTGCTTGCCGGCAGGATTGCTGCTTTCCATTTCCGGGACATACGCCCTAAAGCTGCCTCTGAAATCAAGAATATTGAAGACGCCAGCATGCTCTTGGGACACACAAAAAGCGACATTACAAAACGGGTTTACAGGCGGCTTGGTACTACCGCGAAGCCTTCAAAATAGCGCTAGTTTCGGAACGCCTAGCAGTCCGGCGCCGTCTTCCCCAAACCCCAGAAACGACAAAGCCCGCCAAGGGCGGGCTCTGTCGGTGTAGCAATATGGCGGAGGCGATGGGATTCGAACTCATGGACCTGTTACAGTCGACGGTTTTCAAGACCGTTGCCTTAAACCACTCGGCCACACCTCCTAACGTTGTTGCGGGCGCCATAATACCTGAACGAAACACGTTGTCAAACTCTCTTGATCGCTTGTTGCAGAGCCTCTGCTATGATCTTTGCTACTTAACATTTCAATACACAGGAGTATCGCCATGCGCGAACAGGATTACGCAGTTAATAACAGCGTGCAGGCCGAGCAGCTAGAGGTTAGCCGCGTCCTGCGCAACACTTATGGTTTACTGGCTTTGACCCTGGCTTTCAGCGGTGTGATGGCGTTCGTAGCGCAGCAGATGCGCGTCGGCTACCCAAACATTTTCGTTGTATTGATCGGCTTTTATGGCCTTTTCTTTCTCACCAACAAGCTGCGTGACTCGGTATGGGGTTTGGTGTCGACGTTTGCACTGACCGGTTTTATGGGTTTCCTGCTCGGTCCGATCCTTAACCGTTACCTGGGCATGCAAGGCGGCGCTGAGGTTGTAGCTTCTGCCTTTGCGATGACGGCACTGGTTTTCGGCGGTCTGTCTGCTTACGTATTAATCACCCGTAAAGACATGAGCTTCCTGGGCGGCTTCATCACTGCCGGTTTCTTTGTTCTGCTGGGCGCAACGCTGGCAAGCTTCTTCTTTCAGATTAGCGGCTTGCAGTTGGCTATCAGCGCCGGGTTTGTTCTGTTCTCTTCGGTCTGCATTTTGTTCCAGACCAGCGCCATCATTAATGGCGGCGAGCGTAACTACATCATGGCGACCATTAGCCTGTATGTTTCGATCTACAACCTGTTCATCAGCTTGCTGCAAATTTTCGGCATCATGAGCCGCGACGACTGATTGAACCAACGTTTGGCAAAAGCCCGCTTCGGCGGGCTTTTTGTTGCCTTGTGCAAGCATGTTTAGCTTTGGGGCTTTATCATTGTGCGAGTTTTGCAGAGAGCCACCCATGAAATTTGCTATCGCCCTATATGCTGCGGCCCATGCCCCATCTTCCCGTCGAGCCCTGCGCTTTGCCGAAGCCGTTGTGGCGGGTGGGCATGAAATTGTGCGTCTTTTCTTCTATCAGGACGGGGTGCACAGCGCGTCGAGCAACATCGTGACACCCCAAGATGAGCCTGATCTCGCACAGCAATGGGCCGCTTTTGTGACTCGGCACCAACTGGATGGCGTGGTCTGCATTGCCGCCGCCTTGCGTCGAGGTGTGTTGAATGATGCAGAGGCCACCCGCTATCAGCGCTCTGCAGTGAACTTGAAAGCGCCTTGGGATTTGTCCGGCCTGGGGCAATTGCACGATGCCATTCAGACCGCGGATCGACTGATTTGCTTCGGAGGGGATTAAAATGCCCAAGTCTTTACTGATTATCAGCCGACAAGCCCCGTGGTCTGGTCTGGGAGCGCGCGAAGCTTTGGACATCGCGCTTGCGGGCGGCGCCTTCGACCTCCCTATTGGACTTCTATTTCTCGACGACGGCGTGTTTCAACTGTTGCCCAGGCAACACCCCACCGCCCTTGAGCAAAAGAACCTGACGGCCAATTTGCAGGCTTTGTCGATGTTCGGCGTTGACGAATTGTTCGCATGCGATTCCAGCCTGAACGAGCGCGGACTCGTAAACACAACGTTGGCTGTGGAGGGCGTGCAGACGCTGTCCCCGACACAAATCAGCGATCTCATCGCCCGTCATGACCAGGTGATAACCCTTTGATGTCGACCTTACACGTTTTGAGCCAATCTCCCTTTTCTGATACGCGTCTCGGAAGTTGCCTGCGCCTACTCTCGGCTAATGACGGCCTTTTGCTCTGCGGCGATGCGGTATATGCCCTGCAACCGGGCACCCTTCCACGCGAGACGCTCGATAAAATGAGCCCGGCGCTCAAGCTGTACGTGCTCGATGAAGACCTTCAAGCGCGCAACCTCCTGCACCCGGAGTGGGTCACCCGCATCGACTACCCGGCATTTGTCGCGCTGTCCCTTCACTATGACAAGGTCAACACCTGGCTATGACGGTCCTCACTCTCGATAACAGAACCATTGAGCTGGACAAGGACGGTTATCTGGCCGATTTGAATGACTGGTCGCCCGAGGTTGCCACGGCACTGGCGGTGCAAAATGACATCGAGTTGACCCCGGAACACTGGGAAATTCTGCAGCTGCTGCGCAACTTCTACCAAGAGTTTCAGCTCTCGCCCGCCACGCGGCCTTTAATCAAATACACCGCGCTCAAACTGGGTGCTGAAAAAGGCAACAGTTTGCACCTCAATCGCCTGTTCAATGGCACCCCTGCCAAACTCGCCGCAAAACTGGCGGGCCTGCCCAAACCGACCAATTGCCTATGAACATACTTGCTCCGCTGACGCTCACCACGCCCGCCGAACACCCTTTCGCTCAATTCGTACGCATTTTGGGCAAAGGCAAACGCGGCGCGCGCAACCTGACCCGCGATGAAGCGCGTGAAGCCATGGGGATGCTACTCGACAAGAAAACCGAAGAGACACAGTTGGGCGCCTTCCTGATGCTGCTCAGGCATAAGGAAGAAAGCCCTCAAGAGCTGGCTGGCTTTGTGGACGCTGTGCGCGAGCGGCTTTGCGCGCCGAAAATTCATGTCGATATCGACTGGCCCACCTACGCGGGCAAAAAACGTCACCTACCTTGGTACCTGCTTTGCGCCAAATGCCTGGCACAAAACGGTGTGCGCATCCTGATGCATGGCGGTGGCGCTCACACGGCCGGCCGACTTTACAGCGAGCAGCTGCTCGACGAATTGAACATCCCGTTGTGCCGTGACTGGGCACAGGTGCAGGACGCGTTGCAGCAGTGCAATCTGGCCTTTTTCCCTTTGCAGGACTGGGCACCGCAGTTGCAACACATGATCGACTTGCGCAACACGCTAGGCCTTCGCTCGCCAATCCACTCATTGGCGCGCCTGCTGAATCCCCTCGAGGCCCGCTGTGGACTGCAAAGCATTTTCCATCCGGGCTATCAAAGCGTGCATCGGGAAGCCAGCGCGCTGCTAGGGGATACCTGCATTGTGGTTAAAGGCGATGGCGGTGAAATCGAGATTAACCCCGACGCCATCAGCCACCTTTACGGCACGGAGTCGGGCGTCCACTGGGACGAAGAATGGCCAGCGTTGTCGGCACAGCGACACGTAAAACCCGCCTTTCTGGACACCCGACAGCTCAACGCGTTTTGGCGCGGCGACCTAGAAGACAGCTATGCGAAAAAGGCACTGTTATCGACCATGGCTCTGGCGTTGCGCGGCCTTGGTATGCCCCGAGAACAGGCTTTTGTGACAGCCAACACGTACTGGGAAAACCGCAACAAATCGATTTAATCGATAGGTAAAGCCCAGGTTTTGCGCTATTCGCTCGAACTCAGACCTTTAGACTGAACGCCAAAGCCAAACCGCCAGGAGCTTCACATGGGCTTATTGATCGATGGCCGTTGGCATGACCAATGGTATGAGAGCAGCAAAGACGGCGCGTTCCAACGAGAGCAGGCACAGCGCAGAAACTGGATCACGCCTGATGGTGCGCCCGGCCCAACTGGGACTGGCGGTTTCATACCCGAAGCAGGTCGCTATCATCTCTATGTCTCCCTGGCTTGCCCATGGGCTCATCGCACGCTGATAACCCGCACACTTAAGGGCCTCGAATCATTGATCGGCGTGTCGGTCGTCAGCTGGCTGATGCTGGAAAATGGCTGGACGTTTGATCCTGCGTTCGGTTCCAGCGGCGACCCCTTGTACAACGCTGACTTCCTGCATCAGTTGTACACCCGGGATACCCCCGATTACACGGGCCGCGTAACCGTACCGGTGCTTTGGGACACCCATCTAAAGCGCATCGTCAGCAACGAATCGGCGGACATCATTCGCATGTTCAACAACGCCTTTGACCACCTGACGGGCAACCGGCTGGACCTATACCCGATCTCAATGGCTACCGACGTCGATGGCTGGAATGAACGTATCTACCCGGCTCTCAATAACGGCGTATATCGCGCCGGTTTTGCCACGTCCCAAGCGGCGTATGAAACCGCATTCGACGATGTGTTCAGCGAACTCAACCACGTCGAACGGCACCTGGCAGAACATCGCTATTTGGTCGGTGAATACCTGACGGAAGCAGACATCCGTCTGTTCACCACCCTTATCCGATTCGACGCGGTCTATTACAGCCACTTCAAATGCAATGAGCGCAGAATCGACGATTACCTCAACCTGTCCAATTGGCTGCGCGAGCTGTACCAATGGCCCGGTATCAGTGAAACCGTTAATTTCACTCACATTAAAGGTCATTACTACGCCAGCCACCGCACGATTAACCCCACAGGAATCATCCCCAAAGGGCCAGATCTGGGTATTACCGCAGCCCACGACCGTGAGCACTTGAAGGGAAGCGGAATTTTTACTCGCTAGCGCCTAAGCACGTTTCAATACTGGCACCGGGCGGCGGGTGCCAGTAGCATCTGCGCATTGATCAAGAGAACACCTCATGCTTATCCCTTACGACCAGCTTGAACCCGACACACTGACCCACCTTATCGAAGATTTCGTCAGCCGCGATGGCACTGACAATGGCGACGATACCCCTCAAGAAACCCGCGTGCTGCGCGTTCGACAAGCTTTGAACAAAGGTCAGGCGGTGATTTTTTTTGACCTTGAAAGCCAGCAATGCCAGTTAATGGTCAAGCATGCCGTGCCCAAAGAGTTCTTTGATTAACCTTTGTGCGGTGGGTGACTGGATACCCCACCATCCTGCTGTTGACGAATACGTTCATAGACCTCGGACCGATGCACATTCACGTCTTTAGGCGCTTCTATACCCAAGCGCACATGATTGCCATTGACGGCAACAATCCGGACCGTGATGTCTTGGTTGATCGAAATGTATTCGCCGACTGAACGGCTCAAAATCAGCATGGCGCTCATCTCTGCTTGATGGGTGGCCATCAAGACTGCATCGCGCAAAAACACGCTTCAATCCCTACAACAAAAAACATCCGCGCCCTACTTCTACACCGAACAATTCCTACCTAGAAAAACCCAAAGACCTACACACCGGCTCGTAAAGCACCCACCTGAACGTCCGCTCAAGCGCTGGTGAAACGCGGCCCCAGCAAAATGACGGTCGCACCGATTACGCACAGCCCTACCCCGACCCAATCGGTGGTCAGCGGCCTGGCTTTTTCTATCACTGCCAACCAGGCGATGGACGTGATGATGTAAATACCGCCATAAGCGGCGTAAGCGCGGCCTGCATACGACGCTTCCACCTTGGTCAGTAACAAGGCGAACAGCGTCAGGCTCAACACCGCAGGCACAATCCACCACGCACTCTTACCCTGCCGCAGCCACATCCAGAAGCCATAACAACCGGCAATCTCAAACAGCGCGGCCAAAAAAAACCAGACGTAATTAAGCATATGCAACCTCTGTCGATGGGCAGGCGCGCCACCCTACCTGCGCGCCCGGGCCTGGGCAATACCCGTTTCTTTTGAATCAACTTAAATAAGTTTGAATTAATCCACCATCGCCACAGTCGGACGTTATAAGCACTGCACAACCTTGTTTCTCAAGCAGCGCCCTTTGAACCTTGCATGTTGCTTGATCACATTAATAAGGAATTCATCATGACCACGATTCTTCTCATCGTCCTGATTCTGCTGTTGGTAGGCGGTCTGCCCGTGTTTCCTCACTCGAAAAGTTGGGGTTATGGACCTTCAGGGATTATTGGTGCCGTACTGGTCGTGCTTTTGATTCTGTTGTTACTGGGCAAGATCTAGCGCTTCACCCTGCGACACGCGCAATAAAAAAGAGGCCCTTGGGCCTCTTTTTTATTGCGTCATCGTTTACTTGGGATCTGCTACGCCAGCAGTGTTATCCAGCAAACTTTTGGTTGCTGTCTGCAAGAATGATTCGAGCTTTTGCTTGAGCGCGGCTTCCTGTGCAGAGTCCGTCACTACCTTGGCCTCAGGATTGGCACCCAGCGTGTATTGCCACACCTTGGCCGGCATGTCTTTGGGCTGAACCAGCAGATGGTCATCGCTAATGATGGCGACCGTCTGATCGCTACCCGAAGGTTTGATCACACCACTGCCCTTGTCGCCCGCCGGCAGGGTCAGCAGGTCACGTCCCCAGCATTGCTGGCGGAACTCGCCGCCCAGACGCCCCATGATGGTCGGCACGATGTCGACCTGAGTACCGACGATATCGCTACGCGGACCGAATTTCTCCTGAATGCCCGGGCCAATGAACAGCAGCGGCACGTTGAAGCGACCCAAATCCATTTCGGAAATTTGCTGCTCATTACCAAAGCCGTGGTCGCCTACGATCACGAACAGGGTTTCCTTGAAGTACGGTTCCTTGCGGGCCTTCTCAAAGAACTGGCCCAACGCCCAGTCCGAGTAGCGCATGGCCGTCAAATGCTCGTTCAGCGACCCGCGATCAGTAACGGGCTCAACCGGCAAGGGGGTTGGCAGCGCATAAGGCGTGTGGTTGGACAATGTTTGCAGCAGTGCATAGAAAGGCGCTTTGCCTTCACGTTTTTTCAGCTCTTCAAGCCCACGGTTGAACATGTCCTGATCGGACACCCCCCATGTAGGATCAGAGAACACTGGATCAACGAAATCGTTCCTCCCAACGAAGGTCGTCATACCCTGGTTGCTGAAGAAACCGGACTGGTTGTCCCAGGCAAAGTCGCCGTTATAGACATACACGTCATCAAAGTTACGGGCGCCCAGCAGCTCCGGCAAGCCCGACAGCTTGTGGCTACCCTCAGGGGTCTGCATCAGGTATTCAAAACCCGGCAGGTTCGGGAAGCACGCCATCGTGGCAAACATGCCCTGATGGGTGTGCGTACCGTTGGAGAAAAAGCGCTCAAACAGCAGCCCCTCTTTCGACAGCGCGTCGAAGTAAGGCGTGATATTGCCCGGACGACCCAGCGCACCGACCGAATGGCCTGCAAAACTTTCCATCAGGATCACCACCACGTTCTTGATCGGCAGCGTTTGCTCTGCCGGTGGCGTGGTGTCGCGACGCACAGGGGCGGTATCGGGATCGACCAGCTTGTCGTGTTCGGTCAGCAGCATGTCACGCACTGTGCCTACCGCGACGGGGTCTTCAAGCGTGGCCTTCCAGATGTTGGTGCGCTCGTCTGAGAACCGGCTTTTGGCTGCGGCAATCAATGACAACGAACCGTTGAGACCCAACTGGTTAGCGAAGTTGGAATCCGTGGTGTAGGCATCTCCCCAACGCAGCGGAGGACCTTGACGCAACGTGCCGCGTGCTGCGACCACGCACACCAACAGCACCACAACGAACACAGCAATGCGCGCATACCAAGGGGCGGCAGCGCGAACCGCGCCTGTACCCGCGGCAGGCATTGGCGGACGCGTCACGCGGTCCACACCACGGAATGCAACGTACAGCACCCAAGTGCCCACCGCCCACGCAAGCAAATAACGCACTACCGGGAAGCCATACCAAAGCATACTCATCACGGTTTTGGGGTCTTCCTTCACATACTGGAATACCAGACCGTTAAGCCGTTGGTGGAATTCACGGTAGAAGTCCATCTCCATCAGGCCCAAAAACAGCGCCAGGCTTGACGCCGCCGTCAACCAGAAGCGCATCACACCGCGCAGGGCCATCGCTTTCACGCTGAGCAAAGCCAACAGCAGCGGAATGCTGAGGTACACCACGATTCGCAGGTCAAAACGCAAGCCGTTAGCGAACGCTTCCAGGAAAGTCGACGCGGGTGTGTCGAGGATCATTTCACGGTTATAAACCAGCAATGCAACCCTCAGCAGGGTAAACATCACCATCATGACCAACGCGCATAACAGCGTAAAAGCCAGATGCGATTTGACGGTCGGTTGCAACACACGCATGCCAGCGTTGGGTTGTCTTAGGGCGTCCGGGTTTGCCATGTCGTTTTAGGACCCATTGATTCGGTTGGTGTGACATCGAGTGCGCATCTTGCCCCATGGCAACGCTGCCGCGAGGCAGTGCCGTGGAGTGGTCATGCGCGGTGGGCAAATGTTGCACGATCCCCGGTGGTTTACCACTGGAGAGGTGCGGGAGCAGCGCAGAATCCGGCTCCGTCGCGGTGCAAAAGCACCGACCCAGAGCCCTGCAAGCAAATTTAGGCGCGGCAATACTGGCGCGGATTCTCTTAAATGAAACGTGAAAATTTCGTTTAAAGCATATTTTGAAACACAAGAAAGGGCCTTAAGGCCCTTTCTTGTGTTTCAGATGTTTAATCGTTACTGGGCTTGTTGATGGCCTGCAACACGTACTGCGGCATGGCAAATGCGCCCATGTGGACCTCGGGATTGTAGTAACGCGTCACGATGCCGCTGCCTGCGAAACGCTGACGCAGGGTTTCAAGCGGGAGCTTGCGGTACGCGCTGTCGGTGGAGCCCCACGCGAACGTCATCGCCCCACCAATGTAGGTTGGTACGGCGGCCTGATAAAAGTGCCAGTCAGCAAACAGGCTGCGCATGCGCCCGGCTGTGGTTTTCACTTCATCCAATTGCATGAAGGGCGTTCCGTTTTGCGTGACCAGAACACCGCCTTCGTTCAGGCAGCGATGGCAAGCCTGGTAAAAATTCTCCGAGAACAACACTTCACCCGGACCGATCGGGTCGGTGGAGTCCGAGATAATCACGTCAAATTTTTCTTCAGTGGTGGCCACAAAACGCATGCCGTCGTCGATCACCAGATTGAGGCGAGGATCGTCATAGGCGCCTTTGGAGTGGTTAGGCAAAAACGCTTTGCACATGTCCACGACCGTGCCGTCGATCTCGACCATGGTGATGTGTTCAATGCCGCGATGTTTGGTCACTTCACGCAACATGCCGCCGTCACCGCCACCAATGATCAGCACGCGCTTGACCGTACCGTGGGCCAAGATCGGCACGTGGGTGAGCATTTCGTGGTAGATGAATTCATCCGCTTCAGTGGTCTGAATGACGCCGTCCAGGGCCATCACGCGGCCCATAACCGGATTTTCGAAGATCACCAAATGCTGGTGTTCAGTGCGCACTTCGTGCAGCAACTTGTCCATACGGAAACGCTGACCATAGCCTTCGTACAGCGTTTCGAGATAGTCGTTTTTAACTTCGGTCATGGGAAGTCCCCTTGAATGCTGGTGGCAACGGACGGTCACCCGCCCATGATCGACAGTCAAACTGCACGCCGCACTGCGGCACACACGTTCAATTGCCCAAGAAAGGCGCGCATTCTACTTCGGGGAAGATGACAGGTCGAACCTTGACGCGGACAAACGCAGTGAACTGCCGCATTTTTGTGCGACAGCTCACTCAGCCAGGGTTAAATCCTGACATTGCCACGCGGACCGGCAATGGCCCAAATCACCAGCCCCAGCACCGGCAGGAAGATGATCAGCAACACCCAGAGAATTTTCATCCCGGTCTCAGCGCCACTTTTCAGCACGTTGATGATGGCCCAAATATCCAGAGCCAGAATGATCAGGCCAATCAGGCCGTTGAACGTGGAACCCATGATGACGCTCCTGAGTGAAGGGCTTGTTCACTTAGGATAGTCAGGCTTGGCCAGGGTTCCGTTATTTATTCCCTCTCAGGGCTTAAACGTGAACCGCCACTTTCAGTGCTTCGAGCGACGGCTCGGCATGGATACCGATTTCGGCACACAAGGCGAGTACGCGTGGCACATCATTGCCGTAGACCAGCACCACCTGAATTTCGTCATCCAGCAACTGACTGAGGTTCATCAGCACATAGCCGCCGTTTTCCGGATTCATGCTGCCCATTTGTATTTGAATACGATTCAAGGCCGTCAACGCTTCAGTCTTAGCCAACTGCTTGGGCTTGATGTTGAACGCCACGCCAGGGCCAAAAGACGCCACGATCTGTGCGAACAAATCCATGTAGGTGTCAGCCTGAAACAAAACAGTCTCTGGCAGGCTGCCAATCACCACCCATTCACCCAGCGGAATCGGGAAGGTGTCGTCGTAGTTGATATCCGGATTAGCAGCCAGAAACGCCTCAGGGTCGGCGTAAGCCTGAGCCGCTTCGTCGGCGATCTTGATGATTTCGTCCTCGCCCATACACCCCGAGCTGATTTTGCTGATGAGTTCAACGAGTGTGGTTTTCATGGGCACGGCCTGTCGCAGGGAAATTTGAGGGCGCGCAGGATATATCAATTGCGGCCCTCAAGGCAGGGCATCAGCCCAACAGCTTTTCAAGTTGGGCAGCCGAATCGGTCGCGCCCATGGTTTTGGCCGCATCCAGCGCGGTGATGCCATTGGCGTCCTTGGCTTTTGGATCTGCACCTTTACCGATCAGGTACTGAATGATTTCGGTGCGGTTGAACATCGCCGCCATCATTAGCGCAGTACGTCCGTCGAACGAAGCACCTTCAATGTCAGCACCGTTTTCGACCAATGTTTTGACCATCTCCAGATTGCCTTTGAACGCAGCACCGGCAATCGGGCTCTGACCATTGTCGTTGCGAATTTCAGGATCGGCCTTGTGTTCGAGCAGCACTTTCACTGCATCCACATGCCCGTGGTAACTGGCGAGCATCAGCAAGGTGTCGCCCTTGTGATTGCGCAGGTTCGCCGGCAAGCCTTTGCTCAGCAGTGCCGCCAGCATGGCCGCATCCCCTTCGCGGGCTTTATTGAACACCTGTTCGGCAAAATCGGCTGCTTCTTCCGGGGTCATCTGCCGGGGTTGATCTGCTGGGGTGGTGTCTGACATTTGAGGCTCCAGATGCGCTACAAAAAGAATGTAGTTTCCTGAGACGTGCCGGGTGTGTCATCCCTTTTTTACGCAAAGCAGCGATAGGCAAAAATTATCAGCCGTCATTTTCCCTTCAGCAAAAATCTGAATCGGGTTACCCCTTCAGAAATTGGGCAAAATGCAGGATGCACGATGGCCATTCATGCAGAATGCACGACGAGCAGTTTTTGACACAATCACAACCTATTGATTTATAAGGAATTTATAAAATATCGATAGTGGCACAATCACTGCAATACCTACTCCATGCAAGCCCTTCATGAGCTAATGGAGCTGAAAGACATGAGCATGATTCAAGAAAAATTCGCATCGCTGTTCTCGAACTACACCGTCACCACCAAAGCCCGCCCGGATGGTGGTGTGTTGCTGACGCTGTGTGACAGTGATGGCAAGCAGACCCAGCGCTCTATTTCTTACGCTCAACTGCACACAGCCGAGCAACTGACGTGGGTGATCAGCGCGATTCGCCGTGACCTCGCGGGCCAGGCCAGTGAATTGCCAACGATTTCGCTGTTGCAAAGCCAGAACCGCTTTGCTCTGCCGACGTACCACAACGCCTGAGTCCCCCTCAGAACTTAAAAAGCCAGCACACGCTAACAAAGCGCCTGCTGGCTTTTTATTGCCTCGCTTTTATTGCCCCGCTCGTCTTCAGACCTTTGGCGGGTCGATCTCGGCAAAACTACGCACTGTTTTATGTCCCGTCAGCTCGCCACCGTCACGCGCCAGGCCGCACGTTTGCATGCCTGCCTCTTGCGCGGCATTCAACTCTTCGACGATGTCGGAGAGAAACAGAATTTTCCCCGCCGGGCAGCCAATGGCTTCGGTAATGTGGCGATACGATTGCGCCTCACGTTTGGGCCCCGACGTGGTGTCGAAATACCCGCTGAACAGCGGGGTCAGGTCGCCCGCCTCCGAGCAGCCAAAAATTAATTTCTGCGCCTGAATCGAACCCGACGAATAGACGTACAGCGCGTACCCCTGATCGTGCCAGGCCTTGAGCGCCGCTACGGCGTCAGGGTAAACGTGCCCCTTCAGCTCGCCCGCTTCATAGCCCTGCTTCCAGATCATCCCTTGCAACGCTTTAAGCGGCGTGGCCTTGCGATCCTCGGCGATCCACTGCTGCAGGATTTCAATCACCCGTTCCACGTCGGCCTCGGGCTCCCCGCTGTCCAGGCGCACAGCCCCCAGCTGCATCGCGACATCCGGGTCTTCTGCGTGCTCGCGAATGAAGGCAGGCAGGTGTTTGGCCGCGTAGGGAAACAACACGTCGAAGACGAAACTCACTGCGCTGGTGGTGCCTTCAATATCGGTCAGGATGGCTTTGATGGGCATGCGAACTCCTTAATCTTCGAGGCGCGGAAAGCGGCTGGCGATGTCTTCACCGGTAAAGTTCGCAACCCAGCCTTCGGGGTTATTGAACAGGCGGATCGCGACAAAATGCGGGTGTTCACCCATGTCGAACCAGTGCGGCGTGCCTGCCGGGACCGAAATCAGGTCATTCTTTTCGCACAACACCGCGTACACATAGTCATTGATGTGCAGGGTAAACAGGCCACGTCCGGCAACGAAAAAGCGAACCTCATCTTCAGCATGGCGGTGCTCATCGAGGAATTTTGCGCGCAGTTCTGCTTTTTGCGGATGATCGCTGTTGAGGCTGATCACATCGACGGTGATGTACCCCCGCTCGCTCATCAACTGATCGATCTGCGGACGATAGGCGCTGATCACCTCGTCCTGACTGGCACCCGGCTGAATAGGCGCCGCCGCTTTCCAGCGGTCGAATCGCACGCCCTGCTCGGCGAGCGTGGCGGCGATGTCATCAAAGTGGGTCAACACTTTGTTCGGCAGCTCAGGGCTTGAAACGTGATAAACGGACAGACTGCTCATAGGGTGTAATTCCTCGGCTGCGGCACGCGCACAGCTTTTACAAACCGTTCGGCGTGCCGTTCAAATCTGGGGGACGGCGCTAATGGGCGACGTCGCATCAACGGTGGAGCACGGCGCGGGTTTTCAGTTCACATTCAAATAAAAACTCAAAGGCTTCGATCTGGCGCAGGGCGTCGCTCATGCAAGGCCCCCAGGTGTAGAGCCCATGCCCGCGAATCAGGTAACCCACACAGTCCGGATGCGCATCCAGCCAAGGCTGAACGTTACCGGCCAGGCGGGGAATGTCCTGATCGTTTTCGAAGATCGGCACCCGCACACGTGAAGCGTGAGTCGAAACCCCACTGAACGCCTTTTGCAGTTCGTAATCTTCAAACGTGATGCTGCCGCCGGGCGTCAAGCGCGAGAGCACGGTCGCATTCACCGAGTGGGTATGCAGCACCGCACCAATCTCCGGTCGCCAGTTATACAACTGAGTGTGCAGCAAGGTTTCGGCAGACGGTTTTTTACCGGGTTCGAGGCTGTTGCCCGCCATATCTGTCGCCAGTACATCGTCAAGGCCCAACTGGCCTTTGTGTTTACCTGATACGGTCAGCAGCGCTTCGCTTGCCGAGAGCCGGGTGGAATAGTTGCTGCTGGTGGCTGGGGACCAACCGCGGCCATATAAAAAGCGCCCGGCTTCGATGATTTCCAGGCTCAGGTGTTCACGGGTAAGGCTCATGGCCTGTCCTCTTGCAGTCGAGTGGCAATGATAACGGCTGCGGCCAGCGCTGCGACGCTGGCCATACTAAAGGTGATAGTCGAGCCGAGGCTGTTCCAGCTGTACCCGGCGTAGAGCGCGCCTGCGGCCCCTCCGATACCGGCCAGCGTCGCGTAGAGTGCCTGCCCCTGCCCTTGCTGGCCCGGCCCGAAACTGCGCTGCACAAAGGTCATGGCCGCCGCATGAAAACTGCCGAAGGTCGCGGCATGCAGAACCTGCGCGAGCAACAGCAACCAAAGGTATTGCGCAAACGAGCCCAGCAACAGCCAGCGTGCGCCAGCCAGCAAAAAACTGAACAGCAGCACACGGCGTACCGAAAAACGCAACAGGATCCGGCGCATGGCCATGAACATCAGCACTTCGGCCACGACACCCAGCGCCCACAGCAGCCCGATAATTCCACGGCTGTAGCCCAGCGACTCAAGGTGCAGGGTCAGGAAGGTGTAATACGGGCCATGGCTTAATTGCATCAGCGCCACACAGGCATAAAAGGCCAGTACCCCGGGGCTGCGCAACTGCTTCAAAAAACCGCCAGCCAACGGCGTGCGGCCGGCGCTGGACGGTTGCGCATTGGGTACCCAGAGGCTGCACAGCACAATCCCGGCCATCACCACGATCAGCGTCACCGGGTACACATCCAGGCTTAGGCCTTCAAACACCCGCCCCAGAATCACCACCGTCAGGATGAAACCCACTGACCCCCACAAGCGGATCTGGCTATAGCGCTCGGGTTGCTCACGCAGATGAGCAAAGGTGATGACTTCAAATTGCGGCAGCACTGCGTGCCAGAAGAACGCATGCAGGGCCATGACCAGCGCCAGCCAGGCATAACTCTTGCTGACAAAAATCAGTGCAAAGCTGAGCAAGGTACAGAGTGCACCCACGCGCACGATCAACAGGCGCTGGCCCGTGTAGTCCCCCAGCCAGCCCCATAGATTGGGGGCTACGCAGCGCATCAGCATGGGGATCGCCACCAGCTCGCCAATGCGCGCGCTGGAGAAACCGAGGTAATGGAAATACAACGCCAAAAAAGGCGCCGTGGCGCCCAGTAACGCGAAATAGAAAAGATAGAAACCGGACAGTCGCCAGTAAGGAAGTGTCGCCACCGTCGTCAGACCGTGGCGCTCAACAGTTCCGGCATTACAACTGGCCCAACACAGGCGTGCTGACACGCACGTCGGCGTTCTGCCCACGATGACGCAACAAATGGTCCATCAACACAATGGCCATCATTGCTTCTGCGATGGGCGTGGCGCGGATGCCAACACAGGGGTCGTGACGGCCTTTGGTGATGACATCCACCGGGTTGCCGTGCACGTCAATCGAACGGCCCGGCGTGGTAATGCTCGACGTCGGTTTGAGGGCCAAATGCGCGACGATGGGCTGGCCGGAGGAAATGCCGCCCAGAATGCCCCCGGCATTGTTGCTGAGGAACCCTTCAGGCGTCATCTCGTCGCGGTGTTCGGTGCCACGCTGGGCGACGCTGGCAAACCCGGCGCCAATTTCAATGCCCTTCACGGCGTTGATACTCATCAATGCATGGGCCAGCTCAGCATCCAGACGGTCAAAGATCGGCTCGCCCAAGCCCGGAATTACCCCTTCAGCCACGACGGTGATTTTAGCCCCGACCGAGTCCTGATCGCGGCGCAACTGATCCATATAGGCTTCGAGCTCGGGCACCTTGTCCGGGTCAGGGCTGAAGAAGGCGTTTTCTTCAACGCAATCCCAGGTTTTGAACGGGATTTCAATCGGACCCAGTTGGCTCATATAGCCGCGAATCACAATGCCCTGAGTGGCCAGGTACTTCTTGGCGATAGCACCGGCAGCCACGCGCATGGCGGTTTCGCGGGCCGAACTGCGGCCACCGCCACGGTAGTCGCGCTCGCCATACTTGTGGTGATAGGTGTAATCGGCATGGGCCGGTCGAAACAGGTCTTTGATCGCCGAGTAGTCCTTGGACTTCTGGTCGGTGTTACGGATCAGCAGGCCAATGGCGCAGCCGGTGGTGCGGCCTTCAAAAACGCCGGAGAGGATTTCGACTTCGTCTGCTTCCTGACGCTGCGTGGTGTGGCGACTGGTGCCCGGCTTGCGGCGGTCCAGGTCACGCTGCAAATCTTCAAGGGACAGCTCAAGCCCTGGCGGGCAGCCATCGACAATGGCGACCAACGCCGGGCCATGGCTTTCGCCAGCGGTGGTGACAGTGAACAGCTTGCCGTAGGTATTGCCGGACATGCAGGACGCTCCGTGAAAATCAGCCGATCGGACTCAGCCGGGATAACTAAGCGCGCCAGTATACGCAGGCTGCCCCAGTAGTTCATCCTCGAACCTTATTCATCCGGGTTTGTCCAACCGGCACTCCGTTATAGATGGCGAAATGATGCTCAGGATTCTGCTAGTGGTACTCACCCTTTTCAGTGGCGTGGCAACTGCCGCTGCCCCCTCGGTGCTGTTGCGCCCTATCGAGCTGAACACGCCCACCGGCACGCTGTATGGCTCGCTGGTTTTGCCCAAAAGCGACAAGCCGGTGCCCGTGGTACTGATCATTGCCGGTTCGGGGCCCACTGACCGCAACGGCAACAATACCCAGGGCGGTCGCAATGACAGCCTGAAGAAACTGGCGTGGCACCTTGCGCAAAACAATATTGCCAGCGTGCGTTTCGACAAGCGCGGGATCGCCGAAAGCCGGCCCGCCGCCCCAGACGAGCGCACCCTCAACCTTGACCAATACGTGACCGACGCTGTGGCCTGGGGCAACAAGCTCAAGGCCGATCCTCGCTTTGCCGATGTATTTATACTCGGGCACAGCGAAGGCGCACTGATTGCCAGCCTCGCGGCACCCGGCATGGACGCCGCAGGGGTCATCTCCATTGCCGGCACGGCGCGGCCTGTGGGCCAGGTGTTGCGCGAACAATTGCAACGCAACAATATGCCCCCTGCCTTGCTGCAACGTAGCTTCGAACTGATTCACGCCCTCGAAAGCGGACGCACTGACGACAATGTGCCTGAAGCCCTGCACGTGATTTTCCGTCCCAGCGTGCAGCCCTACCTGATCAGCCTGTTGCGCTACGACCCGGCCAAGGCATTCGCCGCACTGAAAATGCCTGCGTTAATTATTCAGGGCACCCACGACATTCAGGTCGACGTCAACGATGCGCGCCTGCTAAAAGCGGCCAAGCCTGATGCCGATCTGGCACTGATCGACGGCATGAACCATGTGATGCGCATCGTCCCGATGGACATCAAGCGTCAAGTGCAGTCTTACAACGACCCCAACCAGCGATTATCCAGCGAACTGGGTGACAAAATTGTGCGCTTTGTCACTAAAGTCATCGATCGCTGAGCCGACCGCCCTCCAGTCCTGCGCATAACGGCCGATACGTTTATGTCGGCAGCCTTTGCTTTGCCGGCATACCGGGCTTGCACAGGATTTTGCCGTTATGACCGACACCCCACAAAAACCCGCTGAAACTCAAGAGCCGGCGCCCCCACAAGCGCCGCCATTGCCGTGGGCAGAGGTGCAACCCGAGCAGTTCAAAATGCTGCGGCTTGCCCCCCTGCAAACGGACCGCAACACCGGCGGACGGCCGCTGCGCTTCGTGCAGTTCGGCTATGCCGAGCGCCATAACAAAGAACACAGCCTGTTACGCATGAGCATCCTGTTGCCGGGGCAACGCGCGCGCAAAGAACAAAACCAGCTCGACATCTGGGTCAACCATGAGACCCAGCGTGTCAGCATCAGCCCTGACAGTGGCCTGCAAGTGGAGCCGTGGAACCGCGGCATCGGCCGCTTCCTCATGGCCCAAGGCATTTTGTGGAGCCAGAAAAAATGGTCGAAATACCGCGTCGACGGCATGCCGCTGGCCAGCAAAGACGCGCTGAACGAAGACACGCGTCTGCGTCGTGACCATTTTTTACGCATGCATGGATTTGATGTGGTGTATGCCGATGCCCAGCATTTGAAAGCCAGCATCGAAGACGTACAGGTGGGCGAGTTGCTGAACAACTGGAACACTGAAAAAGTGCAGTTCGTGGAAATCCTTGAAGCCGCACAAATGCTGCAACAGGCCGAGCAAACCTTGCAGGAACAGGAAGTCAAACTGCGGGAGAAAGAAGAGAAAGTCAGCAAGTTCCAGCGCGAAGACACGGGGTTGCGTTTCACCATCACCTGCCTGGTGGCCTTCGCGGTGTTTCAGGCGGGGCTGTTGATCTGGATTGCAACACACCGCTGAGCACACCCTGTGAATGCCGGCCACATCGGCGGGGAAACACCCCGCCTGATGCCGCCAGCAACCCTTGGGCCGGGTTACACCCGCGAGGCGAACAACGCCTGATGATCGCGGCACTGTTCGGCAGTAAGCATGAACACGCCGTGACCGCCGCGCTCAAAGTCGAGCCAGGCAAAATCCACTTCCGGGTACAGCGACTCAACGTGAACCTGGCTGTTGCCCACTTCCACGATCAACAGGCCTTTTTCGGTCAAGTGATCGGCAGCCTCGGCCAGCATGCGCCGCACCAGATTCAGGCCATCGTCTCCGCATGCCAACCCAAGCTCGGGTTCGTGCTGGTATTCCGCTGGCATGTCAGCGAAATCTTCCGCATCCACATACGGCGGGTTGGACACAATCAGGTCGAAGCGCTGACCCGGCAGGCCGTCGAAGCCATCGCCCTGAACGGTGTAGACACGCTCATCGACGCCGTGACGTTCAATGTTCTGATTAGCCACTTCAAGGGCTTCGAACGATAGATCCGCCAGCACCACTTCCGCTTTTTGAAACTCATAGGCGCAAGCGATGCCGATACAGCCCGAGCCCGTGCACAGATCCAGAATGCGCGCAGGTTCGGCTGCCAGCCATGGCTCAAACCGTTTTTCAATCAACTCGCCAATCGGCGAGCGCGGGATCAGGACGCGCTCGTCGACGATGAAAGACATTCCGCAAAACCAGGCCTCGCCCAACAAGTAAGCGGTCGGTACGCGCTCTTCAATACGACGCTTCAACAAATGTTGCAGGTTGACCAGCTCGTCGTCTTCAAGACGGCAGTCCAGGTAGCTGTCAGCGATTTCCCACGGCAGGTTCAACGCACCCAGCACCAGTTGGCGGGCTTCGTCCCACGCGTTATCGGTGCCATGACCGAAGAACAGCTCTTCCCCATGAAAATGGCTGACGGCCCAACGAATATGGTCGCGCAGTGTGCGCAGACGGGAAGTGATCAACGGACTTACTCCTCAAAATCGACCGACGATTCTATCAGCCAAAACACGGCGCGGCCAAAGTTGTGCCCGGCGGTCGAACGTACTTGCGCAATTGCCCGTCTCCACACCCAACCTTGCCCTGTTTTGCACATTGCGTGGCCGGGAATGTAGCTATTGACTTGGCTACAGCCCAGCAACCACGCTGCTTTCAAGAATGGCCATTCACATAAACGCTCCGCCAGTGGAGAATGTCGCAAAAGCCCCACTCAAAGGAGCCCCGAATGCCTGCTTTAAAAACGATGTTTCAACTGACTGGACGTGGTTATGCCGCCGCCACTCTGAACAATGCCAGCCTGCTGATCATCGATGCGCAAAACGAGTACCTGAGCGGTCCGCTGGCCTTGTCCGGCATGCCCGCTGCCACCGCCAACATCGCGCTTCTACTGGACGCCGCCCGCAAAGCCAAACGCCCCGTGGTTCATATTCGCCATTTGGGCACGGTTGGCGGCATGTTTGACCCGCAAGGCGAGCGCGGTGAATTCATCAAAGGCCTGGAGCCGCAAGGTGACGAGGTCATTATCGAAAAACGCATGCCCAATGCGTTCAACGACACCGGTTTGCAAAAAGCGCTCGAGAACCTGGGGTCTCTGGACGTGATCGTCTGCGGCTTCATGAGTCATTCCAGCGTCAGCACCACGGTGCGGGCGGCCAAGGACTACGGCTTTCGCTGCACGCTGGTGGAGGACGCCTGCGCCACCCGCGACCTGCCGACCCGCGACGGCATCATCCCGGCCGCCGACGTGCAACGCACCGAAATGGCCATCATGAATGACAACTTCGCCACCCTTGCCCGCACGCTTGATCTGATTTGATCTGACGTTCTGCTGATAGGCGGCGGATGCTGACCGCCTATCTGTAAGCCTCCTTTCCTACACGTATAACATCTATTTCCTATCCCACTCAGGAACAAGATGCGACTCTCCCTGTCGAAGGCCCGATACTCTTTAAGGAAAGATCGGAATGAAGATCTCCGATGGTTTTGATGCGCGACGTTTACGCCCCAAAAGCCCCAGCAACTGGCGTTCTCGCGTCGTACTGACGATTGCTGCGCTGATCACGGTATGTGGCTTGCTGATGGCACTGACCGGCATGGCAAGCCTGGTCGGGCACTCACCGGCGCTGGGTGAGCTCAACGCCAGCCCGGCGGGCGCTGCCTTGATCACGGGGCTGGGCCTGCTGGTCACCTGGTTGGGGACCTGGATGTGGCGTCGACGCCGTCGCTACATGCGCCAACCGCTCGGGTTGAGTATGTCTGCACACTTGATGAAAAAGCACGATTAGGCCAGATCTGCCGCACGCAGGGTGTCGACTTGGGTAAACTAGCGGCCCTTCGCGGAGGCTGACATGCAAGACGACGATTTTTCCCTGTTCAAAAACGAGATCCGCGGCGTTAAGCCGATCAAGCACGATCGCGCTGACACAGGCAAACCCAAAGCTGACCGCGCGCAACTGGCCAAGTTGCGCCAACACGCGATTGTGCGCAGCAATGAAACGATCATTGACGGTTTGTCCGATCAGTTTGTGATCGATGTCGGGCCTGAAGACCACTTGCACTGGTCGCGAGACGGCGTGCAAGAAAGCCAGATGCGCAAGCTCAAACTGGGCCAGATCAGCTTTGAAGGCAGCCTTGACCTGCACGGCATGACGGTCGAAAAAGCCCGCGAAACGTTGTGGGCCTTTTTGGCCGAAGCGACCCAGCTTGAAGTGCGCTGCGTGCGCGTCACCCACGGCAAAGCGGTGCGCCTTGACGGCAAACGCCCCATGATCAAAAGCCACGTCAACACGTGGTTGCGCCAGCACAGCAAAGTACTGGGCTTTTGTTCGTGCCAGGCCAAACACGGCGGCGCAGGTGCAGTTTACGTCATGCTCAAGCGCACCATGATGGAAGGCCGCGACGAGTAGGCGCTCAACAAAAGGGCCGCAAGCGCGACACACCACGCGCCCAGGCCCGATGCCCTAAACGTCTTTTTTGTATAACTTTCCGCCTTTCATAATCAATTTGATGCTGGTTTGCGGCGTCTTCAAAAAATCCAGGCTCACGGTGGGATCGCCATCGACGATTAACAAATCGGCCAATGCACCCACTTCAATACAGCCCAACTTGCCAGGATAAGGATTACGCGCTCCCGACATGCCCAGCAGCGCAGCATTGTCGCGCGTTGCCATGTTCAGCACGTCATGCGGCGCATAAAAGCGGGTCATTTTTGCAAGTTGCCTGCCCTGGGTGACGGTATTTTGCGGATTGAACAACACATCCGTTCCCCACGCCGTTTTGATATTAAACCGCTGCGCCCATTCATAAGCACGCAGTGTCCCGGTGGCCACCACCCGCTGTGATTCCCGACGCGCCGGGTCGGGGTACACATTGGCATCCTCATCCTGAAGAAAAGGCTGAAGGCTCCACCAAATGTCGTGATCGGCCATCATTCGCACGGTGTCCTCATCCGCGAGCTGTCCGTGCTCGATGGATTTAACCCCGGCCCGTATGGCGCGCTGAATACTGCGCGGCGTATAGGCATGCACCATGACATACGTCCCCCAGTCCGCAGCGGCCTCAACCGCCATGCGCAATTCCGACTCCAGAAACTGAGTGCTGTCCAGAGGATCGTGAAAGGATGCCACCCCGCCGCCCGCCATGAGCTTTATCTGCGACGCGCCGAGCATGAGTTGCTCACGCACACGCCGGAGTACTTCTGAATCGCCATCTGCTATCGAGGCGGCGCCCATCTGTTCGGCAACGCTGACAGGGGTCAAACCACTGCGTGGCACTTCCGACCGCTGCCTGAAATCGCCATGGCCCGAAGTCTGCGAAATCATGGCACCTGAAGGGTAAATACGGGGGCCCACCACAATCCCCTCGTCGATTGCACGTTTCAATGCGAATGCAGGCCCACCCGGGTCGCGTACAGATGTAAAACCGCGCATCAAGGTGCGCTCGGCCTCACGTGCAGCGACCAGGTGCACATAAGCAGGATCGGCTGTCATCGCATCCATCTGGGTGATGCCTGCCAAGGTGGTGTGCCAATGCGCGTCAATCAGCCCGGGGATGAGCACCAGTCCCCGGCAATCAATGACAACCGCGTCCTCAATCGACGTCCCTGCCGGCACTATCGCCTCGATGGCCGCCCCCTTTATGAGGACGTCCACGTGCTCGCGAAGCGTGGACGTGCCATCAAATAAGCGCAGTCGGGTGAGCCGGATCATGGGGTTGATTGAGGCGTCGGCACCTGCGAGGTGCCCCAGGGGAATCAGCGCGGGGTATTGAACGCGGTTTGCACCCGTGCCGCCATACGCTTGCTTGCGGGCACAATCAGTCATGATTCGATCATGAAATGCCTGGATCTGGGGCGAATGACAGGTGCAGACAGGGTGTTCCTCACGCTCGATGAAACACGCCGCGCGCAGATGAGAACAAGCAGACATGCCGTACCTCATACCTTGGACATTTAGGGTTACAGGGATTGATCCCAATTAATCATCAGAAAACTGAACACAGCAAACCCGACCACAACCAGCGCAAGGATATGCCCGGCCTTTATTCGTTTTTTCATGGGCATCCTCCTGTGAGTCATTCTCTCGTCACTCGGCTCCAGGCCCCATACAGCCCGGACATGCGCGAGGGGCAATCAACGCCTGATGCACCAGATTAGTGGACTCCAGCGGGTTTGCACTGAATGCGTGAAGCTTTTCTCCCTCGCTCTACGCATTCACACCCTTCGATTACGTAGCACGCCCCCGCAAAATGAAAATCAGGTCACACCGCCAATACACCTGCACGCACTCCTGGGCTACCATGTGCCCCCTGGCAGGCATGAACCCTGCGTTTATCGCCAATCATCTGGGCCACCGCGTACAAAGTGTGTGATCCACTGCCGCAATATGGCTGAATTCCAGTACACCCTGGAGCGAGCTCGGGACACTCGCCAACAGCATGATTGGTACAAATTTGGTACAACCCGATGAGGTACCACGATGAAATCCGCACGGAATATAGCCCTGTGACATTGGAACAAAACTACACCGCCATCCTCGGTCAGCTTGGCGAAGACGTCTCGCGCGAAGGCCTGCTGGACACGCCAAAGCGTGCAGCGAAGGCCATGCAGTACCTTTGCCGCGGTTACGAGCAAACGCTGGAAGAAGTCACCAACGGTGCCCTGTTCAGCTCGGACAACAGCGAAATGGTACTGGTCAAGGACATCGAGCTGTATTCGCTGTGCGAACACCACTTGCTGCCTTTTATCGGCAAAGCACATGTGGCTTACATTCCGAGTGGCAAAGTGCTCGGGCTTTCGAAAGTCGCACGTATCGTGGACATGTATGCGCGCCGCTTGCAGATTCAGGAAAACCTGAGCCGCCAGATTGCTGATGCAGTGTTGCAAGTCACTGGCGCACTCGGCGTGGCCGTGGTGATTGAAGCCAAGCACATGTGCATGATGATGCGCGGTGTCGAGAAGCAGAACTCGTCGATGATCACGTCTGTGATGCTCGGTGAGTTTCGCGACAATGCCGCCACGCGCAGCGAGTTTCTCAGCCTGATCAAGTGAAATCCGCTCCCTGAAGAAACCGGCGCTCATCGCCGGTTTTTTTTCGCACCCGGTTTTCAGGTAAGCTGCGGGCCTTCTTTCTTGCCCATGAGGCTATTACTGTGTTTATCAAAGCGCTCCGCGTAGGCCTGGGCCAGCTGATTATCGCTGGCGATTTCCTGACCCGCCCCAGCAAAAAACAGCGCCCCGCCACCGCTCAGGCGCAGGTCGACCAAGCCGCCCAAGGCCTGACCCTGTACCAGTTCCACGCGTGCCCATTTTGCGTGAAGACCCGTCGCACGTTGCGCCGCCTGAATGTACCGGTCGCGTTGCGGGATGCAAAAAACA
The DNA here is from genome assembly GCF_002269125.1 of Pseudomonas lundensis. Taxonomy (GTDB): domain Bacteria; phylum Pseudomonadota; class Gammaproteobacteria; order Pseudomonadales; family Pseudomonadaceae; genus Aquipseudomonas; species Aquipseudomonas lundensis_A. Next base: position 23,333 of record NZ_NQKI01000033.1, on the reverse strand, counting down.
ACGAGCAGGACCGTCAAACCCTGCTGGAACAAGGCGGCAAAATCAAAGTCCCTTGCTTGCGTATCGAGGAAGATGGCAAGACCACCTGGATGTACGAGTCCAACGTCATCATTGATTACCTCAACAACCGTTTCGCCAACGTGTAACACGCCAACACCGGCGGCTCCCGACGAGCACAAAAAAACCGGCACAGGGCCGGTTTTTTTGTACGCGGTTGTTTAACCCAGCATGGTCACGTGGCGCGGGTGACTGGCCACGCGTGCCAACCAGGCTTGAATGCTCGGGTAAGCCGCGAGATCAAAGCCACCCTGATGCGCGACGTGGGTGTAGGCATACAGCGTCACATCGGCAATCGAGTAGTGCTCACCCACCAGATACGGGGTGCGGGCCAGTTGCTGCTCCATCACGTCCAGCGCTTTATAACCGCGCTTTTGCAATGCGCGGTATTCCTCAATACGCGCCTGAGGCAGCCCCAGATAGAACTGAATGAAGCGCGCCACGGCGATGTAGGGTTCATGGCTGTACTGCTCGAAAAACTGCCACTGCAACACTTGGGTGCGCAAACGCGGCTCTGTCGGCAGAAACTCGCTACCGTCCGCGAGGTAATTGAGGATCGCGTTGGATTCCCACAGGCACGTCCCGTCCTCAAGCTCAAGGACCGGCACTTTGCCGTTGGGGTTTTTCGCCAGGAACGCCGGGGTTTCAGTCTCCCCATTGAGGATGTCCACTGACTGCCACTCGTACTCAAGCCCCAACAGGTGCAGCATCAGCTTGATTTTGTAGCAGTTGCCCGAGTTGTAATCGCCATAAACCTTAAGCATCCCGAACCCTCTATGCCGCCTCGGCGGCCTGTGCTTGACGAATGACGTTGGCCAGACGCTTGAGGCCCTCGTGCAAACGCTCCGGATCGATGTGGCTGAAGTTCAAACGCAAGCTACCGATGTTTTGGTCAGGCTCGGCAAAGAACGGTTCCCCCGGCATGAACGCGACATTCTGGTCCAGCGCCGGTTTGAGCAAGGTGCGGGTGTCGAGCGGCTGCTTGAGGGTCAGCCAGAAGAACAACCCGCCCTGCGGCACGTGCCAGTCGGCCAGGTCCGCGAAGTGTTCTTGCAATGCAGACTGAAAACCATCGCGGCGCACGCGGTAAAAGTCACGCAGTTCGGCCAAGTGATTGCGCATCTTTTCAGTGCCGATCCACTGCAACGCCTGCCACTGCCCTACACGGTTGGTGTGCAGGTCCGCCGATTGCTTGAGGCGCAGCAAGTGGGGGAACAAATCTGGGCTGGCGATCAGGAAACCCACGCGCAGACCCGGCAGCAGGGTTTTGGAGACCGTACCGGTGTAGATCCAGCTGGCCTTTTTCAAGCGGCTGACAATCGGTGTGGCACTGCCGCCGTCGAAATTCAGCTCGCGGTAGGGTTCGTCTTCAATCAATGTCACGCCGAACTCATCCAGCAGCGCTGCTACGGCATCGCGCTTGGCTTCGCTATAGCGCACGGCCGAGGGGTTCTGGAACGTCGGGATCAGGTAGATGAAGGCGGGGGTGTGTTTTTCCAGCTCGCTGCGCAGTGCCGCCAAATCGGGGCCGTCAGCCTGCAAGGGAAAGGTCAGGCACTGCGCGCCGAACAATTGAAAGATCTGCAAGGCCGCCAGATAGGTCGGCGCTTCGAGCATGATTTCAGTGCCCTTGTCGATGTACAGCTTGGCCGCCAGATCAAGGGCTTGCTGCGAACCGCTGAGCACCATGACCTGGCTGGCGTCGCAGTCAACGCCCAAGGCACGCGCTTCGGCCGCCAGCACTTCACGCAGCGCCGGCTCGCCTTCGCTCATGCCGTATTGACCCATCGAGGCCGGCATGTCGGCCCAGTCGACTTTGGGCAGCATTGCTTCAGCCGGTAGACCGCCTGCAAACGACATGACTTCCGGACGTTGGGCCGCAGCCAGAATTTCGCGAATCAAAGAACTTTTCAGGCGGGAAACACGTTCGGAGAAGGCCATACAGATCACCGGTAGCGGAAGTAATTAGAAATAAGTCAAACTGCTTGACCGAAATTACGCCGCGCAGCCTAGATACGTCAATATGCTTGACCTTAAAAATCCGACCACCCAGCGTGCCGCCATGCAAGCCTTCTTCTTTGGCTATCAAGCATTTACCGCCAAGGCGGATGAAATGCTGGCGCGTCGCGGGCTGAGCCGGGTGCATCAGCGCATCGTGTTTTTTATCGCCCATTACCCCGGCGTGAGCGTCAAAGAGCTGTTGACCCTGCTAGGGGTCAGCAAGCAAGCATTGAACACGCCATTGCGTCAGTTGATTGAAATGAACCTGGTCCGCAGCGTCGCGCCCGAAACCGACAAACGCAAACGTCTGCTGGAACTGACCCCGGACGGTGTGCGTTTTGAAAGAAATTTGCGTCGCGAACAAGTCAAACTTTTGCAGCGTGTCTTCGCCCAAGAGGGTGAAGACGCCGTTAATGGATGGCTGGCCATCAATCATGCGTTGGGTCAAACCCGGGCCTGAGTCATCGCGACCCCACACCTGCCCGCTCAATCCCCCCGCACAATTTTGAAAACATTATTTGCTTTATTTGTATACAAAAGCATAATTCACCTCACGCACTTTCTTGACCCTTCAGTCAGGAAGCTGTTGTTTCTTGCGTCATTTGCCTCAACCAGCGCACTCAAAAACAATAAAAGCCTGAGGAAATCACTGTGGACAGCCCTAAACCGCACGCCCCTGCCCTGGATCTATCGCCGCCCATTCAACGTGGCTGGCTAGAACGCCTGTTCAAACTGTCGCAGCATGGCACCACAGTCAAAACGGAATTGATCGCCGGGCTGACCACGTTTATCACCATGGCGTACATCATCTTCGTCAACCCCAACATCATGGCTGACGCTGGCATCAACCATGGCGCGGCCTTTGTCGCCACCTGCATTGCTGCCGCACTCGGTAGCCTGCTCATGGGCCTGTATGCCAACTGGCCTGTAGGCCTAGCCCCAGGGATGGGCTTGAATGCGTTTTTCACCTACACCGTGGTCGGGACCATGGGCTACAGCTGGGAAACCGCGCTGGGCGCCGTGTTCGTGTCCGGGGTACTTTTTCTGATTTTGACCCTGTCGCGCGTCCGCGAATGGCTGCTCAATAGCATTCCCGTTAGCCTGCGCTACGCCATGGGTGCCGGCGTCGGCCTGTTTCTGGGCCTGATTGGCCTGAAAACCTCGGGCATTATTGTCGACAGCCCGGCGACCCTGATCAAACTTGGGTCCTTGCGTGACCCCGCGCCGCTACTGGCCGCCGTGTGCTTCTTGATGATTGCCGTGCTCAGTTATCACCGCGTGTTTGGCGCGATCCTGATCAGCATTATCGCCGTGACGCTGGCCGGCTGGGGGCTGGATCTGGTGCATTACAACGGCATTCTCTCTGCCCCACCGAGCCTGGCGCCGACCTGGATGGCCATGGACCTCAAGGGTGTGTTCAATATCAGCATGATCAGCGTGGTGCTGGCCTTTTTGTTTGTGCACATGTTTGACACTGCGGGCACGTTGATGGGCGTGGCCCAACGCGCCGGGCTGGTGAACGCTGACGGCAAAATCGAAAACCTGTCCCGCGCGCTCAAGGCCGACAGCGCCTCCAGCGTCTTCGGGGCCGTGGTGGGCGTCCCCCCCGTCACCAGTTACGTTGAAAGTGCTGCCGGCGTGGCGGCAGGCGGACGTACCGGACTCACAGCCGTGACCGTGGGCGTGCTGTTTGTTGCCGCCATGTTTTTCGCCCCACTGGCAGGCATGATCCCCGCGTATGCCACAGCCGGTGCGCTGATCTACGTCGCCATGCTGATGGTAGGCGGCATGCAACACATCAATTGGGACGAGCCGACTGACTGCATTCCGGCCATCGTGACGATGATCATGATGCCTTTGACCTTTTCAGTAGCGGATGGCATTGCCCTGGGCTTCATCAGCTACGTGGCACTCAAGGCCGGTACGGGCAAGTACCGTGAAATCTCTATCAGCCTGTGGGTGCTGTGCGCCATTTTCGTCGCCAAGTTTATTTACCTGTAAACGGGGTGATATCAACCTGCCCCGCCGCTGTGCGGGGCGCATGTGACATGGAGGAAGTGATGAGTCTGGAAACCTGGCTGCTGTTCAGCAGCGCGGCATTAGTGGTAATCCTGATTCCGGGGCCGTTGTCGTTATTGATGATCAGCAACAGTTTGAACTACGGCCTGCGCCGTTCATACCCGGCCTTTTTGGGCGGGGTATTCGCCTCGATTTGCCTGTTGAGCGCATCGGCGCTGGGGTTGGGCGCATTGCTACTGGCCTCGGAGCAACTGTTCAGCGCGCTTAAGATCGTGGGCGCGCTCTACCTGTTCTACCTCGCGTGGCAAAGCTGGAAGCAGTCGCGCCAGCCCGCACAAGCAGCCACTGTGCCTGAAGCCGCCCCTAAGCCACGCTTCAGTGCACTGTTCGGGCGCGCGTTTGTGCTGGGTGCGAGCAACCCGAAAGACATCCTGTTTTTTGCCGCCTTTCTGCCGCAATTTCTCAATCCCGACTTGCCGTTCCTTAATCAGTTGTTGGTGATGATTGCGACCTGGACCGTACTCGACTTGCTTTGCAAACTGGCCTATGGCCTGGGCGCCCACGGGGCTGCGTCGTACTTGCGCAGCGGCAAGGGCCAAAGCTGGTTCAACCGGGTCAGTGCAGGGCTGTTCAGTGTCGCGGGAACAGCGTCACTGTTGAGCCGCTGATTCATTAAGTACTTCAAACAAGCCAGAACATAGATTGTCTGGCTTGTGCCCTCCTTCCTGAACCCGACGGTTTTTTTCGTTAACCGTGCAATACATATGCTGTGACTTATAATCACGTCAAACTTACATATTGGCAGTTGAGCAATCGCTCACGCATTTCCATGATGGTTTTTCTCTCCACAAGGACGTGCGAAACCATGACACCACAAAGTGTTCAAATTACTGAACTTGATCGCTGGGACCGCTGGATTTCAGAAACGCCAGATATTCAGAACTTAAGAATCGAAGACCTTATATTGCCAGGCACTCATAATTCGGGCGTCGACAGTGAGGCTTTATATACGTCCAGTTTCGGAACCTGCCAAGATTATTCTCCCTTCAACCAACTTATCCGGGGTGTTCGCGTTCTGGATTTGCGCGTGGAGTTCGACCCGACCGCACGCACGCAGCAAGAGCGTTTCTTACTGGTTCACCACATAAGGTCCGGAAGAAATATTAAAAGAGACATTCTGGATGCACTGAACAGTTTCCACCAGCGCACCGGTGGCAAAGAACTGGTTATTCTGGACTTCCACACCTTTGAACATTTCACCCCTGATGCACATGCCGAACTGGCTACGCTTATTAAAACGACTCTGGGAACTGACGCGCTCATTCCTGCGCATTACAGATCCTTTACGCTAAAACAGATTCAATCCAGAGGCCCCATGAATACGGTAATTGCCTATAACAGAGGCCTGCGCGACGCGCTATTTTGGGGGGGTGTCAATCAGCGTTGGAAAGGTGACTTCTCCCCTTCGACCGATGCGTTGAAAACGTTCATGGACAGCGTCGCGCAGGAGACCATACCCGAGGGAGAATTACGCTCCATCCAATGCGCAAAATATAATAAATTCCCACCCACACCCGATGATTTCTCCGACAAAGTCGGTCAATGGTTCGCCTCGAAGGATATCAACAGCTACATTCAAACATTTAGAATAATCAATACGGACTGGACATTAAGAAGCTACATCGTGGGTAATTGCCGACATGCCAATCTGATAAAGGTGGCTGCATTAAGGCCAGCGGTGCAATTAAGCCCCGATAGCAGTCATTTTGTTAAAGGGATTATGCCCGGCGAGCACCGGGCACTGACGATAGTGCTCCACGATGGTCAATGGTGCCGGGAAGTATTCTTCTCCAGCAGTGCATCACACAATGACACGATCGTTATCACGTCAACGGCCCAACGCGTCACGCTTATCAATGGCAGCAATCTGGACCTGAATGTTGAGCACCTGCCATTAAGTAATGGCCTTTGTTTTTTCTTTATCTATGACGGTGCACTGCGGCGGTGGAAACTACATTCCCCCGTGGAGAATCCGACCCAGTCAGATCGCCATACTGTGCACGCACTCACATCACGCTACCCAACCCTCGCGTTTAAGATGTCGAATCGACACTATTCGCGAGAAGTCCTGCTACCGGCCAATACGCCTGAACATGCCGTTATCCATGCGGTTTCTTCCGCCCAATTGCCTGCCGACATCGTGGCCCCGGAAGGCGCTCGCTATGCATTACGTAACAATGACTCTGTGGTTTTCACCCGGCTCAACAGCACATGGCAGCCGTTGAATCAAAGCACCACAGAATTGATGGTGCTCTCGCGACTCAGCACAGATAACAGCTCTCTAAGCGCTGCTCAAATCAAGATTCCCCGACCTGCACTCAGCGAATCCGGTGTCGTTGCCTTAAATTCGGGAGTCGGCCCCACCCAGTTGACTGATCGGGCCGAGGAGCAAAATTTCACCTTGCTGAACGTTAGCGTGACAGGACCTTCAGGCGCCCAAACGAGCGTTAAACTCAGAGCCTCCAGATCTATAGGCGGGTGCGCTAAAAGCCCAATGAATAACAACCAGCCTTGCCCTGAGGGATCCAGTCTGTTTTTCACCCTGGAGTACCACCTGAGTGACAATGGCTCTTTGCGCATGGGCGAATACTGGGGGGAATTCCAACTCGAAGCGCGCGACAGTCTGTGCCCTGCCTGGCGCTGCCCGATACGCGTACTGGTGCGTGTTCAAGGCATACGAATGATTGGGCCGTGAAATAAAAAAAGCCCGCAGTGTGAGCGGGCAAAAAACCACATGCGCAGGGTGAAACTAGCTTCCGCGATACGTGGAATAGCTGTAAGGGGAAATCAACAACGGTACGTGGTAGTGCGCTTGTTCGGCATCAATACCGAAGCGCAGTACCACAACATCCAGAAAGGCCGGTTGTGGCAATTGCACACCGCGGGCGCGGTAGTAATCGCCGGCACTGAACTGCACCTGGTAGACCCCGGAGCGGTAATTATCACCCTCCAGCAGCGGCGCGTCGCAACGACCGTCGCTGTTGGTCAGGGCCGTGGCAACCAGTTCCAACTGTGAACCTTCAACCCGAAACAACTCGACCTTGATCGAGCTACCAGGGCAACCGTGTGCGGCATCCAAAACGTGAGTGGTCAAACGTCCCATTGATTCTGCGCGCCTGCCGAATCGTCGATCGTGCAGGCCTCGCGCCTCCCGGTGTCAGTTGATTAAAAGGGCCGCTGCACCCGTATGGAGCACGATTGGGCACCAGCGAAGCCATGATTAAGACATTTATCAAAAAAATTGTACACAATTAAAATCACACATTTACGCAGGCCCCGGTTCACGCGGCCTCACAGCAATTTCCTGTCAACGACGCCCCTCTCCACGACTTTATATTCACGGCATGACCGATCAGGCAGGTTTCTTGCTTGTACACATCGAGCACAATTCATGTTAAAAAAGCAAAAAATCAGGCTTACAAAGTGTTTATTAAGTTGTATACAATCAGGCCATCGCAGTGAAGCCAGATGTGGCCGATCGACTGTCAACACGAATAATAAGGAAGACTGTAGTGAGCGCTGATTACCCACGCGACCTGATCGGTTACGGTCCCAACCCTCCCCACCCGCACTGGCCGAACAACGCCCGCATTGCCCTGTCGTTTGTCCTCAATTACGAAGAAGGCGGCGAGCGCAACATCCTGCACGGTGACAAAGAATCTGAAGCCTTCCTCTCGGAAATGGTCTCTGCGCAACCGCTGCAAGGCGAGCGCAACATGAGCATGGAATCGCTTTATGAATACGGCAGCCGTGTCGGCGTCTGGCGGATTCTCAAGCTGTTCAAGGAATTCGACCTGCCGCTGACAGTGTTTGCTGTGGCCATGGCAGCCCAGCGTCACCCGCAAGTCATCAAAGACATGGTTGCCGCCGGCCATGAGATTTGCAGCCACGGCTACCGCTGGATCGACTACCAGTACATGGATGAGGCCCAAGAGCGTGAACACATGCTCGAAGCCATCCGCATCCTGACTGAAATCAGCGGTGAACGTCCGCTGGGCTGGTACACCGGTCGCACCGGCCCGAACACGCGCCGTCTGGTGATGGAAGAAGGCGGTTTTCTGTATGACTGCGACACCTATGACGATGACCTGCCGTACTGGGAACCCAACAACCCGACCGGCAAGCCGCACCTGGTGATCCCGTACACGTTGGATACCAATGACATGCGCTTCACCCAGGTGCAGGGCTTCAATAACGGCGAGCAGTTCTTTCAGTACCTCAAGGACGCGTTCGACGTGCTCTACGCCGAAGGTGCCGAGTCGCCAAAAATGCTTTCCATTGGCCTGCACTGCCGCCTGATCGGCCGCCCTGCCCGCCTGGCTGCCCTCAAGCGCTTCATTGAGTACGTCAAAGGCCATGACCACGTGTGGATCACCCGCCGTGTCGACATCGCCCGCCACTGGCAAGCCACACACCCGTTTAAAGCAGAGAATGCCCGATGAGCACCTTCAAGACCCTCACGCCTTCAACCCTGAGCCGCGAAGCATTCGTCCAGGCCTTTGCCGATATTTACGAGCACTCGCCGTGGGTCGCTGAAAAGGCTTACGACCTGGGCCTGGATGCCAGCGTCGATCAGATCGAAAGCCTGCACCAGCGTATGAGTGACATTTTGTTGAGCGCCGATCACGCCAGTCAGCTGGCACTGATCAACGCTCACCCGGACCTGGCCGGCAAAGCTGCCGTTCAGGGCCAACTGACCGAAGCCAGCACCCATGAACAGGCTGGCGCCGGTATTCACCAATGCACGGCCGAAGAGTTCCAACGCTTCACCGAGCTGAACGACGCCTACAAGGCCAAGTTCAAGTTTCCCTTCATCATGGCGGTAAAAGGCAGCGACCGGCATCAGATCCTCGCCGCGTTCGAAACCCGCATCCACAACGAGGCAGACGCCGAGTTCACGTGCGCGTTGGCAGAAATCAACAAAATAGCCCTGTTCCGATTACTCCAGCTCTAAGCCGAACCGGCACTTGCCGGTCAGGCATCTCCAGCCACTTATTCAAAGGCAGACAAGAAGAATGAAAGCTTACGCCGTACCGTTCGAGAAGTTCGTCAACCTGGCCGACGCCCGCCTGGGTACCAAAATCATCTCCGTGACCGATGACTGGTTTGCTGACGCCAACCGCATGTTCCAGCCGACCCCGGCCGTATGGAAGGAGGGCGTTTTCGATGACAACGGCAAGTGGATGGACGGCTGGGAGTCACGCCGCAAGCGCTTTGAAGGCTACGACAGCGCAGTGATCCGCCTGGGCGTTCCCGGCTCGATCAAAGGCGTGGACATCGACACTTCGTTCTTCACCGGCAACTTCCCGCCGTCTGCCTCGCTGGAAGCCTGCTTCCTGGCCGAAGGCGAGCCGACTGAAACCACCCAGTGGGTTGAAGTGCTGTCCGCCGTTGAGCTGCAGGGCAACAGCCATCACTACCACGAGATCAGCAACGATCAGGCATTCAGCCACTTGCGCTTCAACATTTACCCGGACGGTGGTGTAGCCCGTCTGCGCGTGTACGGTGTGCCGTTCCGCGACTGGTCTTCGATCGGCGACAACGAACAGGTTGACCTGGCTGCTGCCCTGAACGGCGGTCGTGCCCTGGCTTGCTCCGATGAACACTTCGGCCGCATGAGCAACATCCTCAACCCGGGCCGCGGCATCAACATGGGCGATGGCTGGGAAACTGCGCGCCGTCGCACACCGGGCAATGACTGGGTCATCGTGGCGCTGGGCCATCCGGGCGAGATCGAAAAAATCATCGTCGACACCCTGCACTTCAAGGGCAACTACCCGGACAGCTGCTCGATCCAGGGCGCCTACGTCAAAGGCGGTACCGACAGCCAGATCGAAACCCAGAGCCTGTTCTGGCGTGAGCTGCTGCCGAGCCAGAAGATGGAAATGCACGCTGAGCACACTTACAGCGAGCAACTGAAAGACCTCGGCCCGATCACCCACATTCGCCTCAACCTGTTCCCGGACGGCGGTGTAAGCCGCCTGCGCGTACTGGGCAAAGTCGCGAAGTAAGGCTTGACCTGCCGTCGCTGCCGCCACCCGCGGCAGCGACGGCACACGCTACACACCACAGAAACCAGAACAAGAAGACAGACCATGCGCACATTAACGATTGAACCCTTGACCAAAGAAGCTTTTGCCCCGTTCGGTGACGTGATCGAAACCGACGGCAGCGACCACTTCATGATCAATAACGGTTCGACCATGCGCTTTCATCGTCTGGCCGAAGTTGAAACAGCCACTCCAGAAGACAAGGCGATCATCAGCATCTTCCGCGCCGATGCGCAGGACATGCCGTTCACCGTGCGCATGCTGGAGCGACATCCGTTGGGCAGCCAGGCTTTTATTCCGCTGCTCGGCCACCCTTTTCTGATCGTGGTCGCGCCACTTGGCGATGAACCTGTATCAGGCTTGGTCCGCGCCTTCGTCACCAACGGCAGGCAGGGCATTAATTACCATCGCGGCGTTTGGCACCACCCGGTGCTGACGATCGAAAAGCGGGATGACTTCCTGGTGGTTGATCGCAGTGGCACAGGCAATAACTGCGATGAGCATTTCTTTAAAGAGGATGAGTTGCTGATCCTCGCCCCCCACCAATAAGAGAAGGCCCAAACGCTCAAAAAAGAGCGACGGGTAGAGGTAAAGACTGTGGAAGCACATTTGATGGAATGGCTGAATCTGAGCGTGCGCTGGATTCATATGATTACGGGCGTGGCCTGGATCGGTGCGTCGTTTTACTTTGTATGGCTGGAAAACAACCTTAACCGCAACAACCCCAAGGACGGCCTGTCCGGCGACTTATGGGCCATCCACGGCGGCGGTATCTATCACCTCGAAAAATACAAGCTGGCGCCACCCTCCATGCCGGAAAACCTGCACTGGTTTAAATGGGAAGCCTATTTCACCTGGATGTCAGGGATCGCCCTGCTTTGCCTGGTGTTTTACTTCAACCCGGCGTTGTACCTGATCGCCCCCGGCAGCACCCTGAGCGGGCCTGAAGCGGTGGCCATCGGTATCGGCTCGTTGATTGCCGGCTGGTTTGTTTACGACTTTCTGTGCGACTCCGCCCTCGGCAAACGCCCGGCGTTGCTCGGTTTCATCCTGTTCGTGCTGCTGGTAGCGGCGGCGTACGGCCTGAGCAAGGTGTTCAGTGGCCGTGGCGCGTACCTGCACGTGGGCGCCATCATCGGCACCATCATGGTGGGTAACGTGTTCCGCATCATCATGCCGGCCCAACGTGCACTGGTGGCCGCGATCAAGGAAGGCCGCACCCCCGATCCGGCCCTGCCGGCCAAAGGCTTGCTGCGTTCACGTCATAACAACTACTTCACCTTGCCCGTGCTGTTCATCATGATCAGCAACCACTTCCCGAGCACCTATGGCAGCCAGTACAACTGGTTGATTCTGGCCGGTATCGCGGTGCTGGCCGTGTTGGTTCGTCACTACTTCAACACCCGCCACGACAGCCATAAATATGCCTGGACCTTGCCGGTCGCCGCATTGGGCATGATCTGCCTGGCGTATGTCACCGGCCCGAACACGGCGCCGACAGCCCCCGAAACCGCCAAGGTCATCAAGTACCAACCGATTCCGGAAACCGCTGTCAGCGGTGCCAAGCCCGACGCCACCCCGGCACCGGTCACTGCACCCGCCGCCCCGGCTACCCCGGTTGCCACAGTTGACTTCGAACAAGTGCATGCCGTGATTCAAGAGCGCTGCACCGTGTGTCACTCCTCCAAACCCACCAGCCCGCTGTTCAGCGCAGCGCCTGCCGGGGTGATGTTTGACACCGCGCAACAGATCAAGCTCATGGCACCGCGCATTCAGGCACAGGCTGTCGCCAGTCAAATCATGCCGCTGGGCAACATTACGCAAATGACCCAGCAAGAGCGTGAACTCATCGGTTCCTGGATTAACACAGGAGCCCAAACTAACTGATACACACACTTTGTGGCCGCTACCTAAGGCTGCGACCGCCCTTGACGGGTGCCCGATCCGATGCGTTTTGCAGTCTGTCGGGTCTGTCGCAGTCTTCGGTAGCGGCTACAAAACCACACCACTAGTTCACAACAATAAAAATGACCGAGGTGTTGCATGTCCGATCTAACCGAACCGCGCATACCCGCCGTGACCGCCCCGCCGCCCATCCAGCGGCTGCCGTTGTTACAGTTGATTCTGGTGGGTTTGCAGCACGTGTTGCTGATGTACGGTGGCGCTGTCGCCGTGCCCCTGATCATCGGACAAGCTGCGGGCCTGAGTCGTGAAGAAATTGCGTTTCTGATCAACGCCGACCTGTTGGTGGCGGGGATCGCAACCATTGTTCAATCGCTGGGCATCGGCCCCATGGGCATCCGAATGCCCGTGATGATGGGGGCCAGTTTTGCGGCCGTCGGCAGTATGGTGGCCATGGCGGGGATGCCGGGGATTGGCATGACCGGCATCTTCGGGGCCACCATTGCGGCGGGCTTCTTCGGCATGGTCATCGCGCCGTTCATGTCCAAAGTGGTGCGGTTCTTCCCGCCACTGGTGACAGGCACCGTGATCACATCGATTGGTTTGTCGCTGTTCCCGGTCGCCGTGAACTGGGCCGGTGGCGGCAGTGCTGCCGCGCAATTCGGTTCGCCGGTGTTTCTGTGCATCGCCGCGCTGGTACTGGGCACGATCTTGTTGATCAACCGTTTTATGCGCGGGTTCTGGGTCAATATCTCGGTGCTGATCGGCATGGCGCTGGGTTATGTATTGTCGGGTGCTATCGGCATGGTCGACCTGACCGGTATTGGCAACGCGCCGTGGTTCCAAGTGGTAACGCCCCTGCATTTCGGCATGCCCGAGTTTCATCTGGCACCCATTCTCTCCATGTGCCTGGTGGTGGTGATCATCTTCGTTGAGTCCACCGGGATGTTTTTGGCACTGGGCAAAATCACCGGTCAGGAAGTCACCCCGCGCATGTTGCGTCGCGGCTTGCTGTGTGACGCGGGCGCTTCGTTTATCGCCGGTTTCTTCAACACCTTCACCCACTCTTCCTTCGCCCAAAACATCGGCCTGGTGCAAATGACCGGGGTGCGCTGCCGATCAGTGACCATCATGGCCGGCGCGTTCCTGATTACCTTGAGCCTGCTGCCCAAAGCAGCCTTTCTGGTGGCGTCGATCCCCCCTGCTGTACTGGGTGGCGCGGCAATTGCCATGTTCGGCATGGTCGCCGCAACGGGTATCAAGATCCTTCAGGAAGCCGACATCGCTGACCGCCGCAACCAGTTGCTGGTGGCCGTGAGCATCGGCATGGGCCTGATCCCCGTGGTCCGTCCCGAGTTCTTCGCCCACTTGCCATTGTGGATGGGTCCTATTACCCACAGCGGTATCGCCATGGCCGCCGTCAGCGCGGTCTGCCTCAACTTGCTGTTCAACGTGCTGGGCGGCGCAGAGCGCGCTGCCTTGAGTGGCCACGTGCACCAGCATTGATGTACCCACCTTCACCCTGAGCGTTTCTATGCCGCAGACGCTCAGGGTGAAGGGCTTGAGCTCTGCAAAAATAATAAAAAAGGAGTTACTCATGAAGTGCATATACTGGGGCGCTACGCTCGCGGGTGGGTTATTGGTTGCCGGTCAGGTCATGGCCGGGGATGTGTTCCTGTGGCAAACCAACAGCCTCACTTACCTCTACGGCAAGAACTTTGCGATTAACCCGTCCATCCAGCAAACCGTGACCTTTGAACACGCAGACAAATGGAAGTACGGCGATAACTTTCTGTTCGTCGACCGCATCTTTTACAACGGTAAACCCGACCGCAACAAAGGCCCGCACACCTATTACGGCGAGTTCAGCCCGCGCCTGTCATTCGGCAAGATCCTCGACCGCACGCTGGCGTTCGGCCCGGTCAAGGACGTGTTGCTGGCCATGACCTATGAGTATGGCGAAGGCGACAGCGAGGCCTACCTGATCGGCCCCGGATTCGACCTGGCCGTGCCCGGCTTCAACTATTTCACCCTGAACTTCTATCGGCGCCACACCGAAGGCCCACGGCCGGGTACAGGCGTATGGCAGATCACGCCGTCGTTTTCCTACACCATCCCCGCCGGCCGCTCCAACGTGCTGATCGACGGGTACATGGACTGGGTGGTCGACAATGACCGCAATTCACGCGGCACCTACCACGCCAACCTGCATTTCAACCCGCAGGTGAAATACGACCTGGGCAAAGCGCTGAATATCGGGGAGAAGCAGCTGTATGTCGGGCTCGAATACAGCTACTGGAAGAACAAATACGGGATTGAGAACAGCAGCCGCCTGGACACCAACCAAAACACCGCCAGTGCCCTGATCAAGTTCCACTTCTAGCGCCTTTTCAATGCACATTGCGTCACCGTCCGCCCAACGGTGGTGACGCAACGCTTGAGTACCGCAGGCAGAGCCAGTATTCTGCGCCGCGCTCACATATGGGCGCTGTTTCGAAGCTGACTTTAAAGCCAACTTTATTCAGTCAGATCAAGTAGTTACGCAACTTAGGACTCAACTGCCCATAGCAGCCGAGGGATTTTCCTTGGCCAATTGTCAGGCGTGGCCCAAGACTTGCTCAGGCTATTAAAGTTGACCGAAGAGCCAACTTTTAAACACGGAACCAAAGTGCCAACACCGAGCACTGCGTTCCATTCACTGCGGAACACTTATTTTTTGGAGCAACCGAATGAAGCGCACACTGACCGGCCTGATGCTCGCGGGGAGCTTGCTGGGCGGGGCCCCGGCCGTTGCCGGCGACCTGTTGCAATGGCAGACCAACAGCCTGACTTACTTGTGGGGCAAGAACTTTCAGGTCAATCCGTCGATTCAACAAACCCTGACGTTCGAACACGCAGACAGCTGGAAGTACGGCGATAACTTCTTTTTCCTCGACCGTATCTTTTATAACGGCAAGGAAGACGGCAACGTCGGCCCGAACACCTATTACGGCGAGTTCACGCCACGCTTGTCCTTCGGCAAAATCTTCGACCAGAAGTTTGAGTTCGGCCCGATCAAAGATGTTTTGCTGGCCATGACGTATGAGTACGGCGAAGGCGACACCGAGGCTTACCTGATCGGCCCGGGCTTCGACCTCAATGTGCCGGGCTTCGACTATTTCCAGCTGAACTTCTACCAACGCTTCCCCGAAGGCAATCGGCCCGGCAAGGGCGTATGGCAGATCACCCCGGTATGGTCCTACACCTTGCCGCTGGGCAATTCCGATGTGGTGATCGACGGCTACATGGACTGGGTGGTCGACAACGACCAGAATTCGCGCGGCACCTACCACGCCAACCTGCACTTCAACCCGCAGGTCAAATACGACCTGGGCAAAGCGTTGAACTGGGGCGCCAAACAGCTGTACGTCGGTATCGAGTACGACTACTGGAAGAACAAGTACGGCATCGAAGACAGCGGTTCATTCAAAACCAACCAAGACACTGCCAGCCTGTTGGTCAAGTACCACTTCTAATACACGGGCCTCAGCCTGCCCTCACGGCTGAGGCGCCCGCAATACCCCGCGCAACATCAAGTCAAGACTGTCCAGCGCCGAGGTCAGGCGCTGCGGCGGTTGCTGATCGGCCGCGATCCAGAACGATGCATCCATCAACCCACCCTGAATCAAACGCGCCAGCGCTTCAGGGTCAGTGTGTTGAATCACGTGGGTGTCCATCAGGTCGCGCAACATCGCCGCCAGCGATGCGCTGCACGCCGACTGGCTACTCTGCAAGTATTCCGAGCCCAGCACCGAGGGTGCATCGCGCAACATGATGCGTTGCACCTCGATTTGCGTGGCCATTTCCAGAAACACCCGGCAGCGCCCCCTGAAGCCTTCCCACGGACTGGCCGCCTGCTCATACGTTGTTGCCAATTGCGCGTCCAGTTCAGCGTCGATCTGCTGCACAACCGCCTGCAATAGCCCCTTTTTGTCACCAAAGTGGTGATAAAGCGCACCGCGGGTCAACCCTGCCGAGGCCGTCAGTTCATCCATCGATGTTTGCGCGTACCCCACTGCGCCGAAGGCCTGGCGTGCCGCCTCCAGTAACTTGTTGCGGGTTTCTTCTATCATTTGTGAACGCGCTTTGGGCGCCATGTCGGCCTCCTGCATTTTTAGATACGCCGCGTATGTTAATTGACATACGTCACGTATGCGTATATTTCTGCATACGCCGCGTATGTCAGATGTCTACAGTGCCGCTGCATCAAGCAGCGGGCAGGAACACGCGGCTCACTTTTGTTTCGGAGCGTGTATGGCTAACCCTTATCGCGAGATTTTCCGCGCCCCCGGCAGCTTGGCCTTTTGCGCCGCGGGCCTGATCGCACGCATGCCGATTTCCATGACCGGGATCGGCATCATCACGTTGCTGGCGCAACTGCGCGGATCGTATTGGCTGGCGGGTGCCGTGGCCGCGACGTTTGCCCTGGCGATGGCATTGATCGCCCCGCAGATTTCCCGCTGGGTTGACCGCTACGGTCAACGCCGCGTGTTGCCTGGCGTCACGGCGGTGGGCGTCAGTTCGCTGCTGGCCCTGCTGCTGTGCAGCCACTTGGGTACGCCCGACTGGACGCTGTTCGTGTTTGCCGCGTTGGCAGGCTTCATCCCCAGCATGCCGGCCATGGTGCGGGCGCGCTGGACCGAGCTGTACCGGGGTTCGCCCAAACTGCACACGGCGTTTTCACTGGAGTCGGTGCTCGACGAGGTCAGTTTCATCATTGGCCCGCCGATTTCCGTTGGCCTGAGCGTCGCAGTATTCCCTCAGGCCGGGCCATTGGCCGCTGCCCTGCTACTGGCCATCGGCGTGACCACGTTTGTGTTACAACGCAGCACCGAACCGCCGGTTCACCCACGCAGCACTGAACAGCGTGGCACCGTGCTGCGTCAGGGCGCCGTGGTGATTTTGCTGATGGTACTGCTGGGCATGGGCACCATTGTCGGAACGGTGGACGTGGTCAGTGTCGCCTTCGCCCAACAACAGGGTCAGCCCGCCGCTGCGAGTATCGTGCTCTCGGTGTATGCCTTGGGTTCCTGCGTGGTAGGGCTGGTTTTCGGCACACTGAAACTGAAGATGCCGCTGCCCAGACAGTTCCTGTTCGGCGCCCTGGCCACCGCGATCACCGTGCTGCCGCTGATGTGGGTGAATAGCATCGCCACGCTGGCCGCTGCCATGTTTGTCGCCGGGCTGTTTTTCGCCCCGACGCTGATCACGGCCATGGGGCTGGTGGAAAACATCGTACCTGCCGCCAAGCTCACCGAGGGCCTGACGTGGATGATTACCGGGCTCGGCATCGGTGTTGCGCTGGGGGCCGTACTCGGCGGCTGGGTGATTGACGCTTACGGGGCGCAAGCCGGGTTCGCAGTGTCGTTGGGGGCGGGATGCGGGGTGCTGGTGTTCGCCGTGTTGGGCTATCGCCTGCTCAGCAACAGCACCGTGCCGCAGGGTGCCCGTCTGGCCTGATACACACCGATGCGCCTGCGCGCTGTCAGGCGCATCGATTCAACAAAGACAATGCGTTTACTGTGGCTATTATGTTTACCCCCAAACGGCCGATAAACAGGGTGCTGTATTTTTTTATCAGACGCTCTGTCTCAAGCCTCGGGAGTACAAACGGATGTTCAACCGCCGATGGCGCCAACGCTGCGCCAACCTTGAAACGCAACTCAATGCGTTAGAGCAGGATAAACAGGCCCTTGAACAGGAGGTTCAAGCCCTGCGTGCACAGGTGATTCAAGACCACGACCAGCAGCAAGTGCTGGAACACTACGAACGCTACCAACAAGACTTGCACAGCAAGCTGGAGCGTTTTGACGAATCCTTGCAAAAAACCCGCGATGGCGTGGTGGCCCAGGCCGAAAGCCTGCAAGGCGAAGTCGTTCATTTGCGCGACAACAGCAACGTGTTTGCGCAAACCTCGGCCCTGCTGGCCGGCTTTTCCAGTTCGCTGGGGCATATGGCCGGTCAGGGTGTCAGCAGCGTCGAAAGCGTCGGCGTGCTGCGCCAACGAGTCGGGGAAATCAGCCGCATTGTCGAGCTGATCAAGGCCGTTTCCGACCAGACCAACCTGCTGGCCCTCAATGCCGCCATTGAAGCCGCGCGCGCCGGAGAACAGGGCCGTGGTTTTGCCGTGGTCGCTGACGAAGTGCGCGCCCTGGCCCAACGCACCAACGGCGCAACCCAGGAAATCAGCCAGTTGGTGTCGAGCATCAACCAGGAGACCGAAGCCGCGAGCAACGCCATTGGCGTGCTGTCGGATGAAGCCTCGCGGTTGTCAGGCGATGTGTCGCGCTCGGCCGAAACCCTCGACGAGATGATGACCCTGGGCGAACACATGGGCCAGTTGATTGAAGGCATCGCCCTGCGCTCGTTCTGCGAGTCGGTGAAGCTCGATCACTTGCTGTTCAAATTGATGGTTTACCAGCGCCTGTTCAAACAGGACGAGAACCTGCACCTGTCGACCCACACCACATGCCGCCTCGGCAAATGGTACCTGGCGCCTGAAACCCAGGCGCGCTATGGCGACAACCGCGACTTCCAGCAACTCAACGAGCCGCACCGGATTGTGCATGAAACCGCGCACAACGCCCTGCACGCGGCTCAGGAGAAAAACTGGAGCCAGGTGCTGCTGGAGATCAACGACATGGAAAGCGCCAGCCTGAACGTCAGCGCCCTGCTCGACAACCTCAGCCACTGATCCTCAGCCCTTGATGGCGCGCCATACTGCACTGGCCGCCGTCACACCCGCCAACACCACCGCGCCGGCCAGGATGCCGGCCACGGCGTTAAGCAGGGTTGGCACGATAACCGACAGCGGCCCTACAAACGGCGAACTGCTCAGGGCCACGCTTTCAACCCAGTGATGCAACAGCGGCACCCCGTGCACCAGTATCCCGCCACCGACCATGAACATCGCGGCCGTGCCAATCACCGTCAGCGCTTTCATCATGTACGGTGCGGCATTCAACACCCCTTGGCCGAAACTGCGCTGAAAACGCGGCCAACTGCCCTCCCCGGTCTTTTGGGTCAGGTACAAACCGCCGTCATCCATCTTCACGATACCGGCCACGACGCCATACACCCCGACCGTCATCACAATGGCAATCCCGGACAACACCACCACTTGTTGCATCAACGGCGCGTCCGCCACGGTGCCCAGGGTGATTGCGATAATTTCCGCCGAGAGCACCTTTTAACCACCACTACCTTGCACAATGCGTTGAACCACTTGGCCTAACCGTGCTAATTATGCTTGTGCATCGCCTGAATCTGCACAACACGGACTCATTCCATCGTGAAGGAACTACCCAAGAGCCGGGCAGGAGGAGCCCCCCCTCCAGCGTCACCGCATCCAGTGGATTTTCAATAAATTGACGGACATGCTATCAAACGGCCTGAGGCATTAATTTTTCTTGGCTGCTTCCGCAACTCGCGAAATCGCGCCCATCGCAACTGCGGCGATCATTCCAGCTAGAGCCCCAACCACACCATATGCTCCCATCTTAGCGCCCCCCCCCCATCCTCCAAGCGTGCTCACGATAGTTTCAATAAACTGCTCGACTGGATGAATACCCTCTGCCACAAAAGTGCCACCAACTAAGAACATCGCGATAGTTCCAATCCACGACAGTGCCTTCATAAGAACTGGAGCTGACACTACCAACACGCTGCCAATTTTTCTCAAAACCGCTCCGATGCCGCCTTTAGTCTTAGATTTGAGTAAAGAGAGGCCAGCATCATCCAGCCTGACAATTCCTGCAACCAGACCATAAACACCAACAGTCATAGCCACTGAAATAACAACTAGCGTGACTATCTGCTGAAGCAAAGGGGCAGACGATACAACATTCAAAGTTATAATCGTAATTTCCGCGCTCAATATAAAATCCGTCCGGATAGCCCCCTTAACTTTACGCCTTTCGTAAGCAGCCAATTCCTCCTTAGTCTTAGGTGCGGACTTGGCATCGCTAGCGTCGGGCTCATGGCTGCCTCGAAACAGCTTACCCTTGATGGCTTCGAATCCCTCGTAGCACAGGTAGATACCTCCTGCCATTAGCAGCCACTTTACTGACCAAGGTAAAAAAGCACTAAGTAACAGCGCACATGGCACTAAAATCGCTTTATTAACGAGTGATCCCTTGAACACTGCCCAGACAACAGGGAGTTCACGGTCTGCTTTCATGCCGGTTACTTGCTCAGCATTTACGGCCAAATCGTCACTCAGGACGCTGGCCGATTTTTTTGCAGCGACCTTACTCATTAGAGAGATGTCATCTAACAAGGCCGCGATATCATCCAACAACGCAAAAAAACTGCTGCCAGCCATTTCATTTCACCCTTAGTAGATTCTTACAATTTCATTATCCTGAAGCACCTGAATCCCCAGACTTGCTTGCAGGAAAAGCACAATGGCTGACAAGATGGCATACAGACCTGCTGGTTGCAAAACAGTCCTGCCTAAGCCTCCTCACACCTTTCCAACGACCCCTGACACGTCCCGCCCTCCCTCAGATCTGTACGCATTATGCTGTCTCGGCGATTGCCGTCTAGACCGCTAAACGGGGCAGGCCTAGGCGCTTTCTTCCTCGGCCTGGAAGACCTCGATGAGCTTCTGATTGTAGTCATCAAGGTAGCTCACAACGATGATGGTGAGGGCGCATTTACGATTTTTTCTACTCAGCAATTGTTCGGCCATGACTGCGTTCCACTTGATGTTACGGGCATTCAAAAATTCGCTGTGCTGTGGGAGGGTCAACCTGATACGAGGGTGATCGAATTGATCGAACAGTCGATCATCTTGAACCTCCTCTCCCCGGTGAAGCTGCTGAATGCCTCCAAAGGTATGCTCGTCGTCGTGTATGACGACGTATTAGTCGGTGAGAGTTTTGAGCTGTTTCATCTCGGTTGGGAAGAAATTGCTGCTGGTGTCATGTATGACGATTGGACTGTCCTACTTATCAAAGATGTCGCAGCAGGTTTAGGCTTTGATGGGGGTAGGATTTTCAGAAAGTTCGTTCGCGACATTCTTGACGACAACGAAATCGGAATCTTCGAGTTCACGCCCAAAATGTTCCTGTTTAATGATGACTGGACGCCTGAAAAAGTCTTCGGGCCACCAACTGATGAGGAACCCGAAGCAGAGCCGGAACAGCTGCGAGACGGGCCGGATCTCTTTGACGAGGACTTGGATTCGTGGCGAGAGACGGCTAACGGTTCCAAGCCTATCCCGTAGGACACTGATGTTGGCCTGCGAAGTGGAGAATGCAGCTTTTGCGTGCCCTACCGGGACGGCTGTCGTGAACCAGGCCCGGCGATACTCGCCACCGTCCTGGCCCTACCGGGCTACCATCCTCACGTCTGCGCGCTCCGCTTGCTTTTAGTGATCAGCCTTTGGCTCGGATGGCCCCTCGCCTACAAAAAATTTCGCATCAGGCTCAAGGTTTTCCAAAACCAACCGTTTGTCATAGGTATGTACTCCCTTTGAGCGAACCGCTTTGATCCCGCCAACCGATGATTACGCACAGCGTTTGAGTGCCTCCATTCCGTTTCCCAAGACGATCCTGGGCAACCGCCAGCACGGTGCCTGGCAACGTCTGATCAGCGTCATCAAGTCTTCAGAAACCCTTTCTGAATTTGATAAAGCAGCAGCCTATGTAGAGGGCTACGCACATGCGCTGATCGACAGCGACCAGATCGACATTTCCATCGAACGAGATGTGTTGATCATCGAGACTGTCGACGCATGGCGATGCGCCCGTGTTGGCTCCAGCACCTCTACCTATTTGTAGCCACCAGTGAGTACCATGACTTCTATTTTTCAACGCTATGCCGACGACGAACCGTCTGAATTACGCATCCAGATGCCGCAGCGGGTTCTGGCTACAACCGTCAGTCATTACCCAATTGATGTTCTGGTAAGTCACTGGGAAAAGTATTTGGTAGACCCGTCCTCCGCTCGCGATAGATCTCAGTGGGCTGAGCGGTTTGCCATGGGCATGCCAATACCCAAGTGGGCGCGCGGCGTGAAGTGGAACGTTGGCCAGCAGGCTCGTTTCATTACCTCTGTGTGGTCAGGGGGAGACCTGGGAAGCTACCTTACAAACGACTGGTCGGAGCCAGCGAGCACTGGCAGGGCATTGGCGGAGAACAGCGAGATTCTGGTTGATGGTCAGCAACGGCTTCACAGCCTTGAAGAGTATTTCCTTGATCGTCTTGCGGTGCCAGATGCACAAGGTCAGCCAAGGGTCTGGTCTGAACTCGGCAATGCCGAACGGAAGCGTTTTTTGTCGACGATCTTTACCCACGCGAGGGTGTCTTCTGGCGATGAGGTAGCATTGCGCAAAACGTATGATCTTTGCGCGCAGGGGGTTGTTCCTCGGTCATTTGAACAGCGCGCCTTGAGGTAGTATTCGACACTGCGGTTGTCGTGGCATGCCCTAGCAGGGACGGCTGTCGTTAACCAAGCCCTGTCTACGACAGGTCTTGGCCCTCCGGGCTTCCATCCTCATGCCCTTCGACCCTCCTGGTCTGCGCGCTCCGCTTGCATGATGATCAAAGTCACCACCTAGCTTGGACATTCCCTGCGGCTACCACATACTAGCTTCCATCCATCGTGGAGTGAGGCTAGGCGAAATGGCATGGTCATTTTGGAAGGATAAACGCCCTGAATGGGTTCAAGCGGAAGAACGAGATTTCATCAAAGCTGCGAACCGCCTAAAGACGCTTCAGGTAACGCCTCGCGGCGGCATGCGCATTGACCCCGAGGAACTCAGGGATCAGATCCTTGCGGCCCGTGAGTTATACAAAGATCTGGTTCAGAAATAACGGCAGCGTGTAAGCAACCTGCTTGCAGCCACCGCCATTTAGCATGCTTTCAGAACGGCAAAAAAAGGTGTCCGACGAAGCTCGACTCACTGAAACCATGGCGCCCACGTCAGTGGCTTACCATCCCGAGTCAACTGCGTGGCTTACCCACGCGTAGCTCACGCAGTCATTCGATTGAGCCGCACGCGCGATGGACTCCAGTGATCAATCCCACCTCTTTTTGATTCCCATCTCATGCCAAGTGCTGATCTCGTCGGAAGTCATCGCCTGGATATATCGATAACCCTGATCCTTGAAAAAGTCTACGGGTAATCCCCCCTGAAAAAAGTACGCATCAGAAGTAGAATTTTCTCCTGACCGGATTAAGGAAATTTTGCGTGAAGA
>NZ_NQKI01000032.1 GCF_002269125.1 Pseudomonas lundensis | reverse complement strand
CTTCAGGTACAGGCTGGGGGGCCGCGGCGGGCGTGGGGGTATCAAGGCCGAGCGCTCTGCGCATTTCGTCCTCGGTGAATCCGGTGCTCATGGTGTGACTCTATTGATGTGAAACACGGGCTTATATTTCAGGCCTCTGGTCAAGGCAAGCGAATTCTTCAGGTAATTTCAAAAAATCGGGATTTGGGCGCCGGGTATCGCATTCCGATTCAGGTATCGCGCAACAGGTCGTGGCCGTCGAGCAGGCGATAGGCAATTTCTGGACGTTTCTCCAGCGCTCGCCGTATGGCGGCGGGAATTGCCTGACGGGTTTTGCGGCACAGGCCAGGCTGATCGGCCAAGCGGATGGCAATACCGCGCATGGTGCGCACTTCATTAAAACCCGGCTCTATGTCGAGCCGGATGCCCAGTTGCTCGTGCATGCGCCGTTGCAAGTGTTGAAGCTCGTTGAGGTCTTGAATGTTTTCCAGCCGTTGCAGCAGCTCTTTTTCAGCCTGACGGGTTAATTTGAAAATCCGCAGGTCGGCATCGGCGCGGGCCAGCAAAGTGTCACGCTCGCAGATGCAAACGCCGGGCGGGCAGGCAGGTCGGATGGGTACGGATGGGGTCATGGGCTAGAGCATAGCCAGATTGCCCGCAATTTGCCGCCGTGCCCGCCGCGCAGTGTTCAAGCGGTTTGCAGGCGCCGCATTACCAGGCCAATCAGCTCCTGAATCATGGGCTGGAATGCGTTGGCGGTACACGTTTGGCCCAGCATCACGGTGCGGGTCGTCAGGTGAGAGAACAAGGCATCGAACAAGATGGCGGGCAATTCGCTGGTAGATGCGTCGGTGGCGATCACCCCCCTTTGGCGCTGCTCTTCGAGCAGGTTGGCGATCAACTGGTGCCAAAATTTGGGGCCGTGCTCGTACCAGGTTTGCCCCACTTGCGAGACATGGGCCGAGCCATTGACCACCAGACGGTAGAAGCTGACATGACGAGGGCTGGTGACCACTGCCACCAACTGTTCAAGGATCATTTCCAGACCGCGCGTCAACTCGACACCCGAGGTGTCGAGTTGCTTGAGGTCCATGATGAAGTCTTCGCACAGGTACTCGACCACGGCCACCAGCAGCTCTTGCTTGCTGCCGAAATACCGGTAAATCGTGGCCTTCGAGCCGCCTGCAGCGGCGACGATGGCGTCCATGCTGAGGCCATCGTAGCCCTGCTGCAAAAACAGTTCGCTTGCCGTGATCAGCAGGTTGCGCCGTCGGTCCTCACTCCGGGTCGGGGTTGAAGTCGGGGAACGGTGCACCTGCGGCATGGGAACTACTCTTTGTCGGGAAGCGCGTACGCTATCACGTAATCCCCGCGATCTGGAGACTGACGCGCGCCACCTGCGACGATCACCACATATTGACGCCCGGTCTCAGGTGAGCGATAGGTCATCGGCGTGGCTTGGCCTCCCACCGGCAAGCGGCCCTTCCACAGCTCTTTGCCGGTGGCCATGTCCATGGCACGCAGGTAGTAATCCTGTGTACCGGCGTAGAACACGATTCCGGAGCCCGTGATGGCGCCGCCCCCCAAGGTCGGCATGCCCAGTGGAATCGGCAAGTTGGCGCGCACACCATGGATGACCGCGTCTTCAACGGTACCGGCCGGGCGCTCCCAGACCTGTTTGCGTGTCTTCAGGTCTACCGCAGCAAACACGCCCCACGGCGGGCTCTGGCACGGAATACCCAAGGGCGAGTTGAAGCTTTTGTGGTCAATCACGAACGGCGTGCCGTCCATGGGGTAGGTGCTGCCGACGCCATGTCCGGATTTGAGGTGGGAGAGGTCGACACCTTCACGCGGCACCAGTTTGACCACCTGCGGGATGCGAATGTCATTGACGAACAGGTAACCGTTTTTCTCGTCAATCGCCGCGCCGCCCCAGTTAAAGCCCCCGTAGTAGCCTGGGTAGATCAATGTGTCTTCGGTGCTCGGTGCGGTGAACTCGCCGTGGTAGTTGAGCTTCTTGAAGTCGATGCGGCACATCAATTGATCGAAGAAGGTCGCGCCCCACATGTCTTTCTCGGTCAGCGGTGCTGCGCCGAAGGTGGGCATGCCGACTGAGTAAGGTTGGGTTTTGGCAACCCAGTCGCCAGCCGCATGGTCCTGTGGCACCGCTTTTTCGATGACCTCGGCAATCGGCTGACCCGTGCGGCGGTCGAGCATGAAAATCTGCCCGCGCTTGGTCAGTTGGATCAGCGCCGGAATCTTGCCGCCTTTACCGTCCGGTACGTCATACAGGGCCGGTTGGGCCGCTAGGTCATAGTCCCAGATGTCGTGATGCGCGGTCTGGAACGTCCAGCGTTCGCGGCCGGTGGCCATGTCCAGCGCAACCACGGCAGACGAGTATTTCTCGGTCAATTCGGGGCGTGCGCCGCCCCAGAAATCCGGTTGCTGGTTACCCGTGGGCAGGTACACCAGACCCAGTTCGTCATCGAATGCCGGGCTGGACCACATGTTTGGTGTGCTGCGGGTGTAGGTTTGACCTTCAGGCGGCAATTTGGTGATGGCCGGATTGCCCAGGTCCCAGGCCCAGACCAGTTCACCCGTGTCGGCACTGAACGCCCGAACCACGCCGGACGGTTCATCGGTCGAACGCCCGTCAAAGACCCAGCCGCCCAAGATAATCAGGTTGCGCGAAACGGTCGGGGCTGAGGTGTAGGCGTAATACGGCACGTTTTCCATGACCTTGCCCAAGCCCTGGGTCAGGTCCACGGCGCCTTTGTCACCAAAGGCCTCGCACGGTTTACCGGTTTGGGCATCGATTTCCAGCAACTGGGCATCCATGGTCACTTGCACAATGCGCCTGGCACATACGCCGTCTTGCGGGGGAGCAGCGGGCTTCAGGTCGGCAAACACCAACGGGTGTTCAACCTTGGCAGGCTCGTAATAGCTCACGCCCCGGCAGCGGTTCCAGGTTTTGATGTTGTGCGGCTTGGGGTCGAACATCCAGCGTTGTTCACCGGAATCCGCATCCAGCGCGATGACTTTGCTGGTAGGTGTGCAGGTGTAGACGGTGTTGCCGACCTGGATCGGCGTGTTCTGGTATTCAGACGCGCCTTCGGCGACTTCACCGGTGCGATAGGTCCACGCCACTTGCAACTGATCGACATTGTCTTTGGTGATCTGATTCAGTGCCGTGTAGCGGGTGCCCGCCGGGTTGCTACCGTAGTGGCTCCAGTCCACGACACGTTCTTGCGGGGTGTCAGCAGCCAGTTGGGCAACCGGTAGCGGCGTGCCTTCGATCACACCGTGCGGGGTGAAGAGGGCATTGGCACCCACGGCCAGCAAGGCGGCAAACACTGCACTGGCGCTATAGCTGGCAGCACGCTGGCGACCCTGTGTGAGCCAGGGGTGCAGCAAACACGCCAACAGACCCATGACCAAGAACGGCGCCAGCCGCGGCACCATCGCCCAGAACGTGAAGCCGACTTCCCACAGTGACCAGATAACGGTGGCGACAAACACAATGGCCATGACCGCAGTGGCGGCGGGTTTGCGGCGGATATACAGCACACCCGATCCAAGCATGCCGAGCCCGGCGAGCAGGTAGTACCAGGACCCTCCCAGTGCCATCAGTCGCGTCCCTGCAACTGCCAGAAACAGCCCGCTGAGGGCCAGCAACAGTCCGAAGATGCCCAGTATCAGGTGTCTTCCTTTAGAGGCAGGCGCCTCTTGTTTAGCGTTTTTCATTACGGTGATCCCGGCAACCGGCAGCCAAGGCCTTAGAAGCGCTGCGGGTTTAGGTTTTAGAATGGTACTGTACAGTACAGTTTTTATTCTGAGCCTGTTTCCGGCACAAATAAAGACAATTTGTCGCAGGGGATGAAATTTTAGTTAACCGGTGATGACTCGTTCAGCGGCAGGTTCATGACGATGGTGCGTTCTTCGCCATGGTACTGGTCGCGCACTTTTTCAAAGCCCAGCCGGGAATAGAACGACTCGGCCGTGACCGAGGCCGGGACCTGCAATGCGCTCAGGTGTGCCGCGCGCGCCAGCGCAACGAGCTGCGCCATTAATGCTTGTCCTACGCCGCGTCCTTGCCAGTCGGGGTCCACAAATACACTTCGCACCACGGCGCCATCCAGGCTGGCGGTGCCGATCAGTTGCTGTTCGGCATGGGCGACGTACACCTGGCGCTGTTGCATGAGCTGAAGAATTGAGGGCGGGGCGAAGTGCTGCTCCACCTGCGCGATGACCTGCGGCGAGTAATCACCGGCGTTGGAAACACGCAACGTCGTGATAATCAGTTGGCTGATGGCGGGTGCCTCTGCGGGGGTGGCGCGTCGAATCGTGCAAGTCATGGCGCTTCCTTGTTGTGACCTCAGTCGTCGAACCCTTCGGCCAGAATGCCGGCATACAGCTGCCGATCAATATTGGCACCGCTCAAAATCACCGCCACTCGGCGTCCCTGCTGCTGGGGCTGTTCCTGGATCAAACCGGCCAGCGCCGCAGCGCCTGCACCTTCGGCGGTGTTGTGCGTGGTTTCATGATAGACCCGCATGGCGTGGGCAATTTCACGGTCTGAGACCCGAATCACTCGCGCAGCGCCCTGCGCAATCATGGCCAGCGCTTGCGGCATAGGCTGGCGGCAGGCCAGGCCGTCGGCGAAGGTATGGGCGGTTTCTGTGCTCACTACGCGACCTTGCTCAAGACTCTGGGCAAACGCATCGGCATGCCGCGACACAACGCCCACGATTTCGGTCTTGAGGCCCAGCAGGTCGCGGGCCTGGATCAACCCGCAAATACCCGAACCCATGCCAATAGGCACATACACCGTGTGCAAGTCGCTCACTGCTTCAAACAGTTCCAGTGCATAGGTGGCGACCCCGCGGATCAGGTCAGGATGGAACGCGGGCACCAGATGATGCCCATGGGATTGTGCAAGCAGGGCTGCTTCGGCTCGGGCCTCGTCAAAGTCGTTGCCAAACTCGATCACATGCGCCCCCAGTGCCCGCATCGCAGCGTTTTTTTCGGACGAATTACCGACCGGCACCACAATGCTGATCGCCAGCCCCATGCGGCGCGCAGCCAGTGCCAGGCTTTGCCCGTGGTTACCGCGCGTGGCGGTCACCAGGCCTCGCGTGTGGGGTTCGCGCTGGATCAAGCCTTGGACGTAGATCAACCCGCCGCGCACTTTGAAAGCGCCGGTCGGGGTGTGATTTTCATGTTTGACCCACACCTGCGCGCCCAAGCGCTCGGCCAATAAAGGCCACGCCAGTTGTGGCGTGGGTGCCAGGGTCTGGTGGATATCGTGGGCGGCGAGACGCAGGCTATTCAAGTCAAACATTGGAGGTACCGTGATCGAGGGTTTGACTCGATTCTAAGCACGGCACATTGTATGGGCCGATTCTTATATTGCATGGCCAACAATAAATGTGGATGCCGACCCTCAACCAGACACAAGAGCCGCGCTATTTGGCGTTGGTCGATGCAATCACCCGTGCCATTGCCTGTGGTGAGTTGCAACCCGGCGAACGCTTGCCGCCACAGCGCCGTCTGGCCTGGGCGTTGGGCTGGAACCCGAGCACCACGATGCAAGCCTATCGCGAGGCGGCGCGTCGGCATCTGGTGTCGGGAGAAGTGGGGCGCGGCACTTACGTACTGGCCAGCAGTCAGGAGGCCACATTATTCAAGCTGCAACAGGTTGAGGATCTGCCCTCGCGCCTTGACCTGCGAACCAACCTGCCTGCCATCGACCTGCACACCGAGCGCGACGCGCAGGCGCTGAGCTGGTTGCTTGACACCCGACAGGCCAGTCGCCTGCAACACTATGTCAGTGCGGCCGACTTGCTGCAGGCCAGGGCGCAAGGTGCAGCCTGGTTGCGCGGGCGGGGGCTGGAACTGCCGGTCGATCACATCATGTTGTGTACCGGCGCGCAGCAGGGGTTATTCACCGTGCTGTTGTCACTGTGTCAGGCAGGTGAACCGGTGTTGGTTGAAGCGTTGACCGCCCCCGGCATCAAGGCCGCCTGTGCGCAACTGCGGCTGCCCCTGCACGGCGTCGCACTGGACGAACAAGGCATCATGCCGGACGATTTCGACCGCATGATTCGCGCCACGGGGGCGCACATTGCAGTGCTCACACCCACTTTGCAGAACCCGACGTCAGCGGTCATGAGTGTGGAACGCAAGCAGATCATTGCGCAGATTGCCCGGCGCCATGGCGTGCAAGTGATCGAAGATGATGTCTATGGCGCCCTGACCGACAGCCCGCCGCTGTGCCAGTTCTTGCCCGAGCTTGGCGTGCTGATCACCAGCCTGTCCAAAACGGTCGGCGCGGGTTTGCGACTGGGCTGGATCGCGGCCCGCCCACAGGTACTGGCGCGCATTGACCCCCATGCCCAGGCGGCACATTGGGGGCTTTCACCCCTGACGCTGGCGATTGCCTGCCACTGGATCGGTGAAGGCATTGCCCGAGAGCGCCTCGACTGGCAAATCCGGGAGGTTGGACATCGTTGGCGGATGGCAAAACACCTCATGGGGCGAGGGATGTACCAGACGCACATGGCCTCGCCGCATATTTGGTTACAAGCCCCCGCCGAGGCAGAACCGCTGGTGCAGACGTTTCGCATGGCGGGGATTGAGGTGGTGCCTTCACAGGTATTTACGGTTAAATCAGCGCCCTTGAACGCAGTGCGAATCAGCCTGAGCGCAGCCCCCAGCATTCAGCAGTTGAGTGTCGCGCTGCAGCGTTTACCTCCTGACATCCCGTATATGAGAACCCCATGCGCAGAGAAATAGGCTATTGGCACCGCGAGGGTCGAGAACTGTTTTATTACCTGGAATTCAAGCCCGAGACCGCCGAGTTTTACTTGACCTGTGAACACACCCCCGACGTAGGCGAGGGCAGCGTACGATCGGTGTTGCTCAGCGAAGCGCGGGGCGAACGCTATTACGAGGATGCGCTGTTGATCATCAAGGAAGAACTGTTCAAACAGTACACAGTGTAAGGGGGCTATCGGATCGGCACCGAGCCCGCGCGATTCATGCAGCGTTGACGCCGTTCATCCACGCGTTGGGCAAACCAGGCGGTGGTCAGGTTGCGCGTGATTTTCGGACTTTTAAGGGTGATGCCCGGTAACACGGCACGGGGCAACGGTTTGCCTTGTTGGCGATCGGCCAGCGCGAACACCTTACGGTAGAGTTCGGTCTCATCGAAGGCCAGGCTGTCGCCTTTTTCGAGCTGACGCCGAATGGCGTTGTCACTCATGCCCAGTAGTTTGCCCAGCGCTCGCACGGCACGCTCGGTAGAGCCTACTGCGTAAGAACCGGGAATGGTCAAGTCGCCATCCAGTGCCAGCGGGATACCGGAAACCTGATTCACCGCGTTCTGAAAAGCCGCGTTGCGACTGGCGTACCAGCCCGCGTTGAAGTCAGCAAAACGGTACAGCGACTGTGAGTAATCTGCCGGGTAGCCCAACAAATGAGCGATACCGAAATACATGCCCCCGCGCCGGGTAAACACTTCCTGTCGGATCGAGTGAGCCACCTCGTAGGGATAATCCTTCGCCCGTTGTTCGGCAAACGCGATGCTCACTTGCATCGGGCCGCCAGTGTGTACCGGGTTCAGGCTGCCAAACAGCGTTTTGCCCATGGGCACCATGCCGATAAAGTCATCGAAAATGGCACTTAACTGGCCTTCGGTGCGGGCTGCGTCCAGACGTTGGTTATAGGTTTTGCCGGTCGGCGATGTGAGGTTCAGCGCGCTGCGTACCAAGAATTCCGGGATATGCAACTTGCTGGCACGACGGTTGATTTCAGTGCGGGCAATTTTTGCGAGCCCCGGCACGGGCGGGTCTGCTTGAAATGTGGACTCCTGCTCGGTGACGGCCAGTACCGAGCAGAGGTTCTCGTCGGACGCAGGGAGATCCTGCGCCACCAAAGCGACCTGAATATCAGCGGCCCAACCCTGACGATCAGACACCGTGGCCGGCAACAGTTGCACGATCCGCGCACGGGTTTGCTCAGGCGTCAGCACCGGGCCAGTACGGGTGTCCTGGCTGCTACAACCGCCGAGTACGGCCACGGACACACACGAGAAAACAAACAGGCTAAAACGGTTCACTGACAGGCAACTCCCGGAAAATCCTCAAAATGCACTGATGCGCTCAATCGTCTCGCGTCAGCACCTGCAGCAGTTCGATCTCAAAGGTGAGGTCAGAGTTCGGCGTGATGTGCGCGCCCATGCTTCTTTCACCATAGGCCAGATGCGCGGGCACCTGCAGCTTGCGTTTGCCACCGACCTGCATCCCCATCAGGCCAATATCCCAGCCTTTGATCACCCGGCCAGTGCCGATCACGCACTGGAACGGCTTGCCGCGCTCATGGGAAGAGTCAAACACCGTGCCATCTTTAAGCCAGCCGGTGTAGTGGGTGGTAATCAGGGCGCCTTTGACTGCGGCCTTACCGTCGCCGGTTTGCAGGTCCGTGATGAGGAGTTCAGGGTTCATTGATGGTTCTCAAGAAGTGTCTTGGGGAGCTTTTTTTTTAAAAGCCAATCTTCTACACAAAAAGTAACAAATTTAAGAAAAGCTGCTGTAGAGCCTTCTGGGCGCTGGTTTTCTCAGGGTTGCCGGGGTTTGGCAACCTTTTTCGCGCGTGAAAAAGCTGAAAAAAACGCGGGATACGGAACTGATTAATGAGGTTTATTGTCCGTTGCGCTTTACTCTCATTTGAGAGTGATTATTATTGCGACCCTTGCAGTGCCATGGCGCGCAAGCGTTGCAGGGTCCTTTGGAGCCCGGCGCAGACGCTTGCAGTCGTGCGCCTGCTGAGCACACTCCATTGTTAAGGGATCAACTGGACATGTCGTCTCGATTCAAACGCAGTCAGATTTCGCTCGCCTTTATTGCTGCACTGGCTTCACCCACGTTGCTGGCCGATACGCTGGAACGTGAGCGTGACGAGGTTCCCGTTCAAGGCGCGGACCTGCCGGTCGACGGCACCTCGCAGGCACTGGAGCTTGAAGAAACCCGCGTTCTGGGCACCGCCGCGCAGGAACTCAAGCAAGCGCCGGGGGTTTCGATCATCACCGCTGAAGACATCAAAAAACGTCCACCGGCCAACGACCTGTCAGAAATCATGCGCCGCGAACCAGGAGTCAACCTGACGGGTAACAGCACCAGTGGCAGCCGGGGCAACAATCGCCAGATCGACCTGCGGGGCATGGGCCCGGAGAACACCCTGATCCTGATCGACGGCAAGCCTTCGTCCTCGCGCAACGCTGTGCGTTATGGCTGGAGCGGCGACCGCGATACCCGGGGCGAAACCAACTGGGTGCCTGCCGAAGAGGTCGAACGCATCGAGATCCTGCGCGGCCCCGCCGCCGCTCGCTATGGCTCGGGGGCCATGGGCGGGGTGGTGAACATCATCACCAAACGGCCGAGCGACACACTCAAAGGTTCGTTGACTGCCTACTACCTGGCACCGGAAGACGACGCCGAAGGCATCAGCAAGCGCACCAACTTCAACCTCAGCGGGCCGATCACTGACGACCTGGTGTTTCGCGTGTACGGCGGTGCGAATAAAACCGACGCTGACGACGCGGGCATCAACACGGCCGAGCAGGCGTCGCCGGACAGCGTAGTGGCGGGCCGTGAAGGCGTGCGCAACAAAGACATCAACGGCTTGCTCAGCTGGCAGTTCACCCCGGAGCAATCGCTGGACCTCGAAGCCAGTTACAGCCGTCAGGGCAACATCTTTGCTGGCGACACCATGCTCAACAGCGGCGGCGATTTCGTAAACAGTCTGACCGGCAAGGAAACCAGCGTTCTGCAACGCAGCACCTTCTCGGCGACCCACAATGGCTCGTTCGACTGGGGCTCGACCAAGGCGTCGCTGAGCCATGACCTGACCCGCAACGCACGCCTGAACGAGGGCCTTGCCGGTTACGGCGAAGGAGCCCCTTCGCAAAGTGCGGGGCGCTTCGAATCGCGCTTGCGCAATACCCGCGCCACCGGCGAAGTGAACCTGCCGCTCAATGCATGGACCGAGCAAGTGCTGACACTGGGCGGCGAATACTTGTACGAATCCCTGAATGACCCGGGTTCGTTGCGTCCACAGAGCTGGGATCCGGGTTCAGACGGTACACCGGGCATCCCGGGTCAGGACCGCACGCAAACCAAGTCCACGGCCAACAGCTACGCGTTTTATGTGGAAGACAACATCGAAGCGGGTGCCAAAACCATCATCACGCCGGGGGTGCGTTTCGATCATCACAACGCGTTCGGCGGCAACTGGAGCCCGAGCCTGAACGCGTCGCATCAAATCACCGATGAACTGAGCGTCAAAGGTGGCATCGCCCGTGCCTACAAAACCCCTAACCTTTACCAGTCCAACCCCAACTACCTGCTGTACAGCCGCGGCGCAGGTTGCAGCTCGGTTGAAGTGAACATCGGCGGTTGCTACCTCGTCGGTAACCCGGACCTCAAACCCGAAATCAGCGTCAACAAAGAGATTGGTCTGGCGTTTGATAAAGGGACATGGCGCACCAGCGGTACGTATTTCCGCAACGATTATCAGAACAAGATCAACGCCAGTAACGAAGCCGCCTACCGCTTGCCCAATGGCCGACGTGTCTACCAGTGGGATAACAGCGGCAAAGCCATCGTGCAGGGGATCGAGGGCAACCTGTTCGTGACCCTGCGCGACGATCTGGACTGGAACACCAACCTGACCTACATGATCGAGAGCAAAGACAAGGAAACCGGCGATCCACTGAGCATCATTCCCAAGTACACGGTCAACACCACCCTGGACTGGTACGCCACCGAGAAACTGTCGTTCCAGGTCAGCGGGACTTACTACGGCAAGCAAGAAGCGCCAAAACGTAATAACCGTGCCAACGAAGAGCTCGATAAGTCGGTGCAGCAATCCGTAGACCCGTATGGTCTGGTGGGCCTGAGCGGCGGTTACGAGTTCAACAAAAACCTCAGCGTGCGACTCGGCATCAACAACCTGTTCGACAAGCAACTGTACCGCAAGGGCAATTCGGACGAAGCGGGAGCGCAAACCTACAACGAAGCGGGCCGCGCCTACTTCGCCTCGGTGACCACCTCGTTCTGATGACCTGAGTGACTGTGCATTGCCACCCCGGCAATGCCGGTCTTTACAGGCGCGACACCCGTATCCACGGGCGCCGCGCCGTTGTTGCATCTGGCACTGGCAAAACCGTGGCCGGCGCTGAACGAAGGATTGAACGCTATGAAACCCGTATCCTCGGCCTGGGTGCCGATTCTGTCTCGCACACTGGCGGCCTGGGTGGGCGGTTATGCTTTTACCTATGCCTTTACCGCAGCCCTGGCGCGTGTGTTGCCGCTGGACAACGTGGACGCACTGATCGTCGCCAGCCTGCTGTCTTTTGTGATCTACACCTTCGCCATCCTCTGGGCTTTTGCTGCCCGCCATCTCTGGTCGGCGTGGATGGGGGCGGTGCTGGCGCTGCCATTGGCGGCCATTGGTTTTTGGCCGCAGTGGATGGAGCGACTGGCATGAAACAGACCCTGACTCAGTCCATGGCGTGGCTGCACACCTGGGGCGGCCTGATCGTGGGCTGGCTGTTGTTTGTGATTTTCCTGACCGGCAGCCTCGCGGTGTTCGATCAGGAAATCGACAACTGGATGCAACCCGAACTGCCTGCCCATCACGTGAGCGACGAACAGGCGGCCGAGCGTGCGCTGGGCTATTTGCGTGAACACAAAGCCGATGCCAAACAGTGGGGCATCAGCCTGCCCGGCGAGCGCACGCCAGCCCTGCAAGCCTCGACCGGCGGGCGCCGCGACGGCGTGTCAGTGACCCTCGATCCGAACACTGGCGCGGTAATACCCGTGCGCGAAACCGCGGGCGGCCTGTTCTTTTTCTTCTTTCACTTCACCTTGCACATGCCGGGCATGTTCGGCATTTACCTGGTGGGCGCGATGGCCATGGGCATGCTCGCAGCGTTGGTCAGCGGCATTGTGATCCACAAAAAATTCTTCAAGGAGTTCTTCACGTTCCGACCTGCCAAAGGGCAGCGTTCATGGCTGGATGCGCATAACGCCAGCGCGGTGTTGCTGCTGCCGTTCCACCTGATGATTACTTACAGCGGGCTGGCGATTTTTTTGGTGATTTACATGCCTGCGGCCATGGACGCGTTGTTCGACGGCAATCGCGAGGCGTTTTTCAAGGCGCAGAATCCAGCGCCCGTTGTCCTTGACGTGCAACATCCGGCCACCGCCGAACCCGCTCCGTTGGTGGCGTTGGCGCCGCTTTTGAGCAAGGCGCGCGAGGTGATGGGGCCGCTGGGCGGGGTCAGCATTTCCAACCCCGGCCAGAGCAACGCGCAAATCATGATTCGGCCGTTGCTGGGCAACCGGATTGCACTGGCTAAAGGGCAGGGCATGCGCTTTGACGGCGTCACCGGCGAGCAGCTGTCCGGGCCCACTGAAATGCGCCCCAGCGTGTTGACCCATCGGGTCATTTCAGGAATGCACTTTGCCCAGTTCGGCGGCTATCCGATGCGCTGGTTGTACTTCATCTGCGGGTTGATCAGCAGCGCCATGATCGCCAGTGGACTGGTGCTTTTTACCGTCAAGCGTCGACGCAAGTACGCCACTGAAAACCGCGTGGCACAGGTGCTTTACCGCGGGGTCGAAGCACTCAATGTGACCGTCATGGCGGGCTTGAGCCTGGCCTGCATCAGCCTGCTGTGGGGCAATCGCCTGCTGCCGGTGGGCATGGCGGACCGTGCGGATGCCGAACTGAATGTGTTCTTTGGCGTCTGGGCACTGAGCCTGGGGCACGCCTTGCTCCGGCCGCGCATGCAGGCATGGCGCGAGCAAATGACCCTCGCGGGCACGCTGTGCCTGACGCTGCCAATACTGAGTTTGCTGACCGTCAATCAGCCGTGGGCGCTGCCCAGTCGTATGGGCGTGGAAGGCGTCGCGATGGTGATTGGCGCGCTGTTGCTCTGGACTGGCTGGAAAATCGCGCAACCGTCGATCGGGCGGGTGCCGCGCAAAAAAACATCGCCCATGGCCGAGGTGAGTTGAGATGGCTGCTTACTTTTTTACGGCCTTCGCGCTGGCGTATATCGGCATGCTCGGTTTGTGTCAGGGGTTAGAGCGGCATTACAAACAGGTGTGGCAACACGCGCCGTCGGCAACTGTGCGGCGACTGCTACGCGGGGCGGGCTGGTTGAGCCTGGCCCTGAGCTTTTACTTCTGTGGGCGTGCCTGGGGCTGGGCTATGGGGCCCATCGGCTGGTTTGGCATGTTGTCAGTAAGTGGATTCGGTTTGCTGATGCTGCTGCCTTATCGACCGCGTCTGGCGGTGTGGCTGGCGTTTGGCTGTGCGCCCGTGTGGGCGCTGTTCAGGGTAGTGGCCTGGGCGTGATAAACCTGTCCCTCCCTGTTGGGACGGAAATATAGGGCGATGAAAGATAAGATCGGTCAGCTGTAGTCTTAATCAGTTATTGGCAACGACTTATCCTGATAAGTCGTTGCCGATGTTTTTTTTCTGAGTGCATCGCTCTTTTTGAAACCTGTGAAGAAAGTAACTACACGTGTCTATGTTGATTCTAAGTGCTCGGGCAGCGTAACGCTGCTTGACGGAATTTTATTGCGTTCATTTTTAATATAAGGCGTGTAGGCCTCAGAGTTGTTTCCCGTGTTTGTGCTCTAGACTGGTTTTCAGTACCCCTGGTTCTACGTGGCGATAAGCACTTGGAACTCAGTGCTGGGTGAAATCACAAGACATTTCTCGAAGAGCGCAGGAAATAGAATGGACGCGAATTTTAAACGGGCATCAAACCGTCTCCCCCCGCTGCACCCTGTTCAGGAAGATGTGGCCCCAACGCCCGACATCGTGACATGGACAAATATTGCAGACTTTCAAGTTTATATGCCTGAGGGCGGCACAACACTCTATGCGAACGGTCAACAACAGTTGAAAGTTCGTGTATCTGTCCGCGTTAAGAATAAAGACCATGCGACAGTGGCGCTCGATGAATACGCGCTGTCTTCACTGCAATTGGTGGACGCAGGCACTGGCCAGCCGTTGGTGCACGGC
This sequence comes from Pseudomonas lundensis, assembly GCF_002269125.1. Taxonomy (GTDB): domain Bacteria; phylum Pseudomonadota; class Gammaproteobacteria; order Pseudomonadales; family Pseudomonadaceae; genus Aquipseudomonas; species Aquipseudomonas lundensis_A. The sequence continues at coordinate 37,201 of NZ_NQKI01000032.1, read as the reverse complement.
AAGGTCAGACCAGGTGATCCAATTGGCTGGCAGTATGTGTTGGAACGAAATGACGCTTTCAAGCCGCTTCCCTATCAAGGCCAAATTGCAGGTGGGTTATTGGGGGCGAAAGTCTATAGTCGCGATTTTTATGTCAGCACAAATGCGAGTACCTCAATCTCGTTGTTGGCGTCGATTACCCGCGCTGACGGGACTGTTTTCTACTCAGAAGCGATCAAGGCCCACGGGCGAGTGACGCTTAACAGCATTCCTCCTGCCGTTTATTCACAGAATCAATTTCAGCTGAGGTTCCACGGTAAGACACCTTACGCGAGCAAGCATATTTCAAAAGTGGAGGTGTATCAGTTAACGCTGATCGTGGAGCAACATAAAGTAGACATCATCAAGTTGAACAGTGTTTATCCAGGTGTTTATTTGTGTAAAAGCGAACACCCTGATTACCTGGGGTATTACGCCTCGGCCTACGTGGGGGGTGAAAGTCGGCTCGACGATGTGGTGTTGTTTGAGCTGCCGCATGCACAAGCCAAGTACCATAATTACCCAGGTGCAGTGACACTTCTGATGAGTTATGCCAAAAAAGGTGGCGACTCACAAATCCGGTTTGAATACGACATATGGACCTTGGAGGTGTTGGATATGTATGGCAATACGCACACCGTCACGGTTAAAGCCTCGGAGCAGTCGCCGCCTGTCTTAAAGCTCTCTTGATGCTGAATCACTAAACTTTCACGTTGCGTTTACTATTTATTAGGTTGATGTATGAGCACGCCCGTAGAAAAGAAAGAAGTACTGAGTTCAGGTGCGTTTAATTATTCAAGTTTTATTCAGTCAGGCGTTGATCCACGCACGGGCGCCTACAGTTGCAGTCTTTCGTTGAGTGATCTGCTCAGTAATCACCTGTGTGGGCCAGCCATACCCTTGGTCCTTAGCTTTAACTCATTTGACTCCCGCAATCTGGGCTTGGGCACAGGTTGGTCCTTGCGCATGAGTGCTTACAGCCGTACAACACAAAAACTGTCCTTGTCCTCGGGTGCGAGCTATCAGGCTTATGCAAATGGGCGTGACGTCACACTGCTGGATAAGAAACTGGATACCTTTAATGTGTCTGTTGTGGATGATAAATGGATCATTCAACACAAAGATGGCACCGTTGAAGAGTTAGTGCGCCCTGACCCGGATGATGACCAATGGTTGCCCGCGCGTATTTATTCGGCAGACGGGCGGCATGTTTCATTTTCGTATGACATCGTCCAAGGGCATCGCGTTTTACGCGAACTCAGTGATGCCCATCACCGGTTACTGAAAATTGACTATGAAAGCGATAATAATTGGGACAGTTCGCCCGGGATTACTTTATGGCCTGACAACCCTCACCACAGAAGAAAATTTGGCTTTGTCATTCGTGACAGTTGGTTGAGTCAGATCTACATGGGGTCACGCGACGGGCAGGAAAAAGAACGTTGGGTATTTGATTACCAGCCCGGCGCAAATGAAACGCTTTTGATCACACGTTTACAGACGCCTGCCGGGGCCCTCGAAACCCTGAGTTATTCCATGGAGGGTCATGCCTTGCCGGTGGGCGCTCCCCTGGCGGCAATGCCTGCAGTCTTATCCTGCACAATAATCCCGGGCGCCGGGCAACCTGCAACGGTCCGTAGGTTTGAATTCTCAGCCCACAATTATTTCGGTAATGGCGCCGGGTACGAATGGAGCGACAGCGAGGACTATCTTTACAGGAATACCAGTGACTACACCTATTCGTCTGTTGAATCGGTGGCTTGTGGCAATAAAGTCAAACGGATAGAGAGGACCTACAACCGTTTTCATTTACTGATTGCTGAGCAGACGACGGTCGGGACAAAAGTACATCATAAGAAAATTGAGTACCACGACAGGGATGAGCAGGACTTTGCGGCTCAGCCAGCTGTTTTTCAGATGCAAAAAAAACTGACAAATACCTATTACGACAGCCTCGATCCGGCGTCAGGTGAATATTCGGAAGTTACCCGCACATCGTACGACTCTTTTGGTAATTTGCTGGAGCTGATAAGTCCCAGTGGGGCGCGCGAAGTGTACGTGTATTATGCCGCTGCGGGGGAAAACGGCTGTCCTCCCAGCCCGTCAGGGCGGCCTCACTACCTGAAAAGCAAACGCGTTATACCTGCACCTGATTATGTTCACGCGTCAGCCACTAACGTTGAACATACCTACCTTGACTTGCCCTCTCTTAGAGACAATAGCCAGCGCTTTATCGTGTTGCGCAGTGACGGACTGTATGAAAACAGTGCGGCCCAACCGACGGTCCGCACGACGTACAGTTATATCACCGATACTGCCCATCCTTTTTACGGAAAACCAAGTGCTAAAACTGAACACATGGGAGGTAACTCCACAGCTTACGCATATGCCTATGCCGTCAACGAGAAGGTTGTCGGATTCAGCCAGACCGTTGAAGTGGGTAATCAGTTTTATGCGCAACTCATAGAGTGCGATGTCTTTACCGGGCAGGAAGTCAACGTTAACGACCATGCTGGGCATGTGGTTGAGACGCTCTATGACGGACTTGGCCGTTTACAGCAGGAGACGGTGAAGCAGGGCGCTAAGACTGTTTCGAGAACCTATAGGTATCCTGGTTCCGAGGAGGGGACTGCGCGCGTACGGCAGGTTCTATTAGATTCAAGAGGGCAGGAGCATATTACGGTGCTTGATGGTCTGGGACGAACAATTGAGGTCTACGAGCAAGACATCGATTATCCCGGAGCAATCAAGCCGCTACGTGAAACGTACCGTGCTTCATACAATGAATGGGGGCAAATGACGCAAGAGATTACGACTGACTGGTTTGACGGGGACCCACAACCTCAGGCGGTAACGTTTATTTATGATGACTGGGGCAAAGCTGTTCAGGTCATACAGGCTAACGGCACTATTGCGAATGACACGTTTGACCCGGTTACCCGGACCCGGGTCCAGTGGTTGAGGGGAGGCGGCAAGACATTAACGGTGATAAATGCTTTCGCAAAGCCGAACAGCATCGAACGAGTCGACACGCAAGGTCGCTCCCTCGGGATAACGCTATATACCTATGACGGCTTTGGTCGTTGCCTGAAAACGGTGACACCTGAAAGCCTGACGACTTCTTTTACTTACGATCTGTTTGGCCGGGTCATAGAGTCACGATTGCCGGATGGCGTTGTCGTGACGCGCGAATACGACCCACGCAGTGCCGGGGATCATCCTGTTGCCATCAAAGCAAATGGGTATGCGCTGGGTCACCGCACCTATGACGCACTCATGCGTGTCAGTACAACAACTGTCGGTGGGCGAACCGAGCAGCTTGAATATGAACGCGGCCAGGCGGAGCCGTCGCGAAAAACCTGTGCAAGTGGCAAAGTGATCAACTTTAGCCTGGACCCTGTGTTCAAAGGTGAAGTGGCAGAGCGTTCAGTTGAGAATAATTCAAACGTGGTGTCCCGATTTAACAGGGACGCGTTACATGGTCAATTGCTGCAGGCCTCTAACCGCTCGTCACAAGAGAATTACCATTATTACGCCTCGGGCAGGCTTAAGCGTAAAGAATACCTGATTGAAAAAAAGCAATTTGAAACGTCTCATGCTTATTCCTTATTGGGAAAGGTCATGCGTTTTACCGATGTGCTGGGTAACCACCAACATTATCGTTACGACCCGTTCGGGCGTCTTGAACGTATAGAGGCCAATACGCTCATCACCACGTACAGTTACGATCGGCAAGGGGCATTGAAGAGCCTCCGTGTCAATGACTCCCATACGGGGTATTGGTTGAATACAGACTTGATTTACGACGATTTCGGGAGGGAAATACAGCGCACGTTTACGTCAAGTGAATCACCTGTGCTGGTGATAGAGCAGTCCTTTACGTCTGAGGACAAACTGCAGCGCCGCACCTTGCGCTCCCAAGAGACTGTTCTGCGCGATGAAACTTTTCGGTATGACAAACGTGGCCGTTTGAATCGGTATGCGTGCAGCGGATCTCAGGGGCCCGTTGACGCGTGGGGTAACACGATCATTTCCCAGTTATACGAACATGATGAGCTGGATAATATTATTCGCCTGACGACACACTTTCGTGGCGGTGAAAATATCACCACGTTTCATTATGACTACCTGGACCGAACGCAGCTAAGTTCGGTGACACACAGTCATCCTGACTACAGCCCGCGGCACCGACGGTTCGAATACGATGACGACGGAAATCAACTGAATGATGAGTTGGGGCGCCTCCTTGGATATGACGAGCTTGGGTGTTTATGTTCGGTTGCGGCAGGCACATCAAGCACTTCCTCCACGCTGGTTGAATACCGCTATACCCCGTCGGACAACATACAAAGCAGCAGGTCGGCAGCAGGGGTGATAAAAGAGTTTTTTTACCATGAAGGCTTTTTGACTAATGAGCTTCAAGGTGAGCATCGACGCAGCTACGTCCGGTATGGCGCCCACGCAGTGGCCCAAACGGACGGCAATGACTGTTTATTACTGAGTACAGATAGTCAGGGCAGCGTAATTCAGGCGGCTTCGAAAAAAGAAGAAGCGCGCGTTACCTATACGCCCTACGGGGGGCGTCCCCTTGATGATGGTATGAGTTCACTGTTGGGGTTCAACGGTGAATTACCTGACCCCTATACAGGTTGTTATTTGCTGGGCAATGGGTACCGTGCTTATAACCCGTTGCTGATGCGCTTTCACACGCCGGACAGTTTGAGTGTGTTTGATGGCGGTGGGCTTAATGCCTATGCCTATTGTTTGGGTGATCCTGTCAATTACCTCGACCCAACGGGCCACATCACTTCTTTTCAAGGCATAAAGATGGGGCTTGCCATTGGTTTGGCAGTGGCCGCTTTGGCACTGACTGTCTTCACATTTGGTGCAGCAGCCCCTACGGTAGGACTTTCAATAACGTCAATTATCAGCCTGGTTTATGACGTTGTTTCCACGGCTATTACAATCACGTCAGCTGTCCTGGATGAGTTGGCACCAGATTCCACGGTGGCTAAAGCATTCAGTTATGCAAGCATTGCTTTGGGCGTCGTTTCCGGGGGGAATGCGGTCGTGGGGAAACTGGCTCAAAAAGGGTTGAGTACAGCGTCGCAAAAAACGATAGAGCGTGTAGGAAAAGCGGCCGCGGCACAATCAACGTGGTCAGGTGCCAAGCTCACAACTGCATCCAGGCCAATGTCCACTCCAAGTGCATCACTGCGCGGCAATGGAGGGGTAAAAAACCTAAGGAAACTTCATGCGCAACTTCAAACGGTCTCTAAAGTAAAAGACGGTATCGATTACACGGGGTATGTGTTCACTGCCGTCAGGTCAAGCTATAAACACCGCGAAAAAGTCGCGGATGTTTGGAACAGTGACGGTTTTCAGGAGGGGCTTAGTTATCTGAATTTTGAACCGTTCGGTAGGGAACGTTTTTTTACCGGGGAATGTTCCACACAAGCACATCAAAAACTCCCGCTTGAAACGTTTCTAGAAGGTGTAGAGGGGCGGGTCAAGCAAATCAGGAGTACTTGATGCCCCTCTGAGGGGTGAGGATTGAGCGCGGGCCAAGCCTCGTTATTTTGCTCCAGAGTGAGCGTGCATAACGGGTTTGACCCAGCGCTGGGCCAGCCAGTCCAGGCTGCTGCACAGTACGAAGTAGACCAAGGCAACAAACAGGAAAATCTCGGTCGGGTGGACCATCACCCGATTGCTGACCTGAGTGGCGACAAACGACAGTTCGCCCACGCCGATCACGTACGCCAATGAGGTGTCCTTGATCAGCGAAATCCACTGGTTAAGGAAGGAGGGCAGCATCATTGGCAGGGCCTGCGGCAAGATAATTAACCGCAACACGTGCCATTTGCTTAACCCCAGCGCCTTGCCCGCCGCCCATTGTCCGGACGGCAAACTGCTGATACCGGCATACACCGAATGCGCCAAATATGCGCCGCCGATCAACGACAGCGCACACACCACGGTCGCCAGCGCAGGCACGTCTACCTTGAACAGGATGGGCAGCAGAAAGTAGCTCCAGAAAATCAGCATGACCACGGGAATCGCACGTAGAAACCCCAGCGCTCCCAGTAATAACCAGCGGCCTCGCCCGCGTATCATCACCAGCGCAACCCCGAGCAGTAGTCCAAGGAGTGCCGAAATCACCCCTGACAATACGCTTAGCACCAGCGTGAGTGCAGCGCCGCCTAACGGCCCGTCGGGGTAAGCCCCGAGCAAGAAATACGACAGGTTGTCGCTAATGACCGAAAAATCCATGGCTCAGACCACTCCCTGCTTGTACCAGTTGCTGCGGGCAATCCATTGGCCGATGACTTCAATCAGCGCGATGCTTGCCACATACAAGAGTGTGGCAAAGCCGAAAGCCTGAAACGTCTTGAATGTTTCGGTTTCAACCTGACGTGATGCGTAGGACAACTCGGCCAATCCGATGGCCATGGTCAGCGATGAGTTTTTCAATGCATTCATGTATTGACCCAGCAGCGGGCCTAGCGCGGTGCGTACTGCTTGTGGAAATACGATGTAACGCCATACCTGCGCGTTCGTGAATCCCAAGGCCAGACCGGCGGCCCGTTGTTCGATGCGCACCGAACTGACGCCGGCACGAAACTCCTCACAGATAAAGGCGGCGGTGTAGAGCATCAAGCCCCAGAACCCGGCGATGAACTCAAACGATGGCCATTGCAGTTCAAATAAACCCAATGACAGGCTGCGCGGCTGGTTAAGCCACATCACCAGCCCTTCGGGCAGCATCGCGGTAACGCCGAAGTACCAGAAAAACAACTGCACCAGCAGTGGCGTATTGCGAAACAGCGAAAGGTAGGCACGGGCAGGCCAGGACCAAAGACGCGAAGACGACATGCGCGCCAGGCACAGCAAAAAACCGAGGCCGGTGGCGAACAAGCAGGTGAGCAATGACAAGATCAGCGTAAGCACAAAGCCATCCAGCAGCCAGTGCAGGTAGTGCGGGGCAAGCAGTTCACCGAACATAAACAGCGTCCATCCAGAAACAAACAAACCCGTCCGGTTGACCGCGACGGGTTGCACGATGAAGCGGCGGCGAGGCCTAGCTCCTGTCACCAATCTTGTACAGACGGGCCAGCGGGGTTTTGGTGTTCGGGCCGAACCAGGCGTCATAGATGGCTTGCGCCTGGCCTTTGCTTTCAAGCTCGGTCAGTGTTTGGTTGACTACGTCAGTCAGCGCGGTTTCGCCTTTGGGAATGCCTACCCCGATCAAGTCGTTGGAAATGGTGAATGGCGGCACCTCGTACTTATCCTTGTCCGGCACATTGGCCAGCAAGCCAATCAGTTTCGGGCCATCCTGGGTGATGGCTTGTACGTTGCCGTTGCGCAATGCCGTGAAGGCGAATGGCGTGTCGTCATAAGCGACCACTTTGGCCCCCGGGTATTTAGCGCGCAGTACACCCTCATTGACCGTGCCTTTGTCGACGCCAACACGCCATTTATTCAGGTCCTCCGGGGATTTGAGGGTGCCTTTTTTGACGATGAACTGCTGACCGGACGAGAAATACGGAATGCTGAAATTCACCTGTTCAGCGCGCTCCGGGGTGATGGTGAAGTTGGCCAGCACCAGATCGACCTTGTTCGCTACCAGCAGCGGCACGCGGTTGGCCGGGTTGGTTGGCTGCAGTTGCAACTTTACCCCCAGCTTGTCGGCAATGGCCTTGGCGTAATCCACGTCCAGACCTTCAATTTGCTTGCTCTTGGCATCCACAAAACCGAAGGGCGGGTTGCTGTCAAACGACGCCACACGCAGCACACCGGATTTTTTGATGTCTTCCAGACGATCAGCGTGGGCCAGGCCAGACAGCACAGCCAGGGTTAACGCGGTGAGGGCAGTGATTTTCTTCATTTCGTTCTCATCATGAGTTGGAATCGTTATGACGAGAGTCTTGCAGGAAATTTATCTTTTAAAAAAGAATATAAAACGATTTGTATATTCTATTTATGAATATAAAGGGTCCGTTCGACTGACCTTGAGGCGAGCGCCTCAAGGTCACTGCAGGTGCAGCGATTAGTGCTCGGCCCTGCGGATATCCCGGTCAAGAAAGGCCGGGGTCAGATTGGCATGCCTGAAGTCTTCACCTTTGGGGAAGTGCACCACCAGCCGGCTGATGATCCCGAACTGAACCGAACCCTGCTGCAAGTGGTAGTCGATGACATGCCCTCCGCCCTGACGCTGCTCGGTGATGAAGTGTTCGTGATAACCGGCCACGCCGATTCCCTGGATGAAATCGGGGGAGCGGAACCCGACCAGCGTGCCTGTTGCGTGCGAAAAGTCGAATATCGGCTGCTGCTTGACGGCTTCCGTAAAGGGCCGAAAAGGGGGCACCTGTCGCACCACAGTGCGGGTTTTAACGCGGTTGAAATGCCCGTCGATGCGAATGGCGCAGAACACATTTGCTGACCCGATTTGCTCATCAATGTCGTGATGCAGCGCTCGACGTGAGACAGGGCTGTCGACCTTTAACGTCAGTTGCGGTTCGAAAAAGGTCACCACGGCGTAGGGTGTTTTTTGATCGCCGGTGGCAGGGCGCGCAGAGCCGTCCGAGCGCAATTGGAACGCTTCACCGTCAAAGGCAATCAATTCGCCGTCCAGCCCGTTAAACGTGCCGAGGCCGAAATCGCCTTTGCCAAACAGCTCGGCCAAGGTCATTTCGCCCTCATACACACCGTCCATCAGCGCACTCATGACCGACACTTGATGCAATTCAAGTCGGTTATCGCGTTGGCCTTGATTTACCAGCCCTTGCAGCAAGTGCTGCGGGCAAAGACATCCTTGCAGGTGGCTCATGATCACTCCTGTGTTCATTGTTTGCAGGCGGGTACCGCTGGCAAACACTAGACCAGGAATGGAGCCATGCCCGCGAAATAGACGCTCTGCGACGAATGGACGCTGCACCGGCCCCGGCCGAACCTGTGTATGCACGGCAGCGGGGCGACGGATTGCCTTACTTCAAGCCATGACTGGCACAGCGTGTATACCCGTTGCCAGTGGCACCGTGCGCAGGCTGCTGGCTTGCAACAGCGCTTGGGTATACGGGTGCTGCGGATCATTAAAGATCGTCTGCGCATCGCCTTGTTCCACCACCTTGCCCTCTTTGATCACGATCATGTCGTGGGCCAGCGCATGCACCACGGCCAGGTCGTGGCTGATAAACAGATAAGTCAGGCCATGGCGCCGTTGCAGGTCGCGCAACAAGTCCACCACCTGTTTTTGCACCGTGCGGTCCAGCGCCGAGGTGGGTTCGTCGAGGAGGATCAGCGCCGGCTCCATGACCAGGGCGCGGGCAATCGAGATCCGCTGACGTTGCCCGCCCGAGAACTCGTGGGGGTAGCGGTGTCGGCTTTGCGGATCAAGCCCCACCTCCTGCAATACCCGAATCACGGCGTCTTCGCGCTCGGCCTCGGTGCCGATACCGTGGGCCAGCAGGCCCTCGGCAATGATCTGCTGCACAGACATCCGCGGGCTCAGGCTGCCGAAGGGGTCCTGGAAGACGACCTGCATCTGGCGGCGCAAGGGTCGCAGTTGATCCTGATTGAGCAGGTTCAACTGTTTGTTACCCAAACGGATATCCCCCTCGGCGTCCACCAGCCGCAGGATGGCTTGCCCCAGCGTAGATTTGCCCGAGCCGGACTCGCCGACGATACCGAGCGTGCGGCCTTTTTTAAGTTCAAAACTGACCCCGTCCACCGCTTTGACGTACAGGCGCTCCCGGCTGAACAGCGGTTTGGGCAACGGGAACCACACGCGCAGGTTATCGACCTCCAGCAGATTGTGCCGGTAGTCACTCTGCACCGGCGTACCTGAGGGCTCGGCTTCGATCAACAGGCGGCTGTAAGGGTGCTGTGGTGCACCAAACAGGTCATCGCACGTTGCCTGCTCGACAATTTCGCCCCCGCGCATCACGCACACCCGTTGCGCGATTTTGCGCACCAGGTTCAAGTCATGGCTGATCAACAGCAACGACATGCCCAGCCGCTGCTGCAGGTCGATCAGCAGTTCCAGGATTTTCTGCTGCACTGTCACGTCCAGCGCCGTGGTGGGTTCATCTGCAATCAGCAGTTCCGGCTCGTTGGCCAGGGCCATGGCGATCATCACCCGCTGGCGCTGCCCCCCCGAGAGTTGATGCGGGTAGGCATTCAGGCGGTGTTCGGGGTCACGGATGCCTACCAGTTGCAGCAACTCAAGGGTGCGCGCACGGGCCGCACGGGGTTTCAGGCCTTTATGGGTGATCAGTACTTCGCTGACTTGCTTGTGGATGGTGTGCAACGGGTTGAGCGAGGTCATGGGCTCCTGGAAAATCATCGCGATCCGATTACCGCGCAAGCCGCGCAGTTGCCGGTCACTGGCGTTCACCAGGTCGATGCCGTCATAGCGGATGCTGCCGTGGGTCTGCACGTCCTTGCCGGGTAGCAGGCGCAGGATTGAATGCGCGGTCACCGATTTACCCGAGCCCGATTCCCCCACCAACGCCAGGCACTCGCCACGGCGAATGTCGAGGTTGACCCCGTGTACCACTTCACGCCCGGCAAACCCGACGCGTAGGTCACGTATTTCAATCAATGTTTGGTTCATATCAACTCCGGGGATCAAAAGCATCGCGGCAGGCTTCGCCGATGAAGACCAAAAGCGACAGAATCAGCGCCAGGGTGAAGAACGCTGTGAGCGCCAGCCAGGGCGCTTGCAGGTTGCGTTTGGCCTGACCGATCATCTCGCCCAGCGACGCGGTGCCGGGCGGCATGCCGAAGCCTAGAAAGTCCAGCGCGGTGAGGGTGGCGATGGCGCCGGTGAGGATGAAAGGCAGGTAGGTCAGGGTGGAGGTCATGGCATTGGGCAGAATGTGACGCCGCATCAGGGCGCCGTTGGTCAGGCCCAGCGCGCGCGCGGCCTTGACGTATTCAAGGTTACGCCCGCGCAGGAACTCGGCACGTACCACGTCCACCAGCGCCAGCCAGGTGAACAGCGCCATGATGCCCAGCAGCCACCAAAAGCTGGGGGCCACAAACCCCGACAAAATAATCAGCAAGTACAACACCGGCAGGCCTGCCCAGACTTCCTGCACGCGCTGGCCAAGCAAGTCCACCAAACCGCCATAAAAGCCTTGCAGGGCGCCTGCGGTAATCCCGATCACGGCGCTGATAGCGGTCAAGATCAAGGCAAACAAAATGGAAATCCGCGCCCCGAAAATCACCCGTGCCAGCACATCGCGTGCCTGATCGTCGGTGCCGAGCCAGTTGCTGCTGCTGGGCGGGCTCGGCGCAGGTTCCTTGAGGTCGTAATTGACGGTGTCGTAGCTGAACGCAATCGGCGCAAACAGCAGCCAGCCGCCCTGACCGGTGATCAAGTTGCGTACGTAATCGCTGCGGTAGTCGGGCTCGAACGGTAACTCGCCGCCGAAATCGGTTTCGACGTAGCTCGAGACAATTGGGAAGTACCAGTGGTCTTTGTAGTGAATCGCCAGCGGCTTGTCGTTGGCCACCAGTTCCCCGCACAAGCACAGCACCAATAGCGCTACGAACAGCCACAACGACCACCAGCCACGGCGATTGGCCCTGAAATGAGCGAGGCGGCGCTTGCCGAGAGGAGAGAGGTTGAGCATCAGGCAGTCCTCGCCGAAAAGTCGATACGGGGGTCGAGCAGGGTGTAGCAGAGGTCCCCGATCAACTTGATCAGCAACCCGAACAGGGTGAACAGAAACAGCGTGCCAAACACCACCGGGTAATCCCGCGATACCGCCGCCTCGTAGCTCATGCGGCCTATGCCGTCGAGGTTGAAAATGGTTTCAATCAGCAACGACCCTGCGAAAAACACTTCAATCAACGCCTGAGGAATGCCTGCCACCACCAGCAACATTGCGTTACGCATCACGTGGCCGTACAACACCCGACGTTCAGTCAGCCCCTTGGCCCGGGCTGTGACGACGTATTGGCGGCTGATTTCGTTGAGGAAGCTGTTTTTGGTCAATATCGTCAGGGTCGCGAACCCGCCAATCACTAACGCCGAGACCGGCAACACCATGTGCCAGAGGTAGTCGCCGAGCTTGCCGAAAACGCTCAGGTGCTCAAACCCCTCCGAGACCATGCCCTGCACCGGAAACCAACTGACATAACTGCCGCCGGCAAACACCACTACCAGCAAAATCGCGAACAGGAAGGCAGGCATGGCGTAGCCGATGATGATCGCGGTGCTGGTCCAGACATCGAAGGCGCTGCCGTTGTGAATGGCCTTGCGGATCCCCAGTGGAATCGAGATCAGGTACGTGATCAGCGTTGCCCATAACCCCAGTGATATTGAAACCGGCAGTTTTTGCAGGATCAAATCCGTGACCTTGGCACCGCGGAAAAAGCTGCTGCCGAAATCCAGTTGCGCGTAGTTCTTGAGCATCAGCCACAAACGCTCATGCAGGGGTTTGTCGAACCCGTAATGTTTGGTGATTTCTTCAACCAGTGCCGGGTCGAGGCCACGGCTGCTGCGGCTGGCACCGCCATTGCTGGCGGCCATGTCCCGCGCGCCACCGCCCACCGAGGCACCGCTAAACCCTTGCAGGCGGGCGATGGCCTGTTCCACCGGGCCACCTGGAGCTGCCTGCACGATGAGAAAGTTGACCACCAAAATGCACAACAAGGTGGGGATGATCAGCAGTAAACGACGACTGATGTAATGCACCATCTCATTGACCCTCCGACGGCGTTTGGGCGGTACGCATGGCGGCGTTGGTTAGCGCGCTTTTACTGATTTCCCACCAGGTGTCCAGGCCCTCGTCGTACGTGGGCTCATGGGGCGGGCGTCCAAAGCGGTTCTGAAACACGGTCGGGGTGCCGACCGAGTAGTAGTTGGGAATCATGTAGTAGCCCCATTGCAGGACGCGATCGAGGGCGCGGGCGTAGTGCACCATCTCGTCACGGCTGTTGGCCTGGACCAGCCCGTCGAGCAGGGTGTCGATGGCGGGATCGCGCAGCACCATCGCGTTGGAGGCGCCCACCTGCGTGGCGCTGCGCGAGCCGTACATGTCATACATCTCGCGGCCGGGCGAGACGATCGGCACGCCGCTGCGCGGGAAACCCACCACGATCATGTCGTAGTCGCGGGCATTGAGCCGGTTGATGTACTGCGCCGAATCAATCTTGCGGATGTCCATGGTGATGCCGATCTGCGCCAGCGTGCGTTTGTAGGGCAGGATCATGCGATCAAAACCGCCCTGACCATCAAGGAAGGTAAAACGCAGCGGCTCGCCTGCGGCATTCACCAGCGTATTGTTCTTGGCGGTCCAGCCGGCTTGCTTGAGCAGATCAAGGGCTTGCAGCTGTTTGTCGCGGATGTAACCGCTGCCATCGGTTTTCGGCGCCTGGTACACCTGGGTAAAGACTTCATCCGGGATTTGCCCGCGCAACGGTTCCAGGATTTGCAGCTCACGGGCGTCGGGCAGGGCGGTGGCGGCCATTTCGCTTTTAGGAAAGTAGCTTTGCTGGCGCACATAAAAGCTGCGCATCATCTGCTTGTTGGTCCATTCGAAATCCCACAGCAAACTCAAGGCCTGACGCACCCGGCGGTCTTGAAAAAACGGGTTTTGCAGGTTGAACGCAAACCCTTGCGCTGCCCCCGGTTTGTTTTTGGCAAACACGCCTTTTTGCAGCCGGCCGTCTTTGAGCGACGGGCTGTCGTAACCGATGCTGAAGCCGGTGGCCGAGAACTCGCGGTTGTAATCGAAAGCCCCGGCCTTGAGCAGTTCGCGGGCGACGTCGGTGTCGCCGTAAAAATTCACCGTCAGGCGGTCGAAGTTGTACAGCCCCTTGCTGACCGGCAAGTCTTTGCCCCACCAGTCTTTAACGCGTTCAAAGCTGATACTGCGACCGGGATCGACGTGCGAGACCGCATACGGGCCGCTGCCCAATGGGGGTTCAAAGCCGCCACCGTTGCTGAAGTCGCGGGTCTTCCACCAATGCTCGGGAAGGATGTGCAGGTTGGCCAGATCCAGCGCCAACGTGCGGTTCTGGTTGTTCTTGAAGTCGAAACGTACGCGCAGCGGACCTTCTATCACCAGGTCTTTAACCTCGCCGTAGAGCATGCGAAAACTCAGGCTGCCCCGGGTCATGAGTGTGTTGTACGTGAAGGCCACGTCCTGCGCGGTGATCGGGGTGCCGTCAGCGAAACGGGCTGTGGGGTTGAGGTTGAAACGCACCCACAGGCCCTGCGGGTCGCGTTCCATGGTCTGGGCCACCAATCCGTAAACGGTGTAAGGCTCGTCCAGCGAACGAAAGGCCAAGGGTGCATACACCCACTGATCGATCTGGGCCACGCCTGTGCCCTGGTCGACATAGGGTGTGAGGTAGTTGAACTGACCGATTTCCATGGAGGCGCGGCTCAGCGACCCGCCTTTGGGTGCATGCGGGTTCACAAAGTCAAAGTGCTGGAAACCGGCCGGGTACTTGGGGGCTTCGCCATAGACCGTCATGGACTGGCCAGGCGCGGCGCTGGCACCGAAGCACAGGCACGACAGTACGGGCACCAGAAACGAACGGATCAGGGGCAGGAAAATTGACGACATGTGTGGGGTTTCCTTGTGCCGCGTGTAGAACCGGTGAGGACCGTGAAAAATCCCCCCGGCCTTGCGCGTGAACAGGCCGAGGGGGCGCGATTTCGCAGTCAGACCGACGCAGGCTGGAGTCGGCCTGCGCCGGTGATCACTCAAAAGTGGTAAGTGGCGCGAGCGAAGAACGTACGGCCCATAGGATCGGTATAACGCGGATCGAAACCGCTCTGAAAGTTATAGGCCTGATTGGAGAACGGTGGATTGCGGTCGAACATGTTTTTGATGCCCGCATCCAGGTCCACGGTTTTGTTGAAGGTGTAACCGGCCGACACGTCCCACAAGGTGTACGAAGCGACTTTGGCATGGGTGCTGGGGTCGTAGTCGTTGTAGCCGCTGGTGAAGCGGTTAACCAACGATGCACGGTAGGGGCCCAGGTTCCAGGTGCCGTTCAGCACGTGTTTCCAGCGTGCAACGACGCCTGTGCCTTCGAAGTCCCCGACGTTATCGGTGTAGGTGCCACCGAGCGTGCTCTGGAAATCGTAGCGGGTCACGTAGGTGCCTTGCAGACCCAGACCGAACTGCCCATACGGTGTGTTCGGGAAGCGGTAGTCCATGCTCACGTCAATGCCGCTGGTCTTGACGGCTCCCAGGTTGGCGAGGCCAGTCTGCACGTAGTTGAGTGAGCCGTCCGGGTTGCGGATGTAGCGATCGGCGTACAGGTCCGGGTCATCGAACACAGTGGATTCCGGGAACTCGGCGATCTGGTTGGCGATGTGAATCCACCAGAAGTCCAGACCCAGCGACAGTTCGCGCACCGGTTGATAGACAAAGCCCAATGTGACGTTGCGGGCTTTTTCCGGGGCCAGTTTGGTATTGCCGCCGGTGCGATTATGGAACTGCTGACCGCAGTCGCGGCCGCTGTTGCCACCCGGCTGCACCACGCCGCCCGCACACAGCACCGGGTCGTTGTAATACCCCTGGGTGTACGTGGTGTATTGCGGGTTGTACAACTCGTACAGCGAGGGTGCGCGGAACCCTTCGCTGTAGGCACCGCGCACTACCAATTCCTTCACCGGCTGGTAGCGGAACGAGTACTTGGGGTTAGTGGTGCTGCCGAAGTCGCTGTATTTGTCGTGACGCACGGCCGCCGAGAGTTCCAGGCTGTCGAGCACCGGTACGTTCAGTTCGGTGTACACCGCTTTCACATTGCGGTCGCCTTCGACGCTGCCGTCGGGGTCGACGCCCAGGCTACTGATGTCTGCGGCAAACGCTTCGTAGTTCTGGTGGAATTTCTCCTGACGGTATTCGCCGCCAATGGCCAGGCCGGAAGGCCCTGCGCCGAACCAGTCGCCAATTTCGCGGCTCATGCGCCCGTCAAGGCCGCTGACACGCCCCACGGAGGACGAATACTGGCCGTGGTATTGATTGGCGTCGATGTACGCCTGACCGGCCGATGTCTGCGGGCCAAAGGGGTTGAGGATGCCGTCAGCAATCCCGCTGATCATTGCCGCGTCGCTGGCATAGCCGCCCGTGACGCTGGAGATCACCTGGTTCTGGTTGTACGAGGCCCCGAGGTTGTAATCCCAGCCCTTGACCATGCCGTCGAAGCTCAACACCAGGCGCTGGCTGGTGTTCTGGTCTTTGGACTGACGGCCACCGGCAGCGGTTTCTCGCCAGTTCAGGCCAATCGGCTGGGTCGGGTCGAAGGCAGCATCGTTACTGCCCGGGGTGATGCCGTTGCCGGGGTAGTACGGTGAGGTCGGGTCCATGGTCAGGCCGGTCAACGGGGCCGGGGCAACCGACGTGGCGTTGTTGTTGCGGGCCCAGAAGTATTCAAGGTTGACGTTGTCGTCATCGGTGATCTTGCCGGTGGCCTTACCGAAGAACGAGGTCTTTTCGGTTTCGGGCAACAGGTCGATGTAGTCCCGGGTGTCGTAGCGGCATACGCCCTGACGCAATACCAGATTGGCGCCGCTGCAATTGCTGCCCGACAACGGGTTGGTGTTGAGGTTGCCCTGGCTCCAGTTGGCCGGGTACGAGGTGCCGGAGGTCTGGTCCAGCCCGCGGTCGGGGGCGTAGTTGGTGGTGAACGTGCGGTCTTTGCTTTGTAACGCGCTTTGTTTGTTGTAACCCACCACGCCCATCACATTAAAACGGTCTTTTTCCAGATCGCCGTAGCCCCAGCTGCCGCTGATGTCATGGCTATTGCCGCCACCGCTGGCATCGGCACCTTCGCCACCCAGCGACAGGGTGCCATCGGTCAGGGACTTTTTAGTGATGAAGTTGATCACGCCTCCGATGGCGTCTGTACCGTACAGGGCCGAAGCACCGTCGCGCAGTACCTCGACGCGATCAATGGCGGCGAACGGGATGGTGTTCAGGTCGACTGCCGAGCCGTCGATGGCGTTGTTGCCCAAGCGCCGGCCGTTGAGCAGCACCAGGGTTTTATTGGCACCGATGCCGCGCATGTCAGCGAACGTGGCGCCGCCAGTGGCCGAGCCCACGGAGCTGGCCGAGTTGCGGATTGACTGGTTGCCGGTCACGCGCTGCATGATTTCAGCCGTGGTGGTCACGCCTTCGTTGCGCAGTTGCTCGGCGCGCAAAATGGTCACTGGCACTGCGGTTTCAGCATCGACCCGGCGAATCGCCGTCCCGGTCACTTCCACCCGTTGCAGTTGCGTGGTGGCCGGTGCAGCCACGGCATCCGCGCTGACGGCCGCCGCACTTACGGCCGCGCCTGAATCGTCTGCTGCAACGGCTTCGGCTGCGTGTAACTGTCCTGTGCTCATCCCCAGAGCAACCAGATACAGCGGCACAAAACGATGGCGTTGCAGGCTGGCAACGAGCGGCTTGAGGGTAAAACCTGAACTCTTCATCTGCATAATTATTTCCGACTTTTTCAGACGTTTATTGGAATGGCCTTGTGAGCCCTCATGACTCCAGTTGGGTTGTGTCGACCCTTGCAAAACACGGTTTTCAAGCAAGCCGCTCCCCTGCACGGACTAACAGCGTTCGCGCGCGGCGTGGGTACTGCGTAGTGACAGCGATTGCACGGTGTGCGCTGTCGCCGCGCCCTGGGGCTGCGGCGACAGGCAGTGTTATTTGGCCGTCATCACCGAAATCCTGGTGATGCCCGCACGTTCGATGGAGGCCATGGCCTTGGCCACCTGCCCGTAGTTGACGCCCGCATCGGCCTGCAACTGAACGCGCACTTCCGGGTCCTGGTTTTTCACGTCTTGCAGGCTTTTCTCGAGCAACTCGGGGGCCACCTCGTTCTTTGCCAGATAAAAGGTGCCGTCCTGATCGACGCTGACAACCACCGGGTCTTTCTTCTGCTGCGTGGCCACGGCGTCGGTCTTGGGCAGGTTGATTTTGATGGCGTTAGTCATCATCGGCGTGGTGACGATGAACACCACCAGCAGTACCAGCATCACGTCCACCAGCGGAGTGACGTTCATTTCACTGAGTACTTCGTCGCTGTCCTGAGTTGAGAAAGACATCAGCTGGCCTCCCGCACCGGCGTGCGCTTGTTGACAATGGCTTGGCGGTCGATGGCGAAGGCGCTGCGCTGGGCAAGGGCGTCGAAGTCGTGGGCGAAGTCATCCATGTTGGCGGCAGCCAGCTTCAGGCGACGCAGAAAGAAGTTGTAAATCAGCACGGCCGGGACCGCGACGGCGATGCCCACGCCGGTGGCGATCAAGGCGTGTCCGATGGGGCCGGCCACTGTTTCAAGGCTGGCCGAACCCGTAGCACCGATGGTTTGCAGGGCTTCCATGATCCCCCACACCGTGCCGAACAGGCCGATGAAGGGCGCGGTGCTGCCGATACTGGCCAGAATGGCCTGGCCACTTTCCAGGGCGCGGCGTTCTTTCTGGATCTGTTGGCGCAAGTTGCGCTCCAGGCGATCAGAGCGGTTGATGGTGTGAGCCAGTTGCTGGGTGGTACGCGGACTGTCATCGACAATCATGGCTTCAAAACCGCTGTTGGCGATGCGCGCCAGTGCGCCGGGGTACTGGCTGGCGTGCTCGGCGGCGGTGAGCAGGTCCGGGGCGGCCCAAAACGCTTTACTGAACAGTTTGTTTTGCTTTTTCTGGCGCAGGTACTGCGATGACTTGATGAGCAACAGTGCCCAACTCACCACCGAAAACAGCACCAGCGCCCACAACACGCCCGGGACAATCATGGAAGACAGAGACTCGTTCATGGCTACACCTCACACACGGCTAAATAAAAGTTAACGTCGGCCCCTGAGCGGGTTATGCCGGCAATTTGAACGCGATGGTCTGGGTTGCAAAACCTTCGATGGGCGTGTCCCCGCGTTTGGCCGGGACAAACTTCCAATTGCGTACCGCCGTGACAGCAGCCTCATCCAGTGCCTGCTTGCCGCTGGAGCGGGTGACTTCCACAGCCCCGGCGCGGCCGTTGGGCAGGACCTTGATGCGCAGCACCACGGTGCCTTCCCAACTGCGACGCAGGGCCAGCGACGGGTACTCCGGCGGCGGGTTGCCCAAGCTGGCCAGGCCCGACACCGCAGCGGTTTCCTTGACCGGCCCCGGCGCGGCAGCAGGCGCCGCAGGTGCGGCAGGGGCTGGTGGTGCTGGCGGAGCCGGTTTGACGGGCTGCGGTTTGAGCACCGGCTTTGGCTTGACCACCGGTTTCGGTTTTTCGACCGGCTTGGGTTTCTCCAGCGGTTTGGGAGGCGGCTTGACGGCGTCTTCGTCCTCTTGAGGCACTTCAGGCTCGGGTGGCGGCGGTGGGGGTGGCGGCTCTTCGACCGGTGGTGCTGGCGGCGCCGGGCTGGTGAGTTCGACGGTCATTTCCGGGATCTCGGGCGGGGTGACCACCGGCGCTGCCTTGGCCTGCTGAAATGCCCACCAGGCTGCGGCATGCAGCACCGCCGCAACGCCTATCAGCAACAGCACCCTCGGCACACTCACGCCCCCCGGCGTTGAGGTGTTGGGCACATGGGGAATATGTGTCCACTGCTGCACACGCTCAGCGTCGAGTAGAGGGGCGGGCCGCGCTTTGTTCTTTACCTCGTCACTCATTAAGAGTCCCTCGACTAAATGAAGGGCAATAAGGCTCCGTTCGCCCTTGCATGCAGGGACGAGAACTGTCCGTTAACGGTTGAATCAATCATTAACCGATCAATGACTGCTCATTGATCGAAGGGCCTCAAGGGCTGATAAAAAACGGTTTCATATACACTCCTTGTTGTGTGCTACAGGGTTGAATGGTCCGATCTTGTCAGGCGTTTAAACCTATTTCTATTTGTTACAAGCAATGGCTGTGCCAATCAAGGTGAATGCAAGGTGTCAGATATATTAATCAGTGAAAAGTGCGAACTGATTCAATAAAGAGCTTATCAATTAACGCCATTGCGGGGCCGAGCAGTACCGTTTTAATAAGCATGAATGTGCCAAACTCTAGTGAGTGTAATTGCCATTGTTGGACAATCTTAATTGCCCCTTAATGCGGTGTTGATGGGTGCACCAATATGACCAGTTACTGTATGAAAACAGTGCACTTACAAAGCTGTTATGGGTATAGCGTCAGTGTATAAGCGTCTAAACGCGCGTCGTTTAGCCAGACTGACGGGCGCACACCACCGTGTACGGGGTTTTCCGGAACGTGTGCGATTGCGGTGCCATTGATACCGCCTTCTATTAAAAAGAGGCCTGGAGGTGGCGTTGAATACGCTGCTTTATCGAGTGCCTTAATATCTACAGGGTGTGGGCTAAATAAGCCTGAAACATAAGTGAGCCGGTTAGGGCTGCCTATTAATCTTGCAGGCGCATTCAAGTCGCCCCGACGTTGTTGAAAGAACAGCCATTGAACATTGGCGCGTGCCAAAGGCGAGGCCGTTGCGGATGATGCAGACGTAAAAAGTCGGGTGTATTTATGCCGGTTTTTATTTTTTAAAGTTTATTCATGGCGGGGTTGAGGGTGATTAACTAACCCAGGCGTCATATTTTTCATCAGCGCTTTCATTTAATACACCGTCAGACTGGCGTTGCCAAAGCCGGTAGTACACCCCGCGGAGTTCAAGTAATTGGCTGTGATTGCCGTCTTCTACAATTTGGCCATTTTCCAGCACCACAATCCGGTCCAGGTGCGCGATGGTCGACAGTCGGTGCGCGACGACCAGCACGGTTTTGTCCGCCATGATGTCGTCAAGGCTGCCCTGAATCAGGCTTTCCGTTTCGGAGTCGAGGCTCGCAGTCGCTTCATCAAGCACCATGATGGGCGCGTTTTTCAACAGTGCACGGGCGATGGCAATACGCTGGCGCTGACCACCTGACAGTTTGACCCCGCGCTCGCCGATGAGCGCGTCATAACCGTCGGGCATTTGCATAATGAATTCATGGGCGTGTGCGCGCTTGGCCGCGAGGATGATCTGCGCATCGCTGGCGTTCACGTCGCCATAACCGATGTTCTCGCGCAGGGAACGATGAAACAGCCCCGGTTCCTGCGGGATAAGCGCGATGTGATTGTGCAGCGAGGGTTGAGTCATGCCTTGAATATCCAGGCCATCGACTTCAATCGTGCCACTTTGCGGGTCGTAGGCGCGCAGCAGCAGGTTTAACAAGGTCGATTTGCCAGAGCCCGAAAACCCGACGATGCCCACGCGTTGACCGGCGCGAATGTCGAGGTTGAAGTGTTTGAAGAGGGGTTTGTCCGGGGTATAGCCAAAGCTTACATCGCGAAAGTGGATCGAGCCTTTCTCGATCTGTGCAGGAGAGGCGTTCTCGCGGTCGGGCATTTCGTGGGGTTGCAACAGGGTGTCGAGGCTGTTTTCGATGTTGCCAATGAATTCGAAAAAATGCATGAACTGCATGCTCAAAAAGCTGCACTGCGCCACGATCATCAACCCCAGCGTGGCGACCATCACCAGTTGCCCGACATCGATCATGCCCGCCTGCCACAGGTACAAAGCCAGTGCCACCAGCCCCACGCGCAGTACCACCGACAGGCTGTCCTGTAACAGGCGGATCTTTTCCTGGTAGAAGAACGAACGCTGGGCGGCCTGTTTTTCTGCGGTCTGGTAGCGGGTCAGGTAATCGAGTTCAAACCCTTGGCGGGCGAATAGCCGGATGCTGTTCAAATTGCCCACCGCATCGACAATCTTGCCGGTGGTAATGCTGCGTGCCTGCGCGTGGGCTCCCGCCAGGACCTGGGCCTTGCGTGACAGGACAAATGCGAGCCACCCATAAGTGCCCACCCACAGCAACAAACCCAGCCCCAGCCAGGGCGAGGCCAGGGTCAGCAACACCAGGCTGGTGATCAACACCACCAGAATCGGCAACATTTCCACCACCAGTGACCAGGTGATTTCCAGCAAACCTATACTGCCCTCGCTGATGCGGTGGGCGAGGCTGCCTGCGAAGTGCTCGCTGAAATAGCGCGGTGAATGCTGCTGCAGATAGGCAAACAGTTCGCGGATGATGCGGATCTTCTGCTGCGGGCGAACCATGATCATGCACAAGGTTGCGCCACGGGCGAACAGCGTTTGAGCCATGGCAAGGCCAAAAAGCAGCCCCAACGCAGGCAGGCTGGCGTGCCGCAGGTCAACGCTGTCCCACGTGCCATCGCTGACGGCGCCGGTGATGCGGCCAATGGCATAGGGCATCAGGGTCGCGGTCATGGCGGCGCCGATTTGCAACAAGGCGATGCCCCAATACCAGCCGGGATAAAGGCGAATGTAATGCCAGACAAAGGCCCATGGCCGTTTTGGCGGAACGGTTATAGCGTCAACATCAGACATGACAAGCTGCCTTTTCTTGAGCAAAAGGAGTGGTATTGGCGGCGCACAGAAGCGCTGCCACGTACGGGCTGAGATTCAGCTACGTGCTGTGTGCGTCTTTACAGCCCCCGGGTACGTCGAGGGCGTTAAGGGCTACGTGTCGATGCCCGCGCTACAAGGGCAGAATCGCGCACTGAAGGGGCGCGGGGAGGCGGGACAGAGGGTCAAGCGTGAAACGGTGCACACATCCGACATGGTTCATATTCCTTTATAACAACCGCGTATTGACGTGACTTTTGGCCCGTCATTGCACTGAATGTGGACGGCGTTACCGTCCGTGTTTGCAAATGGTGCGGGTTGCGCACGCCGGGGCTGAATTTCCGGCTGAAAAATTGCGAACACGGATAGACAAGAAAAATCTGTGCCAAAGTGTGTCGACAGAAGTGTAAAGATGGGTTGCGATGAGGGGAGGGCGCCCCCTCGTCTTTGGGCCGCGACTACACGACCCAAGGTCGTGGTTGAGCGCTGATCAGGCTTTGCCGGCAATGCAGGCTGAGTCTGGCGCCGCCACCGGGGCGGTTGTCCACCTCGAGGCTGAAACCATGCAGGTTGACGATGGCCGCGACGATAGACAGGCCAAGGCCAAAGCCGCCGTGCTGGTCGTCGCTGCGGTAAAAACGCTGGAACACCGCTTCACGCTCAGCTTCCGCAATGCCGGGGCCCGTGTCGAGCACGTCGATGCGCACGCTGCCTTGATCGTTGACGGCGCGCAGTGTCACCTCACCACCGGACGGGGTGAACTTGATCGAGTTGCTTAACAAATTGGCCAGCGCTTCAAACAGCAGCGCGCGATCCCCGTTCAGGCCCGGTAATGGTGGCGGTGCCTCCAGTAACAAGGTGACCTGGCCTTCTTCAGCCAGCGGCAGGTAGAAGTCATACAGCTCCTGCAGCAGCGGCTGCGGGTCGAGTTGTACAAAGCCCGAGCGGCGTTGATGGTCTTCCAGTTCGGAAATGCGCAGTAACCCGCGAAAGCGCGCCATCAAGGTATCGGTTTCAGCGATCACTTGATCCATTTGCACGGCCTCGGGCGATCCTTCCGGGGCTTGCTGCTGGATGCGATACAGTTGCGCACGCAAACGGGTCAACGGGGTGCGCAAATCGTGGGCGATGTTGTCGCACACGCCTTTGACTTCGTGCATCAGCCGTTCGATGCGGTCGAGCATGGCGTTGACGATGGCCGCCAACATGTCCAGTTCGTCACGCCGGTTGGACAGCGGCAACCGATAGGTCAAATCCCCTGCGACGATCGCTTCGGCACTGGCCTGAATCGCCCGGATGCGTTGCAAGGGGCGACGTCGCAGCAAATGCCACCCTGCAATGCCGGGGATGATGGTCAGCGACAGTCCCCAAAACAGCGCATGCAAAATGATCCGTGTGACCGCGAACAGTGAACCGTTGTCGCGCACCAGCACCAGCCAGCGGCCATCGTGGGTTTGTGTGGCCACGGCGTCGCAGCTGTCTTGCGGCAGGTTGGGGTCGTCGGCGTCGACGCAAGTGCTCAGTTCATGGATCTGGCCGTCCAGGGGCAGGTCGGCGGGTATTACCTGGATCGGCCCGCTGAGGTGGCGCTGTTGCGCATCGAACAGTCCATACGCATCCACTGTTCGCAAATCAAACGTCAGGCTGGTGGCCAGCGCCTCGTCCAACTGTTCGCCCTGAAAGCGTGAAAAGAGGTGTTGGCGCTGCATCAATGAATGCTTGGCCAGATTGCCGAGGTAATCCGACACCTCGTAATACAGCACGCCCATCAAGATGCAGCTCCAGGCCACGAACAGAAAGCTGTACAGCGCCAGCAAACGGCTGCTGGAAGAACGCCAGCCCTTAGAGGGGTTCGGCAATGACATAACCCGAGCCTCGGACGGTGCGAATCAGGGGCACCTGGCCCGGCGGGTCAATCTTTTTGCGCAAACGCCCGATGTGCACGTCGATCAGGTTGGTGCCCGGGTCGAAGTGATAGCCCCAGACCTCTTCGAAAATCATCATGCGCGAGAGGATTTGCCCGGTATTGCGCATCAGGAACTCAAGCAATTTGTACTCGGTGGGCAGCAGGCTCAGCTGTTGTTCGGCGCGACTGGCTTCGCGGGTGATGAGGTTGAGTTCGAGGTCAGCCACCCGCAGCGACGTTTCATATTTGTCGGCGGGGCTTTTGCGCCGTAGCAGGACTTCGACCCGGGCCGCCATTTCGTCGCTGGCGAACGGCTTGGTCAGGTAGTCGTCGCCCCCGGCACGCAACCCGCGCACGCGCTCGTCCACATCGGAGAGGGCGCTGATCATCAAAATCGGGGTGCTGACGCCGATGGTGCGCAGGGTCGTGACAATCGCCAGTCCGTCCAGCTCGGGGAGCATGCGGTCCAGGGTAATCAAGTCATAGTCGCCACTGACGGCGCGCACCAGACCTTCCCGGCCGTTGTCCACCCAATCGACATCGAGGCCGTGGCTGCTCAATTCAGCCACGATTTCTTTCGCCGTCACGGCATCGTCTTCAATGGTCAAAATGCGGGTCATACCGTCACCTGATTAGCCTTCACAGCGGTGAGCACATTTTGCCCGCAAATAGCTGAAACGTTTCTTAATATTTCTTCATGTTCAGCCGGGCGTCAGGTGCAACGGCTTTTCGCATGCTCAAACCCTGCACGGGCTTTAAAGGGGCCGGGTAACGAGCGTCAGTTGCGGGATCGGCTTGCGCATTAACGTACCCACCACCAATGCGCCAAGTAGCCCCAGCCACCCGGCGACCCACAACACCACACTGAACCCGCTCACAAAGGCCTCAGTGGCCAGCGTCTGAATCAGGGGTTGGGCCGACAGGGGCAATGCGCTCACTGCGCCGCGCAGATCACCCGCCACCACCCGTGACGCGATGGCATGGGTTTGATCAATCCATTGCGGGGCAACGGATACGAGACTGGCATGCAGGCGCTGTTCAGCATGACTGCCGAGCAAGGCGCCGAGCACGCCAATGGCCAGCACGATGGCACTGAAACGCATGGTGGTGCTCATGCCCGAGGCCATGCCTACACGGTCGCGTGGCACGCAGGCCATGATGTTTTTTTGCGTGTCGCCATTCAGCAAACCGGCGCCTGCGCCCGTCACGGCGGTGGTCAGGGCAAAACTCAGGTAGCCGCCGTGCTCCACCGCCCAGGCGCTGAGCAGGTTGCCGCAGCCCACCAGTGTCAGCCCGGTTGCCATCAGGGTGGCCGGGCTGTAGCGCATGGCCAGGCGGGCGCCAATGCGCGGGCCAATCAACATGGTCACAGCGAAGGGCAACATGCCCAGCCCTGAATAGATGGCGCTAAACCCCAGGCCGTTCTGCAAGTAAAACGGCAGCAGGGTCATCATCACCTGTGCACAACCCGCGTAGGCGAACATGCCGAGCAGGGCGCCGATAAAGCGTGGGTGGCGGAACAGTTGCAGGTCGATCATCGGGCGCTTTTGCATCGACTCGACCCACACAAACAGCCCGAGCAGCAGCAACCCGCCAACGATCCGTGCATAGGTCAACGGGCTGTTCCAGCCAATGCGATTGGCCTCGATCAAGCCCCAGATCAGGCACAACAGGCTGGCGCTGAACACCAGGCTGCCCCACGGGTCGAGCCGCGCGGATTGCGGGTCACGGGATTCAGCGATGGCATGGTTGACCAGCGCCATGAGGAGCAGGCCCACGGGCAGGTTGAGGTAGAAAATCCAGCGCCAGCCCAGGTATTCGGTAATCAGGCCGCCGAGCGTGGGGGCGGCCGTCATGGCCACCCCCATGCACGCGCCCCAAAACGCCCAGGCCTTGGCACGTTCCACCTCGTCATGAAACGCGTGGCCGATCGAGGCCAGCGCGGAGGTCAGCAGCAGCGCGGCACCGACACCTTTGATGGCGCGGGCGATGTCCAGCAGCAAGGTGGTGGGTGCGGCCCCGCAGCCGATGGAGGCGAGGATAAAAATGCTCAGGCCCCAGAGCAGGGTCTTTTTCCGGCCAAAGCGATCGGCAATGCTTCCTGCCGGTAATAACAGTGCGGCGAACGCCAGCATGTAGGCGCTGACGACCCATTCGATGTCGACAAAATTGGCCCCCAGGTCTTGGGCGATGCTCGGCAAGGTGACGGCCACAATGTTGGTGTCGAGCACGATCAGGGCGCAGACGCCGGAGGCGCTCAGCAGGGTCAGGCGCGGGCTGACAGGTTTCATGGCCGGAACGCCCTGCACACCCTCAGGATTGCCTGTGAGGCAATGCGGCGGACGAGCGGCTGCGTGAAGTGACTGAGCGGCACGGTAGGTCGTAATTTGACGGACATGGAAGCGGCTCTCTAGTGTGACGGTCGGCACAGGTTAACGCGGTGCCAGCACGGGTCGGTTAGGCATCGACCGGGACTTCATTACCTATGAGCTAATGCACCCATGGACATACGTCATTTCCGCTACTTTCTGGCGGTTGCGCAGCAACGCAATTTCACCCGCGCGGCCGAGGTGCTAGGCATTGCGCCGCCTACCCTGAGTCGGCAAGTGCAGGATCTGGAAGCCGAGTTGGGGGTGCGTCTGTTTGTGCGCGAGCAACGTCAGGTAAGCCTGACCCAGGCCGGCGAGGCGTTATTGCCTGAGGCCCAGGCCACGGTGAGTCAGTTCGAACGGGCCCGGCGCCACGCACAGCGGGCAGGTCGCGGCGAGACCGGGCATATCGAGTTGGGGTATGTGGCGTCCGCAGTCTATTCCGGGGTTTTACAGCGCCAAGTGCAGGGCTTTTGCCGCGAATCAGGCGAAGTCAGCCTGTCGGTACGTGAGGCCGCCATGGCGAGTTTGCCAACGATGGTGGCTGAAGGCCGCTTCGATATTGGCTATGTGCGCTCGCCCATGGCGTTGCCCGACGGGGTGGAGGCGGTTCGTCTGAATGCAGAAGGCTTTGTCTTGGCGCTGGCGGCGCACGCATGGCTGGCACGTTTAAAGGTCATCAGCCCCGAACACCTGCAAAACGAAACGTTTGTGTTGCCCGAGCAAATCAGCGGGACGTTGCAGGTAGCCAGTCAAGGTGGTTTCGCGCCCAGGCTTGGCCCGCAACCCGGCGGGCTGGTGGCGGTGATCGCGCTGGTGTCGCTGGGGCAGGGAGTCGCGGTGGTGCCTGCCTCGGTAGTCGGGCAGATCAGCTTGCCAGGGGTGGTTTATCGGCAGATCGAGGGCTGTGACGTCACCTCGTGGCTGTCGTTGATCCACCGGCGCTTTGAAAAGTCGGCGGTGGTGGCGCGTTATATCGAGCATGCCAGGCGGGATTTTCGGCTTCATCCACCGGCTTGCGGCGATTGATCCGGAACGGGCAACGGCCAGTTCGTCAGATGCTGGCAATTAGCCTATGTCTGTGCGTGCGTTTGCCCATGGAATCAGTACAATCGCGCACTTTTCACTGTGCATGGATGCCGTTCGGCTTGCGCTCTGCAGAAGGTCCATGGTTTTGGCAAGTTACTCCCCCGCGTTGGTTCTAATTTCTTTGTGTGTGGCCATTCTTGCTTCCTACACTGCCCTTGACCTGAGCGGTCGCATCGGCACGGCGAACGGCCGTGCAGCTTACCTATGGATAGGTGGCGGTGCATTGGCGATGGGGTTTGGCGTGTGGTCGATGCACTTCATCGGCATGCTCGCGCTGTCCTTGCCGATTGAACTGGGCTACGACCTCGGGCTGACCGTGTGGTCGTTGCTGGTGGCGATTCTTTCATCGGGTTTTGCTTTGTGGCTGGTCAGTCAGCCGCGGCTGCCAGCGCTGCAACTGCTCTATGGTGCCCTGATCATGGGCGCGGGCATCAGCGCCATGCACTACAGCGGCATGGCGGCGTTGCGCATGCAGCCGGGGATCGACTACGACCCTGCGTTGTTCGGTTTATCGCTGGTGATCGCGGTGGCGGCGTCAGCGGCAGCGTTGATGATTGCGTTCCGTTTGCGTCAACAAACACCCTATGTGCGCCTGGCTCGGGCTGGGGCAGCAGTCGTCATGGGCCTGGCAATTGTCGGCATGCATTTTACCGGCATGGCGGCGGCCAGTTTTCCTGAAGGCAGTTTTTGCGGCGCAGCCCTGAATGGCCTGAGCGCCAAGGGGCTCGACAATCTGGTACTGGTGGCGAGCCTTGCAGTCATGACCATCGCACTGCTGACCTCGATTTTTGATGCCCGACTCGATGCCCGCACCGCGGCACTGGCGCAATCGCTGACCCTGGCCAATGAAGAACTGACCCAGCTTGCCTTGCATGACAACCTGACCGGGTTGCCCAATCGCATCCTGCTGGCCGACCGCATCGGGCAGGCCCAGCGCAAAGTGGCGGAACAGGGCGGTTGTTTTTCATTGATGTTCATTGACCTGGATGGTTTCAAACCGGTCAACGATGCCTTTGGTCATCACTTGGGCGATCGTTTGCTGCGCGAAGTGGCCCAGCGGTTGCGTCAACAGTTGCGGGGGCAGGACACGCTGGCGCGCATCGGCGGCGATGAGTTTGTGATGCTGGTGCGCCTGGCCGAAGCCAACGATGCACCGCAGGTGGCTGCGCGGCAAGTCAGTCTGCTGTCGCGTTCATTTCAGGTGGACGAGCATCAACTGCAAATCTCCGCCAGCATTGGCATTGCGCTGTACCCCGGCAATGGCGTCAGCGCTGAAGAACTATTGATGAACGCTGACGCAGCGATGTACCACGCCAAAGGCGCTGGCAAGAACGGTTACAGTTTTTTTGATGTGTCGATGAACACCAATGCGCGCAAGCAATTGCAATTGCTGCAGGATTTGCGTCAAGCGCTGGCGCAACAGCAGTTCAGTTTGCACTATCAGCCCAAGATTGATGCCAGCAACGGCCAGCCAGTGGGAGCCGAGGCGTTGTTGCGCTGGGAGCATCCGCAGCAAGGGCTGTTGATGCCTGATGCGTTTATCGGCGTAGCGGAAAAAACCGGTTTGATCATCCCCATCGGTGAGTGGGTACTCAATGAGGCCTGTCGCCAAATGCGAGTGTGGTTCGATCAGGGTTACAGCCATTGGCGGGTTGCGGTGAACCTGTCGGCGTTGCAGTTTTGTCACAAGGGGCTGGTCGACAGCGTGGCGTGTGCGTTGGCCCGCCATCAATTGCCAGCTAACAGCCTGACCCTGGAAATTACCGAGACCACGGCCATGAGCGACGCGGATGCCAGCATGACCGTGTTGCAACAGCTGTCCCTGATGGGCGTCGACTTGTCCATCGACGATTTCGGCACCGGGTATTCAAGCTTGATGTACCTCAAACGCTTGCCCGCCAACGAACTCAAGATTGACCGCGGTTTTGTCCGTGATCTGGAGCACGACAGTGATGACGCGGCCATTGTGTCGGCCATTGTCGCGCTGGGTCAGGCATTGGGCCTGCGGATTGTGGCTGAGGGTGTCGAGACCGACACCCAGCAAAGTTTCCTCACCACGCTGGGCTGCGATGCTTTGCAGGGCTATCTGTTGGGGCACCCAAAGCCTGCGCAACAGTTCATGGCCGATATCCACCGCGTTCAGCAAACAGCCGGGGTCCCTGACGCCGCGCACTGACAAAGGCGTGCCGCCCGGTTATTCTGGCCGCAGGTTTACACCGTGAATGGGGAACGCGTATTTATGGACAAAGTCATCGTGATCACCGGTGGCAGCCGTGGCATTGGTGCAGCAACGGCATTGTTGGCTGCCCGGCAGGGCTACAAGATTTGTATCAATTATCTGGCGGACGACGCGGCGGCGCATGAGGTGCTGGAGCAGGTGCGCGCACTGGGCGCGCAGGCAATCAGTGTGCGGGCCGATGTCAGCAATGAAGATGAAGTCATCAGCCTGTTCCTGCGGGTTGACCAGGAGCTGGGGCCGGTGACGGCGCTGGTCAACAATGCGGGTACGGTCGGACACAAGTCGCGGCTGGAAGAGATGTCCGAGTTCCGCGTGCTGCATACCCTTAAAACCAACGTGTTAGGCCCCATCCTGTGCGCCAAGCATGCAGTGCTGCGCATGTCGCCCCGGTATGGCGGCCAAGGCGGCAATATCGTCAATGTGTCTTCGGTGGCGGCGCGGCTGGGGTCACCGGGCGAATACGTCGACTACGCGGCTTCCAAAGGTGCGCTGGACGCTTTCACCATCGGCCTGTCCAAAGAGCTTGCGGGCGAGGGTATCCGGGTCAACGCTGTGCGACCGGGGTACATCTTTACTGACTTCCACGCCTTGAGCGGCGATCCGGGCCGTGTCAGCAAGCTGGAGCCCATGATCCCCATGGGCCGGGGCGGGCGCCCGGAGGAGGTCGCGGAGGCGATTGTCTGGCTACTGTCCGACAAAGCGTCTTACGCCACGGGCACCTTTGTGGACATGGCTGGCGGCCGGTGATTGTGCAGGCGGCAAAAACAGACGTGTCTGTCATGCCCCTGCAGCCTGCGCCACCTTGCAATTCATATTGATATCCCGATAATGCGACTTATTACTATTTAAGTTCGGTTATCTTATGAGTTGTTCGAGTGGCGCAGTCCCTATGAGCAAAAGCAGCGTTGACCCCATAACCCGTGCAGCTGTTGAGTGGATGTTGCTGCTTGAGTCCGGTCATGCCTGCCCGTCAGAGCGTCAGGTGTTCAAGGCCTGGCTGGCTGAAGACCCCGCGCATCTGGCGGCATGGCAGCGTGTCGCCAATGCGCTGAGTTTCAACCCGCGAGCGCGCGCGACCGACCCCGACTTGCTCAAGCAGGTGCAACGCATGTTGAACGGGCGTTCCTTCTTCACCCGGCACAAAGCCCTGCAACACGCCCTGTTGGCCGTCTTAGTCGGTTTGGGCGTGCTGGCGTCCGGGCTGTTGTGCCAGGGCTGAGGCCAGACTGACCGCTAACGGAAGGCGCGGCAGCAGGGTGGCCTGATACGCGTGGTACAAGTCCGGTTTGCCCGACCAGATGCGCGCTGAAGGCTGGTTGTTCGGGTCCAGTTCGTGATGCCAGCTGCCGTGCTGACGATCGATCAGGTACTGGTCGATAAACGCCCAGAAGCACTGACCCCACTGTTCATATTCCGCTTCCCCCGTGCGCTGCCATAACGCCGCGGCCGCGGCCGAGGCTTCGGCCACTGTCCAGTGCAGACGTTCGCGCACCAGCGGTCGGTTATCCCAATCCAGTGTGTACACCACGCCGGGCTGCCCATCGGCATTCCAGCCATGTAGGCACGCGCTGTGAAACAGTTGCCGGGCATCGCTCAGTAGCCAGTCTGGCGTTGGCATGCCGCGTCGAGTGCGCGCCGCTTCCAGATGCAACAACAGACGCGCCCACTCAAAGGCAT
The DNA here is from genome assembly GCF_002269125.1 of Pseudomonas lundensis. Classification (GTDB taxonomy): domain Bacteria; phylum Pseudomonadota; class Gammaproteobacteria; order Pseudomonadales; family Pseudomonadaceae; genus Aquipseudomonas; species Aquipseudomonas lundensis_A. Next base: position 5,553 of record NZ_NQKI01000032.1, on the reverse strand, counting down.
GGCCAGGGGTTTTGCCGAAAGGGCGGAAGGGGTCGGCCGGGTTGTCGCGGTTGTAGTCGGGCAGCGGTTGCCATTGCGCATCAAAGTGTTCGACCGGCAAGTACCCGGCCTGAGCTGCCTGGACATGGATGACCCGCTCGGCGATACGCAAAGCGCGGTCCAGCCACAGGTTTTCGTCCAGTACATCGGCCAGCGCCAGAAAGGTTTCGACGCCGTGCATGTTGCTGTTGGCGCCGCGATACGCCTCGCACTCGCTCCAGTCGTCCGCGAAGGACTCCAGTAACGCCCCTTCGGCGTCGTTCCAGAATGTGCCTTCCAAGAGCGCCACTGCATCCCCCAGTAACTGGGCAGAGCCGCGTCGGCCGGCCACCGCTGCCGAGCTGAAGGCCAGTGCTACAAAGGCATGCAGATAGGCTTGTTTGCGGTTATTACCGGTCTGCGCGTGCGGGACGGCAAACCAGCCCCCATGACGGGCATCGCGCAACGGGCCTGCCAGCGCCGCCAGCCCGTGATCAATCAACTGAGCACAGCCGGGCAGGCCTTGCAGGTGGGCGAGGGCGAAGCTGTGAACCATGCGTGCCGTGGTCATGGTATCGGCACGGGCGCTGTCGGGGCGCTGGCCAAATGGGTCGAGGCGGGCAAATCCATCAGCCACGCGGGCGGCGCGGGCGAAGTCCACCAGCCGCCGTCCTTCGTCTTCCAGCCAGCGGTGGTGGGCACTGCACGCCATCCAGCCAGCGTCGGTGCGGGTAAGGTCGGACATGGGTCACCTGTGTTGTCATTGTTATTCAGCGTTGCAGCAGCCTAAGGGATAGCGCGGCCGCTGCAAAGCTGAAAGGTTTCAGGTGCCTGAGGTTTCATCAAGGCGCAGGGCAGATCAAACTTCCGGCCCCCAGCGCTGCGACCAGTCACTGTCCAGCTTGACGATGTCGCGCAGCAATTCCAGTGCCTGTTGCAAGGCCGGGCAATCGCGCTCGCGTGAATACACCAGGTAGGTCGGGTAACTGAATTCAGGTGCTTTGGGTACCCGTTCCAGTGCGCCGCTGTTGAGGTAGCTTTGCACCACGCGCGTGCGGAAGTAGCCGCTGCCGCCGTTCTCAAGGATGTAATGCAGCGCTACTGGCCCGAGGTTGAAACTGATGGCGGCCCGCGCCTTTTCCGGCAAGGCGGCATCATGCTGAAGGCGAAAATCGTCGCCCCAATCCACGTACACATAGGGATCGGGCATCGCGGGGCGGCGTATCTGGATCAGCTTTTCTTCCAGCAGTTGCTCCACCTGCACCCCTGGCCAGTACGCGGGCCGGTACACCAGTGCGGCGTCCAGCAAGCCCATTTCAACCTGCCGCAACAATTGCTCGCCATCCCGGATCTGCACGCGCACGGCATGGGACGTGAGGTGCTGACGCAGGGCTTTGGTCCAGCTGAGGATCAGCGGGTTACACAAGCTGACCTCGCCTGCGATGTGCAGCACCCGGTCGAGCCCTTCAGGGCGCGGCAGGTCACGCCGCGCTGCTTCCCAGGTTTGCAACAACTGGTTGGCATACACCACAAACGCTTCGCCTTCAGGGGTTAATTTCGCCCCGGCGCGGTTGCGGATGAACAGCGTCACCCCCAGCAGGCTTTCGAGTTTTTGCACCCGCGCCGTGACGGCAGTCTGGGTTACGTGCAAGTTCTCGGCAGCGCCGGCAAGGCTGCCGTAGCGAACAATCTCAAGGAAAGTGCGAGCCAGATCGAGGTCCATGGGGGGGCGCCAACATGCAAAGGGCATTCAGTGTAAGTGCATTGCGTCGAGAATTCGAAAAAGGGGGCTGATCTATTGGCTTATATCAATGCTTATTTTCACCAATCGACTAACGTTCTGGCCTTGGTTCCCAGTGACCAAGACCTCTGGCTGCCTAAAAGCCGGAGGCCCGCGCTAAGCAGTTCAAAAAAGGACTACATAAGAAAATGGATGATTTGAACCGGCAGTACGACATTCAACCTTTAATGCAGGCGGATATGACCATCCTGCTCAATGGTCAGGCGGTGAGCGCTGCTGAAGGCGAAACCGTACTCAGTGTCTTGAACGCGGTAGGTGTACGCCAGGTGTCGGCCAACGACCACGGGCAGGCCAGCGGCGCATATTGCGGCATGGGCGTGTGCTATTGCTGTCTGGTCAACATCGACGGGCGGCATAAGCGCCGGGCCTGTCAGACCGTGGTGCGCCCCGGCATGAAAGTCGAAACCGGGCAAAACCGGGTCGCTGAACAGGAGCCTGCACGATGAGCCTTAATCCTGTGATTGTCGGCGGCGGCCCGGCCGGTATGTCGGCGGCCATTGAACTGGCGCAGCACGGTGTACAGAGCACGGTGCTGGAAGAAGCCTCACGCTTGGGTGGTGTCGTCTATCGCGGGCCGCTGCGCGAAGGCGTGGAGCTCGATTATTTGGGCGAACGTTACAAAGACGCACTGCATAAGCTGCACGGCGAATTCGCCGCGATTGCCCAGCATGTCGATGTGCGCCTCAACCACCGGGTGATCGGCGGTCAGGGTGAACAGCGCCTGCAATTGCTGAATGCCGAGGAACAGGTGCAGGAAATTGCCTTCGCGCAGCTGCTGCTGTCCGCAGGCTGCCATGAGCGCAGCGTGCCCTTTCCGGGCTGGACCACCCCCGGCGTGATTATGCTCGGCGGTCTGCAATTGCAAATCAAAAGCGGTGTGGTCAAGCCCAAAGGCCCGGTGCTGATTGCCGGTACGGGGCCGCTGTTAATGTTGGTTGCCTGTCAATTGCATGCGGCGGGCGTGGAAGTGGCCGGGGTGTATGAAGCCTGTGAGTTCGGCCGTATCGCCAAAGAAAGCCTCGCGCTGCTCAATCAGCCGCAACTGTTCCTTGATGGCCTGAGCATGCTGGTTTACCTCAAGCGCCATGGCATTACCTTGCGTTATGGCTGGGGGGTGGTTGAGGCCATTGGCGATGGTGAGGTGCAAGCGGTCAAGGTGGCGCCCTATGACAGCCACTGGCAAGCAGACGTGAGCAAGGCCCAGACGGTGATGGCACGCACCTTGGCCGTAGGCTATGGCTTTATCCCGCGTACCCAGCTCACCCAGCAAATGGGGCTGGAACACGCTTACAACGTGGACGGTTATCTGGCGGCCACGGCCAACAGCTGGCAGCAGAGCAGCCAGCCCGCCATTCACCTGGCGGGGGATGTCACCGGGTTGCGCGGCGGCGAAGCCGCGATGCTGACCGGGCGCATCGCGGCCCTGTCGATTTTGTTGCAACGCGGGGTGCTCAGTGAAAAGCAGGCCCTCGAACAGCGTCGTGCCTACCTCTCCCAACTCAATACCATCGTGCGCTTTCGCGGCGGGATTGACCGCTACACGCAACGTGGCACGCGTCAGATTGACTTGCCACAGGCCGACACCGTGGTCTGCCGTTGCGAACACGTGACCCGCGCCGACATCGACCTGGCCCTCAGCCAAGGTGTACAGGACATGGCCGGTTTGAAGATGCGCACACGGGTCAGCATGGGCGACTGCCAAGGGCGCATGTGCGTTGGCTATTGCAGCGACCGTCTGCGCGACGCTACCGGGCGCAAGGACGTGGGCTGGTTGCGCCCGCGCTTCCCGCTGGAACCCGTGCCATTTTCGGCCTTCACCAATGCCTGCAAGGATGCCTGACATGATCAAAACGTATGACGTAGTCATTGCCGGTGGCGGCGTGATCGGCGCTTCAATCGCCTATCACCTGTCACGGCGCAAGGATCTGAAAATCGCCATGATCGACTGCAAGCGCCCCGGCAATGCCAGCCGTGCCTCGGCGGGCGGATTGTGGGCCATCGGCGAGTCGGTGGGGCTGGGCTGCGGGGTGATTTTCTTTCGCATGATGTCGGCTGAACGCAAGCGCGAAGCCCAGGGTTCGGCAGTGGTGGTGGATTCCAGCACGCCGCATATCCTGCCCGACTGCTTCTTCGACTTTGCCTTGCAGTCCAACGCGCTGTACCCCGGCCTGCATGAGGAACTCAAAGAAAAACACGGCATGGACTTCAAGTTCGAGCGCACCGGTCTCAAATACGTGATTTACGACGACGAAGACCGCCTCTACGCCGAGCACATCGTCGCCAATATTGCGCATCTGGCCCATGAGGTGCGCTGGCTTGACCAGGCCGCGCTGCGCGAGTCCGAGCCGAGCGTCAGCCACGATGCGCAGGGAGCGCTGGAGTTTTTGTGCGACCACCAGGTCAGCCCGTTCCGCCTTACCGACGCCTACACCGAGGGTGCCCGCCAAAATGGCGTGGACCTGTTCTTCAACACCAACGTCACGGGCGTGTTGCGTCAAGGTTCGAAAGTGCTGGGCGTGCGCACGGACAACGAAGGGGTGTTCCACAGCACAACCCTGATCAACGCGGCAGGTGCGTGGGCGGCCGAGCTGAGCGTCATGGCCACCGGCATGAGCATCCCGGTTGCGCCGGTCAAGGGCCAGATCGTGCTCACCGAGCGTATGCCCAAATTACTCAACGGGTGTTTGACCACCAGCGATTGCTACCTGGCGCAGAAAGACAACGGCGAAATCCTGATCGGCAGCACCACCGAAGACAAAGGCTTCGACGTGACCACCACCTTCCCGGAAATCAGCGGTTTGGTGCAGGGCGCCATGCGTTGCATCCCGGAACTCAAAGACGTCAACCTCAAGCGCACGTGGGCGGGGTTGCGTCCGGGGTCGCCGGATGAACTGCCGATTCTGGGGCCGATGGCGGGGGTGGAGGGGTATTTGAATGCCTGCGGTCACTTCCGCACGGGCATTCTGACGTCGGCCATTACCGGCGTCATGCTGGATGCATTGGTACGCAATGAACCCTTGCCACTGGACGTGACGCCATTTCTGGCTGACCGTTTTGACCTGCAGCCGGTGGGGCTAGCTAAAGTCATCGGCGCCTGACGCACCCCTCACCTGTGGGGGCCAGTCAACTGGCGCCCACAGTGTCGAGTGTCAACGGCACGTGTTAAAGCTCGTGCGCCTGGATGCGCTGGTAGTGCATCTCGGACAGCACAAAGAACTCTTTGTCGATTAAGGCTCGCACGTCCACCAGCGGCATACCCCGGATTTGCGGGGCGAGCCGTATGCCGTAATGCTCGATGTTCTTGATCGTGTCCGCCCCTCGCCAAATCACCTGATACGCCAAGTAGTAAATGGAGTGTTCGGGTCGCAGTTGAATCTTGCGCCGGGCCAGTTGGTCCTTGAGCAAGGCTTCATCGAACACATCCACCAACCCTTGCGTAACACGGTCGAGCAAGTGCTCAAGCCGCCACAATACGGCTTGTTTGTCCGTTTCCGAATACCCGTTCCAACCCACAATTTCATGGTGAAAGCGTTTGCATCCGCGGCACACGAGGTCCCCAAAAACCGTCGAGCACAGCCCCACGCAAGGGGTTTTTATTTTCTGGCTACACATAAGTATCAGTTTGAAAAAAATGAAGGCCGCATTGGGCCGATTGGCTCAGTCCCAGCTCAGTGCGCCGCCCGTTTGGTACTCGATCACGCGAGTCTCGAAGAAGTTTTTCTCTTTCTTCAAGT
>NZ_NQKI01000031.1 GCF_002269125.1 Pseudomonas lundensis | reverse complement strand
GAGCAAATAGCGCTGCGTGCCGTGCAAATTACGACTTGCCGCCGCCGCGCAGCAAGTTGATCGGAGCATCCCTAGGTTTTGGATACAGCTCAGGAAAGCTGTTTCCATTTAACGGTGTATTGGAGTGTCAATTATGCGTATCACCCTTGTTCCCTCGTTTGTCATGGCTGTGTTGTTGGGCTTTTCGGGGTTGAGTGTTGCCAGCACTGCACCGACATCGCCTGCTCCGGTGGTGTCTGAAACCACCATCTCCCCTGAAGCCCAAGTCGTAACAATCAACTTGAACACGGCTGACGAAGCGACCCTGCAGCGCGAGTTGTCGGGCGTAGGCGCTGCTAAAGCCAGGGCGATCGTGGCTTACCGTGAGGCGAATGGGGATTTCACGTCAGCGGATGAGCTGATGGAAGTCAAAGGGATTGGTAAGGCGATATTTGAGAAGAATCGAGACAAAGTCGCGGTTAACTAAGCGATAACGTTGTATGACAAAAGGCCAGTCACTGACTGGCCTTTTTGTATTCAGCAATTCAAGCCGTGATGGCTGAACCCTTCAGCGCTGCGCGTGTAACGTCCAGAATTCTCTTTTTCAAGGCTTGGTTTTCCGCACCGCGGGACAACACAAGGGCTCCCACTAACGCGGCAAATAACACAATGCTGCGATCTTGTGTATCCGGACCTTCAAGTTCAGCCTGGATTTGAGTCAGGCGAGCGTTGATGACGCTATCGGTAACGGGGCTGGGGTTGCCGTTTTGCGCCATCTCCACGGACATGGTCGGTAAAGGGCAGCCTTCATGGGGCGAGGCGAGGTGCCATTCGGACAGATAAGTGTCGATAAAGGTTGGCAGCGCATCGGGACTGTCGAACAGTTCGGCACAATGTTCTTCTACTTGGTTCGCCGCGTGCTGCAGCGCTTTTTCGACCAGTTCATCCTTGGAGGCGAAGTGGGCATAGAAGCCGCCATGGGTAAGTCCCAACGCTTTCATAAGAGGCTGCAACCCCGTCGCACCTATACCGTCGCGTCGGAAACGTATGGACGCTTCCTCAATGATGCGCTGATGGGTTTGGGCCTTGTGGTGTTGGGAATACCTCATGACGGCTGTCTCTTGATTTCAAACAGCCATCATATGCCTGCGACCCTGCGCAACGCAGTGAGGCTTTTATGCAAAGGCGTGTAGGCATTTGGCTATGTGCAAGCAAGGCTCTTCGCTTCAGACCATCGAAAAGTTAATTGTCTTTCGATTCCTTGGCGTCCATCTCGGCGTTGCGTTCCGCCACGCGTTTGCGTTGCTCGTCCGTCAGCTCAACCTTATTGGCGGTGTCGCGCAGAGTCATGAGGCCACCAACAATGGCACCAATCGCAACGATCAGAATTAACCAGGCATACCACGGCATAAGATTCTCCTTGAATGGTCGTTCGACCGGGCTCACAGTGCCCGGCGAGTGGTGTTATGTAGCTGTGAGTGCACGCAGGCGTCAGTGGTTCAATTGTAGGCCGCTTATCCGGGGGCGGGCTTTTAATGTTTCGTGCTGACTAAAATGCTGAAATTGTGATCATCGGGTGCCGGTATGCGGTTGGTTCCGCTACAATGCGCGCCGATTTCGACCAGCCTGAGAACCCGCTAATGTCCGATTGCCAGACTCCTATTATCGTCGCCCTGGATTTCCCTACGCGTGACGCCGCATTGAAACTGGCTGATCAGTTGGACCCCACGCTGTGCCGCGTGAAGGTGGGTAAAGAGTTGTTCACCAGTTGTGCCTCGGAGATCGTCGGAACCCTGCGTGACAAAGGTTTTGACGTGTTCCTGGACCTGAAATTTCATGACATCCCGAACACCACGGCAATGGCCGTTAAAGCTGCGGCCGAAATGGGGGTGTGGATGGTCAACGTTCATTGCTCGGGCGGCATGCGGATGATGGCTGCCTGCCGTGAGGTGCTGGACAAGCGCTCCGGGCCGCAACCCTTGCTGATAGGTGTCACCGTGCTGACCAGCATGGAGCGTGAGGACCTTGCAGGTATCGGCCTGGATATCGAACCACAAGAGCAAGTGCTGCGTCTGGCGGCCCTGGCGCAAAAAGCCGGGATGGACGGTCTGGTGTGTTCAGCGCTGGAAGCTCAGGCGTTGAAAGCCGCGCACCCTTCGTTGCAGTTGGTGACGCCGGGGATTCGTCCTGCAGGCAGTGCGCTGGATGACCAGCGTCGCATCCTGACACCGCGTCAAGCCCTGGAAGCCGGGTCGGATTATCTGGTAATCGGGCGCCCTATCAGCCAGGCAGCTGATCCTGCCAAGGCGTTGGCCGCTGTGGTTGCAGAATTGGCGTAATCGCTGACCCGCGTGGCAGGTGTCGATACATTCGCAAAGGACGTATCGACACCTGGGCGGCTCAAGTCTGTCGACGCGCGCGTTTAGACCTTCAGCAGCAACTTGCCGAAGTTTGCGCTGTTGAACAGTTTCATCAGGGTCTCCGGGAACGTCTCCAGCCCTTCGACAATGTCCTCTTTGCTTTTCACTTGGCCCTTGGCCAGCCATCCCGCCATTTCTTGCGCGGCCGCTGCATAGCGATCGGCGTAGTCCATCACCACAAAACCTTCCATGCGTGCGCGATTAACCAGCAATGACAGGTAATTGGCCGGGCCTTTTACAGCCTCTTTGTTGTTGTACTGGCTGATGGCTCCGCAAATCACCACCCGTGCCTTGACGTTCAGGCGGCTGAGCACGGCATCGAGTATGTCGCCGCCCACGTTGTCGAAATACACGTCCACACCGTTAGGGCATTCGCGTTTAAGGCCAGCGATCACGTCTTCGTTTTTGTAATCAATGGCACCGTCAAAGCCCAGCTCATCGATCAGGTAGGCGCATTTCTCTTTCCCCCCTGCAATCCCGACCACGCGGCAGCCTTTGAGCTTGGCGATTTGCCCGGCAATGCTACCCACTGCACCTGCCGCGCCCGAGATGACCACGGTGTCGCCCGCTTTGGGCGCACCCACTTCCAGCAGGGCGAAATAGGCGGTCATGCCGGTCATGCCCAGTGCGGACAAATACACCGGCAGGGGGACACGTGTTGGATCGACTTTGTAGAAGCCGCGAGGTGCCCCGAGGAAATAATCCTGCACGCCAAGTGCGCCATTCACGTAGTCGCCCACGTTGAAGTCGGGATGCCTGGAGGCGATCACTTTACCCACGCCCAACGCGCGCATGACCTCGCCCAAGGCCACCGGTGGAATATAGGACTTGCCTTCATTCATCCAGCCACGCATGGCCGGGTCGAGGGACAGGTATTCATTTTTAACCAGAACCTGCCCCTCGGCGGGCTGGCCCACGGGCACTTGCTGATAGGTAAAGGTGTCACGGGTGGCTGCACCGACTGGGCGTTTTGCGAGCAAAAACTGGCGGTTGGTCAAATCGGTCATGGTGCGATCTCTTTAAAAGACAAAGGGTGTTGATAGACGTTATGCGCGCGGACATCAAGTGAATGCGTGTTCACGAATGGAGTTTTATCAGTCGTGATGATGGTGCTGGGCAGGGTTTTATCACTGGGATAAATAAACAGATGACTGTCTAGACTGACGATGCAGCGAACTACTGACGAGGATAAAAACAATGAGCATGACGTTTGCGGGGCGCGTGGCGATCGTAACCGGAGCCGGGGCAGGCATCGGGCGCGCCACGGCCTTGGCCTTTGCCGCGCAAGGGCTGACTGTCGTGGTGTCTGACGTGCATGTGGCGGGCGGGCAAGCCACAGTCCAGCAGATTCTGACGGCTGGGGGCGCAGCTGTTTTTGTGCGTTGCGACGTTACGCAGGAAGCAGATGTCCAGCAACTGATGGAGCACACGATCAGTGCTTTCGGGCGTCTGGATTATGCCTTCAATAATGCCGGGATCGAGATTGAGCATGGGCGCCTGGCCGATGGCACGCTGGACGAGTTCGACGCCATCATGGCGGTCAATGTTAAAGGCGTCTGGCTGTGCATGAAATATCAGTTGCCACTGATGGTGGCGCAGGGTGGTGGTGCCATCGTCAATGCCGCTTCAGTGGCCGGTTTGGGGGCGGCGCCGAAGATGAGTATTTATGCGGCCTCAAAGCACGCGGTCATCGGGCTGACGAAATCGGCGGCGATTGAGTATGCGAAGAAAAAAGTCCGCGTGAATGCGGTGTGTCCGGCGGTGATTGATACCGATATGTTTCGGCGTGCCTATGAAACCGACCCGCGCAAGGCCGACTATGCGGCAGCGGTGCACCCGGTCGGGCGGATCGGCACTGTCGAAGAGGTGGCCAGTGCCGTGTTGTATCTGTGCTCTGACGGCGCAGCGTTCACCACGGGGCATGCCCTTGCAGTTGATGGCGGGGCAATGGCGATCTGAATGCTCACAGGGCCTGTAGCCGCAACAGTGCGGCTACAGGGTTGCAGACGTTGGTTACTTCGCCTTCCAGCTCAGAATTATCAAGGTCAGCACGCCCGCCACAATGCCCCAAAAAGCCGAGCCCACCGAGAACAGCGTCATCCCCGACGCGGTGACCATGAAGGTGACCAGCGCGGCTTCGCGTTCCTTGGGCTCATTCATGGCAATGGTCAGGCCGTTCATGATTGAGCCGAACAGCGCCAACGCGGCAATCGACAGCACCAGCTCCTTCGGAAAGGCCGCGAACAGTCCGGCCAGCGTTGCGCCGAAAATCCCCGCGATCCCGTAGAAGATCCCGCACCAGACGGCAGCGGTGTAACGCTTGTTCGGATCTTCGTGGGCGTGCGGGCCGGTGCAAATGGCGGCGCTGATGGCAGCCAGGTTAATGCCGTGGGAGCCAAACGGTGCCAGTAGCAGTGATGCCACCCCGGTGGTGGTGATCAACGGTGAAGCGGGCACGGTGTAGCCGTCTGCACGCAACACCGCGACCCCCGGCATGTTTTGCGAGGTCATGGCCACTACAAACAGGGGGATGCCGATGCTGATGGTGGCCGCGAGGGAAAAGGAGGGGCTGGTCCATTCGGGCACCGCCACCTCAAGGGCAAAACCGTTGAAGTCCAGCAACCCCATCAGCCCTGAAATCAGTGTCCCGATCAATAACGCGCCCAGTACCGCATACCGTGGGGACACCCGCTTGACGATCAGGTAGGTAAGAAACATGCCCAGTACCAGCCCGGTTTGGTGCTGGGCAGCGACGAAGAGTTCACTGCAAATCTTGAACAGGATCCCGGCCAGCAGGGCTGAGGCCAGTGATGCCGGGATGCGTTTGACCAGTCGCTCGAAGCTGCCGGTCACGCCGCAAATGATCACCAGCACTGCGCACGTGATGTACCCGCCAATCGCCTCGGGGTAGCTGACCCCCCCCAGGCTGGTAATCAGCAAGGCAGCGCCGGGGGTTGACCAAGCAATCGTGATCGGGGACCGGTAGCGCAACGAAAGGCCAATACTGCAAATCGCCATGCCGATCGACAGGGCCCAGATCCATGAGGAAATTTGCCCATTGGTCAGCCCCGCAGCCTGACCCGCCTGAAACATCAGGACCAGTGTGCTGGTGTAGCCGGTCATCATCGCGATGAAACCAGCCACCACGGCTGAAGGGGAACTGTCTGCCAAGGGGTGCAAGCGCGTGTGGGTGGCGTCAGTCATCAAACGGTATTCCTTGTTCTTTAAAAAGGGTGGAGCAGGGCGCCAGCCTAAACGCAAAGGTTACACTTCATTGCAATACAGCCGCGGCTGCAAACAGCCGTACAGTCGTACTGGCAATCTGGGTTGTGTACAATGCGCGCTGTTTTTTAGTATTAATTCATTACCAGCGACGCTCGTTTACGGACTAACGTAAACCCTCATACGCCGCCGCTATCCCACACGAGACCTCATGAACGAACAGTTGCAGCCCCTCAAGAAATCCACCCGCACTGGCAAGGCCGGTCGCAGCGGCACTCAGGACGATATTGTCTACGCGCATATTTTTGAGGCCATCCTCGAACAGCGATTGGCGCCGGGGACCAAGCTGAGTGAAGAAGCGCTGGGTGAAATTTTTGGGGTGAGCCGCACCATCATTCGCCGTGCACTGTCGCGTTTGGCCCATGAAGGCGTGGTGTTGTTGCGCCCTAACCGAGGTGCCGTCGTGGCCAGCCCCAGCATTGACGAAGCGCGGCAGGTGTTTTTTGCCCGGCGTCTGGTCGAGAAAGCCATCACTGAACTGGCCGTGGAGCACGCCTCAGCCGACGACCTCGCTGACTTGCGCAAGATGGTCCAGGACGAACGCGACAGTTTCTCGCGCGGGGACCGCGGGGCGGGGATTCGGCTGTCAGGCGAGTTTCACCTCAAGCTGGCCGAAGCGGCAAAGAATGCACCGTTGATCAGCTTTCAACGCAGCCTGGTGTCCCAGACCTCGCTCATCATTGCGCAGTATGAGAGCGGCAACCGTTCCCATTGCTCCTATGACGAGCACATGCAACTGATCGACGCGATTGAGGCGCGTAATGGCGAGCTGGCCGTGAGCCTGATGATGCACCACATGGATCACATCGACAGCAAGCTCAACCTCGACGAAGAAAGCGCCTCCGACGATTTGCACGCTGTGTTCTCACATTTGCTGCAAACCAAAGGCAAACCGACACGCCCCTCGGCCAAGTTGTAACGGGAGGCGTACAGTCGCTGTCCAGGCGCAAGGTTGCAGTACGGCCAGAGCGTCCGTAAACCCTGGGCCCTCGATATGCCTGAAACACCCATGAGTTGCAACGTCGCCCTGCGCGTCAGTGACGACGCAGGGCGAGTCTGTCAGCGTTGGTGCACCTTGTTGCCCGCTGCGAAGGTCTGCAGCACGGTGCGGTCGTCGCCCAGTGTCATCAGCACGAACAGGGTTTCAGCGATGCTCTTCGATTGCTTCAGGCGATAGCTGAGCAAGGGTGTTGCGTTGTAGTCCAGCACGACAAAATCCGCGTCAGTGCCCGGCTGCAGGGTGCCAATGCGATCTTCCAGGCGCAGTGCCCGTGCGCCACCCAATGTAGCCAGATACAACGACTTGAACGGGTTCAGGCGCAGCCCTTGCAGTTGCATGACTTTGTAGGCTTCGTTCAGGGTATTGAGCAGCGAAAAACTGGTGCCGGCGCCTACATCCGTGCCCAGCCCTACGTTGAGGTTGTGCTTCTCAGCCATGGGCAGGTTAAACAGGCCGCTGCCGAGGAACAGGTTTGACGTCGGGCAAAAGGCCACCGCCGAACCGGTTTCCGCCAACCGTGCACACTCGTCATCACACAGGTGCACGCCATGGGCAAATACCGAGCGTTCGCCCAGCAGTTGGTAATGGTCATACACATCCAGATAGCCTTTGCGTTCAGGGAACAGGGATTTCACCCACTCAATTTCCTGAAGGTTCTCGCTGATATGCGTGTGCAAGTACAGGTCCGGGTATTCGCCCAACAGCTTGCCAGCCAGCGTGAGTTGTTCCGGTGTGCTGGTGGGCGCGAAGCGCGGGGTGACGGCGTAATGCAAACGCCCCTTGCCATGCCAGCGCTCAATCAGTGCCTTGCTCTCGCTGTAGCCGGTTTCTGCGGTGTCTGTCAGATAGTCCGGCGCATTGCGGTCCATCATCACTTTGCCCGCGATTAGACGCAGGTCCAGACGCTGTGCAGCTTCGAACAGGGCGTCGACGGATTGCGGGTGCATGCTGCCAAATACCAGCGCTGTCGTCGTGCCGTTGCGCAGCAACTCCTTGAGGAACACCTGCGCGACTTCTTGCGCATGGTCTTTGTCGGCAAACTGGCTCTCACACGGGAAGGTGTAGGTGTTCAGCCAGTCAAGGAGCTGTTCGCCGTAGGAGCCAATCATGCCGGTCTGCGGGAAATGGATGTGTGTATCAATGAAGCCCGGCGTGATCAGCGCGTCGCTGTAAGTGGTCACATCGACGTCAGACGCTAAGGACGGCAACAGGTCGCAGGCGTTGCCTACGGCTTTGATCTGACCGTTTTCAACGACCAGCAAGCCATCTTCGAAGTATTCATAAGAGGCATCGATCCCGACCTGCGCCGGGTCGGCGATGCTGTGCAGGAGGGCGGCGCGGTAGGCTTTACAAGTCATCATGTTTCTCAGTTCGTGGCCTGGCTGCGTCGCGAGGACGGCAGCAGTCGTTTAATGGGTTCAACGCTTGCACCCGGTTGACCGAAGTGGGCGTTGTAGGTGGCGATAATTTCGCCGGCGATGGAGATGGCGATTTCAATTGGCAGTTTGCCTTTGACTTCGCTCAACCCCATGGGGCAGCGCATGCGCTGCAAATGGGGGGCGCTGATGCCTCGGTCGCGCAGTCGATGCTCGAACTTCAGGCGTTTGGTGCGAGAACCAATCAAGCCGAAGTAGGCAAAGTCGTTGCGCATGAGTAAGGCTGCACTGAGTTCCAGATCCAGTGCGTGATTATGCGTCATGACGATGCAGTAGCAACCCGCGGGTAGCGCTTTGATTTCATCCACGGGCTCATCGGTCACGATTGTTTGCACACCTGCCGGAATCAGCGCCGGAAATTCCTGTTCGCGTTCATCGATCCAGCGAATGCGGCAGGGCAGGCTGGCGAGCAGCGGCACCAGCGCCCGGGCGACATGACCGGCGCCAAATACCGCGATCTGCGCGTGCACCTGGCCCATCGGCTCAAACAACAGAACGGCGACGCCGCCGCAACATTGCCCGAGGCTGGCGCCGAGGCTGAAGCGTTGTAGGTCGGGCGCCTGCTTGCCGTTGGCCAGCATGTCGCGGGCGATCTGCATGGCTTTGTATTCCAGATGGCCCCCGCCGATGGTGTCAAAGGCTTGCGCGGCGCTGATGACCATTTTCGACCCGGCATTACGCGGCGTTGAGCCCTGTTCTTCAATGATCGTAACCAACACGCAGGGTTCACCCTGGCGTTGCAGGTCGGCAAGGGCGCTGATCCAGTTATGCATGGCGTTCACCGTGCTGGCGCATTTGCTCGCAGCCCCACAGTACGCGTTCGGGGGTCGCGGGTGCGTCGATAGCGGGTTGCACGCGGTAGTCTGCCAGGCTCGCCACGGCATCTTTGATCGCGCACCACGCGGCGATGCCGAGCATAAACGGCGGCTCGCCCACGGCCTTGGAATGGAACACGGTGTCTTCCGGGTTTTTGCGGTTTTCGACCAGCTTTACCCGCAGGTCCAGCGGCATGTCGGCGACCGCGGGAATTTTGTAGCTGGCGGGTCCGCTGGTCATCAACTTGCCTTTGGCGTTCCACACCAGCTCTTCCATGGTCAGCCAGCCCGCGCCTTGCAGGTAGCCGCCTTCAACCTGACCGATGTCGATGGCGGGGTTAAGGGAGGCACCGACGTCATGCAGGATGTCGGTGCGCAACATTTTGTATTCGCCGGTCAGGGTGTCGACGATCACTTCGGCGCAGGCTGCGCCAAAGGCGTAGTAGTAAAACGGTCGGCCCCGGGCCTGGCTACGGTCGTAGTAGATTTTCGGGGTTTTGTAGTAGCCCGTGCTCGACAGAGACACCTGCCCGAAATACGCCTGCTGGATCAAGGTGTCGAAACTCAGCAGCAGGTCGCCTGCGCGCACCTGGCCGTTGTGGAACTGCACCGCCTGTTCACTGACCGCATATTTTTCAGCCGCAAAGGCAATCAGCCGTTGCTTGATGGTTTCGGCCGCGTTTTGCGCAGCCTTGCCATTGAGGTCTGCTCCGCTGGATGCCGCCGTGGGCGAGGTGTTAGGCACTTTGTCGGTGTTAGTGGCAGTGATCTGTACGCGGCTGATGTCCACCTGGAAGACTTCGGCCACCACTTGCGCGACCTTGGTGTTCAGCCCCTGACCCATCTCTGTGCCGCCATGGTTCAGGTGAATGCTGCCGTCCGTGTAAATGTGGATCAGCGCGCCTGCCTGATTGAGAAAGCTGGCAGTAAAGGAAATCCCGAACTTGACCGGTGTCAGTGCCAGGCCTTTTTTCAGGATCGGGCTGTTGGCATTGAACACCCTGATTGCCTCGCGCCGCTCGGCGTATTGGCTGCTGGCTTCAAGGTCGGCGGTCATTTCTTCCAGCAGGTTGTGCTCCACGGTCTGGTAATAGTGGGTCACGTTGCGCTCGGTCTTGCCGTAGTAGTTGGCTTTGCGCACGGCCAGCGGGTCGAGCCCCAGATGGCGGGCGATGTGGTCCATGACCTGCTCGATGGCCACCATCCCTTGCGGGCCGCCGAACCCCCGGTACGCGGTATTGGAGGCGGTGTTGGTTTTGCAACGATGGCCATGGATGGTGGCATCGCCCAGGTAGTAGGCGTTGTCGGCGTGAAACATGGCGCGGTCGACAATCGAGGCAGATAAATCGGGTGAATAACCGCAGTTGCCCGCCAGGTCCAGTTGAATGCCTTGCAACCGGCCGCTGGCGTCGAAACCTACATCGTATTCCACGTAAAAGGGGTGGCGCTTGCCGGTCATGTGCATGTCTTCAGCCCGTGGCAGGCGCATTTTGGCCGGCTGCCCGGTGAGGCGCGCGACCACGGCGCACAGGCAGGCAGGGCTGGCGGCCTGCGTTTCCTTTCCACCAAAGCCGCCGCCCATGCGGCGCATGTCGACCATGATGTTATTCATTGGAACATCGAGTACGAGTGCCACCAGTTTCTGGATTTCGGTGGGGTTTTGGGTTGAGCAGTACACGATCATGCCGCCGTCTTCAGTGGGCATGACCGAGGAGATCTGGGTTTCCAGATAGAAGTGTTCCTGTCCCCCGATATGCAGCGTGCCTTTAAGCCGGTGTTTGGCGTGGGCCAGGGCCATGGCCGAGTCGCCGCGCTGATGGGTGTGGCTGGCGAGGACAAAGTGTTGGCTGCGCAAGGCTTGCACCACATCGAGTACCGGTTCCAGGTCCTCGTATTCGATGATGGCGGCCATCGCGGCGTTGCGCGCGGTCTCCAGGTCGCGGGCAGCGACAGCCAGCACGGGCTGGCCAACAAACTCCACAGTGTCGATGGCCAGCAATGGGTCGCCGGGCAGCAGCGGGCCGATATCTTTCAGGCCGGGGATGTCTTCATGGGTGATGACCAGTCGCACGCCTTCAAATGCGTAGCAGGGCGCGGTGTCGATGCTGATGATCCTGGCGTGCGCCCGATCAGACAGGCGCGCGTAGAGATGCAGCTGGTTGGGAAACTCCAGTCGGTCGTCAATGTATTGCGCTTCCCCGGACACATGCTTTTCGGCGCTGTCATGTTTGACGCTGCGGCCTACCCCGGTTTTCAGGTCCTGCGCGAAAAGGGCGGTCAGTTCGGCCTGGGACAGCTCGACGGTGCGATGGTTAGACATACGCTGTCACCCGCGTTTCGAGGGTTGGGGTTTGCAGTTCGAGGAAGTACTTGCGCAGCAGGTTTTGCGCGGTCAGCAAGCGGTATTCCTTGCTGGCGCGAAAGTCCGACAGCGGCGTGAAGTCCTCGGCCAGTGCCCGGCAGGCGCGCTCGACGCTGGCGTTGTCAAAGCGGTTGCCAATCAGCGCGGTTTCGCAGGCGCGGGCGCGCTTTGGTGTAGCCGCCATGCCGCCGAAAGCGATCCGCGCGCCGGTGACTGTTCCGTTGTCGAGGGTCAGGTTAAAGGCTGCGCACACGGCACTGATGTCGTCGTCCAGCCGTTTCGACACTTTGTATGCGCGAAAGGTGTGGTCGGCGGTGGCGCGAGGAACAATGATTTTCTCGATGAATTCGCCCTCTTGCCGGGCGGTCACGCGGTAATCAATAAAGTAGTCCTCAAGTGGCAGGCTTCGGCAGGTGCCGCCCTTGCGCAGCACGAGGCTGGCCCCCAAAGCAATTAACAGGGGCGGTGTGTCGCCAATCGGGGAGGCGTTGCCAATGTTGCCGCCCAGCGTGCCTTGATTGCGGATTTGCAATGAGGCAAAGCGCTGTAGCAGCTCGCCGAAATCCGGGTATTGCGTGGTGAGCAGGGAGGAGGCGTCGGTGAGGGTGACGGCTGCACCGATCTCGATGCGGTCCTCAATGATTTCAATGCGCTTCATGTCGGCCACATGGCCCACGTAGATCATCACCGGCAGCGGGCGATGGAATTGCGTGACCTCCAGCGCCAGGTCCGTGCCGCCGGCCAGCAGCCGTGCTTGCGGGCAGGCTTCATACAAGTCGGCCAGGTCGCTGAGGGTGAGTGGCAGCAAGCAGCGTTTATCGCCGCTATTAAGCTCGGCGGTCTGCTGGGGGGCGATGGCGTTGAGGGCGGCCAGGGTCGCCTGCTCGCGTGCATCAAATTGGTCACCGCTCTGCACCGAGCAGGCGCGTTCGGCGGCGGCCAGAATCGGCCGATAGCCGGTGCAGCGGCACAGATTACCGGCCAGCGCTTCATGGGCCTGATAGGCGTCGGGTTGGGTGCTGTTCTTTTGCAGCGCAAACAGGGACATCACAATTCCGGGGGTGCAGAACCCGCACTGCGAGCCATGGCACTCGACCATGGCGCTTTGCACGCTGTGCAATTGGCCTTGATGCTTGAGGTCTTCCACGCAGATCAATTGCTTGCCGTGCAGCGCCGACACGAAGGTCAGGCATGCGTTGAGACTGCAATAACGCACGCGTTGCTGGCCCTGCGGGTCGGTGTGGATTTCGCCCACGACCACCGTGCAGGCGCCACAGTCGCCACTGGCGCAGCCTTCCTTGGTTCCGGGTTTATGCAAATGCTCGCGCAGGTAATTGAGCACGGTCAGGTTCGGGTCCAGCGCGTGCTCGGTACGCAGCGTCTGGTTGAGTAGGAACTGGATCACGGAAGGCCTCGCAAAATCATTATTGTTATCGAGCGGGATGGGCTGAATTTAGTCATAACTGACTCTCGGGTCAAGAAAATGAGCGAAGGCCTGCAAAATGTTGTTCTGCGACGGCGATTACCCATTTATTTGCGGGTTTCGTGCCAAATTCAGCGCAGTGGGCACTCCGCTTGAGCCCGACAAGTGCGTTACACTTCGCCGCCTGCACTGATCAAAGATTTTGAAGGTAAAACATGACGTTCAAGGCGCCGGATAGCCTCGCCGAGCAAATCGCTCATCACCTCGCCGAACGGATCATTCGGGGCGAGTTACAGCCAGGGGAACGCATTCAGGAACAGAAGGTGACGCTGGCGCTCAATGTCAGCCGAGGCTCTGTGCGCGAAGCGTTGCTGATCCTCGAGCGTCGGCACCTGATCGCCATCCTGCCGCGACGCGGCGCGCACGTCACCGAACTCACTGCACATAAAGTACAGAGCCTGTGCACGTTGATGAGCGAGCTGTATATCCTGCTGGGCAATGCCGTGGCGCAGCGCTGGGCGGTTCAGGCCGATCTCGGGCCGTTCCTGCAAATCCAGCAGCGCCTGACCGCCAGCCTTGAGCGCCAGGACATCAGCGCGTTTGTTGAAGACAGCTTCAATGTCATGCGCGCGGCCTATCCGTTTGCCAACAACCCGTACCTGCAAGAAACCGTCGAGAACCTGCATCCGGCCATGAGCCGTGCCTATTACCTGGCACTGGAACAACGCAAGGCGGCGATGAGTGAATTCCTGGCCCTCTTTGCGCAGCTGCTTGACGCCGTACTGGCCCGTGATCTGCCGAAGATCCGCCTGGTACTCGGCAGCTACGCCCAGCGCAGTTGCGATTTGGTGCTGACTGCCTTGACGGTTGCCTGAGCGTGCGGCTCAAGTGCATCAAGCTGGCCGGTTTCAAATCGTTCGTCGACCCGACGACGGTTAACTTTCCGAGCAATATGGCGGCAGTGGTCGGCCCCAATGGCTGCGGCAAATCGAACATCATCGACGCCGTGCGCTGGGTCATGGGCGAAAGCTCAGCCAAAAATTTGCGCGGCGAATCGATGACCGATGTCATCTTCAATGGCTCGACCAGCCGCAAACCCGTGAGTCAGGCCAGTATCGAACTGGTGTTCGACAACGCCGACGGTACGCTGCTGGGCGAGTACGCGGCCTACGCTGAGATTTCGATCCGGCGCAAAGTGACCCGCGACAGCCAGACCACGTATTACCTCAATGGCACCAAGTGCCGGCGCCGTGATATCACCGACATTTTCCTCGGTACGGGCCTGGGGCCGCGCAGTTACTCAATCATCGAGCAGGGCATGATCTCGAAACTGATCGAGTCCAAACCCGAAGACCTGCGTAATTTTATCGAAGAAGCGGCGGGTATCTCCAAGTACAAGGAGCGCCGCCGCGAGACCGAAAACCGTATCCGCCGCACCCACGAAAACCTCGCCCGTCTGACAGACCTGCGTGAAGAGTTGGGGCGGCAGCTGGAGCGCCTGCACCGTCAGGCCCAGGCGGCGGAGAAGTACCAAGAATACAAAGCCGAGGAGCGTCAGCTCAAAGCGCAACTGTCGGCGCTGCGTTGGCAGGCCCTGAACGAACAGGTCGGCCAGCGCGAAGCGGTCATCGGTAATCAGGAGGTTAGCTTCGAAGCCCTGGTGGCCGAGCAGCGTAATGCTGATGCGAGCATCGAGCGTCTGCGCGACGGGCACCATGATCTGTCAGAGCGCTTCAATCTGGTGCAGGGCCGTTTCTACTCCGTGGGGGGCGACATTGCCCGCGTCGAACAAAGCATTCAACACGGCCAGCAACGGTTGCGCCAATTGCAGGACGACCTGCGTGAAGCTGAACGTTCGCGTCTTGAAACCGAATCGCACTTGGGTCACGACCGTACGCTGCTTGCCACGCTGGGTGAAGAACTGGCGATGCTTGAGCCCGAGCAGGCGCTCACCAGCGCCGCCGCCGAAGAAGCGGGTGCGGCGCTCGAGGAATCTGAAGTCACCATGCAGGCCTGGCAAGAGCAGTGGGATGCGTTCAACTTGCGCAGTGCCGAGCCGCAGCGTCAATCCGAAGTGTTGCAAGCGCGGATTCAGCAACTGGAAACCAGCATGGAGCGCGTTGCAGAGCGCCAGCGTCGTCTGGCTGAAGAGCGCACCTTGCTGGCGGCCGACCCTGAAGACGCGGCCATTCTCGAGCTGAGCGAATTGCTGGCCACCAGCGAACTCACCCACGAAGAACTGCAAGGCACTGAAGAACAGCTTGTAGAGCGTCTGGAGCAGGTGCGTCACGACTTGCAGCAAGCTACCCACAATCAGCAGCAGGCGCAGGGCGACTTGCAGCGGCTTAATGGCCGTTTGGCATCGCTGGAGGCGCTGCAGCAGGCTGCCCTCGATCCGGGCACTGGCACGGGTGAGTGGCTGCGTGAGCATCAACTCAGCCAGCAACCGCGTCTGGCTGAGGGCTTGCGCGTTGAGCCGGGCTGGGAGCTGGCAGTCGAAACGGTCTTGGGCGCCGACCTGCAAGCGGTGCTGGTTGACGAGTTTGCACCGCTTGATCTGGCGGGGTTTACCCAGGGCGATCTGCGCCTGTTCAGCGCAGGCACGCCCGGCCACGCGCAAGCAGGCAGTTTGCTCGACAAGGTTGAATCAGCGTTCGACCTCGCACCCTGGCTGGGTCAGGTCAAGCCGGTCGATACCCTCGAGCAGGCACTGGCCTTGCGCTCGCAGCTGGCTGAGGGGCAAAGCCTGATCAGTCGCGATGGCTTTTGGGTGGGGCGTACGTTTTTGCGCGTGCGCCGTGCCAGTGAAGCGGAAAGCGGGGTGCTGGCCCGTGGCCAGGAAATACAGCGTCTGGAGCATGAGCGCGATACGCGCGAAGCCACGTTGGCAACCCTTGAGGAGCAGTTGCAGCAGTTGCGCGAGCAGCAACTGACTCAAGAAGACGCCCGCGAGCAAGTGCGTCGGCGCTTGCAGGATGAAGCGCGTCAACAGGGTGAAATCAAGGCCAGGCTCTCGGCCAGTAAAGCCAAGGTCGAGCAATTGACCCTGCGCCGTCGTCGTCTGGATGAAGAGTTGGCTGAGCTGGGTGAGCAGCGCGCGTTGGAGCATGAGCAGGTCGGTGAGGCGCGCCTGCAATTGCAGGAAGCGCTGGACGCCATGGCCACGGATACCGAGCAGCGTGAGCTGTTATTGGCCCGGCGCGACAGCTTGCGTGAGCGTCTTGACCGGGTGCGTCAGGACGCTCGCCAGCACAAGGACCACGCCCACCAATTGGCTGTACGGCTCGGGTCGCTCAAGGCGCAGCACGATTCCACGCGGCAGGCCCTTGAACGTCTGGAGTTGCAATCGGAGCGTCTGGCTGAAAAACGCGAGCAACTCACGCTTAACCTCGAAGAGGGCGAGGCGCCTCTGGAAGAGCTGCGCCTGAAACTCGAAGAGTTGCTCGACAAGCGCCTGAGTGTGGACGAAGAGCTTAAAGTCGCGCAAACCGCCCTTGAAGACGCCGATCGCGAATTGCGCGAAGCTGAAAAACGGCGTAATCAGGCCGAGCAGCAATCGCAACTGATTCGCGGCCAGCTCGAACAGCAGCGCATGGAATGGCAAGCGCTGACCGTGCGACGCACCGCGTTACAAGATCAATTGCTGGCTGATGGTTATGACTTGCACGGAGTGCTGGCCACCTTGAGCAATGCGTTAAACGAGCAGCAGGCCGAAGAAGAGCTGGAACGTATTGCCGCGCGTATTCAGCGTTTGGGCGCGATTAACCTTGCGGCCATCGACGAGTACCAGCAGCAGTCCGAACGCAAACGCTATCTGGATGCCCAGGATGCGGATTTGGTGGAAGCACTTGAAACGCTGGAAAACGTCATTCGCAAGATCGACAAAGAAACCCGCAGCCGCTTCAAAGACACCTTTGATCAGATAAATGGTGGATTACAGGCACTTTTCCCAAAAGTTTTCGGTGGTGGCAGCGCTTACTTGGAACTGACGGGCGAAGATTTACTCGATACAGGGGTAACGATCATGGCGCGGCCGCCAGGCAAGAAGAACAGCACCATCCATTTGTTATCGGGTGGTGAGAAGGCATTGACCGCGTTGGCGCTGGTTTTTGCCATCTTCAAGTTGAACCCGGCACCGTTTTGCATGCTCGATGAAGTGGATGCGCCGCTTGATGATGCGAACGTAGGGCGTTATGCCCGTCTGGTTAAAGAGATGTCTCAGACGGTGCAGTTCATCTACATCACCCATAACAAAATCGCCATGGAAATGGCCGATCAGTTGATGGGGGTGACGATGCACGAGCCCGGTTGTTCGCGTCTGGTGGCTGTGGATGTCGAGGAGGCCATGGCAATGGTGGATGCTTGAGCTATAAGCAAAGAGGGTCAAAAAAATCTTTGTGTAGGATATTTCCCAAAGAGCTGACCGATTTGGATTGCATGCTTGTAGGGCTTCGGCATAGCCCAATGCGACAGACGGTGTAAAGTTATCTTTGGTCGTGCTAATTTAGCGTCTAATTTTTTTATACGTGGGTAAAACGCCATTCAGAACATAGAGTTGGCGCCACGTTTTAAAGGGCTTTAGGCTCTTCTTCATAGAATCATTTTTTAGGGGCACGGGATTACATGGAAATCGGTCTGCGCGAGTGGCTGATCGTCATCGGCATAGTGGTCATCGCCGGTATTCTTTTCGATGGCTGGCGCCGGATGCGCGGTGGCAAAGGCAAGCTCAAGTTTCGTCTTGATCGCAGCTTTTCCAACTTGCCCGACGAGGAGGAGACCAGCGCCGAGCTGCTGGGGCCTCCGCGAGTGCTGGACACCCCGCATCACAAGGAGCCGCAGCTCGATGAGCATGACCTGCCATCAGTGAGCATGCCGCCGCGTGAGAAAGGTGCCAAGCGCGGCAAACGCGGTAGCGAGCCAAGCCAGGGCGACTTGAACCTCAATCTGGACCTGGAAGACGACGGCCCGAGCCTCAGCGCCGCCCGTGATGACTTCCCGGCAGAATCCAAGCCTTCTCGCGGTCGTACCACGGCAAGCCCGTCGGTGTCGGCAGTTGCAGAAGAGAAAGAGCCGCCGCAAGCCGCAGAGGAAGTACTGGTCATTAGCGTCATCAGTCGTGACCCGGCTGGCTTCAAGGGGCCGGCCCTGTTGCAGAATATTCTGGAAAGCGGTCTGCGCTTTGGCGAGATGGACATCTTCCACCGCCACGAAAGCATGGCCGGTAATGGTGAAGTGCTGTTCTCGATGGCCAACGCTGTTAAGCCGGGTGTATTCGATCTGGACGATATCGATCTCTTCAGTACGCCTGCGGTGAGTTTTTTCCTGGGGCTGCCGGGGCCGCGCCATCCCAAGCAGGCGTTTGATGTGATGGTGGCAGCGGCACGCAAGCTGTCGCAGGAACTGAACGGCGAGCTCAAGGATGACCAGCGCAGTGTGTTGACGGCGCAAACCATTGAGCATTACCGCCAGCGCATCGTTGAATTTGAACGTCGCGCATTGACACAAAAACGCTAAGCGCAGTGGGAGTCAGCCTGTTTGCTCCCACGCAAACGCGAATGAATTAACTCAAGAGCAGCCTCGGCTGCTCTTTTGCATTGTGAGAACACCCCCATGACCGCCGCCCATGACCGAATCCTAGCGCTGCGCGCTGAACTGGATCAGCACAACTATCGCTACCACGTGCTCGACGAGCCGAGCATCCCGGACGCCGAATACGATCGTCTGTTCAATGAGCTCAAAGCGCTGGAGGCCCAGCATCCCGAGTGGGTCACGCCTGACTCCCCGACGCAACGGGTGGGCAGCGCTGCGTTGTCAGCTTTCACTCAGGTCCGGCATGAAGTGCCGATGCTGAGCCTGGGCAACGCCTTCGATGAAGCGGACATGCGCGAGTTCGACCGCCGGGTCAATGAAGGGCTGGACTTGCCAGCCGGTGACTTGTTCGGCGCCGGTGCCGAGGTCGAATACAGCTGCGAGCCCAAGCTGGACGGTCTGGCGGTAAGTCTGTTGTATCAGGACGGGCATCTGGTGCGCGGTGCCACGCGGGGGGATGGGACCACGGGTGAAGACATCAGTATCAACGTGCGTACCGTGCGCAACATTCCGCTCAAGCTGCAGGGCAGTGGCTGGCCTGCAGTGTTAGAGGTGCGCGGCGAAGTCTTCATGTCCAAGGCCGGGTTTGAGCGCCTGAACGAAGCCCAGATGGCGGCGGGCGGCAAAACGTTCGCTAACCCGCGCAATGCGGCGGCGGGCAGCCTGCGGCAGCTGGACTCGAAAATCACTGCCAGCCGTCCGTTGGAATTCTGCTGTTACGGTTTGGGGCAGGTGTCTGAAGAGTTTGCTGACACGCACATCGGCAATCTTAAGCAACTGCAAAAGTGGGGCATGCCTATCAGTCATGAGCTGAAGCTGGCCAAGGGCATTGCCGAGTGTCTGGAGTATTACCGCGACATCGGTGAGCGTCGCGCGTCGTTGCCCTATGAAATCGATGGCGTGGTGTTCAAGGTCAACAACCTGGCCTCGCAGCGTGAGCTTGGTTTCCGTGCCCGCGAACCGCGTTGGGCCATCGCCCATAAGTTTCCGGCGATGGAGGAACTGACCGAGCTGCTGGATGTGGAGTTTCAGGTAGGCCGAACCGGCGCCGTCACCCCGGTGGCACGTTTGAAGCCGGTGAAGGTGGCTGGCGTGACAGTGTCCAATGCAACGTTGCACAACATGGATGAAGTGGCGCGTCTGGGGTTGATGATCGGCGATACAGTCATCATTCGCCGTGCAGGCGATGTGATCCCGCAGGTGGTGCAGGTGGTGCTGGACCGCCGGCCGGACTCTGCACGGCCGGTGCACATTCCTGAAAACTGCCCGGTGTGCGGTTCGCATGTCGAGCGCACACAGCTGATCAAACGCAGCAAAGGCCGCGAAACAGTCAGTGAGGGCGCGGTCTACCGTTGCGTGGGCCGTCTGGCCTGCGGGGCGCAGCTTAAGCAGGCGATCATTCACTTCGTTTCGCGCCGGGCGATGGATATTGAAGGGTTGGGTGAAAAAAGCGTTGAGCAGTTGGTGGACGAAGGCTTGGTGCGTTCACCGGCTGATCTGTACATTTTGAATTTCGATCAGATTGTCGAGCTGGACGGCTTTGCCGAGTTGTCGACCAAAAATCTGTTGGCCGCCATCGCTGACAGTAAACGTCCGACACTGGCCCGCTTTATCTATGCGCTGGGCATTCCGGACGTGGGCGAGGAAACGGCCAAAGTGCTGGCGCGCTCGCTGGCTTCGCTGGAGCGCGTCCAGCAGGCGTTGCCGCAGGTACTCACGTACTTGCCGGATGTGGGGCTGGAGGTCGCCCACGAGATTCACAGCTTCTTCAGCGATGAACACAACCGGCAGGTGATCCGCCAGTTGCTGGAGCGAGGGCTTGAGTTGCAGGATCAGGGCGATCTGGGGGCTGAGTTTGCCGCGAGTGCGACGTTGGGTGGCTTGATCGACAAGCTGCATATCCCGTTTGTAGGGCCGGGCGGCGCGCAAAAGCTGGCGGACAAGTTTGGTTCGCTGCAAGGCGTGATCGACGCTGACTGGCTGGACATGCGTCAGGCGCTGCCGGAGAAGCAGGCCAAGGCGGTGCGCGCGTTTTTTGACCAGCCTGAGAATGCCCGCCAGGCGCTGGCGATTGAGGCGCAACTGCGCGATTTCGGCATGCACTGGCAGAGCGAGAAAAAAACCGTGGAAGGCTTGCCCCTGGCAGGGCAGACCTGGGTCTTGACCGGTTCGCTGGAGCTGATGAGTCGCGATGTGGCCAAGGACAAGCTGGAAAGCCTTGGTGCCAAGGTGTCGGGTTCGGTGTCCGGCAAGACCCACTGCGTGGTCGCGGGGCCGGGTGCGGGATCCAAGTTGGTCAAGGCCAACGAATTGGGGCTCAAGGTGCTGGACGAGGAGGCATTTGTTGCGTTTCTGGCCCGGCAGGGCATCAGCGTGTGAAGACGCCGATCTGAAACCCCGGCGGTCGCCCGGACGCTGCGCAAGGTTGTGCCTTGCGCAGCGCGCGGCTTCAGGCACGCTCCCTGTTCGCAGGCTCGGGCTGTCTGGCAGCGCTTGCGCAATCCAAGTGCCTGAGCCTGTTCATTTTTTTATTCTTGAATAGGCGGTTGTAACTTTTCCTCAGACAGGTACAATGGCGCCGTTCGCTGCTAGGCGAATGTTGTTATGGTGACCCTATCGGTCCCTCCGCAACGGTTACCCGTGAACCTGGTCAGATCCGGAAGGAAGCAGCCACAGCGGGAACACTGTGTGCCGGGGTGTGGCTGGTGGGGTTGCCTCCATTTCAAATCCCCCGCTTTCTTTCCATGCCCATAGCGCAGCCTCTTGCCTTGCTGTGTGTTTTTTCGTGCGTGATGCTCTGTAAAAAATGTATCTGAGCTCGGTTATGCAGCGTTGAGTACAGCACTGCGAATGCTCACTGACACCCGTCACGTGTGTTGCCAAGACCTTTCCTCGTCTTTATATGCCTTGCCTGAGCGTCGCTCGTAAGCCTGTCGTACAGACCTCTGCGCTTTGCGAGGGCGAATGCTGCGTTGGTGTAAGCGGGATATGTGCTGATGGTTAAGTAATTAGTGCACTTGCTCTGATTTCATATTTCGAATTTGTCTGTCACTGGTTTTTGCTTCGTCTAGATTCCTAATAAGCCCTGTATTGAACACACTCAAGCCGTTTATGTGCGCTCACGCAGGAGGGTTAAAGCGCCTGCTTATTGTCCGACTTAAACCGTAGGTTATATGTAGATGGAGTTGTTTAGTCGGCTAATGTTTTCCAATTAATAGTCGTTAATGCGTAAAGGTATTTAGGATGATTCTTAAAAATGGGACCCCTTTATCGTTTTGGTTTGATGAAGTTGTATAGGCTTGGGTGTGCCAGTTACGCAGTGAAAAGTTGAATGTTGATGAGAGGTATTCGTGCAAGGCTCAGAGCAAGACCCGGCGCCATGCGCGCTTCTTTTAAGCTGTTAAAAATACCTGAGAAAACAATGTGATACGTTGTGTTTTTTGCGGTGTAGAAGATTGTTGTGTTGTCGTCTTACTTGCAATGTTGTGATTAGTTTGTAGAATCGCCGCACTTTGTGAACTTCTTTAAGCCCATCTCTGTTGTTGGAGATTGGGTGCTGTTGCACGTCTGCTTAATTCAGGTTTAAGCGTATTTGCGGTGAGCCTTGGGGTTTTTTCTGTTTTCAATGGCACGCGTGTGCGTGCTGTCCACAGGTGGAGTTTTACTGTGCGCATTAATCTTCTCGTGACCGGTGTCGAGCAAACGTTTCCAGACCATCAACGGCTGATATCGGCCACGGATGTCCACAGTCATATCACGTATTGCAATGCCGAATTCGCGGCCATGAGCGGTTTTGCTCAGGATGAGTTGATCGGCAGTACGCATAACCTGGTGCGACACCCGGATATGCCGGCATCGGTTTTCGAACTGATGTGGCGCTATCTCAAGGCCGGGAAAAGCTGGATGGGCGTCGTCAAAAACCGCTGCAAGAACGGCAACTACTACTGGGTTAGCGCGTATGTAACGCCGATTCTGGAAGGCGGACGTGTGGTCGGGTACGAGTCGGTCCGCGTCAAGCCCACCCGGGAACAGGTCTCCCGCGCTGAAGCACTGTATGCACGTCTGCGTGAAGGCAAGCCTGCCGTGCCGGCGTTGCACCGTGTCGCGCAAACAACGGGCGTCCTGTTATTGCCGGTCACCGCTGCCATCGTGTCGATTGCCAGTGCTTATGTGCTACCGACGCTGGCTGCGCAAAGCCTCACGGCGGCGTTGTTTATCGGTGTGGGCATCTGGGGGCATAGCCGCGTAGGTCAGCAATTCCAGCACATCCTCAACGCTTCTGCAGATTCGTTTTCGGACCCGATCAGCGCCAGGGTGTACAGCGACGCCGATGGTGCCGTTGCTCGGGTGCACATGATTTTGATCAGCGAAGAGGCGCGCTTGAAAACCGCACTGACCCGCCTGCTGGATCTGGCCAATCAAATGGCCGAAGCGGCGGCGGACTCCAGCCAATTGTCCAGCGACACCGAAAGCGCTTTGTTGCAACAGCGTGCTGAAACGGACATGACCGCTGCCGCCATGACCGAAATGGCCGCATCGATTTCTGAAGTGGCCATGCATGTTCAACACACGGCCGCTGAGGCGAAGACCGCAAACCAATTGGCCGAAGAGGGCAGTTTGGTGGCTGGCACCACCCGTGACGCCATTCAGTTGCTGGCTAACACGGTGAACCAGATCAACGGCGCGGTGGGCAATCTTGCCGGGCAAACCCAGGAAATCATGGTGGCGGCCAGCATGATCCGGGCGATTGCCGATCAAACCAACCTGCTGGCGCTCAATGCTGCCATCGAGGCCGCGCGCGCAGGTGAGCAAGGACGCGGTTTTGCCGTGGTGGCGGATGAAGTTCGAGCTCTTGCGGGCAAGACCCGGGAGTCGACCCAGCAGATCCAGGGCATCATCGAAAACCTGCAAGTGGGCGCCGAGGATGCCGTCAACATTGCCAGTCTGGGTATCAAGGAGGCCGAGCAGGGTGTCCGTCAGGTGCTGCAAGCGCAGGAAGCGCTGCAGGGTATCCGTCAGGCCGTTGAACGCATCACTGACATGAGCCAGCAGATGGCCGCTGCGTCGCAAGAACAGTCCTCGGTTGCCGAAGATGTTTCACGCCAAATCAACAATGTTGCTCAAACCGTGCAAAATACCGCGCAAAACGCCAATGCGGCAGTCGTACGTGGTGGCGAACTCAAGCGAATTTCTACAGGGCTACGGGCCTTGGTGGATCGTTTTAATCGGTAATTGCAAGGCGTGAAGTGAATCATGGACGATATGTACCGCAAAGCTGTAGATGCTGCGGCGATCTTTTCTGAAACCGATTTAAGTGGGCGCATCACCTACGTCAACGAGCAATTCTGCGACGTGTCGGGCTACCCGCGTGAAGAGTTGTTGGGGGCCAATCACCGCATACTGAACTCGGGCTTTCACCCGCCCGAGTTCTTTGTGGGCATGTGGCGCACCATTGCCCGGGGGAAGGTCTGGAAAGGCGAGATCTGTAACCGGGGCAAAGATGGCACGGTCTACTGGGTGGACAGCACCATGGTGCCGCTGGTGGATGAGTCCACGGGGCAAGTGCGCAAATACCTGTCGATCCGTTTTGATGTCAGCGAAAAACGTCAGTTGCTACACACCCTGCAGTGGCGAGTGGGTCACGATGTATTGACCGGTTTGCCGAACCGCGCCTACTTGTCCGACTTGTTGAATCAGGCCCTTGCATCTTCGCGCGCCGAGGGTATTCCGTTGGCGGTGTGCATGCTCGACCTGGACGGCTTCAAGGCAGTCAATGATGGTTACGGGCATGCCAGTGGCGACCTGCTGCTGATCGAGGTGGCCAAACGCTTGAAAAGTATCATGCGCGGCGATGATGTCGTCGCGCGTCTGGCGGGGGACGAGTTTGTTTTGATCCTGCGCCATGTGCGGGATGCGGACGAGCTGCACGGGGCCATGCAGCGCGTGTTGACAGCCATTTCCAGGCCCTACACGGTGGGTGAAAACAGCCTCAGTGTGTGTGCCAGTATTGGTGTCACGCTGTATCCGCTGGACAACGAAGACGCCGACACATTATTGCGCCATGCCGATCAAGCCATGTACGTGGCCAAGCAAAGCGGGCGCAACCGCTATTACGTGTTCGATGTGCTCAAGGGGCGCGAGATCAAGGCCACCCACGAACAGGTCGAGCGGGTCCGCCAGGCGTTGGCGGCGGGTGAGCTGTGTTTGCACTACCAGCCCAAGGTCAACATGCGTACTGGCGAGGTATTGGGTTTTGAAGGTTTGTTGCGCTGGCATCACCCGAAGAAAGGGCTGATGGAGCCCTGCGATTTTTTGCCGGTGGTCGAGCAGACCGACTTGATTATTGATATCGGGGAATGGGTAATCGATCAGGCGATCCGGCAAATGCACGAATGGCAGCGGGCTGGGGCGCACTGGTCGATCAGTGTCAACATTGCGGCCCGGCACTTTCAGCGGTCGGACTTCGTGGCGCGCCTCAAGGTGTTGCTGGGACGGTATGCGGACGTGCCACCCGAAAAGCTTGATCTCGAAATCATCGAGTCGGCGGCCATTGAAAACATGCAACATGTCAGTCAATGCCTCAAAGCGTGTCAGGCACTAGGTGTGCGTTTTTCGCTGGACGATTTCGGAACAGGCTATTCCTCGCTGAGCTATCTCAAGCGCTTGCCGACCGAGACCATCAAGATCGACAAATCATTCGTGCGTGACATTCTCCACGATCAGGATGACTTGGCCCTGACCACGGCGGTCGTGGGGCTGGCGCGGGCGTTCGGGCGCAACGTGATCGCCGAAGGGCTGGAGAGCGAAGCGCAGGGTTGCTTGCTGATGGAGCTAGGCTGCGAAGTGGCGCAGGGCTATTTCATTGCCCGGCCCATGCCGATTCGCGAGGTGGCGAGCTGGGTGGCCGGTTTCGAGCCGCCAAGGGCGTGGTTGCAGCCAGCCTGCGCCTGAGCCGTCACAGCGGGGTGGGCGCGGTGTAGCGAGAAATGATGCGCTCAATCTCCCCGGATTGGCGCATGGCAGACAGGGTGTTGAGGATTTTTCCTGTGGGTAGCTGCGGATCGTCCCGCACCATGCAGCCGAGCCGTTGCTCCTGGACCAGCGCCACAGCGTGCAGTTGGTCAGCCGGCTGGAGGTCTTTGTTAATCCAGTCCACAGCCCATTGATTGCTTACCGCATAGTTGAAGCGTCCGATGATCAGCATTTGCAACACTTGATCCTGGCTGCGCGCGTCATCGCGCTGCAATTTGCCCGCATCAAACAAGGGTTGCAGTGAGGGGTAGGTGTAGCTGAGTACAGTGCCGACCGATTGCCGTTCCAGAGACTGCAGATCGACGGGGGCAGGGCGCTGACGCGTGCCCACCAGGACATCGCGTTGCTGGATCAGGGGCTCGCTCCACAAATATTGGTCGGCGTTCGGGCCGACCCATGAACGGCTGACAAAGCAACGCACATCCACTTCGCCATGGTCCATGGCGCTCTGAACCCGCGCACGGGGCAGTACTTGAAAGTGCGCCGGGTGTCCGACGTGCTGTGCCAGGCTTTGCATCACATCAAAGAGAATCCCTTCGGTGGGCTGGCCATTCTCGTGCCGCACCATGGGCATTGCCCAACTGTCCACGATGGCGAAGCGCAAGGGCGGCGGTTGGGCCTGGCAGGGTAATGCGGCCAGTAGCAGTATCCAGTGGGTCCAGCGCATACGGTCTCCGGCAGGGGCCAAAATGATAGAAATAGCCCGTCAGGCAGCAGCATAGCCAGATTAGACGGCCACATCGGATGCAATTTTGGCCTTGCTCCGCTAGCATTAGCGCCTTCCGCTTTTTAGACGCGACGGTTATCAATGAGTTATCAGGTTCTTGCACGTAAATGGCGTCCGCGCTCGTTCCGCGAAATGGTCGGCCAGACCCATGTGCTCAAGGCTCTGATCAACGCCCTGGACAGTCAGCGCTTGCACCACGCCTACCTTTTCACCGGTACCCGTGGCGTCGGCAAGACCACCATTGCGCGGATCATCGCCAAATGCCTGAACTGTGAAACAGGTATCACCTCGACCCCATGTGGCGAGTGTTCGGTGTGCCGCGAAATCGACGAAGGCCGTTTTGTTGACCTGATCGAAATCGATGCGGCCAGCCGCACCAAAGTCGAAGACACCCGCGAGCTGCTCGATAACGTGCAGTACGCGCCTAGCCGCGGGCGCTTCAAGGTCTACCTGATCGACGAAGTGCACATGCTCTCCAGCCATTCGTTCAATGCGCTGCTTAAAACCCTTGAAGAGCCGCCGCCCTACGTCAAGTTCATCCTGGCGACGACTGATCCACAAAAGCTGCCGGCGACCATCTTGTCCCGCTGCCTGCAGTTCTCGCTCAAGAACATGACCCCGGAGCGCGTGGTCGAACACTTGAGCCATGTACTGAGTGTCGAAAACGTTCCGTTTGAAGACGATGCGCTGTGGCTGCTCGGCCGTGCGGCCGATGGGTCGATGCGCGATGCGATGAGCCTGACCGATCAGGCGATTGCGTTCGGTGAAGGTAAAGTGCTGGCCGCGGATGTGCGGGCCATGCTCGGTACGCTGGACCACGGTCAGGTATTTGACCTGCTCCACGCCTTGATTCAGGGCGATGCCAAAGCCTTGCTTGAGGCCGTGCGTCATTTGGCCGAGCAGGGGCCGGACTGGAGTGGCGTGCTGTCGGAAATCCTCAACGTGTTCCACCGCGTGGCGATTGCCCAGGCATTGCCTGAGGGCGTAGACAATGGCCACGGCGACCGGGATCGGGTGTTGGCGCTGGCGCACGCGATGCCCGCCGAAGATGTGCAGTTTTATTACCAGATGGGCCTGATTGGCCGCCGTGATTTGCCCCTCGCGCCAGACCCGCGTGGCGGCTTTGAGATGGTGCTGCTGCGCATGCTGGCTTTCCGTCCTGCCGACACCGGGGACGCACCGAGTCAGCCGCTAAAGCCCGTGGGGATCAGCCAGGCCACAGTTGATTCCGCTCAATCCGTGGCGACGACCACCGAGGTGGCGCCGCAGCCCTTAGCGGTGCCTGTCCCGGAGGTTGCTCCGCAACCGACGCCTGCCCCCGCGCCTGCGGTTGCGGAAATCGATTTGCCGTGGAATGAGCCTGCTGTGCCGGTGGTCGAGCAGGAACCTGCCCCCGAGCCGGTGCTGGACACCGTCAGTGAGCCGCCAGCATTGCCACCGATGCCGTTGCCTACCCCGGACAGCGTTGTGCCCGACGCGCCGCAATGGACGTCCGCAGCGATCCCGGAGCCGACCGCCGAGCAAGTCGATGCGGCCCTTTCAGGCATGGACCGCGATGACGAGCCACCGCTGGATGAAGATTACATCGAGTCGGATATGGACTCGGCGGCCTATAGTTATCTGGACGAACTGGCCAGTGAGCATGCTGCCGAGCATGAGCCCGCGCCGGAGCCTGAACCGTTGCCAGCCGCGATGCCGGCAACAGGGCTGGCCCTTGAATGGCTGAACATGTTCCCCAACTTACCGGTATCGGGGATGACGGCGAGCATTGGTGCCAACTGCACATTGATCTCGGCTGAAGGGGATGAGTGGCTGCTGCACCTGGACCCGGCGCACAGTGCGTTGTTTAACGCGACCCAGCAGCGCCGCTTGAACGATGCCCTGAACCAGTACTTGCAACGCACGCTTAAAGTCACCATCGAGCTGATCAAGCCCGAGCAGGAAACCCCGGCGCAAGCGGCCGCCCGCATGCGCGCCGAGCGTCAGCGTCTGGCGGAGGAGTCGATCCATGGCGATCCGTTGGTCCAGCAAATGATTCAACAGTTCGACGCATCCGTGCGCGACGATACGATTGAACCTGTCGACGTGGTCGAGCCCCAGGGTGTGTAACGGCGGATAAAAAATTTCAGCCCGTGGTCCAAGGCCATGGGCATCGTGTGCATAGACTATTTGAGGTGATTCCCATGATGAAAGGTGGCATGGCCGGCCTGATGAAGCAGGCGCAGCAGATGCAGGAAAAGATGGCCAAGATGCAAGAAGAACTGGCCAACGCAGAAGTCACCGGCAAGGCGGGTGGCGATATGGTGAGCGTGGTCATGACCGGGCGTCACGACATCAAGCGTGTCAGCATTGACCCAAGCTTGTTGGAAGGCGTGAGCGATGATGACCGCGAAGTGCTGGAAGACTTGTTCGCTGCGGCCGTCAACGACGCAGTTCGCAAGATCGAAGCCAACAGCCAGGACAAAATGAGCGGCGTGACCGCGGGCATGCAATTGCCACCGGGCATGAAGCTGCCGTTCTAAGGCGCTTTTGGAAAGCCGGGCTCCGCGCCCGGCTTTTTTTTGTCCGCTTTTTGTCGTCGCTGTCGCAGGCTGCGGGGGTGGCGAGAGAATTTGACGCTGCCTGACCGGGCGGGTATAAACCGCCTCTCGTTGTTTTGTCGGACTTTTCCCTATGAGCTTTAGCCCCCTGATTCGCCAACTGATTGATGCCTTGCGCACTTTGCCGGGCGTGGGTCAAAAGACCGCGCAGCGCATGGCTCTGCAGTTGCTGGAGCGTGACCGCAGTGGTGGCTCGCGTCTGGCGCTGGCGTTGAGTCAGGCGATGGAAGGCGTGGGGCATTGCCGGTTGTGCCGCACCCTGACCGAAGACGATCTGTGCCCGCAATGCGCGGACCTGCGTCGCGATGACACCCTGCTGTGTGTGGTGGAAGGCCCGATGGACGTCTATGCCGTGGAGCAAACGGGTTATCGCGGTCGTTACTTCGTGCTCAAGGGGCATTTGTCGCCGCTTGATGGCTTGGGGCCAGAGGCGATTGGCATTCCGCAGCTGATGGCGCGGATTGAATCGCAAGGCACCTTCACGGAAGTCATCCTGGCTACCAACCCGACGGTCGAAGGCGAGGCCACTGCGCATTACATCGCCCAGTTGTTGCACAGCAAAGGGTTGATCGCCTCGCGCATCGCCCACGGTGTACCGTTGGGTGGCGAGCTTGAATTGGTAGATGGCGGCACACTGGCGCATTCGTTC
This sequence comes from Pseudomonas lundensis, assembly GCF_002269125.1. Lineage (GTDB taxonomy): Bacteria > Pseudomonadota > Gammaproteobacteria > Pseudomonadales > Pseudomonadaceae > Aquipseudomonas > Aquipseudomonas lundensis_A. The sequence goes on along the minus strand of NZ_NQKI01000031.1, from coordinate 26,263 downwards.
GCCGGGCGCAAACCTATCGCGCTGTGAGGCAATTGCCCTTGCTGCCGATCATGGCAACAAGGGCGACGCTTTATTCGGTCAGTGAAAACTCAGTCAGGCTGAAGGTCGAAATGCCGATGTCATTCAGACGCTTTGAGCCGCCCAACTCTGGCAGGTCAATAATGGCCGCCGCTTCAAAGACTGTTGCTCCCATGCGCCGTGCCAGATTGGCGGCAGCAATCAATGTGCCGCCTGTGGCAATCAGGTCATCCACGATCAGCAACGAATCGCCTTCGCACAAGCTGTCTGCGTGCGCCTCGAGAAACGCTTCGCCATATTCGGTCTGATAGCCTTCAGCGATCACATCCGCCGGCAGTTTGCCCTGCTTGCGAAACAGGATCAGGGGCTTGTTGAGCTGGTGAGCCAGCACCGATCCGATCAGAAACCCGCGTGCATCCATGGCGCCAATGTGGGTGAAGTCGGCTTCTACGTAGCGTTCGATAAACGAATCGGCAATCACGCGCATGGCGCGGGGGGATTGATACAGCGGGGTGATGTCGCGAAAAATCACGCCCGGCTTGGGGAAGTCAATGACCGGGCGGATCAGCGATTTTAAGCAGAAGTCGTTGAAGACCATGGTGTGGGAGTGTCCTGGCGTGCATTAAGCGCGCCAGTATAGCGGCTTTAGCCTTCCAGGGATCCGCCTGCCAGCGCGCACAGCTTGATTGGATCAAGGATGTGCACTTCCTTGCCCTCGGCGCTCAGCAATTTGTCAGTCTGCAAGCGCGTGAACACCCGCGAGACCGTTTCAACGGCCAGGCCCAGGTAGTTGCCGATTTCGTTGCGTGACATGCTCAGGCGGAATTGGTTGGGCGAGAACCCGCGAGCCCGGAAGCGGGCAGACAGGTTAACCAGGAACGTGGCAATACGTTCATCGGCGGTCTTTTTCGACAGCAAGAGCATCATTTGTTGATCGTCGCGGATTTCGCGGCTCATCACGCGCATCAATTGACGACGCAGTTGAGGCAGTTGCAGCGCCAGTTCATCGAGACGCTCAAACGGAATCTCGCACACCGAAGTGGTTTCCAGCGCCTGTGCCGACACCGGATAGGCTTCGGTGTCCATGCCGGACAGACCGACCAGTTCACTGGGCAAGTGGAAGCCCGTGATTTGCTCTTCGCCGCTGTCGCTCAAGCTGAATGTCTTGAGCGCGCCAGAACGTACTGCGTACACCGAGCCAAACGTATCGCCCTGGCGAAACAGGAACTCACCTTTTTTTAGGGGGCGGCCTCGCTTGACGATCTCATCCAGCGCGTCCATGTCTTCCAGATTCAATGAAAGTGGTAAGCACAGAGGCGCCAAACTGCAATCCTTGCAGTGAGCCTGGTTATGAGCGCGCAGTTTTACTGGCTCAGACATTTCTTTAATCCTTGTGGGAAAACACACATAAGTTACAAGGGTAACTCAGCACGGGAATCCAGACCAGTGCACCCTTTGTGGGCGTAGGTCTCAAGGAAGGCAGGATTTGGCCGATATAAAAGTTATCGTTGATAAAGGGAGCAGGGAAGATGTCGTCGATGGGTGGAGTAACCCTGGGTCAAAGTGGCATGTTGCATATCGCGGTGCCTGCGCAGAATGCACAGAACCCGAAAACGGCCGATAAAAACGCGACACTTGAAGTAGATGCCGCTGCGCCAGCCGAAGGCGTGTCGGTCACTATTTCCGGCGCTGCCCTCAAAGCAGCCGGTGCACAAAAGGCTAATAACAACGACATCGAAGACAGCGGCTTGCCCGATAACATTCAGAAGCTGCTGAAAATGATTCGCGAGGTCAAAAAACAGATCGCCGAGAAGCAGCAGCAACTGCAACAAGTGTTGACCAACAGCAGCCTGAGCCCGGAACAGGCCAAGGCTCAAGCGTCTGCGTTGCAGGGCGAGATTTCCAGCTTGACGGCCAGTCTGATCACGCTCAACGCCAGCCTGGCCAAGGCCATGAAAGATTTGAGCGGCGATGACGCGCTCAAGACCGCTTCATTAGCCGCTAAATAACCCGCGAATAGCGCTGGCGGTTTTGCTGTTCGAGGTAGGCATCAAACACCATGCACACCGAGCGCACCAATAACCGCCCCGCGGGCAGAACAGTCAACTGGTCACTGTCCAGTGCGATGAGGCCGTCTTGCGCCATCTCTTCCAGTGCTGGCCACTGGGCCGCGAAATACCCCCTGAAGTCGATGTTGAACGCCTGTTCGATGCGCGCAAACGGCAGGTGCAGGTTGCAGATAATTTGCTGAATCACTTCGCGGCGAATCCGGTCATCCTGATTGCAGATCAACCCCCGGCTGGTGGCGAGCTGCGCACTGGCCAGCGTGTTCTGGTACTGCGCCAGATCGCTATTGTTCTGGCAGTACAGGTCGCCGATCTGGCTGATGGCCGAAACACCGAGCCCGATCAGGTCGCAATGACCGTGGGTGGTGTAGCCCTGAAAGTTGCGTTGCAGGGTGGCTTCTTCCTGCGCAATGGCCAGTTCGTCATCCGGCAGGGCGAAATGATCCATACCGATGTAGCGATAACCGGCTTGGGTCAACTGCTCAATGGTGTGTTGCAGCATCAGCAACTTGTCAGCGGGTGAAGGCAAATCGCTTGCATTGATGCGGCGCTGTGGCATGAAACGTTCAGGCAAGTGCGCGTAGTTGAACACGGACAAGCGATCCGGCTGCAGGTTAATGACCTCTTCGACCGTGCGTGCGAACGCCTCGGGTGTCTGTTTGGGCAGGCCGTAGATCAAGTCGATATTGATCGAACGAAACTGCAGGGTACGCGCCGCGTCAATCACAGCGCGGGTCTCTTCCAGGCTTTGCAGGCGATTCACCGCGCGTTGTACCTGCGGGTCGAGGTCCTGTAGGCCGATACTGACCCGGTTAAACCCGAGTTCGCGCAACAGCCCCATGGTCGACCAGTCGGCCTCGCGCGGGTCGATCTCAATGCCGTAGTCGCCGGAGTCATCGTCCAGCAGGTTGAAATGCTGGCGCAACTTACCCATTAACTGGCGCAGTTCGTCATGGCTGAGGAACGTCGGGGTACCGCCGCCAAAGTGCAGTTGTTCAACCTTTTGCTTGGGGTCGAGGTGGCAGGCGATCTGTTGGATTTCCTGCTCCAGGCGTTGCAGATACGGCTGAGCGCGACCCCGGTCTTTGGTCACGACTTTGTTGCAGGCGCAGTAGTAGCAAATGTTCGCGCAGAACGGCACGTGCACATACAACGACAGAGGGCGCAACGCCTTGCGGCTTTCACGCAAGGCGTGCAGCAGGTCAAACGCGCTGACCTGGCTGTTGAACTGCATGGCGGTTGGATACGAGGTATAGCGCGGTCCGGCCATGTCGTAACGGCGAATTAAATCTGAGTCCCAACGAATGGCGTCGAGCATGCGGGTATCCCCCGGGATGGCTGGCAATAATCGCGAGTCTAGGGGGTGAGTCACTGCTGCATCTTGATTTGCATCAAGCGCTGTGGTTGCAAGGTTTTCCGTCGCGGTCCAGGCACGCGGCAGCGAAGGGGTAAGAGGCGCACGCTTCCATTGCGGGTCGCGAGCGGCCTCGGTCGGCCCGGTTCAGTGCCCCATCAGCCAGTGTTGATGGGGGCCGGGCAGGGTCCAGATGCCGAACAGGATTACCAGCACGCCGCCCGTCATGCGCACGCTGCGTTTGCGCAGCAGCGCCGTTACGCGCTCGGCCGCAAGCCCTGTGGCCAGCAACACCGGCCACGTACCAAGGCCAAATGCGAGCATCAACAGCGCGCTGTCGGTCGCGCTGCCCTGGCTGGCTGACCAGATCAGGGTGCTGTATACCAACCCGCACGGCAGCCAGCCCCACAGTGCGCCCAGCAGTAAAGCGCGCGGCATGCTCGATACCGGCAACAGTCGCGTCGCAATCGGCTGGATATGGCGCCACAGGCCGCGTCCCAGGCTTTCAATACGGGTCAGCCCGCTCCACCAGCCCGCCAGGTACAAGCCCATGCAAATCAGCAGCACCCCCGCCAGGAGGCGCATGAACAGCGCCGCCGGGCTGTTGGCCACGGCCCAGCCCGCGAGCCCGAGCAATAAACCGGCTGCGGCATAGCTGAGAATTCGACCGAGGTTGTAGGCCACCAGCAACCTGAAGCGTCGGCTGCGTTGTTCTTTTGGGATGGCCAGCGTCAACGCGCCCATTAATCCGCCGCACATCCCCAGGCAATGGCCACCGCCCAGCAGGCCGAGGATGACGGCTGAAACCAGCAGGGGCGCCAATTCAAGCATGGGGCGGCGCTTTTTGATCGTCGTCTTTGGAGGCGTCCGGGTGCAGGCCTTTGGCCTCGTCGACGGCGGCAGTGTGTTGCGGGTCCTGATCGTCAAACAGAATGCTGTGGGCTGGGCTGTCCAAATCGTCGTACTGGCCGCTGTCCACCGCCCAAAAGAAGATGTAAATGGCGACCCCGACAATCAGCAAGGCCGCGGGAATCATGACGTAAAGTGCTGGCATATGAACTCCGGACGGCCGTTTCAGACAGGCATCGGCTGAGGGTCGAGGGTCGGTTGCGGGCTGGCCTGCTTCGGCATGCGCGTCAGGCGCAAGGCGTTCAAGACCACGGTCAGTGAGCTGATGGACATGCCCACGGCGGCCCACACGGGGGTGATCCAGCCCAGCGCCGCAAAAGGTAGCATCAGGCCGTTGTACAGGCCTGCCCACAACAGGTTTTCGATGATAACCCGACGCGTGCGACGGGCAAGGCTGAACGCTTGCACCAATGCATCCAGCCGATTGGACAGCAGCACGGCATCCGCGCTGGTTTTGGCCAAATCGGTTGCTGATCCCATGGCCACGCTGATGTCGGCAGCAGCCAGCACCGGCACGTCGTTGACCCCGTCACCGAGCATCAACACTTTGCGGCCCTGGGCATGCAACTGCTGCAACACGTGCAATTTGTCGTCGGGGCGCAGGCCGCCCCGCGCTTCATCAATCCCCAGCTCGGCCGCCACACTGTCGACCATCGGTGAGGTATCGCCAGACAGCAGCAGCGTTCGCCAGCCCCGTGCCTTGCAGGCCGCCAGCAGAGCAGGGGCGTCAGCGCGCAGGCGGTCATCAAGGACGAACCAGGCCAGCGGGCCCTGAGCGTCCCCCAGCAGCAGCCATTGACCCGGCTCCTGCGGCATGTCCGGCAGGGTCGCTTGGCTCAGCTCACAGACAAACCCCGGTTGGCCAATGCGCAAACGCTGCACACCTACGCGCCCTTCAAGGCCCAGGCCGGGCGTGCTGTGCACGTCTTCTGCGGCGTGTGGCGCGCGGCCGAATGCGCGGGCAATCGGGTGTTCAGAGCGGTTTTCCAGCGCAGCGGCCAGCGCAAGGCATTGGTCGCTGTCCAGGTCACGCAGGGGGCGAATGGCCCGCAGCGCCAGACGGCCTTCGGTCAAGGTTCCGGTTTTGTCGAAGATCACCGTGTCAATTTGGTTCAACCCTTCGATCACGTGCCCGCGGGTCAGCAGCAGGCCCAACTTGTGCAAAGTGCCGGTGGCCGCTGTGAGGGCGGTGGGGGTGGCCAGCGAGAGGGCACACGGGCAAGTTGCTACCAGCATGGCCAGCACAATCCAGAATGCGCGGGAGGGGTCTAGCTGCCACCACAACACCCCGATGGCAGCCGCTGCGAGTAACGAGAACAGCAAAAACCATTGCGCGGCCTTGTCGGCAATTTCGGCCAGGCGCGGTTTTTCGCTTTGCGCGCGGTCGAGCAAGCGGACGATGGCCGACAGGCGCGTGTCCTGGCCCAAGGCCAGTACTTCGAGGGTCAGGGCGCCTTCGACGTTCAGCGTGCCCGCCGTAACCGCGTCGCCGGGACTGCGAGGCTGGGGCAGGTATTCGCCGGTCAGCAGTGATTCGTCGATACTCGATTGCCCGTCGAGGATCTTGCCATCGGCCGGCAAGATCGAACCGGGGTGCACCAGTACCTTGTCCCCGACCTTGAGTTCAGTCAGCAGGATGCGCTCGCTTTGCCCGTCACTGCTCAGGCGCAGGCACGAGGCGGGCAGCAGATTAACCAGTTGCGCGGTCGCGGCGGCGGTGCGCTCCCGGGCGCGACGTTCGAGGTAGCGCCCGGCCAGCAGGAACAGCGCAAACATGCCCACTGCATCGAAATACAGTTCGCCGATGCCGGTAATGGCAGTCCAGATACCGGCGATGTAGGCACCGCCGATGGCCAGAGATACCGACACATCCATGGTCAGGTGCCGAGTACGCAGGTCACGCATGGCGCCTTTGAAAAACGGCGCGCAGCTGTAAAACACAATGGGGGTGGTCAGAAACAGTGCGACCCAGCGCAGGATAGTGTGCATCTCGGGGCTGAGGTCGATGTTGAATTCGGGCCAAGTTGCCATGGTAGCCATCATGGCCTGAAACCACAGCAATCCAGCGACGCCCAATTGGCGCAAGGCCAGGCGGTTTTCACTGGCCAGTTGCTCGGTAGCGCGGTCGGCCTGATACGGGTGGGCCGCATAGCCGATGTGACGCAGTTCGCTCAGCACTTCACTGAGGGGCAGTTGGCTGTCGGCCCAGCGCACATGCAGGCGGTGATTGGACAGGTTCAGGCGTGCTTCGCTGACCGCCGGCAGGCGGCGCAGGTGTTTTTCAATCAACCAGCCACAAGCCGCGCAACTGATGCCTTCAATCAACAAAGTGGTTTCTGCCTGTTCCCCTTCGTGTCGCACAAAAGGCTGTTGCACGTCGGGACGGTCATACAGGGCCAGCTCTTCCACCAGTTGCACGGGTAGCGCTTCAGGGTTGGCAGAGGCTTCGCTGCGGTGCTGGTAATAACTTTCCAGGCCGCCAGCGACGATGGCTTCTGCCACGGCCTGGCAGCCGGGGCAGCAAAACTCGCGGGTCTCACCGAGAACGATTGCAGTGAATCGACTGCCAGGCGGAACGGGCAGGGCGCAGTGATAGCAGGGAACGGGAGTGGTCATGGCGGTCTGTCGCGAGGCTGTGCGCTGAACATACATCATTGCCCGCAGGGCCGACGGTGCAGGGTTCGCGTATCCCTGTGACGACGGCCCTGCGGGCAATGTGTTTACTGTTTGGAGTGGTCTTCAGCGCCTTGCAGGGGTTCGTCACCCAACAACAGGTCTTTGTCGTGACCGACTTCTTCTTCCTCAAACAGGCGCCAGGTCTTGCCGTCTTCGACGCCCAGCAGCTCGACGAAGCGCCGACCTTCAACCTTGTCATCCAGCTGGCCGATGTAACGGCGCGGTTCCGACTCGCTCTGGGTCAGCAACACCTTGCGGTCTTTTTCAGGCTGGGTTGGCGAAATCAGGCTCAGTTCTAAGGTTTTCGGGTGGCTGTTGCCCTCAAGCAGCAGCACCACTTCACCGGTCATGCCATCCAGGTGCAACGTCGCCTTAAGGTTGAGGTTCTGGCCCAACAGCTCGCGGTCGAGCGAGCGGTTGATGCCTTTGCCCGCCTCGTAGTAGTTGTCATTGACCAGGTGGTCGGGGTTGTTCACCGCAATGGTGACCATCGACAGCGTGAGCGTCACCGAGCAAGCCAGGATGGCAATGATGATCCACGGCCACAGATGCTTGTACCACGGGCTGTAGGGTTTTGGTGCTGGCATGGCAAGGCTCTCTTATCTGATTTGGGGGCCGATGAAGCGGCTCTTGGCTTTAACGTTGATGTCGCTGTTGTCCGCGTCCTTGAGAATGAAATACACCTCATTGGTGCTGGACGGCAGCGCTTCGGGGGCAATCGACAGCTCGACCGGCATGCTGACGATATCGCCGGCGGCTACCTTGATCTCGCGTTTGCCTTGCAGTTTCAGGTCCGGCAGGCCCGTGGCGTCGAGCACGTAGGTATGGTCGTGCTGGTCCTTGTTCATGATCTTCAGGCTGTACACGTTTTCAATCCGGCCCTCAGCGTTTTCGCGGTACAGCACGCGGTCTTTGCTGACATCAAACCCGACCAGGCTGCGGGTAAAGAAGGCGGCGGCGAGCAAGCCCATCATCGTCAGCAGCACCAGCGCATACCCGATCAGGCGAGGGCGCAGCTTGTGGGTTTTTTGCCCGGACAAGTTGTGTTCGGTGGTGTAGCTGATGAGGCCGCGCGGGTAGTTCATCTTGTCCATGATGCTGTCACAGGCGTCGATACAAGCCGCGCAGCCGATGCACTCGATCTGCAGGCCGTCACGGATGTCGATCCCCGTCGGGCACACCTGTACGCACATGGTGCAGTCGATACAGTCACCCAGCCCTTGCGCCTTGTAGTCCGCATCTTTCTTGCGCGGGCCGCGGACTTCACCGCGACGCGGGTCGTAGGACACGATCAGTGTGTCCTTGTCGAACATCACGCTCTGGAACCGCGCATACGGGCACATGTAAATGCACACTTGTTCGCGCAGCCACCCGGCATTGCCGTAGGTGGCGAGGGTAAAGAAGCCGACCCAGAAATACGCCCAGCCATCGGCCTGGCCGGTGAAGAAATCGATCACCAGCTCGCGAATGGGGGAGAAGTAGCCGACAAAGGTCATGCCGGTGACAAAGCCGATCAGCAGCCACAGGCTGTGCTTGCTGAGCTTGCGCACGAACTTGTTGGCGCTCATCGGCGCTTTGTCGAGTTTGATGCGCTGGTTGCGGTCACCTTCGGTGACTTTTTCGCACCACATGAAAACCCAGGTCCACACGCTCTGCGGGCAGGTATAGCCACACCACACACGCCCGGCGTACACAGTAATGAAGAACAGGCCGAAGGCGGCGACGATCAGCAGGCCCGACAGCAGGATGAAATCCTGTGGCCAGAAGGTGGCGCCAAAAATGAAGAATTTACGTTCCGGAAGGTTCCACCAGACAGCCTGATGGCCGCCCCAGTTGAGCCAGACAGTGCCGAAGTACAGCAAAAACAGCACAGCCCCCCCGACCATTCGCAAATTGCGGAACAAACCGGTGAATGCGCGGGTGTAGATCTTTTCCCGGGCAGCATAGAGGTTGACGCTTTCAGGTGCCTTCTTGGCAGGTGGCGTTACATCGTGTACTGGAATCTGATTGCTCATTAGTGCGTCCCACGGCAGTGGAAAAATGCCGCGACCAGTGCGTGCCGGCCGCAGTCAGAAGGTGTTGCAGTGGCGCAATGATACGCCTGTGACTCTAGCTCAAGGGTGCGACCTTTGGTCGCGTTCCGAAAAAACAGAACTTGGTATAGCAGTTGTAACAAGTCATGACACAGATCAATTGACTTCAGTGTTTGGCTGCAGGCCGCAAAGCCCGTAGCACGCTTGGCCAGAGCGGTTTCATTGCGTTACGTGCAGTTTCTCATGGCGTAAAAAAGCCCCGCCAACACTGGGTGGCGGGGCTTTTTGTCAACGCGGTCAAACCACTGGGTTATTCAGCGGCCTTGGCGTCTTCACCGTGGGACAGGCTGTACACGTAAGCAGCCAGCAAGTGAACCTTGTCGTTCCCTTGCAGATCCGCTTGAGCAGGCATCTGGCCCTCACGGCCGTAACGGATGGTCTGCTGCAGTTGCGCGAAGCTCGAACCGTAAATGAATGCGCCCGGGTGAGTCAGGTTGGGTGCGCCCATCAGCGGGTTGCCTTTGCCTTCCGGGCCGTGACACACGGCACAGTTGGTGGCGAACAGCTCTTTGCCTTTGGCCGGATCAGCCTTGGCACCTTCTGGCAGCTTGCGGCCGTCCAGCTGGGTCAGCACGTAAGCGGCTACGTCGCTAACGCCCTGTTCGCCGATTATGTCAGCCCAGCCCGGCATCATCGCGTGGCGGCCATCCATGATGGTGGTCTTGATCTCTTGCGGGCTGCCGCCCCAGCGCCAGTCGGCGTCGGTCAGGTTAGGGAAGCCGTAAGCGCCCTTGGCGTCGGAACCGTGGCACACCGAGCAGTTGGACGCGAACAAACGGCCGCCCATTTTCAGTGCTTGCGGATCTTTAGCGACTTCCTCAATGGGCATGGCAGCGAATTTGGCGAAGATCGGACCAAATTTGGCATCCGATTTGGCCATTTCCTTTTCCCACTCGTGAACCCCGGTCCAGCCTGTCTGACCATTGGCAAACGGCGTTTCCTTTTGCAGGTCGAGGTACTGGTAACCCGGCAACAGGCCTTTCCAGTTACCCAGACCCGGGTACAGCACCAGGTAGCCCAAGGCAAAAATCACGGTGCCCACAAACAGCATGAACCACCATTTCGGCATCGGGTTGTCGTACTCTTCAATCCCGTCGTAAGAGTGCCCAACTGTCTCGTCAGTCTGTTCGCTGCGTTGCCCCTTGCGGGTGGCCAGCAACAACCAGGTCAAGGCGAAGATGGTACCCAGAGTGAGGACTGTGACGTACAGACTCCAGAACGTAGTCATTCTTTGTTACTCCTAGAAGCTTGCTCTTGCTCGACGTGCTTGATGGCTTCGGGATCATCCTTGAACGGCAACAGGGTTGCGTCTTCAAACTCCGACTTGCGGCGCGGGCTGAACACCCACAGCGCCAAACCGATAAAAGCCACCATCACGACGACAGTGCCCAGGCCACGAATCATCCCGATATCCATCTAGATCACCGTTTGCTTTTGATGATGGTGCCCAAGCCCTGGAGGTATGCCACCAGTGCGTCCATTTCGGTTTTGCCCTTCACTGCATCCTTGGCACCGGCGATGTCTTCGTCGGTGTAAGGGACGCCGAGCGTGCGCAAGACTTCCATTTTTTTCGCGGTGTCCTTGCCGTCCAGCTTGCGCTCCACGAGGAACGGATACGCGGGCATGACCGATTCCGGCACCACGTTGCGCGGGTTGTACAAGTGCGCACGTTGCCAGTCATCGGAGTAACGGCCGCCGACACGGGCCAGGTCCGGCCCGGTGCGCTTGGAACCCCACAGGAACGGGTGGTCCCAGACGCTTTCTCCGGCGACGGAATAATGGCCGTAACGTTCGGTTTCAGCACGGAACGGGCGGATCATTTGCGAGTGGCACTGAACGCAACCGTTGGCGATGTAGATGTCGCGGCCTTCGAGTTCAAGTGCCGAGCGCGGCTTCATGCCTTCGACGGGCGTGTTGGTCACGTCCTGGAAGAACAGCGGAACGATTTGGGTCAAACCACCAATGCTCACGGCGATGACCATGAAGAAGGCCATCAGGCCGATGTTCTTCTCGACTGTTTCGTGCTTCATCAGTGGGCTCCAACGACAGCGATCTTGGTGGCTGCTTCAGCTTCTACCGGGTTCGAGGCGCGTACCGTGCGGAACACGTTGTAGGCCATGAACAGCATGCCGCTGGCGAAGAAAGCACCGCCGATGGCGCGAACGATATAGCCCGGATGGCTGGCTTGCAGCGCTTCGACGAACGAGTAGGTGAGGGTGCCGTCGTCGTTGATGGCGCGCCACATCAGGCCCTGGGTGATGCCGTTGACCCACATCGACGCGATGTACAGCACGGTACCGATCGTTGCCAGCCAGAAGTGGGTGTTGATCAGGCTGGTGCTGTACATGGCCTTTTGCCCATAGAGGCGCGGAATCATGTGGTACAGGGCGCCGATGGAGATCATCGCAACCCAGCCCAACGCGCCGGCGTGAACGTGGCCGATGGTCCAGTCGGTGTAGTGCGACAGCGAGTTGACGGTCTTGATGGCCATCATCGGGCCTTCGAACGTCGACATGCCGTAGAACGCCAGCGATACCACCAAAAAGCGCAGGATCGGGTCGGTGCGCAGCTTATGCCAGGCGCCCGACAGGGTCATCATGCCGTTGATCATGCCGCCCCAGCTCGGTGCCAGCAGGATGATCGACATGGCCATGCCCAGCGACTGGGCCCAGTCCGGCAGTGCGGTGTAGTGCAAGTGGTGCGGACCGGCCCAGATGTACAGGGTGATCAGTGCCCAGAAATGCACGATCGACAGGCGGTACGAGTAGATCGGACGCTCGGCCTGCTTGGGAACGAAGTAATACATCATCCCCAGAAAGCCGGTGGTCAGGAAGAAACCCACGGCATTGTGGCCATACCACCACTGGATCATGGCGTCGGTCGCACCGGCGTAAGCCGAGTAGGACTTGAAGAGCGTCACGGGCAGGGAGGCGTGGTTCACGATGTGCAGCATGGCCGTTACGATGATGAATGCACCGTAGAACCAGTTACCCACGTAGATATGCTTGGTTTTGCGCTTGGTAATGGTCCCGAAGAACACAATGCCGTAGACCACCCAAACGATGGCCAGCAGGATAGCCAAAGGCCATTCCAGCTCTGCGTATTCTTTGGTCGTGGTGTAACCCAGCGGCAACGTGATCAAGGCGCCGACGATCACCGCTTGCCAGCCCCAGAAGGTAAAGGAGGCGAGGGCATCGGAGATCAGACGCGTTTGGCAGGTGCGCTGCACGACGTAATAAGAGGTGGCGAACAATGCACAACCACCGAAGGCGAAAATCACCAGGTTGGTGTGCAAGGGACGCAGACGGCCGAAGGTCGTCCACTCAAGGCCAAGGTTCAATTCAGGCCACACAAGTTGTGAAGCGATGAAAACCCCGAGCCCCATGCCAAGGATCCCCCAGACCACCGTCATGATGGCGAACTGGCGGACTACCTTATAGTTATAAGCAGTCGGACTGATTGCTGTGCTCATTCTAAGGTTCCACGGTTTAGGTGTTTTATTAGGAGTAAAAATCGGGCGCAAGTATGTATAAAGCGTAGGGTTATTGCAACGCAGCATGACCTCGGTCAATGCTTTCCAACGCTGATTCTGCGCCCTTTCCACACGTGTCGTAGGGTTAAATTGCACGACGAAAATCAAACGCATGGAGCACGCAAGCGAAGGGGGGTGGGACGGACAAAACCGGGTGCGATTAAGGCAAGACGACATCATGGCGAAGACCACAATCGACGATAGCCGTTATAAACCCAACCGTGTGGCCAGAAACACTGCCCTTCAACTGACCGATTTTTTTCGCTTGACCTGAACCCGGCGCACGCCGAAGCACAGAATTAAGAGCTTAGTCCTGAATGGCGAGAGAGCAATGAGGGACTGCTGGGAGGTGCGACACTTGGTCGCGCATGAAGGCGGGAACTGCCGCACCAAAACGATGCGGCAGGAAATGTCCGGAAATTATTCCGCTGATTTTTCCTCTTGCTTACCGTGGGACAAGCTGAACACGTAGGCGGCCAGCAGTTGCACCTTGTCGTTGCCCAACAATTCGTTCTGCGCCGGCATATGACCCTGGCGGCCGTGACGAATGGTTTGCTGCAACTGAGCCAGGCTGGTGCCGTAGATGAAGGCGGCCGGTTGGGTCAGGTCAGGTGCACCCATGATCGGTGTGCCTTTACCGGTGGCCCCGTGGCACGCCACACACGTGGTGTCGAACGCTTGCTTGCCTGCGGCCAGATCCACCGTGGCGCCTTGCGGCAACGGCAGGCCTGCCAGGTCATGACGCACATAAGCGGCGACGTTCTTGACCCCGTCTTCGCCCAGCACTTCGCCCCAGGCGGGCATGGCGGCTATACGACCGCCCATGATGGTGGCCTTGATGGTGTCGGCATCGCCGCCCCAGCGCCATGAGTTGTCGGCCAGGTTAGGGAAGCCGAACGCACCCTTGGCATCCGAACCGTGGCACACCGAGCAGTTGGACGCGAACAGGCGACCGCCCATTTTCAGGGCTTGCGGGTCCTGAGCCACTTGCTCAACGGGCATGGCGGCGTACTTGGCGAAAATCGGGCCGAACTTGGCATCTGCCTTGTCCATTTCCTTTTGCCATTCGTTGACGCCGGTCCAGCCGTTTTCATACCCAGGCAACAGGCCTTTCCAGTTGCCCAGGCCGGGGTAGAGGATCAGGTAGCCGACGCCAAATACCAGTGTGCCGACGAACAACATGAACCACCATTGCGGCAGCGGGTTGTCGTATTCCTCGATGCCATCAAAGGCATGGCCCATGGTCTCGACGGTTTCGCCTTTGGTTTCACCCTTGCGCGTACCAACCAGCAGCCAGGTCAGGCCAATCAACGTGCCGATGGTCAGCACGCAGATATAGATACTCCAGAAGGTGGTCATGCTTTGTTACTCCTAGACGCTTGTTCTTGCTCGACGTGTTTGATGGCTTCTGGATCGTCCTTGAAAGGCAGTAAGGTCGCGTCTTCGAATTCCGACTTGCGCCGCGGGCTGAATACCCACAGCGCCAGGCCAATAAAGGCCACTGCCACCACGACAGTGCCCAGGCCGCGAATCATTCCACTACTCATCTCCAAGACCATGGCTCACCTCTTGCTCTTGATCGCAGTGCCGAGGCCCTGCAAGTAAGCCACCAATGCGTCCATTTCAGTCTTGCCCTTGACCGCATCCTTGGCACCGGCGATGTCTTCGTCGGTGTACGGCACGCCCATCATGCGCATCACTTCCAGTTTCTTGCGGGTATGGCTGTCATCGACCGGTGTGGCCACCAGCCATGGATAGGCAGGCATCTTCGACTCGGGCACGACGTTGCGCGGGTTGTACAAGTGCGCACGGTGCCAGTCATCGGAGTAGCGGGCGCCGACGCGGGCCAGGTCCGGACCGGTACGCTTGGAACCCCACAGGAACGGGTGATCCCAGACGCTTTCACCGGCTACCGAGTAGTGACCGTAACGTTCGGTCTCGGCACGGAACGGACGAATCATCTGCGAGTGGCACTGCACGCAGCCTTCGCGGATGTAAATGTCACGGCCTTCCAGTTGCAACGCGGTGTAAGGCTTCATGCCCTCCACCGGGGTGTTGGTCACGTCTTCAAAAAACAGCGGCACGATCTGCGTCAGACCGCCGACACTCACACACAGAATCATCAGCAACAGCATCAGGCCAATGTTCTTCTCTACGACTTCATGTTTCATGGCGAACTCCTCAGGCCATCTGCGCGGCGGCTACGACTTCAGCGGGCTCGGCGTTACGCACGGTGCGCCAAGTGTTGTAAGCCATCAGCAACATGCCGCTGAGGAAGATCGCACCACCGATCAGACGTACGACAAACCCCGGGTGGCTGGCCACCAGTGTTTCGACGAAGGAGTACGTCAGCGTGCCGTCTTCGTTGACTGCGCGCCACATCAGGCCTTGCGCGATGCCGTTGACCCACATCGACGCGATGTACAGCACGGTGCCGATGGTTGCCAGCCAGAAGTGGGCGTTGATCAGGCCCAGGCTGTACATCTGCGGGCGACCGAAGATTTTCGGGATCATGTGGTACAGGGCGCCGATCGAGATCATGGCGACCCAACCCAGCGCACCCGCGTGTACGTGGCCGATGGTCCAGTCGGTGTAGTGGGAGAGGGCGTTGACGGTCTTGATGGCCATCATCGGGCCTTCGAAGGTCGACATGCCGTAGAACGCCAGCGATACCACCAAGAAGCGCAGAATCGGGTCGCTGCGCAACTTATGCCACGCCCCTGACAAGGTCATCATGCCGTTGATCATGCCGCCCCAGCTTGGCGCCAGCAGAATCAGCGACATCACCATGCCCAGCGACTGTGCCCAGTCCGGCAGTGCGGTGTAGTGCAAGTGGTGCGGACCGGCCCAGATGTACAGGGTGATCAGCGCCCAGAAGTGCACGATGGACAGGCGATAGGAGTAGATCGGACGTTCGGCCTGCTTCGGCACGAAGTAGTACATCATCCCCAGGAAGCCTGCCGTCAGGAAAAAGCCCACAGCGTTGTGGCCGTACCACCACTGGACCATGGCGTCAGTAGCGCCACCGTAGAGGGAGTAGGACTTGGTGAAGCTGACCGGGATTTCCAGGTTGTTGACGATGTGCAAAATCGCCACGGTGACGATGAACGCGCCGAAGAACCAGTTGCCCACGTAGATGTGCTTGGTCTTGCGCTTCATGATCGTGCCGAAGAAAACAATGGCGTAGGCGACCCAGACAATGGTGATCAAGATGTCGATCGGCCATTCCAGTTCGGCGTATTCCTTGGAACTGGTGAAGCCCAGCGGCAGGCTGATCGCGGCCAGCAAAATTACCAGCTGCCAACCCCAGAAGGTGAACGCCGCGATTTTTGGCGCGAATAAGGTCGCCTGGCAGGTGCGTTGCACCGAATAGAACGACGATGCGAACAGTGCGCAACCGCCGAAGGCGAAGATCACGGCATTGGTGTGCAATGGGCGCAGGCGCCCGAAACTGGTCCAAGGCAAATTGAAGTTAAGTTCAGGCCAGACCAACTGCGCGGCGAGAAAAACGCCGAGCCCCATACCGACGATGCCCCAAACCACCGTCATAATGGCAAATTGGCGGACCACCTTGTAGTTGTAGGCGGTACTTGTAGAAGTGTTCATGGTTCCCCATCCACGGATCAGGTGCGTGCAAACGCGCGCCTGGAGTTATAGGCAGACTAAAAGCGAGGCAAGCATGGGGGTAGCGGGTGATGTCGGTATTGACGGGGATCAATGGGCGCAGTGCGTGCAGGCGCGGGGCTGGCTATGGAATGGCGCGTCCACCGGTGGCTGTACGACCCTGATCCTGGCCCATGGCGCGGGCGCGCCAATGGACAGTCAGTGGATGAGTGAAATGGCTGAGCGCCTTGCCGTTCGCGGGGTTAACGTCCTTCGCTTCGAGTTCCCCTACATGGCGCAACGCAGGCTGGATGGTGGCAAAAGGCCTCCCAATCCACAGGCCAAACTGCTCGAATGCTGGCGTGAGGTTTTTAGCGAGGTGCGACGGCATGTCGCTGGGCCAATTGCCGTCGGTGGCAAGTCCATGGGCGGACGCATGGCAAGCCTGGTGGTCGATGAGTTGGGCGCGGATGCGCTGGTGTGCCTGGGCTACCCGTTTTATGCCTCGGGCAAGCCCGAAAAACCGCGTGTTGCGCATTTGGCCGAGCTGAAAACCCCAACCCTGATCGTTCAAGGAGCGCGCGATGCCTTGGGCAATCGTGAAACGGTGCAGGGTTACACCCTGGCGCCGAGTATTGACGTGATGTGGTTGGCAGCGGGGGATCACGATTTGAAGCCGCTCAAGGCGTCGGGGTACACCCATGCGCACCATTTGGACGCTGCGGCAGACAGGATTGCACACGGGTTGAAACCTGCCTGGTCGCTACCGGGCAACGCGAGATAGCGTCCGGTAGCGAGGCAGGGGCGGGTCAGCGGTTAAACCGCTCCACCAGCGAGTACTGCACGTTCACGGTCTGGGTCAGCTCTTCGCTCAACTGCGCTGAGCGCTGGGCCTGATCGGAGGTCTGGTCAGCCAGGTCGGCAATGGTGCTGATGTTGCGGCTGATTTCTTCCGCAACCGAGCTTTGCTCTTCGGTGGCAGCGGCAATTTGCGTGGTCATGTCGGTGATATTGGCCACCGCTTCACTGATCCCCACCAGCGCCTGATCCGCTTCCAGAACCCGCGCCACACCTTCTTCTGCCTGGCGATGCCCGGCGTCCATGGTTTGTACGGCGGTCGCAGCGGTCTGTTGCAGTTTGGCAATCAGGCTGTGGATCTGACCGGTCGAGGTGCTGGTGCGTTGTGCCAGTTGGCGCACTTCGTCCGCCACCACGGCAAAGCCACGGCCCATTTCACCGGCGCGGGCAGCTTCGATGGCCGCGTTGAGGGCCAGCAGGTTGGTCTGGTCGGCAATGCCTTTGATCACGTCCACCACGCCGCCGATTTCGTCACTGTCCTTGGCCAGTTGGGTAACGGTGGCGCCGGTTTCACCCACCACCACGGACAGACGCTCAATGGCTTCACGGGTTTCCCCAGCGATGTCGCGGCCGCGACTGGTCAGGCGGTTGGCTTCTTGTGTGGCGTCGGCGGTGCGTTGCACGTGGCTGGCGACTTCTTGGGTGGTGGCTGCCATCTGATTCACGGCAGTGGCCACTTGCTCAGTCTCCAGACGCTGGCGCTCAAGCCCGCTGGAGCTTTGATGCGCAAGGGCGTCGGATTGACGGGCTTGATCGCTCAAATGCTCGGCGGTGTCCTGCAAACGTGTCAGGCAGGTTTTCAGGCGTGCTTCCTGGCTGAGGATGGACATTTCCAGGCGCGCCTGCGGGCCACGGCTGTCGGTGTACATCTGCGCAATCAGCGGGTCGGATGTGGTCTGTTCCGCCAGACGCAGCAAGCGTTTGATCCCGCGTTGCTGCCAGCTCAGGCCCAGCAGCCCCAGCGGAATCGACAACACCGCAGCCAGCACAAACCCCCAGCTTGAGGTGAGTAGGGCGCCAATCATGAAGCTCAGTTGGCTGACCAGAATGAACGGCAACCAGTCCTGCAATACCGGCAACCATTTGTCCCGCTGTGGAATCGCAGGCTTGCCCCGGTTGATCCGCGAATACAGGGCTTCGGCGCGCCGAATCTGTTCGGCAGTCGGTTTTACCCGCACCGATTCGTATCCCACCACACGCTCGTTTTCAAACACTGGCGTGACATACGCGTTGACCCAGTAATGGTCACCGGTCTTGCAGCGGTTTTTCACGATGCCCATCCACGGCAGGCCCTTTTTCAAGGTGGTCCACATGTGGTCAAAGACCGCTGGCGGCACATCGGGATGGCGCACGAGGTTGTGTGGGGCACGCATCAGCTCATCACGCGAAAAGCCGCTGATCTCCACAAAGGCGTCGTTGCAATACGTGATCACACCTTTGGCATCGGTCGTGGAAATCAACCGTTGCTGAGCGGGGAATGTGCGTTCGCGTTGTGTGATGGGCTGGTTATTACGCATGTCGTTTCAATCCGCAAGGCTTTGAAAGGGTGTCGGCGCTGGCTGGGATTTGTTTAATTTATATTTCAGTCCACGGGCGCCGGGGCGGCGCCGCGCAGGCTATGTTTCGACGCTCAGGGCATTAGCATCGGGTAGGTAAAAAAAACGAAGTGCAGCACGTTGAGTCCCAAGTGGGTAGCGATTGCCGCGCTCAGGCCGCCAAAACGGTAGGCCAGACCATAGCCGACCCCTGCGATTCCCGCCAATAACACCCATTGCCAGCCTGCGGCAAAATGCGCCAGGCCAAACAGCAGCGAAGCGACCAACAGCGCGAGGGTCTGACCATACGGCACGTGTTTGAACCAGCGGCTCAACCCGCCTTGTACGTAGCCGCGAAACAGCGCCTCTTCGACCAGGGTCACCAGCAGCAGGTTATTCAATAACCACAGCCCGCCTTGCGCTGGCCATTTCGGTGCCCAGGCGATCATGCCCAACAGCATTGCACCGCCCAAGGCACCGATCGCTGCCAGCGCCAGCCCCATCAAGGTCGCGCCCAGCGAGGCACGCCAGTTGAAGCGCGTGGCGATCCACGGGCACACCAGCAACAGCCAGAACCCGATCAGGGGTTTGTCCAGGTTCAGGTACATCGAAAACGGCACCGCGTCGGCGGACAGCCGTTCGGGGGCGATGGCACGGCCGTTATGGAAACCCGGCAGCCAGTGCAGGGCCAAGGCCAGCGCCAACAGTACAAACAGGCCGTGTCCGGCATAGCGCAGGTACGGGGTACGGGTTTGTAACACCGCGAGCCCGCTGATGATGAGCAATGACAACGCGGTGAGGGCTTGCAGGCTTAATTGGCCGTAGCTCAGGGCCAGGCCATAGCCCAAGGTTAAGAGGGCCAAGTATGGCCAGGGCAGTGAACGCATGAAAATCCTTAAGTGCTCGATAAAAAAACGCCCCGAAATGCGTCGGGGCGTAAGTATAACGATCAAGCTTTCAAGGAATTACCAATAAATATCGTCAGTTATTTCCGAATTTCAGGAGGCAATCAGCTGACGCAACACGTAATGCAGAATGCCTCCGGCCTTGAAGTACTCGACCTCGTTCAGGGTGTCGATGCGGCACAGCACTTCGACCTGTTCCTTGCGGCCGTCTTCACGGGTGATGACCAGCGTCAGGTTCATGCGCGGCTGTAACTCGGCCCCGGTCAGACCCAGGATGTCGAGCGTTTCCTTGCCAGTCAGGTTCAGGCGCTTGCGGTTCTGGTCCAGCTTGAACTGCAATGGCAGCACGCCCATGCCCACCAGATTGGAGCGGTGAATACGCTCAAAGCTCTCGGCAATCACCGCCTTGACCCCCAGCAGGTTGGTGCCTTTGGCAGCCCAGTCACGGCTAGAGCCGGTGCCGTATTCTTGACCGGCAATCACCACCAGCGGCGTGCCTGACGCCTGATAGCGCATGGCGGCGTCGTAGATCGACAGTTTCTCGCCGGTAGGTATGTAAATCGTATTGCCGCCTTCTTCGCCGCCGAGCATTTCGTTACGAATGCGGATGTTGGCAAAGGTCCCGCGCATCATCACTTCATGGTTGCCGCGGCGCGACCCGTATGAGTTGAAATCCCGCGGTTCGACGCCTTTTTCGCGCAGGTAGCGCCCGGCCGGGCTGTCCGCCTTGATATTGCCGGCAGGGGAGATGTGGTCCGTGGTGACCGAATCCCCCAGCAGCGCCAGCACCCGTGCCGCTTTGACGTCGTTGATCACCGGCAATGGCCCGCTGATGTCATCGAAGAACGGTGGGTGTTGGATGTAGGTCGAATCCTGTTGCCACACGTAGGTGGCCGCTTGAGGCACTTCAATGGCCTGCCATTGTTCGTCCCCGGCAAACACTTCGGCGTATTCCTTATGGAACATGGCGGTGGTGACTTGCGCCACAGCGTCAGCGATCTCTTTTTGGCTTGGCCAGATGTCACGCAGGTAGACCGGCTGGCCATCCTTGCCAATTCCCAGCGGTTCGCTGCTGATGTCGGTGCGCACACTGCCAGCCAACGCATAGGCCACGACCAAGGGCGGCGACGCCAGCCAGTTGGTTTTCACCAGCGGGTGAACACGGCCTTCAAAGTTACGGTTGCCCGACAGCACGGAGGCCACGGTCAGGTCGCTCTGGGTGATGGCTTTTTCGATGGGGTCCGGCAGCGGCCCGGAGTTACCGATACACGTGGTGCAACCATACCCCACCAGCGAGAAGCCCAGTTGATCCAGGTACGGCGTCAGGCCGGCTGCCTGGTAATAATCGGTGACCACCTTGGACCCTGGCGCAAGGGAGGTTTTGACCCAAGGCTGGGTCATGAGGCCTTTTTC
The DNA here is from genome assembly GCF_002269125.1 of Pseudomonas lundensis. Taxonomy (GTDB): domain Bacteria; phylum Pseudomonadota; class Gammaproteobacteria; order Pseudomonadales; family Pseudomonadaceae; genus Aquipseudomonas; species Aquipseudomonas lundensis_A. The sequence goes on along the minus strand of NZ_NQKI01000031.1, from coordinate 5,301 downwards.
CACGGCTTTTTTAGCCACCAGACCGGCAGCCATCATCACGCTCGGGTTGGACGTGTTGGTGCACGACGTAATCGCAGCAATCACCACGGCGCCATTTTTCAGGCGATAGGTTTTGCCTTCCCAACTGTATTCGGCTTCGCCCACCAAATCGGCATTGCCCACGGCCACGCCTCCACCGCCCTCACTTTCAAGACGGCCTTCTTCTTTACTGGTGGGTTTGAATTGCAGGCTCATGAAGTCATTGAACGCCTGACCGACGTTGGGCAGCGACACGCGGTCTTGCGGGCGCTTCGGCCCGGCCAGACTGGCTTCCACGCTGCCCATGTCGAGGGCCAGCGTGTCCGTGAACACCGGCTCCTGGCCCGGTTCGCGCCACAGCCCCTGCGCTTTGCAATAGGCTTCGACCAGCTTCACGGTGGCTTCGGGACGACCCGACAGGCGCAGGTACTCCAGCGTGATGTGATCCACCGGGAAAAAGCCGCAGGTGGCGCCATATTCGGGGGCCATGTTGGCCAAGGTGGCGCGGTCGGCCAAAGGCAAATCTGCCAGACCGTCGCCATAAAATTCGACGAATTTGCCGACCACACCTTTGCTGCGCAGCATTTGTGTGACGGTCAGCACCAGGTCAGTGGCGGTGATGCCTTCCTTGAGCTTGCCGCTGAGTTTGAACCCTACGACTTCCGGAATCAGCATCGACACTGGCTGGCCGAGCATCGCGGCTTCGGCTTCGATACCGCCCACGCCCCAGCCCAGAACACCGAGGCCGTTGATCATGGTGGTGTGGGAATCGGTTCCCACCAGGGTGTCGGGGAAGGCGTAGGTGCGGCCGTCCTCATCCTTGGTCCAGACCGTGCGGCCCAAGTACTCAAGGTTGACCTGATGGCAAATGCCGGTGCCCGGCGGTACGACGCTGAAGTTGTCGAAGGCACTTTGGCCCCAGCGCAGAAACGCATAACGTTCGCCGTTGCGTTCCATCTCGATATCAACGTTTTGTTCAAAAGCGTCCGGGCTGGCGAACTTGTCCACCATCACGGAGTGGTCGATCACCAAATCCACTGGCGACAGCGGGTTGATGCGCTGGGGGTCGCCACCGGCCTTGGCCATGGCGGCCCGCATGGCCGCCAAATCAACCACTGCAGGTACGCCGGTAAAGTCCTGCATCAGCACCCGCGCAGGACGGTACTGAATTTCCCGGTCCGAACGTCGTTCTTTCAACCAACCGGCGAGGGCCTTGAGGTCCGACTCGGTGACGGTTTTATCGTCTTGCCAACGCAGCAGGTTTTCCAGCAGCACCTTGAGCGACATGGGCAATGTGCTCAAATCGCCGAGCGAGTTGGCGGCCAGTGGCAGGCTGAAATAGTGATAAGTCTTATCGTCGACTTTTAGGGTGGAGAGGGTCTTCAGGCTATCGAGGGAGGACATGAAATGACTCCTTTAGATCCGCACGGTGACGGATCGTGTGGAACAAACTGAGCTTCTAACCTAGGGGCTGGTCCCGTTTCATGCAAGCCACGACCCGAAGGGACGAAAGCCCGCGTGGCGCAGGGTGGCGTTGCGCGAAGCGTATTGGGAACAACCCAACCACGCTTGTCGCGCCTTGCCCTGCACCACGTGGGTTTTCGTCGCGGCTGCTATGAAACGTGAACAGACCCTAGCCCTGATTCATCAAACTGGCTAATAACTGGACTGCCCATGCGGGTTCAAGGTTCCAATCTCAGTTATCATGCCGGCCTTTTTGTGACAGTCCTTGCTCCAAAGCAGGGTTGTGCAGCAGACCAATCCTTGTCAGCTGCCCAGGAGTGATTCAATGAACACCGTTTTTATGCACTGCCGCCCCGGTTTTGAGGGTGAAGTTTGTTCGGAAATTGCCGAGCATGCCGCGCGCCTTAATGTGTCCGGCTACGCGAAAGCCAAACCGGCCAGTGCCTGCGCTGAATTCGTCTGCACCGAAGAGGGTGGCGCCGAACGCCTGATGCGCGGTTTGCGTTTCGCCGAGCTGATTTTTCCCCGGCAGTGGGCGCGGGGAGCGTTCGTCGAGCTGCCTGAGACCGACCGTATCAGCGTGATCCTGGGCCGCATGGACGGTTTCCCCGTGTGCGGCAGCCTGTGGCTGGAAATGGTCGACACCAATGACGGTAAAGAGCTGTCGAATTTCTGTAAAAAGTTTGATGCGCATTTGCGCAAGGCACTGATTAAAGCCGGCAAATTGGTGGAAGACGATGACAGCAAGCCGCGCCTGTTGCTGACAGTCAAAAGTGGCCGCGAGTTGTTTCTCGGGCTTGCAGAGTCCGACAACAGCGCGATGTGGCCCATGGGCATCCCGCGCCTGAAGTTCCCCCGTGAAGCGCCGAGCCGCTCGACCTTGAAGCTGGAGGAGGCCTGGCACCATTTCATCCCCCGCGACCAGTGGGACGAGCGCCTGCACAGCGACATGACCGGGGTTGACCTCGGTGCGGCGCCCGGCGGTTGGACCTGGCAATTGGTCAATCGCGGCATGCTGGTGACCGCCATCGACAATGGCCCGATGGCCGAGAGCCTGATGGACACCGGGCTGGTGCAGCACTTGATGGCCGATGGTTTTACCTTCAAGCCCCGCGAGCCGGTGGACTGGATGGTCTGCGATATCGTTGAAAAACCCGCGCGCAATGCGGCAATGCTGGAGGAGTGGATCGGCGAAGGCCACTGCCGTGAAGCGGTGGTTAACCTCAAATTGCCGATGAAACAGCGGTATGCCGAAGTCCGGCGTTTGCTGGACCGTATCGCGGATGGCTTCAAGGCACGCGGCATTACGGTTGAGATCGGCTGCAAACAGCTGTACCACGACCGTGAAGAAGTCACTTGCCATTTGCGTCGAATAGACGTCAAAAAACCCAAATCTCGCTGATTCAGGAGTCACTGATGAGTTTTGCAGACCTGCCGGTTGACGGCACGCTGGACGCCACCGGGCTCAACTGCCCCGAGCCGGTGATGATGTTGCACCAACACATTCGGGACCTGGTGCCAGGCGGCCTGTTGAAGGTCATCGCCACCGACCCGTCTACGCGCCGGGACATTCCCAAGTTTTGTGTGTTTCTCGACCATGAACTGGTCGGACAGGTAGAAGAGGCGGGGACCTACCTGTACTGGATCCGTAAAAAACAGGGCTGAAACGGATCGCTGCCAATAGTCGCTGCCCGTGCAGGCGAAGGGCTGTACCGCAACCCGTTCAGCCAATCGCTGCCTGGCAGCGCCAGCCCTTTATTGGCCGACGGCGCGAATGCGTTTTTTCGCGCTGCTTACCAAGCGTGCGCTGAGCATCATCGCGGCGCACGTCAGGCCCACAATCAAGCCCTGCCACAGCCCACTCGGGCCGCTCGGCTCACCGAACCAGTCGGTCAGGCCTAACGCATAGCCCACCGGCAAGCCCACTCCCCAATACGCAAACAAGGTCATGATCATCGTTACCCGCGTGTCCTGATAGCCGCGCAGCGCGCCCGCCGCTGTCACCTGGATCACGTCCGAAAACTGAAACAGCGCCGCGAACACCAGCAACAGGGTGGCGACTTCCAACACCATAGGGTCAGCGGTGTAGATACTGGCAATCGGCCCGCGCAGCAACAGAATCAAGCTGGCTGACATGCACGCCCAGATCAGCGCCGTACCCATGCCCACGCCTGCGACAAACCGGGCTTCGCGCGGTTGCTGGCGCCCCAGTGCCTGACCGACGCGCACGGTGATGGCCATGCCCAGCGAATACGGGATCATGAACACCAGCGAACTGAAGTTAAGGGCAATCTGATGGCCCGACACCACGGTGGCGCCCAGACTGCCGATCAACAGGGCGATGACGGCGAAGATGCTCGACTCGGCAAAAACCGCGATGCCAATGGGCAGGCCGACGCTGAGCAAACGCTTGAGGATCGACCACTTGGGCCATTCAAACTGGCTGTAAACCTGGCTCGATTGATAGATCGCACCGCGAAAGGTCCAGACCAGCATGCCGAGTGCCATGAACCACATCACGATGGCCGTGGCCCAGCCACAACCGACGCCGCCCATGGCCGGAACGCCAAAGTGACCATAAATGAACACGTAGTTGATGGGGATGTTCAGCGCCAGCCCCAACAGGCCCAGCACCATGCTTGGTCGGGTTTTGCCCAGGCCGTCACTGAACCCGCGCAATACGCAGTAAACCGCCACGGCAGGCATACCGCTGGCAATTCCGTACAAGTAGCCCATGCACGGCTCGATCAGGTCGGGTGCGACCTTCATCCAGTGCAGCAGCGGTTCTGCGGCGATCAGGATCAACGCAGCGCACAGCCCGGTAATCAAGGCCAGCCACAGTGCCTGACGCACGATGGGGCCGATTTCGCTGTGGGTGTTGGCGCCAAAACGCAGGGCGACTTTCGGGGTGGTGGCCAGCAGAATCCCCGACATCAGCAAAAACACCGGCACCCACACTGAGTTGCCCAGCGCCACCGCCGCCAGATCCCGTGGCCCGACACGGCCAGCCATGACCGCATCGACAAACCCCATTGCCGTGGTGGCCACTTGCGAAATGATGATGGGAAACGCCAGTAAAAGCAGGGCGCGCACTTCGGTGCGCACACGTGCAGGGCGGCTGACAAGGGGGGCAGATCGATCAGGAGAAACAGAGTTCACAAGCGTGCATCCAGAGTGTTTAACGCGCAAAGGCAGGGATTGTACGCCCCCTTCACCCTCGGGCAACTGTGCAGTTGTAGGCAGTTTGTAAGAGGGGGGGGTAGACACAATTAATTAGACTGACTGTTCCTTCTGCCTGAACAGTCCTGAAGTCATGCCTAAAACCGGACGCCCTCGCTCGATTGCCGCTGAGTACTACCTGCTGCTGGTACTGCAACCTGATAGTGACGGTGCACTATAAATTTTTGTACCTGAATACCTTTATATAACTTCAATATTATTAGAAAGTTCAGAAAATTCCTTCAATCTTTCACACCTCTTTCTAATAAGGTGCTCATCTCAATACCCTTCGGTAGCACTTAAGTTCGTGTTCTCAACCGTTATACTTTTGGATCGAAACAAATAAAGTCATATGGCCTGAAATAAAGGCATACCTCAGGTTTGGGAACGTTATGGCGGAGGTGGTGGCAGTGGTATCGGCGGTCGTTATTTGCGTGACATGACAGATGCTGAAATTGCCGAACGTGAGGAAAGGCAAAAGCCTTATCAGGCCATGTTGGCAAGACAGCGCGCTTATGAAGACTGATCTTGCCCAGCAACCGTGGACACAGTTTCAAGCACTCATCCGGGCCTCGTAGGCTTGCGGGCTGATGTGCCCCA
>NZ_NQKI01000030.1 GCF_002269125.1 Pseudomonas lundensis | reverse complement strand
CTCATCTGGCTCATAGGCGGCTCGGATCAGGTGGTCAGGCGTATTTCAGCACATTTGAAAACTTGTTCGGAGATTCCTTAAGTGGGCGCGTGTGGACGCTGATCAATGCCATGCACGAAAGCTACGGCTTGCGTGTCCGGCTGTTTGAAATAAGCAGCCACCCCAGAACCTGCGTAGACGGGATTGCCATGGTCTTTGCTGACCTGGAACTGCGATTTCAAATCTACAACGCTGAGAACGGCCTTAACACCGAAGAGCAATTGATGGAATTAACCCGCGGGTTATTTCGCATGGAAACGCTCAATGCTCATGTGGACACAGTGATTGCGCAACGTATTGCTCATATCAGTGCGCAACCCGTGTCTGCCGTGCAGCGTTTACAGCGGCTGATCGATGCGGTGAGCCCGAATTTCGCTGAAAGTCCTTTGAGTGAAATGTCGGCGCAAGAGTGTCAAGGCATTGCCTATCGGTTGGGCACTCCTGAAGCGCTTGAGTTGGCGGAAATACTCAGCCCTCGCTGGCTGCGTAATCACCTTGCGCTCATCGATCAGTTGCAGGTGCAGATGTATTACCAGGTGCACTTGGCGCAAGCCTTGGGGTTGCCATCAAGGCCGTACAGCATGATTTTTGAGAACGTGGCCCGTGTAACCCCAGCAGAGCTCGAAGCAGGCAAGCGCTATGTCATTGACCAAGAAACCCCCGATGCCTTGAAGGCATCGTTGATTGCACGAGACTACTGGCAAAATTTTTTACGTTTTAAATACCCGGACGCCTTCATTCGATCCGATGAGGTTCAAGACGAACGTATGGGCGCACTGTTCGCCGCACGCGAGTCGATGTCAGATCACGACTACGTGGCGCAAGTGGAGGCGGTTGTTACTGAGCGCGAGCACGCCAGACTGGAGTTGGTGACACGCCTGACCGAGGAAGAGATCACGGAGAATCCGCAATTCAAGGTGGTTCTGCAGCCTGCCCCGGAATGAGGGTCTGAGGCTGGCTCCAGGTCATTCACACCCCTGGAGCCAGTACAGAATCAGCGCCGCCGGAAAAGAGGCTGAGGTTCGTCAGCGGACGCTTGATAGGTGACGCTAAAGTCTTTCAGGCCTTGCAGTGCTTCATAGGGGTCTTTATCGGCCCGTATGGCGAATGCATCGAAGCCACAGCGGTGCAGGTAGAAAAGCTGATCACGTAACACATCCCCGATGGCTCGCAATTCACCTGTATAACCATAGCGATCGCGCAGCAAGCGAGCATTGGAGTAGCTGCGGCCATCGGTGAAGGCAGGGAAGTTCAGGGCAATGACCTGAAAGCTGTCCACGTCTTCGCCGATTTCTTCTGCCTCTTCGTCGCTGTCCAGCCACACGCCCAAACCGCCATCACGGGCTTTAAGTGCATGAGCATGCTCGCGCCACAGGGCCAGCGGCACGATCAGATCATCGCAGTTGGGGATGCCATCGAAACTCGCGTCCTTGGGCAGCAAGTGCCAGGTTTCGTCGATAACTTCGTTGTTCTTAATGATTCGCTGCATAGACGCGCTCCTTGAAGGGATCGATGCCAATACGTTGATAGGTGTCGATGAAGCGCTCGTCTTCGGTCCGTTTTTCAACGTAGACGTCGATCAGCTTTTCAATTACATCCGGCATGTCGTCCTGAGCGAACGAAGGGCCGAGGATTTTACCCAGGCTGGCATCACGGCTGGCACTGCCCCCCAGCGACACCTGATAAAACTCGGCGCCTTTTTTATCAACACCCAGGATGCCGATGTGGCCGACGTGGTGGTGACCACAGGCGTTCATGCAACCTGAGATGTTGAGGTCCAGCTCACCGATGTCGAACAGGTAGTCCAGGTCCTCAAAGCGGCGCTGGATGGATTCGGCAATCGGGATGGATTTGGCGTTGGCCAGCGAGCAGAAATCGCCGCCGGGGCAGCAAATCATGTCGGTCAGCAGGCCGATATTCGGTGTGGCAAAACCGTGCTCGCGCAACTCGCCCCACATGGTGAACAACTGGCGCTCTTCGACATCGGCCAGAATGATGTTTTGTTCGTGAGAGGTGCGCAGTTGGCCGAAGCTGTAGCGGTCGGCCATGTCAGCAATGGCGTCCCACTGCTTGTCAGTCACATCACCCGGCGCAACGCCAGTAGGTTTGAGCGACAGCGTGACAGCCACATAACCCGGCTTTTTATGGGCGAGGGTATTGCGGGTACGCCAGCGGGCAAAACCGGGATGCTGCTTGTCGAGTTCAGCCAGTTCGGCGCTGAAATCTGGCAAATCTTTGTAGTCCGGGTCGACGAAATGCTTGGCGATACGGTGAACTTCGGCTTCGGTCAGCGTGGTCGAGCCACCCCGCAGGTGCACCATTTCGGCCTCGACGCGTTGCGCAAAGACTTCAGGGGTGAGGGCTTTGACCAGAATCTTGATGCGCGCCTTGTACTTGTTGTCCCGACGGCCATAGCGGTTGTAAACCCGCAGGATGGACTCAAGGTAGCTCAGCAAGTCTTGCCACGGTAAAAATTCATTAATGAATGCGCCTACCACCGGGGTACGGCCCAAGCCGCCACCAACCAGTACACGGAAGCCCAGTTCACCGGCTTCATTGAACACGGGCTCAAGGCCGATATCGTGTACTTCAATGGCGGCGCGGTCAGAGGCTGACCCATTGATTGCGATCTTGAACTTGCGCGGCAAGTAGGCGAATTCCGGGTGGAAAGTCGTCCACTGACGCACGATTTCACACCACGGGCGGGAGTCGATCAACTCGTCGGCGGCAACGCCGGCAAACTGGTCGGTGGTCACGTTACGCAGGCAGTTGCCGCTGGTCTGGATGGCGTGCATCTGCACAGTGGCCAGTTCTTCCAGAATATCCGGCACGTCTTCCAGCGCAGGCCAGTTGAACTGCACGTTCTGGCGGGTACTGATGTGGGCATAGCCCTTGTCGTAGTCCCGGGCAATCTTGGCCATCATCCGCGCCTGGCGCGAAGTCAGTTGGCCATAGGGCACTGCAACCCGCAGCATCGGGGCAAAACGCTGAACATACAGGCCATTTTGCAGGCGCAGGGGGCGGAATTCTTCTTCGCTCAGCTCACCTGCCAGGTAGCGTCGGGTCTGATCACGGAACTGCTTGACGCGGTCCTCAATGATCCGCTGATCGTACTCGTCATATACGTACATATAGGTCCTGTTCTCAGGCTGCTAACAGCTTATCTGCGCGCACGGCCGCGCACTCCCCACGGAGCGAGGAACGATACCAGTTTGTAGTTATGCGCAAAAGTGCTGTTTAAGCATATGGAAAGAACCAAAAAGACTATAAGAGGCTGATTCTCAATCACTTACTTGTCTTGTGGGGATTGCTGGACTTAACTGACAGGACGTCTTCAAGCATTCACCCATAAAACTGAAAAAAGGCGATGCGATGAGCACTCCAGTCAAGGCACGTAAAAGTGATAGCAAGGTTGATGCATGGGCCATTCTTTTCATGATCATTTTGGTGGTGGGCACTGCGGTGTTTTGGGTGAGCCACCAATAATTAAAGCTTCGCGCGCAGGTAACTGACGTTGTGGCTTTTCTGGCCGCACTGAAACAGCAGCGTTAGCCAGATGCCTGATGGTATTGTGCCAGTTATGATGAGGCTCAATTTCCTGGGACAGGTGTCAATGCTCAAAGCTTTCAGTCAATGCCTGATCATCCTGACCCTGCCATTTTCCATGGCGGTGCAGGGCGCCAACGTGCTGTTTATCAACCCCGGTCTTGCGGATGAGACCTTTTGGGTCAGTTATTCTGACTTTATGCAAGCGGCAGCCAACAGCCTGGGCATGCAGCTTGAGGTCCAATACGCACAGCGATCCCCACAAAAAGCCATCGAGCAAGCGCGGGCAGCTTTACAAGGCCCCCACAGGCCCGATTACCTGGTCTTCGTTAATGAACAATACGTTGCCCCGCAAATCTTGCGCCTGTCCCACGGCAGCGGCGTGAAGCTGTTCATGGTCAACAATGGTCTGACCCAGGAGCAGGCCCAGTTAATGGAAACAGATGGCGCCCGCTATTCAGGCTGGCTTGGCAGCATGGTGACCAATGATGAAGAGGGCGGTTATCTGATGCTGAGCGAGCTGATTCGTCAGCATGGGCCTATAGCGCCGGGTCAAACGGTGGACCTGCTGGCTTTTTCAGGGGTCAAAAACACCCCGGCTTCCCGTTGGCGGGAAAAGGGCATGCAGCGGGCGCTGAATGAACATCCTCACGTGCGCTTGCGACAGATGGTGTATGGCGAGTGGAACGAGCAGCGCGCGTATGAGCAGGCTCAACAGTTGTTCAAACGCTACCCCGACACGGCGCTGGTGTGGAGCGCCAATGATGAAATGGCGTTCGGGGCCATGCGGGCAGCTGAAGAAACAGGGCGCAAACCCGGTCGTGACCTGCTGTTCAGCGCAGTCAATAACTCAATACCTGCGCTGCAGGCACGTATCGACGGGCGATTGAGTGTGCTGGTTGCCGGGCACTTTACGCTCGGGGGGTGGGCAATGGTCTTGCTCAATGACGCCTCCAAAGGGGTTGATTTCACCCGGTTTGGCGGTCGGGACCGGCAGGTGCCGTTACTGCGATTGCTCGATGCCAAGCAAGCCACGACCCTGCTGAACATTACCCGCAGTCGCCATTATGATTTGCCGTTCACGGCATTCTCGGCCCAAGGCAAGCCGCCGTCTTATCAGTACCCGTTTACCCTCGACACCTTGCTTCAGTTGCCCTGAACCCCGGCAATCATCAGCACCAGTTTGACGATCCCGAAAAGTGTCAGTGCGAACACGCCGGTGAACAGCAAACCCAGTAGCAGGAACTGACCGGGTTTGCCCTGGGTGAAATCGCGGGCCCTGTTTTTCGAGCTTTGCACACCAAAAGCGGCAGCCATCACGCTGTGCAGTACTTGCCAAAAGGAAGGCGGCTTTTGCGGATCGTTCATAAGCACCTCAAGCACCAGAGTGGAAGGTCACTGTCTTGAGGATAGTCAACGCTCAGCAGGTGAGGGCGCGATACGTATGTGGTGCAGCAGCGCTCAGGTACTCAGCCGCGGTGCTGCCACTGTATAAAGTGGCAACACCGGGAACAACGGGAGGTTTTTTCAGCGTTAGTTGTCGTAACCCAGGTTCGGCGCCAACCAGCGTTCCGTAACGGCCAGGTCCTGACCTTTACGCGCGGTGTAACTGTCGATCTGGTCTTTGTCGACCTTGCCCACGGCGAAGTATTGCGCCTGCGGGTGTGCGAAGTACCAGCCGCTGACAGCCGCAGCCGGGAACATGGCGTAGTGCTCAGTCAGGAACACGCCGCTTTTGCCCGCCCGCATTTCTTCGGCTTCAGGATCAAGCAATTTGAACAACGTGGCCTTTTCCGTGTGATCCGGGCAAGCCGGGTAGCCAGGGGCAGGGCGGATACCGCTGTATTGCTCTTTGATCAGCGCGTCGTTGCTCAGTTCTTCGTCCTTGGCATACCCCCAGTAATTCGTGCGTACCTGCTGGTGCAACCATTCGGCGCATGCTTCGGCCAGACGGTCGGCCAAGGCCTTGACCATGATTGAGTTGTAGTCGTCGCCAGCGTCCTGATAAGCCTTGGCCACTTCTTCTGCGCCAATCCCCGCCGTGGTGATAAAGCCGCCCACGTAATCGGTCACGCCACTGTCTTTAGGCGCCACAAAGTCGGCCAAGGAGAAGTTGGGCTTGCCATCGGTCTTGATGATTTGCTGGCGCAAGTGGTGCAGTGTGGCCAATGGCTGGCCGTTTTCGTCATACAACTCCAGGTCATCATCGTTTACCTGATTGGCCGGCCAGAAGCCGAAGACGGCACGGGCGCTGATGAGTTTTTCATCGATCAGTTTCTTGAGCATTTCCTGAGCATCGGCGTACAGCGCGGTGGCGGCTTCGCCCACGACCTCGTCTGTCAGAATGCGCGGGAATTTACCTGCCAGATCCCAGGAAATGAAGAACGGTGTCCAGTCGATGTATTCGGCAAGCACCTTGAGGTCGATGTTGTCCAATACCTTGGCGCCGGTAAACGTCGGTTTCACCGGCTGGTATCCGGCCCAGTCGAACGGCGGCTTTTTGGCTATGGACGCGGCATAGCTCAGGCGCTCGGTGCGCGCACTGCGGTTGGCGGTGCGCTCGCGGACCTCGATGTACTCGTCGCGGGTCTTGCTGACGAAGCCGGCTTTCAGTTCTTTGGACAGCAACTGCGTGGCCACACCCACGGCACGGGAGGCGTCGGTGACATAAATCACGGCGTCGTTCTGGTACTTGGGTTCGATCTTGACCGCAGTGTGCGCCTTGGAGGTGGTCGCGCCGCCGATCATCAGGGGCAAGTGGAAGTCCTGACGTTGCATTTCACGCGCGACGTGGACCATTTCATCCAGCGACGGTGTGATCAGGCCGGACAAACCGATGATGTCGCACTTTTGCTCTTTGGCCACTTGCAGGATTTTCTCGGCAGGCACCATCACGCCGAGGTCGACGATGTCATAGCCGTTGCAGCCCAGCACCACGCCGACGATGTTCTTGCCAATGTCGTGCACATCACCCTTGACGGTGGCCATCAGGATCTTGCCCTTGGCTTCCGGTTTGTCGCCTTTCTCCAGTTCAATGAACGGGATCAGGTGCGCCACGGCCTGTTTCATGACGCGGGCAGACTTGACCACCTGCGGCAGGAACATTTTGCCTGCACCGAACAGGTCGCCAACGATGTTCATGCCCGACATCAGCGGGCCTTCGATGACCTCAATCGGACGCTTGAATGACAGGCGCGACTCTTCGGTGTCCTCGACAATGTGGGTGGTGATGCCTTTAACCAATGCATGCTCAAGCCGCTTGTTGACGTCCCAGCCGCGCCACTCTTCGGTTTCGGCTTCTTTGACACTGCCGTCGCCTTTGTACTTGTCCGCGATTGCCAGCAGGTTGTCGGTGGCGTCAGGGGTGCGGTTGAGCACGACGTCTTCAACGGCGTCACGCAGTTCGGTCGGGATCTGGTCGTAGATTTCCAGTTGCCCGGCATTGACGATGCCCATGGTCAGGCCCGCCCGAATGGCGTACAGCAGGAACACCGAATGGATCGCCTCGCGTACCGGGTTGTTGCCGCGGAACGAGAAGGACACGTTCGACACGCCCCCCGACGTCAGGGCATACGGCAGTTCGTCACGGATGTAGGCGCAGGCGTTGATGAAGTCCACTGCGTAGTTGTTGTGCTCTTCAATGCCGGTGGCCACGGCGAAGATGTTCGGGTCGAAGATGATGTCTTCCGGCGGGAAGCCAACATCATTCACCAGAATGTCGTAGGAGCGTTTGCAGATTTCTTTCTTGCGCGCTTCGGTGTCGGCCTGGCCGGCTTCGTCGAACGCCATCACCACCACCGCTGCGCCATAGCGCTTACACAGTTTGGCGTGGTGAATAAACTGCTCGACGCCTTCTTTCATGCTGATCGAGTTGACGATGCCTTTGCCCTGAATGCACTTGAGCCCTGCTTCGATGACCTCCCATTTGGAAGAGTCAATCATGATCGGCACGCGGGAGATGTCCGGTTCGCCAGCGATGAGGTTGAGGAAGGTCACCATGGCCTTCTTCGAATCCAGCATGCCTTCGTCCATGTTGATGTCGATGATTTGCGCACCGGCTTCAACTTGTTGCAGGGCCACTTCCAGGGCTTCGGTGTAGTTGTCTTCACGGATCAGCCGGGCAAAGCGCGCCGAACCGGTGATGTTGGTGCGTTCGCCTACGTTGACGAACAGCGAGCTGCGGTCAATGGTAAACGGCTCAAGGCCTGACAGTCGGCACGCCTTGGGAATGTCGGGGATCTGGCGCGGTGCATAACCGGCCACTGCCTTGGCGATGGCCTCGATATGGCCCGGCGTGGTGCCGCAGCAGCCGCCGACAATGTTCAAAAAGCCGCTTTGGGCGAACTCTTCAATCACCTTGGCCGTCTGCGCGGGCAGTTCGTCGTATTCCCCGAACTCATTCGGCAGACCGGCGTTAGGGTGTGCCGAGACGTAGGTGCTGGCTTTGTTCGACAGCTCTTCAAGGTACGGGCGCAACTCGCTGGCACCCAGCGCGCAGTTCAAGCCCACCGAAATCGGCTTGGCGTGACTCACCGAGTTCCAGAAGGCTTCGGTGGTCTGGCCAGACAGGGTACGGCCGGAGGCGTCGGTAATGGTGCCGGAAATCATGATCGGCAACTCGATGCCCAGCGTTTCGAACACGCCTTGCACGGCAAAGATTGCTGCCTTGGCGTTAAGCGTGTCGAAAATGGTCTCGATCAGGATCAGGTCCGCGCCACCCTCGATCAGGCCCTTGGTGGCCTCGGTGTAGTTTTCGACCAATTCATCGAAGGTCACGTTGCGGTAGCCGGGGTTGTTGACATCTGGCGACAACGAGCAAGTACGGCTGGTCGGGCCCAACACGCCCGCCACGAAACGCGGTTTGTCCGGCGTTTCAAGCGTTTTGGCATCGGCCACCTTGCGCGCCAGCCGAGCACCTTCTACGTTGAGTTCGTAGGCAAGTGCCTGCATGCCGTAGTCAGCCTGGGAGACTTGAGTGGCGTTGAAGGTGTTGGTTTCGAGAATGTCGGCACCGGCATCCAGGTACGCTTTCTCAATCGAACCGATGACATCCGGGCGAGTGATGACCAGCAGGTCGTTATTGCCCTTTACGTCACTCGGCCAGTCGGCAAAGCGTGTGCCACGATAGTCGTGTTCCTCTAGACGGTAGCTTTGGATCATAGTGCCCATGCCGCCATCGAGAATCAGAATGCGCTCTTTGAGGGCGTGCTGAAGTGCTTGGAGACGAGCGCTGCGGTCAGACATAGGACTACCTGTTAGAGCCATGCAAAAGATGGCAAAGCATAACAAACCTGCGTGGGATTTGATCGTTCGCCATTTTTCATGAATTTCATTCATGTTGAGGCGAGTCTTCGACGGGTAGAATCGCGACAATTTTTAATATCAGGACAATGGCACATGTTTTTTCGCCTACTCACCGGCGCCGTGACGCTGGTGGTGTGCAGTACAGCGTTGGGCCAAACCCCGCTCGTTAGCCCGGCTATTTCATACACCCGGGATATCCAGCCGATCCTTACCGAAAAGTGCGTCGCTTGCCACGCCTGTAACGATGCGGCCTGCCAGCTCAACCTGGGGAGCGCGGAGGGCGCAACCCGGGGGGCGAGCAAAGTACCTGTCTATCAGGGTGATCGGACCACTGCTGTGGCGCCAACACGGATTTTCTACGACGCCAAGGGCCCGCAAGAGTGGCGCAACAAAGGTTTTTACTCCGTGCTGGACGCCCAGGGCGCACAAGCGGCACTCATGGCGCGCATGCTGGAACTGGGCCACAGCGCTCCGTTGACGCCAAACGCCAAACTCCCTGAAGAGATCGTGTTGGGGCTCAACCGTGAAAACAGTTGCCCGGCACCCGGCGAGTTCAACAATTACGCGCAAAAACATCCCAAGGAAGGCATGCCGTTAGCCGTCACTGGCCTGACCGATCAGCAATACATAACGGTGCAGACCTGGTTGGCGCAGGGCGCGCCGGTCGATCAACATGCCATTCAGCCGACGGCAATTGAAGCCACTCAGATCGCTGAATGGGAAGAGTTGCTCAATCGCCCGGGCTCCACCGAAGCCCTGGTCGCTCGCTGGTTGTATGAGCATTTGTTCCTGGCCCATGCCTATTTCGACAACGGCGTGCCGGGGCATTACTTCCAGTGGGTGCGTTCGCGCACGCCAAGCGGGCAGCCGATTGACCTGATCGCTACGCGGCGCCCCAACGACGACCCGGGCACCACTTTTTATTACCGGATCATGCCGGTCCAGGGGGTGATCGTTCACAAAACACACATCACCTACCCTATGGGGCAGCGCAAGCTGGAGCGGGTCAAACAACTGTTTTACAGCGGTGACTGGCATGCGGCCAAGCTACCGGGGTATGGGCCACGAGGGCGTGCCAACCCGTTCGAGACCTTTGAAGCCATCCCTGCCGTCGCCCGTTACCAGTTCATGCTGGATAACGCCGAATACTTTGTGCGCACCTTTATTCGCGGGCCTGTCTGCCGCGGCCAGATTGCCACGGACGTGATTCGCGACAACTTCTGGGCCGTGTTCCAGGAACCTGCCCGTGATCGCTACGTGACTGACGCCGTTTACCGCGGCAAAGCCACGCCGTTGCTGGCGATGCCAGGTCAGATCGACGACGTGGGCAGCATCATCTCGCTGTGGCACAACTACCGCGACAAACGTAACGAGTATGAAGAGTTGCGCCAAAGTGCATACGCTGAAATGCCGCCGCCTAGCTGGTCGACCTTGTGGGCAGGAAATGACAACGCGCTGCTGACCATCTTCCGTCACTTCGACAGTGCCAGTGTCAGCAAAGGGTTGATCGGTGAAGTCCCGCAGACCTTGTGGCTTTTCGACTACCCGCTACTGGAACGCACCTACTATCAACTGGCGGTCAACTTTGATGTGTTCGGTAGCGTCTCGCACCAGGCGCAGACGCGCCTGTACTTTGACCTGATCCGTAACGGCGCTGAGGTTAACTTCCTGCGTCTGATGCCAGCTGATTCGCGTGCGGCCATTTTGGGCGACTGGTATCAGAACAGTGGCAAGCTCAAGATGTGGATGGATTATCGCAAGATCGACACCGGCACTGCGACGGGCATGAAGCTCGACCCGGCAGACCCGAAACGCGATTTTGCCCTCAAGCTGATTGAGCGCACCGGAACCCTCAATGCACGGCCTGACCCGATTAACCGTTGTTCGGGAGCCTACTGTTCGCGGCCCAACATTGCACAGGCCTTCCAGTATGCGGAGCAATCGCTCAGCCGCCTGACGTCGCGTCCCGCAGCCGGGTTGCCCGTTATCAATCGACTGCCCGAAGCCAGTATGCTGCGCATCGAAAGTGCTGATGGCGCGCGTGAGATGTACAGCCTGTTGCGCAATCGCGCGCACACCAATGTGGCGTTTATGCTGGGTGAGGAATATCGTCTGCAGCCTGGGCTGGACACGCTGACGATCTACCCGGGTGTGCTTAGCAGTTATCCGAACTTCATGTTCAACATCCCGGCCGGTGAGGTTGAGGCGTTTGTCGTTGCGATGGAGAAAAGCCAGGATCAAGCCTCGTTTGATGCCATCGTCCAGCGCTGGGGGATTCGCCGCAGTCATCCGCAATTTTGGGCGTACTTTCATGACATCGGCGAATACATCAACGAAACCGATCCGGTAGAGGCCGGCGTGCTGGACATGAACCGCTACGAGAACCT
The DNA here is from genome assembly GCF_002269125.1 of Pseudomonas lundensis. GTDB lineage: Bacteria > Pseudomonadota > Gammaproteobacteria > Pseudomonadales > Pseudomonadaceae > Aquipseudomonas > Aquipseudomonas lundensis_A. The sequence goes on along the minus strand of NZ_NQKI01000030.1, from coordinate 51,378 downwards.
GTAAGGGTCATTTGTTTCACCCACATGGGGTGTGGCTTTCCTGACAAAAATACTAGGACTTTGTCAGGCGCGCCGATTGGCGTAAACTGCGCCCCATGTCTGCGAGGAGATTCCATGAGCGCCATAACGATTACCGACGCCGCCCACGATTACCTGGCTGATCTGCTGTCCAAGCAGAACACCACGGGTATCGGCATCCGCGTCTTCATCACCCAACCGGGTACGCAATACGCTGAAACCTGCATTGCGTATTGCAAGCCAGACGAAGTCAAACCTGAAGATACCGCCCTGGGCCTGAAAAGCTTCACCGCCTGGATCGATTCGGTCAGCGAGCCGTTTCTTGAAGACGCCGTGGTGGACTACGCGACCGATCGCATGGGCGGCCAACTGACCATCAAGGCGCCCAACGCCAAAGTGCCCATGGTCAACGCTGACAGCCCGATCAACGAGCGCATCAATTACTACCTGCAAACCGAGATCAATCCCGGCCTGGCCAGTCACGGCGGTCAGGTCAGCCTGATTGAAGTGGTTGAAGACGGTATTGCGGTCCTCAAGTTCGGCGGCGGTTGTCAGGGATGCGGCCAGGCCGACGTGACGCTGCGCGAAGGTATCGAACGCACGTTGCTGGAGCGTATTCCCGAGCTCAAGGGTGTGCGTGACGTGACCGATCACTCGCAGAAAGAAAACGCCTACTACTGAGTTAACAGTCGCAAGGTGTTCGCTGCGAGCAGCATAAAAAACGGTGCCCCGTGAGCACCGTTTTTTTATGCCTGTGTTTTACGCGGGCGACTGTCAGGGGCGATACACGTGCGCGTGCCCAGCCCGGTAAAGCGAAGACTCGCTGAAGCTGTCGTTGGCCAGCACACGACCGACCAGAATCAATGCCGTGCGCCTGAACCCTTTGGCCTGAACCCGCTGCACAATGTCAGCGAGGGTGCCGGTGACTGCATCTTGATCAGGCCAACTGGCACGGTGGATCACCGCAATCGGGCAGTCACTGCCGTAATGTGGGGTCAACTCGGCCACGATGCTGTCCAGGTTTTTAACCCCCAGGTGAATGGCCATGGTTGCTTTATGGCTGGCCAGACTCGCCAGCTCTTCGCCAGCAGGCATCACGGTTTTTTCCGCGTATCGGGTCAGAATCACCGTCTGCGAGATGTCTGGCAACGTCAGTTCGGCTTCCAGCAGAGCGGCGCAGGCGGCGGTCGCCGTGACCCCTGGGATGATTTCAAACGCAATGCCCAGCGCCCGCAGGCAGCGGATTTGCTCGCCGATTGCGCCATACAGGCTGGGGTCGCCTGAATGCACGCGGGCCACGTCCTGGCCTTGAGCGTCGGCAGCGGTGATGTGCGCGATGATTTGTTCCAGATGCAATTGGGCGCTATTAATCACCCGTTCGGCCTGATGGCCTTCCAGCACTGCGGCGGGCACCAGTGAACCGGCATAAATGATCACCGGACAGCTGCGGATCAAGCGCTGGCCTTTGACCGTGATCAGCTCTGGATCGCCGGGGCCGGCCCCGATGAAATAAACAGTCATGGCAGTCTCTTGAACGATACAAAACAGAGCGCCGCTTGAACAACGCTCATAGTGAGGCGGTGGAGTATCGCCTGATTACAGCCCGGTCGCTAACGCAAACGTCGCGTTATCAGAGGTTTGGCGAGTGACCCGCAGCGTCGCGCGTTGACCGGTCACTCGCTCGCAGAGGGCCAGTGCAGCACTTTCAGCCACCCCAAAACAGCCCGTGTGGGCGTACGAGACCGGTGACTGGTGACTGAGCCGGGGGGCAAACACGGCAAGCTGCTGTGCACTGAATACCTCGAAGGGCAGTTTCAACTGCTGCGCCAACTGGATCAGGCCGGGCTCGTCCCGTTTTGAATCAATACTGGCCAAGGCCCGTATTGCACTGAGCGCGATCCCGGCATGGTTCAGAGACTCATTCATGAGCGTCAACAGTTCTTCAGCACTGCAGCCGCGCCGACAGCCCAGCCCGGCCACGAGGGTTTGCGGGGTGGGCGGCGGCGTCATGCAGCGTACTGGCCATCAGTCTTGCGCCGGAACAACCACGCGCTGATAACCCCCAGCGCCAGCCAAAAGGCAGCGTTGGTCAATTGCGAAGCCACCTTGAACTGCGTTTCAAGTGCTTGCGGTGCCAGGCTGGCGTGGACCAGCGGCTGTGGCGCGCCCATGACATGAGGCATGACCAGAATCACCACCCCAAGCACTTTTAGCGCCCAGTGCCTGCCAAATACCACGAGTGCAATCGCAACGGCTGTCGAGGCGGCGGTACTGACCCACCAGATCTGGCGTTGCAGCAAATCAGCCGCAGCCGTGCCGGGTAGTTCCGGCGGCAGTCCCAGTGTCGGGGCGAGACAAAATGTGGCATACCCAGCCAGCCCCCACAGCACCCCTTGAGAGGTACGGGTCGGCGTTCGCAGTGTGTAGAGGCCTGCGAGCATCAACGCGAATCCCACGGCGACCACCAAATTGGCACCGGTGGTCGACACCAGGCGCTGCCAGCCATCCTCGGGTTCCCAGGCTTCAGCGGCATGGGTGTGGCCGGGCAGGGCGGAGTCAGCGTGTTCATGCGTGTGACCCGCAGCAGGCGTCTCGAAGGTTTCTGCTTCAAGGATCAGTGGCGCCACCCAAAAGCTTTGCAACAGCGTCAATAACAGGGCAGCCAGCAAACCGGTAAAACCGGCGGTTTGAATGATGCGCTTCATCATGGGCTCGCCTCTCAATGGCACGGGAAGGCAGCGCTGTGACGCGTGTCGTGTGCGGCATTGTGCACCGCGTCAATATGGGAAAAGCCCGCAAAGTAAACGAGAAACGCCCCAAGCACGGTTGCGCCGACAGCCGCTACGATACGCTGGCTGTGAGTGGCGGTGGTGGCTGCGGATTGTGTACGGCTGGTGCTGACTGACATGGCGCTTCCCTCTGGTGAGCAGCGGGCGAAAAAGCGCAAGAAAACCCCGCGAACGGTGCTCGCAGGGTTTAACAGCGCCCGCCCACCGCGGGTTTGTTATTCGATATGAGCAGGCCGGTCTCCGGGCTCACAAGGGGTTCAAGTCATCTGAACCTGCGAACATCACCTTCCCATGCATGAGCACAGTGGCTTCGATGTTCCGCTTGTTTACCGTTGCGGGGGCAGCACCGGACTGATCAAGGCGATGAACGCCTGACGCACCGGTTTCCCGTTTCACCCTGTGAAGGGCACCTGATACAAGATGTGTAGGAGAGCATGACAGCGGTGGACGCGTCAATTCACGTCTCAGGCAAGAAGGCTCTTGACCTTGTCGCGCAACTGATCGATCGAAAAGGGCTTGGCGATCACCGAGGTGTTGCCCACGGTATCTATGCTCTCGGCATAGCCGCTGGCGAACAGAATTGGCAATGAGGGGCGTAATGTCTGCGCCTGTTTAGCCAGTTCTCGGCCATCCATCCCCGGAAGTCCGACATCGGTCATCAGCAGATCAATGACTTGCTTCGCATCGCCTATATAGGTCAGTGCACATTCACTGCCATCAGCTTCCAGTACATTGAATTCGAGTTCTTCCAGCACATCCACAATCAGCATGCGAACAATGGCATCGTCTTCAACAACGAGGATGGTGGAGGGTGTTGCAGACATAGTGGGTATCCCGAAAAAATGTGAATGCGGGTGAAGGCCAAAAAGCATCGGCTTGCACTATCAGTAAGCTGCAACCGCGCACAAGTTCCCGTCGTTGTACGAAAAACTCCTTCGTGCAAGGTGTGCAAGGATAGCTGTATGTAGCTTTTCAGTGCAGCTCTTTGTACGAATATGTACTTATTTGAGGAAGAAAATAGATTGTTTGCTCGGTAATCCGGCAAACTTACGGTTTTTTACACTGTTCACGGGCCAGAAAAATGAATGCACCTGCATCGGTTGATGAGCAAAGCTTTCGCAAACTCCTGAGTCGCAACGTCGGTTTGCCCTTGGGTGTCGGCGTGCTCAGCGCCGTCTTGTTTGTGGTGATGATCAGCTATCTGCTGTCGGTCATACAGTGGTTGCAGCACACCGATCGCGTTATCAATAACGCGAACGAGGCGATCAAGCTCACCGTTGACCTTGAAACCGGCATGCGCGGCTACCTGATTACTGGCGACGAGCATTTTCTGGACCCGTACGAAGTCGCCAGGCCCCAAGTCCTTGCACAACTGCGGGGTTTGCAGGAGCTGGTCAGCGACAACCCGCAGCAGGTGGACCGCCTCAAACGTCTTGAAGCGCTGCAAAATGACTGGAGTCAGTACGCTCAAGCGATGATAGACCTGCGCCGCAGTAATGGTGATTACCGGGGCGCAGTGCAGTCTGGGCGCGGCAAGCGTCTGACCGATCAGGTGCGCAAGGAATTCGACGAATTCATTGCCATGGAGCAACAGCTGCGTGTCGACCGCAATGATGACGTGAGCCGCACAACGTTTCTGGTCATCGGCCTGTACTTGCTTTTCGTATTGGGTCTGAGCGGCTTCCTGGCGTATATCGGGCGTCGTGACCTGGTCAATCTGTCAAAAAGCTACAGCGATACCCTCGAAGCGCAGGTCAGGAGTGCGCAACGCCTTGAGCAGCAGGCCTGGCTGCGCAACGGGCAGACCGAGCTTGCAGAACAGGTGTTGGGGCGTCTGACCCTTAACATGCTGGGTCGCAACATTTTGCAATTCTGCGCTCAGTACTTGGGCTCAGTGGTCGCAGCAGTTTACGTGCGTGAAGACCATGGCGGCCTCAAGCGTGTGGCCAGTTATGGTTTTTCCCGCGAGCACGAGTTGCAGGATCAACTCATTCACAACGACGAAGGGATTGTGGGCCAGGCGGCGCAGCAAGATAAATTGATTCGTCTGGACAATGTCCCCGAGGGTTACTTCAAGGTCAGTTCCGGGCTCGGCGAAGGCAGCCCACGCAGCGTGCTGGTCGTGCCTACCAGTGACGATGACCGGGTCAATGGCGTGATCGAGCTGGGCTTTTTGCGGCCGTTGACTGAGCGCGACATCGAGTTGTTCGAGTTGATTGCCGACAACATTGGCACCTCGATTGAAGCGGCACGCTACCGTCAGCGCTTGCAAGAAGTGCTGGCTGAAACCCAGCAACTCAATGAAGAGTTGCAGGTGCAGCAAGAAGAACTCAAAACCGCGAATGAAGAGCTGGAAGAGCAGTCGCGCATCCTCAAGGAATCTCAGACGCACTTGGAAACCCAGCAAGCCGAACTGGAGCAGACCAACGAGCAGTTAGCCGATCAGGCATTGGCACTCGCAGCCCAGCGCGACGCAATGGACCAGAAAAACACCGAGTTGAATCATGCTCAGGTGCAATTGGAGGAGCGTGCCGAAGAGTTGCAGCGCTCCAGCAAGTACAAGTCCGAGTTCCTGGCCAACATGTCGCACGAGCTGCGCACACCGCTCAATAGCTCGCTGATTCTGGCCAAATTGCTGTCGGAAAATCCGCATGAAAACCTGACCGCCGAACAAGTGAAATTTGCCGAGTCGATCTACTCGGCGGGCAATGACTTGCTCAACTTGATTAACGACATTCTGGATATTTCGAAGGTCGAAGCCGGCAAGCTCGAAGTGCGCCCTGAAAACACCAGCGTCCCGCGTTTGGTGGACGGTCTGCGAAGCATGTTCCAACCGCTGGCCGGGGAAAAGGCGCTGGATTTCCAGGTCGAACTGCAACCCGGTACCCCGCAGATGATCTTCACAGACCGTCAGCGACTGGAGCAGATTCTGAAAAACCTGCTGTCCAATGCGATCAAGTTCACCGAAAAAGGCCAAGTGAGCCTTACGGTGTCGCGTCAACCGAGCGAAGGCATTGCCTTCACCGTGCGTGATTCCGGGATCGGCATTGCGGCCGAGCAGCAGGAAAGCATTTTTGAAGCGTTCCGCCAGGCCGACGGCACCACCAACCGCCGCTATGGCGGAACGGGGTTGGGGCTGTCCATTTCCCGCGATCTGGCCAACTTGCTGGGAGGCTCCATCAGCGTGACCAGCGAACCGGGGCAGGGCAGTATTTTCACGCTGACTCTGCCTGAACAGTTTGTTGAGCACGATGAGCCGTATGCACCCGCCCTGGTGGCCGAGCCGGTCAAAACCCTGACTGCCGTGACGCCCCCCGTCGCGCCACCCGTGGCAAGCGTCCCGAACGTCGAAATTCCGCGCTTTATGGATGATCGCGAAAAGGCACCCTTCACCACGCGTTGCATTCTGGTGATTGAAGATGAGCCAAATTTTGCGCGCATCCTCTTCGATCTGGCGCATGAGTTGGGCTATCAGTGCCTGGTGGCCCATGGTGCCGACGAAGGCTTCAGCCTCGCAGCCGAGTTCATCCCTGATGCGATCCTGCTCGACATGCGCTTGCCCGACCACTCCGGCCTGACGGTGTTGCAACGCCTCAAGGAGCAGGCGTCTACCCGGCACATTCCGGTGCACGTGATTTCAGTCGAGGACCGGGTCGAAGCGGCCATGCACATGGGGGCCGTGGGGTATGCCGTCAAGCCCACCACCCGCGAAGAGCTCAAAGACGTATTCGCACGCCTTGAAGCCAAGCTCACGCAGAAAGTTAAACGGGTGTTGCTGGTAGAGGACGACGATTTACAACGCGACAGCATTGCTCGCCTGATCGGCGACGATGACATCGAGATCACCGCAGTAGGGTATGCACAGGAAGCGCTGGATTTGCTGCGCTCGAACATTTACGACTGCATGATCATCGACCTCAAGTTACCGGACATGCTCGGCGGTGATCTGCTCAAGCGCATGTCCACCGAAGATATTTGTTCGTTCCCGCCGGTCATTGTGTACACCGGGCGTAACCTGACCCGTGATGAAGAGGCCGAGCTGCGCAAATACTCGCGCTCGATCATCATCAAGGGTGCCCGCTCGCCCGAGCGTCTGCTTGATGAAGTGACTTTATTTCTGCACAAAGTCGAATCCCAGTTGTCCCATGAACGCCAGACAATGCTCAAGACCGCGCGCAGCCGCGACAAAGTGTTTGAAGGGCGCAAAATTTTGCTGGTCGACGACGATGTCCGAAATATCTTTGCACTCACCAGTGCACTGGAGCATAAGGGCGCCATTGTGATCATCGGCCGAAATGGCCGTGAGGCGATTGAGCGCTTGAATGAAGTGGAGGACATCGATCTGGTGCTCATGGACGTCATGATGCCCGAGATGGATGGTTACGAAGCCACTGTTGAAATTCGCAAAAACCCGCGCTGGCGCAAGCTGCCGATCATTGCTGTCACGGCCAAGGCCATGAAAGACGATCAGGAACGCTGCCTGCAAGCCGGGTCCAATGACTACCTGGCCAAGCCGATTGACCTGGATCGCCTGTTTTCGCTGATTCGTGTCTGGTTGCCCAAAATGGAACGTATTTAAGTGCCGCGAAACACCGATATTGAAATACGTCTGCTGATTGAAGCGATCTATCTCAAATACAGCTATGACTTTCGTGATTACTCCGGCGCTTCGGTCAAGCGCCGGGTGCATCACGCCATGCGCCAATTCGATTGCAATACCATCTCGGCGTTGCAGGAACGGGTGCTGTACGACCCCACCGCGTTCATGCAGTTATTGCAGTACATGACGATCCCGGTCAGTGAAATGTTTCGTGACCCCGAGCATTTTTTGGCGATCCGTCAGGAAGTGGTGCCGATCCTCAGAACCTACCCTTCACTGAAAATCTGGATCGCGGGGTGCAGCACGGGCGAAGAGGTTTACTCCATGGCCATCCTGCTGCGCGAAGAGGGGCTGCTTGATCGCACGATCATCTATGCCACCGATATCAACCCGCGTTCGCTGGAAAAGGCCAAACAGGGGATTTTCTCCCTGGAAAACATTCGGGGCTACACCGACAACTACCATAAGGCCGGTGGCCAGCGTGACTTTTCAACGTATTACACGGCAGCGTATGACTACGCGATTTTCGACAAGAGCCTGCGCGAGAACGTGACGTTCGCTGACCACAGCCTGGCGACCGACAGCGTATTCTCGGAAACTCACTTGATTTCGTGCCGTAACGTGCTGATTTATTTCAATAAAAATTTGCAAAATCGGGCATTCGGGTTGTTTCACGAATCGCTGTGCCATCGCGGCTTTTTGATGCTGGGCAGCAAAGAGACGCTGGACTTCTCCGACTACAGCAAGCAATTCACCCCCGTGCTCAAGCAAGAGCGGATTTACCGCAAGCTATGATGAACGAGCCGGTTGAGTACGTTGGGCTGCCGCCGGTTGACGCCGTCGTGGTGGGCGCATCGGCGGGGGGTGTCGAAGCCTTATTGACGATTTTTGCGGGTTTAAAGCCGGGCTTTCGTTTGCCGATCATTGTGGTGCTGCACTTGCCGGACGAGCGCCGTAGCCAGTTGGCTGACGTGTTTGCACGTCGTTTGGCAATCAAGGTCAAAGAAGCGGCCGACAAGGACACGATTGAACCTGGCACGCTCTATTTTGCGTCGCCCGGCTATCACCTGTCAGTTGAGCACGATTACAGTTTTTCGTTGAGTCAGGAAGCACGCGTGCACTATTCGCGGCCTTCCATTGATTATTTGTTTGAGTCCGCGGCAGACGTGTATCAACAGCGTCTGGCTGCGATTTTACTGACTGGCGCCAATCAGGACGGTGCTCAGGGTATTGCCACGGTCAAGCAGTCGGGCGGTTTGACCATCATTCAAGACCCTGAAGAAGCCTTGGTTTCTACCATGCCGCAAGCGGCTTTGGATCGCATGAAACCGGACTACATCCTCCCTTTGCGCGGCATCGGCCGTCTGCTTGTCGAGCTGGAACGAATCGAATGCTAGTAAGTGATATTCAAGCCAAGCTGCTGATCGTCGATGATCTGCCAGAAAACCTGTTGGCACTGGAAGCGTTGATCAAGCGTGAAGACCGCACGGTCTATAAGGCCTTGTCCGCTGACGAAGCGCTTTCGTTGCTGCTGCAACATGAGTTTGCGCTGGCCATTCTGGACGTGCAGATGCCTGGCATGAACGGCTTTGAGCTGGCTGAAATGATGCGCGGTACCGAGAAGACTAAAAACATCCCGATTGTTTTTGTCAGCGCCGCAGGGCGTGAAATGAATTACGCCTTTAAGGGCTATGAAAGCGGCGCAGTGGATTTCTTGCACAAGCCGCTGGATATTCACGCGGTCAAGAGCAAGGTCAATGTGTTCGTTGATCTGTATCGGCAGCGAAAAGCGGTCAAGCAGCAAGTTGAAGCCCTTGAGCAAAATCGTCGGGAACAGGAAGTCCTGTTGGCACAGTTGCAGGTCACGCAAGGCGAACTTGAACACGCTGTGCGCATGCGCGACGACTTTATGTCCATCGTCTCCCATGAAGTGCGAACGCCTCTGAACGGGCTGATCCTGGAAACCCAGTTGCGCAAGATGCACCTGGCCCGCGATAACGCAGCGGCGTTCACTCTGGACAAGATGCAGGCCATGGTGGAGCGCGATGAGCGCCAGATCCAGAGCTTGATTCGCCTGATTGAAGACATGCTCGACGTGTCGCGCATTCGCACCGGCAAATTGTCGATCCGCCCAAGCCAGTTCGATTTGTCGCGTCTGGTGAATACGCTGGTGGAAACCTTTGCGCCTCAAATCAGCGCGGCCCAGTCGAGTGTTAATCTTCGTGTCGACTGTCCGGTCGTCGGTCTTTGGGATGAGTTCCGGATTGAGCAGGTCGTGTCGAATCTGCTGACCAATGCGTTGCGCTATGGGGCCAAGAGCCCGATTGATGTTTCAGTTTATGTCGAAGGCCAAAACGCTATCGTGGAAGTCCGCGATCAGGGCATTGGCATCAGCGAAGAGAACCAGCAACGCATCTTTCAGCAGTTTGAGCGGGTTTCAGCCAAGCACGCAGTGGCTGGGCTGGGGCTTGGGTTGTTCATCTCTGAGCAGATTGTGGCGGCCCATGGCGGCAAAATCACCGTACAAAGTGCCTTGGGTGAGGGTGCTGTATTCCGGGTCAGCCTGCCATTGGCGCAAAACGCGTAAATTAGCCGCAACCTATGGCCGACCCCATGGTCGTATTGGCAGCATTTGCAGCAATTAAGGTTTCCCCCATGAGTGAAGATGCACAAGATGTGGTTCTGATTGTCGAAGATGACCCTTCGATCCTGATGGTCTTGTCCGCCTATTTGTCAGGTGAAGGCTATCGCGTATTACAGGCTGAAAACGGTGAACAAGCCTTTGAAATTCTGGCCAGCAAGCCGCACCTGGACCTGATGGTCACGGATTTCCGGTTGCCGGGCGGTATTTCCGGGGTACAGATCGCTGAGCCTGCGGTAAAGCTTCGGCCGGATCTTAAAGTGATTTTTATCAGCGGCTACCCGCAGGAAATACGCGAGACTGATAGCCCCATCACGCGCAAGGCGCCCATTTTGGGCAAGCCGTTCGATCTGGATAAGCTCAAAGAAATCATTCAGAACCAGTTGGTCTGAATCCTCTTTAATTAAAGCGGATTCAGACCTGCAACATCTCATTCACCTTGGCCGTCAGCAGGTCAAAGGTGAAGGGCTTGGTTATCAACTGCATGCCTTCATCCAGAAAGCCGCCACGCGCAGTCGCATGCTGTGCGTAACCGGTGATGAACAGCACGCGCAGATCCGGGCGTGCCTGACGACTGATCTCAGCCAGTTGGCGGCCGTTCATGCCCGGTAGCCCCACATCGCTGATCAACAAATCAATGGCTTGCGCCGATTCGATAATCGGCAGGGCAGCGTTCGCATCCTCGGCGCTGAGCACCGTGTAGCCTTGTTCACGCAGCACTTCGATCACCAGATTGCGCACGGCGTTGTCATCTTCAACCACCAGCAGGGTTTTTTCGGCATTGGCTGCGGTTTCTGCCTGTGACAGGCCTTGGGCGCTCAGCTCTGCGCTGCTGCCGTTACAGCGAGGCAAGAACAGTTCCACAGTGGTGCCGCTGCGTTCATGGCTATTGATGCGTACATGGCCGCGTGACTGTTTGCAGAACCCGTAAATCATCGACAGTCCCAAGCCGGTGCCCTGGCCGATGGGTTTGGTGGTGAAAAACGGGTCGAAGGCGCGTTTAAGCGTGCTTTCTTGCATGCCGCAGCCATTGTCAGATGCGCTAAGCACAATGTAATCACCGGGCGTGAAATGCCCGTTAGCTTCACTGAAAGTGGTATCGACCTGCAGGTTATAGGTCTTGAGGGTGAGGTGACCGTCTTCGGGCATGGCATCGCGGGCATTGGACACCAGGTGCAGCAATGCGTTTTCCAATTGCTGCGGGTCAACGTCAGCGATCCACAGGTTGTCATCGGCTTCAAGGGTGAGCCGGGTGGCCGGAGCGAGGTTTTGCTCCACCAGGGCCCGTTGTGCCAGCAGCCACTCGCTGATCATGGTGGGTTTGGAGTCCAGTGACTGGCGGCGCGAGAACGCCAACAATCGATGGGTGAGCCCCGCAGCACGATTGGCGGAGGTGACGCCCATGTCGATAAGACGATCCAGATCATCGAGTTTGCCCCGGGCCACCTTGCGCCGCAGCAGCTCCATACTGCCGATGATCCCGGCCAGCATGTTATTCAAGTCGTGGGCAATGCCTCCGGTGAGTTGTCCGACGGCTTCCATTTTTTGCGCATGGCGTATGTCATCGTTGTGCTGCAGTGCTTTTTTGACGCGATTCTCTACTTCTAAATCAATCTGTTGCAGCGTGTTCTTAATAAATACTTCACGTTCGGTCAGGGCGCGTGCGCTGTCTCTGGCGGCGTATTGCTGTTTGCGTGTGCGCAAGGCGTTTTTAGACAGGCACAGTAACTGTGCCGCTGACCAGGGCGAGGCGACGAACAAGGCATGACCCAGTTGCTCGCTCAGGCGGGTCATTTGAACATCAGGCCATTGAGGTTCAGCGGTCAGTACGATGATCGGCAGGTCCGACCAATCGGGTTGTCTCACCAGCACATTACGCAGTTGCTCGAACGCATCGAGCTGTTGGGAGTTGGCCTCGAAAATCAACAATCCCGCACCTTGTTCCAAGGCCGGGTGGAGGTGGTCCATGCACGCCAGTTCAACACTGTTTACGCCGCCTGAGGTCAGTTGCTGCACATCAACCGACCTTTCCAGCCCGGGGCACGTGAGAATCAGGGCGCGCTCCTCGGTGGGTCCCAATGCAATCACAGAATTTCCCGCCTCTTGATACTCGACTCATAAATTACCCGCTTTTGAGCGGCTATATGGTCTTGACCCTGCGCTACCGTGGCGGTTCAACGTTTTGAAATTTATATTCAAATGCATCTATTTGAAGTGCAAATGAGGTTGATAAAACGGTGTCGGGCGTTATAAGAGGGGTCATAACCCCTGCTGCAAAGCCGGGTCATCGGGGTTTTGCTGTTCAAGTTGGGCCAGCAGCACCTGCACGTTTTGCAATTGCCCCGACTCCTTCCAATAACGGATCAACAGCACCCGTGCCTTGCGATTGGCGGGTTGGCGTTGCAGCAGCTCTTCAAGCTGGCGCTGCGCCGCTTCGAGTTGGTTCAAGTCGTGCAGGGCAACGGCCAGCTTGTAGCGATAGTCGCTGTTGTCAGGTTCGAGTTCGACGGCTTTGGCCAATCCGAGCAAGGCGTATTCGGTTTGCCCGTGATTGTGCAGCCAGATGCCCAGTGCATGCTGCAAGTAAGCCGAGTCGGGGTGGGCCTCAAGCTGCTGGGCCAGCAACTCGCGTGCGCGGTCGCTCTGGCCGCGTTTATCCAGCAGGTCCACGCGTGCGACCAGGGCTTTCAGGTTGTCCGGCTCAAGGCGGGTGACTTTTTCCAGTGCGGCCTGCGCCTCGTCCAACTGACCTTCGTGCAAGTACAAACGTGCAAGCTGCCCTTGCGCCTGCGCACTGTCAGGCTGTGTTTTGAGCGTGCGTTCATATTCGTCAATCACTTGCTGCAGCGGGCCGAAATACAGCCCTTGCTCGTCCGGGGACAGGCCCAACAAGGCGTTGGCGGCGGCAAACCGTACGCTTTGCTCCGGATCATCCAGGATCGGGCCAAGCAGCAGCGTGCGTTGCGCCCCCGGCACCAGCCCGACAATGCTCTGGATGGCCGCTTCGCGTACCAGTGCGGAAGGGTTATGCAAGTCGGCATCGGCCAGTTTCAGGGCTTGGGGGCTGGGATAGTTGGGCAGTTCGGCGTGCAGGCTGGCGCGGCGGATGTCAGACAAATCGGTGCGGGCCAATTGCTGGTAGAGCACACGGGCAGCGCCAGGCTCGCCATTGTGTGCTTGCTCCAGGGCTTGCGTGTAACTGTGATTGACGCTTGTTGTGGTGACGGTCGCCGCAGGGCGCATCCAGACCCATAGGCAGGTTGCAACGACGGCAGAAGCTAGGCTGAGCAACAAGTAGCGGTGGGGCTTTAGCATGCAAATTCCAGAAGCAGGCGTGCGTAGTGAACACCAGCTTCGGCCAGTGCAGCGTGCGAGTCAAACCCTTGTCCGGTTCAAGGCGCCCGGCTTGTGAAAATGTACAACAAAGCCCGTAATCCCTTGTGCAGCGGCCTGGCGTGTTTGCACGCCGATACTGGCAGCATGGTTGACATAAGAACTGGAGATTCGCCCAATGAAAATCGTCATTGCCCCTGACTCGTTCAAAGACAGCCTGAGTGCCGAAAAAGTCGCTGAGGCGATTGCTGCCGGTCTGGCCGACGTGCTCCCCGATGCGCAGTTGATCAAATGCCCCATGGCCGATGGCGGCGAGGGCACGGTCGATGCCATTGTGGCGGCCGGTAATGGCCAGTTGCGCTGTCATCAGGTGCAAGGGCCACTGGGCGAGCCGGCTCATGCCAACTGGGGCTGGTTGCCGGAAAGCCGCACCGCGATTATCGAAATGGCGCAAGCCAGCGGTTTGCAGTTGGTGGCGCTTGAACAGCGCAATGCCTGCGTCAGTAGCACCTATGGCACGGGTGAACTGATCAAAGCCGCGCTGGAGGCGGGCGCCCAACGCATTATCTTGGCCATTGGCGGCAGTGCAACCAATGATGCCGGTGCGGGGGCCCTGCAGGCGCTGGGGTTGGGGCTGTTTGATGCACAAGGCCGTGAGCTGCCGCGAGGCGGTCTGGCGCTGGCGCAGGTGGCACGCATCGATCTGCAAGGGCTGGACCCACGCCTGGCCGACGTGCGCTTTGAAATCGCCGCGGACGTTAACAATCCTTTGTGTGGTGAGCACGGGGCTTCAGCGATTTTCGGGCCGCAAAAAGGGGCATCCCCGGCCCAGGTGCAGCAATTGGATCAAGCGTTGGGGTATTTTGCCGACCACTGCGCCAAGGTGCTGCCCAACGACGTGCGTGACGAGCCGGGGTCAGGGGCTGCGGGCGGTCTGGGGTTCGCTGCCAAAGCGTTTTTTGGCGCGCAGTTTCGGGCCGGTGTTGACGTGGTCGCCGAGCTGGTCGGCCTGAATGAGGCGGTGCAAGGCGCTGCGCTAGTGATTACGGGCGAGGGCCGCTTTGACGCGCAAACCCTGCGCGGTAAAACACCTTTCGGGGTTGCGCGCATCGCCCGCAGCAATGGCGTACCTGTTGTGGTGTTGGCCGGGACATTGGGGGAGGGGTATCAGGCGTTGTACGCGCACGGTATTCATGCCGCGTTTGCCGTGGCCAGTGGCCCTATGACACTGGAGTACGCCTGCGCCCATGCGTCGCAGTTATTGACTGATCGGGCGCGGGACATTGCGCGCTTGTGGAGCCTGGGTCGCCAATAAGGTGCGGGGCTGAATGCGAGGTTACTGGTTGAAACACAGAATCGTGTAAGCTTCGCGGTTATTCGCATTCGACCCTTAGCGAGCCCTATGCCGTCGCTCTTCAAACGCTCTCTGCTGCCCAAGTTGCGCAGCTTTCCGTTGTCCGCCGATGCCTTCAGCATTTTGCCCGGTGCGGCCGATTTTCGTCGTTGCCTGTTGGAGCACATCGCCAATGCCCGCCAGCGCATCACGCTGGTGGCGTTGTACTTGCAACAGGACGAAGCCGGTCAGGAAATCCTCGATGCCTTGCACGCCGCCAAAGCGGCCCGTCCCGAACTTGAAATCGTGGTCATGGTGGATTGGCTGCGTGCCCAGCGCGGGCTGATTGGCGCGGGCAAACAGCCCGGTAATGCCGCCTGGTACCAGGCCCAGACGCAAGCCCATGAGACCCGGGTGCCCATTTACGGTGTGCCCGTGCAAACCCGCGAGTTGTTCGGTGTGCTGCACCTCAAGGGCTTCATCATCGATGACTGTGTGATCTACAGCGGTGCCAGTCTCAATAACGTTTACCTGCATAAGTTCGACAAGTACCGTTTCGATCGCTATCACGTGCTCAACAACAAGCCGCTGGCCGATTCGATGCAGCGCTTTATCCAGCACGACTTGATTGAAACCAAGGCGGTGCATCGTCTGGACCTGCCGACTTTACCGAGCACGCGCAGCCTGCGCTCGGCTATCGGTGACTTGCGAAGTCGCTTGAAAAAAGCCAGCTACGACACCAGTCAAGGCACTGTCGGCCACTTTGGTTTGTCCGTAAGCCCTTTATTGGGCGTAGGCAAAAACAACCCGTTGAGCCGGGTTATTTGTGAACTGATCGCCAGTAGCCAACAGCAACTGACCATTTGCACGCCGTATTTCAATCTGCCGTTGCCCGTGACCCGCGAAATCAATCGCGCGCTGGAGCGCGGCGTGCGCATCGATATCGTGGTGGGCGACAAGACGGCCAACGACTTTTACATCCCGCCCAGCGAGCCCTTCAAGGTGATTGCGGCGTTGCCGTATTTGTATGAACTGAGCTTGCGCCGCTTTGCCAAGAGCCACCAGGCCATGATCGACAGCGGCTTGTTGAACCTGCACCTGTGGCGCGACGGCGACAACACTTACCACCTCAAGGGTATGTGGGTGGATGATCGCTACACCTTGCTCACCGGCAATAACCTGAATCCGCGTGCGTTCAGGCTGGACCTTGAAAATGGCTTATTGATCGATGATCCACGCCGCGAGTTGCTCGAACCGCGCCGCAAAGAACTGGACGCGATCTTCGCCCATACCACGCGTATTGATTCGTTCAAGCAGTTGGAAACCCTTACCGATTACCCGCCAGCAGTGGCCAAGTTCCTGCGCCGGGTTAGCCGTGTGCGGATCGAGCGGCTGCTCTACCGGATTCTCTGATCGCTCGTGCACGCCCAGGCCCTTGCCCGGATCGCCCATAAGCGCTGCGGTGCAAGGACGGCATATGTGTTCGGATGGGGAGAGTAAAAGCGCTGGTTCGCGAACAGATACGTTCGCGAAAGCGTGTCACACAGGGGCTTGAATCAGGCCAATGCTTGCCATGCCAGCGGCGGGACGAAGCTTTCTAGCTCGTCTTCGACGCACTGAATGATGCGCGCCACTTCCGTGGTGGTCATGACGGTGGCGCACGGGATGCCAGCGATGGCGATGACGGTCTCGCCGCTGGCCCGGTCAAACAGACGCGCGATCATGCTGCGCGGGGCGTCCATGGTGGCTTCGAAGCCCATGGGATGGAAATGCCAGCGCATCAACTGACACGCGTTGGGAAAGGTAACTTTCGCGGTATTGCTCACCGGATTCATCGAGCGCTTCCTTTTGCTCAGTGTTTGTACGGTCGCCAATTGCCCCGACCGTGTGTATTTGCGAGCGTTTCGTGTTCAAACCTAGCACCGTGCGCCCGCCACGATAAGGTTTTTGTGCCCAGCGGGCACATTGATTCACCGGGATTTGATGTAAATCATGCAGTGAAGCGTTTTAGCCGTGTTCTGCGCGGCTGTGCTTGACCATTGAAGCCCGTTCATAAACTCGGCACTCTGTGTTTTATTTCAGCGAGCCTTGCCATGTTTGCCCCAGATGACGGCCCCGAGCAGACCCGCGCCACGGGCGAGACGGTAATGCGTTACCACCTGTGCTGGAAACACCGCGATCTTGACGGGGTCATGGCGCTGTATCACCCCTCGGTCGTTTACCACGATTTTTTCCAGAACCGGGTGATGGGCTTTAAGGAGTTGCGTGACTACGTTCACCTCTCCATGCCACGCGAAGCGGATGAGGCGCTGGAGCACAGTGACCGTATTCGCCTGGATGGCAATACGGCATTCATCCAGTACCGCATCACGCTGCGTGGCAGCCAGGGGCTGGTGTCCTTCAGGGCCAGTGAAGCCATCACGGTGCGCGACGGGTTGATCTGGCAGGTCCATGAATACGCTTCGCTGGTGCATGAATCCCCTCAACACGCTACCGGGCAAACCCCCATCAGACCTGCGGTCAGTCGTCTTGGCCTGTCTGCGCGGCAGTTGAGTTTCATGGCCCGGGACCTGCAAACCTACTTTGATCGCCAGCAGCCTTACCTTGACCCAGCACTGGACCTGCAACACGTCGCCAAAGCCTGTGGCTATACGCGCAACCAGATGTCGTATTTGCTCAATCAGGTGCTGGGACAAAGCTTCTATCGCTATGTGAATCAGGCACGTCTGCGCCACGTGCTGACCGCGATGGCCGCCGCCGATTCGCCGCTTAAAGTGGATGAGGTGGCCTTTGCTGCGGGCTTTAACTCGCTGTCGGCGTTCTACAGTTGTTTTCGCCAGCACACCGGGCAATCACCCAAGGCTTATGCGCGGCAAATTTCTTTGCGGGCACGCGCGCAAGACTCGGTTTGAGATCAGGCGCTAGGATCGCTCCATTCTGAAGACAGTGTGGAGACCGCAATGCCAGCCTGGCGCTCAATCAGTTTGTGGATGGACCAACTCGCGGACGACCTGACAGCACGCCCATCGCTCAAGCACGATCTGGACGTAGACGTGGTGATTGTGGGGGCCGGGTACACCGGCTTGTGGACCGCGTATTACCTCAAGCGCCACGCACCTGAACTGAGTATTGCCATTGTCGAAGCGCAAACGGCTGGCTTCGGTGCTTCCGGGCGCAACGGCGGTTGGCTGATGGGCAACCTGTTGGGCGAAGACCGCTTGCTTGCCAACCTGTCCATCGAGCAGCGACGCCAGTCTTACGCCTTGCTGCATGGCATTCCTGATGAAGTCAACCAGGTCATTGAGCGCGAAGGCATCGACTGCCATTACCGCAAAGGCGGGGCACTGTTCTGTGCCGCACGCTATCGGGAACAGGAAGTTACCCTGCGTCACTATTTGACGAAACTTCACGCTCAGGGCCTGAGTGACGGGGACTACCGTTGGCTGGATCCGGCTGAGCTGGCGCAGCAACTGCGCATTGCGAGCCCCTACGGGGCGATTTTTACGCCGCACATAGCCACGATTCAGCCCGCCAAACTGGTGCGCGGATTGGCCCGTGCCGTTGAGCGCATGGGCGTGAAGATCTTCGAGCAAAGCCCGGTGACGGGGTGGCAACCCGGCCGTGTGCGCACCGCCAAGGCACAGGTCAAGGCGCGCTGGGTCGTTCCGGCAGTGGAAGGCTACGCCAACACGCTGGCGCCGTTGGGGCGTTATCAATTGCCAGTGCAGAGCCTGATCGTCGCCACGGCCCCCCTGCCCGAGGCGGTCTGGGATGAGATCGGGTTGTCGGCAGGTCAGGCTTTCAGCGAAAACAGTCGTCAAGTGACCTACGGGCAACGCACCCAAGACAACCGCTTGGTATTTGGCGCCCGGGGCGGCTATCAGTTTGGTGGTCGTTTGCGTCATGACTTTAACCTCAGTCAGGGCGAAATCGACGTGCGCCGTTACCTTTTCGCGGAGCTTTTTCCGGCGCTCAAGGATGTGCACATCAGCCACGTATGGGGTGGCAACTTGGGCATGGCGCGGCGTTTTCAACCGCACATGCTCTGTGACCGGCAACACGGCATCGCGTTGTCCGGTGGTTACGGCGGGGAGGGCGTGGGCGCGAGCCATTTGGGCGGGCGCACCCTCGCGGACCTGATCTTGCAGCGTGACACCCTTGAAGTGCAGCAGCCCTGGGTGCTGACCGCTGGCGGCCTTGGCGCGCTCAAGGCATGGGAACCGGAGCCTTGCCGCTGGCTGGGTTACAACGCCGTTATCCGCAGTTTTGTCTACGAAGACCAGACGCTCGCCAACCCTGAGGCAGCCCCTTGGCGGCGCAGGTTCGCCAGTGGCCTGGCCAGTGTGATGGAAGGTTTT
This sequence comes from Pseudomonas lundensis, assembly GCF_002269125.1. Taxonomy (GTDB): domain Bacteria; phylum Pseudomonadota; class Gammaproteobacteria; order Pseudomonadales; family Pseudomonadaceae; genus Aquipseudomonas; species Aquipseudomonas lundensis_A. The sequence continues at coordinate 32,306 of NZ_NQKI01000030.1, read as the reverse complement.
ATGCAGTAACCCTTTGGCCCCATCAGGATATATCCATGAGCATCACTCACTTCAAAAACACCGCCCACGTTGCGTTGCATGCATCCTCACCTGTGGCCGTGCCCCTTGGCACCCCGGTGGCCGAGACCTCGGTGACGTGTGTCGAGCGCACCGACGGCGTTGAAACCGGGATCTGGGCCTGCACGCCAGGACGCTGGCGGCGACAAATCGTGGCGCAAGAGTTCTGTCACTTCATTCAGGGACGCTGCACGTTCACTCCCGATGGCGGGGAAATTATTCACATAGAAGCGGGCGATGCCTTGATGTTGCCTGCCAACAGCACGGGGGTCTGGGACATTCAGCAGACCGTGCGCAAAACGTATGTTTTGATCCTTTGATCACCGAACCCTGCCCATAAAAACAGCGACACACAATACGCAAGGAATCGAATCATGATCCGCATCGCCCTGTTGCCCCTGATAGTGGCTGGCTCGCTGTGCCAGGCGGCCGAGACTGTAAAAATTTACAACTGGTCTGACTACATCGCCCCCGACACACTGAAAAACTTCTCGCGTGAGACAGGCATTGCATTTAGCTATGACGTGTACGACAGCAATGAAACATTGGACGGCAAGTTGATGACGGGTAAGTCCGGCTATGACGTGGTGTTTCCGTCCAACCACTTTATGGCGCGTCAGATCCAGGGCGGGGCGCTGAAAAAGCTCGATAAGGACCAATTACCGAACTGGAAGAACCTTAACCCGGCGTTGCTCAAGGCGCTGCAAGTCAATGACCCCGGCAATGAACACGGTTTCCCTTACTTGTGGGGCAGTACGGGGATCGGCTACAACGTCGCGAAGGTCAAGGCCGTGTTGGGCGACAACGCGCCTGTTGACTCGTGGGATTTGATCTTCAAGCCCGAAAACATGGAAAAACTCAGCACGTGCGGGGTGGCGATTCTAGACAATGGCCCGGAAGTCTTACCGGCTGCGCTTAACTACTTGGGGCTGCCCCACCACAGCAAAAGCGCGCAGGACTATAAAAAGGCCCAAGCCATGCTGATGAAGGTCCGTCCTTATATCAGCTACTTCCATTCCTCCAAGTACACCAGCGATCTGGCCAACGGCAATATCTGCGTTGCCGTGGGGTTTTCCGGGGACATCCTGCAAGCCCAAACCCGCGCCAAAGAAGCCAACAATGGCGTCGATATCGGCTATTCGATCCCCAGAGAAGGCGCTGCCATCTGGTTTGACATGGTGGCCATGCCCGCCGATGCGCCGGATGAAAAAGCGGCCTACCGCTTCATGAATTACCTGCTGCAGCCGGACGTAATGGCGGGCATCAGCAATTACGTGCATTACGCCAACGGTAACCTGCAGGCCGATGCGCTGGTCAACCCCGAGATCAAGGCTGACACCACGGTGTACCCGACGCCGCAAATGCTGCAAACGCTGTTTGCCCTGGAAGCCATGCCGCTCAACATTGACCGGGTGCGCACACGCCTGTGGACCCGGATCAAGGCTGGGGGATGATCAGCGAGCCGGTTGCAATGCGCTCGGGTTGACCAAATTGGGCGGGCGCTGCCCGTCCAAAGCTGCCAGCAGGTTGTCCACGGCGCAGCGGGCCATGGCTTCACGGGTTTCAATGGTGGCCGACCCGATATGCGGGGTGGCCACAACGTTCTCCAGCGTCAGTAAAGGCGAAGTTGGGTCCAACGGTTCGCGCTCAAACACATCCAGCCCGGCGCCACGAATCTGCCCCCGTTGCAATGCGTGGATGAGCGCGGCTTCATCAACCACTTTGCCCCGTGAAATATTGATAAAAATACTGTCTGGACGCATCAGTGCGAATTGCTCTGCGCCGATCAGGCCCTGGGTTTCTGCGGTCAGTGGCAGCGTCAGGCAAATGAAGTCCGCCTCGTGCAGCAGCGCATTGAGGCTGCGGTAGCGGGCGCCAAATCGAGCCTCGACAGCCGGTTTTGGCGAGTGACTGTGGTAGATCACCGGCATGCCGAAGCCAAAATGTCCCCGCTGTGCCAACGCCTCGCCAATGCGGCCCATGCCGATGATGCCCAGGGTTTTGCCATGCACGTCGGTGCCGAAATGTTCCGGCCCAATGTTTCTTTGCCATTGCCCATTGCGCACACGAATTGCTAACTCCACCACGCGGCGGGCACTGGCCAGAATAAGTGCAAACCCCGTATCGGCTGTGGTTTCGGTCAACACGTCCGGGGTGTTGGTCAATAGAATGTGGCGCGCGTTGAGGTAGTCCAGGTCGTAGTTGTCGATCCCCACGGACACACTGGCAATGGCTTCAAGCCTGGGCGCCAGGGCCAGTAAGTGCGCGTCCAGTTTCAGGCTGGCCCCCAGTAACCCGTGAGCCTGGGGTAAAGCGGCGCGCAATTGGTCCAGCCCTTGAGCGTCCAGCCGTTCAATCAGCGTGACCTCGGCGCGATCTTGCAGGCGCTGCATCAAGGGCGCGGACAGCGTTTTGTAGAGCACGACATGTTTTTTCAAAGTAATCACCAACGTTAAATTCAAGAATGAGCCAGACGCGACGTGGTGCTGACTGTCGGCGCGAGTGGGTCTTTGGCCGTGGGTTTCAGCATTAACGTCAGCACGACCGAGATCAGCAGCGCGCCGCTCATCAACAGGTAAGACGCCCCCGGTGAGCCGGTTTCGCTGTTCAGGTAACCCACCAGGTAGGAGCCGGAAAAAGACCCGAGCGCGCCCATGCTGTTAATCAGGGCCATGGCCCCGCCCGCTACGTTGGATGGCAGGATTTCCGGGATGATCGCGAAGAAAGGGCCGTAGGGTGCGTACATGCATGCCCCGGCAATCACCAGCAGCGTGTAGGACAACCAGAAGTGCTCTGCACCCAATGCGTAGGAACCGTAGAACGCAAAAGAGGCAATCAACAGCGGCGGCCAGACAAAACGCTTACGTTTTTGCAGTTTGTCCGACCCCCACGACACGCCGAGCATGGCGATGACGGCGGCCAGATACGGCAGGGCCGAAAGCCAGCCCGCTTCGATCATGTCCATGTGCGCGCCTTGCTTGAGAATCGACGGCAGCCACAGGACAAACCCGTAGACGCCGATGCTCCAGCAGAAGAACTGCAAGGCCAGCAGGATGACTTTGGGCGAGCGGAAGGCCGCGGCGTAGTTCTTCACCGGGGTCATGCCGACTTGCTCGGCATCGAGCGCGCTTTGCAGGTCCTGTTTTTCCTGAGTGCTGAGCCACTTGGCTTCGCCAGGGCGGTCATCGGCCAGTCGCCACCAGATGAACGCCCAGATTACTGCGGGCAAACCTTCAACGATGAACATCCAGCGCCAGCTGTAATGCTGCACCAAGTAGCCTGACACCACTGACATCCAGAGCATGGTCACCGGATTGCCGAGAATTAGAAACGTATTGGCCCGGGAGCGTTCGGCGCGGGTAAACCAGTGGCACAGATAGACCAGCATGGCGGGCATGACGGCGGCTTCCACCACACCGAGCATGAAGCGAATGGCGATCAGGCTGTAGGCGTTGGACACAACACCTGTGAGCGTGGCGAGTCCGCCCCAGAGGATCAAGCTGACAAAAATCAACTTTTTGACGCTGTTCTTCTGCGCGTAAATGGCCCCCGGCACCTGAAAAAAGAAGTAACCGAGGAAAAACAGCGCCCCCAGCAACGACGACAGGCCGGGGGTGATGTGCAGGTCTTCGGCCATCCCGGAGGCGGCGGCAAACCCGTAATTGGCGCGGTCCAGATAGGCCAGGCTGTAGGTGATGAATACGATCGGCATGATGTACCACCACCGGCGGGCAGCGAGTGTTAGCGATTGCATGGCGTAGCTCCTGAGCTTGTTGTTTTTGTCGCAGCAGGTCACGGGTGCAGCACGTTAGGCAGGTAATACAGATTCGGTCAGGCCACGGCCCTCCAACTCGGCGCGGGTCGGCAGTCCTTCCATGTCGCCACGGCTTTGCACGGCGCGGCTGCCAATCCAGTTGCCACGTTGCACCGCCTGTTCAAAGCCGAGGTTTTCCAGCAGGGCACTGATCACGCCCACTGCAAAACCATCGCCGGCGCCGACGGTATCGATCACCACGTCCACCGGCACTGCTGGCACGAAGCCTTCGGTGTCCGTGGTGCGGTAATAGGCACCTTTAGGGCCCAGCTTGATGATGACCGCCTCTGCGCCTTGATCCAGATAAAACCGGGCAATGTCTGCCGGGTCATCGCGACCGGTGAGCAAGCGGCCTTCACTCAAGCCCGGCAACACCCAGTCGGCATGGGCGGCGAGTGCGTTGATGTCGCGGATCATCTGCTGTTCGCTGGCCCACAGAGACGGGCGCAGGTTGGGGTCGAACGACACCGTGCGCCCGGCCGCGCGCATCGATTGCATCAGCGCGAACGACAATTCGCGGCAACTGGCTGACAGGGCAGGGGGAATGCCCGTGGCGTGCAAGTGGCCTGCGCTGAGCAGTTGCGCGGTGATGGCGCTGCGGTTCAAATGACTGGCCGCCGAGCCGCGGCGAAAGTATTCCACTTGCGGATCACTGCCATCGTCCACCCGGGACTTCAGCTGAAAGCCCGTCGGGTGCTGCGGGTCGGTTTCCACATGCTGGCAATTCAGGCCTTCGGCTTGCAAGGTGGCACGCACAAACCGCCCAAGCGAGTCAGCGCCTACCCGGCTGAGCCACGCCACATTGAACCCCAGTCGCGCCAGCCCGATGGCGACGTTACTGTCGGCCCCGGCAATACGCTTGTGAAAGTGTTCGACTTGCGCCAGATCGCCGGTCTCTTCAGCCACCCACATGGCCATGGTTTCACCAAACGACAACACATCGACTTTAGACATGGCTCAGCTCCCGTTGCGCTGCGCCTAGCGTAGCGAGTGTGTCGACATGGACTTTCGTCAGCCATTGCAGGTCACTGCCCTGCAGGGGGTATTCCACCGCGCGCGTCAGCCCGGGCTGCATATGCGGTAGAAATTGCTCCCACATCTGCAGGTCGGTGGCCGTTGGCGGCGTAGCAATCAACTTGCCATCCGGACGCCGGGCGACGCCTTTGCAGTGCAAATAGGTGACATGACGGCCCAGTAAGCGGGCAGCGGTACTGGCGGACTGGTCCTGCCACTGCCAGTTGCCGATATCAAAGGTCATGCTGATGGGGGCTTGCAGTTGATCCACTGCGTCGAAGAAGCGCAGCAGAGGCTCGATACGTCCGCCCTGGGACGTTTGGTCGTTCTCCACCAACAGGTTGACCGATTGCTGGCTCAGGCAGGCTGCCAGGTTCGACAAATCGCAATGTTCGGTGTAGTAGCCAAGAGAGACCTTAAGCCAGGCCGCACCGAACGCATGGGCCTTGCGCAAGGTCGCCAGCAATTGAGGATTAGGCCGAGATTGTCCTGCCTCCCACAGTTCGAGCGGCGATGAGTACACGCATTCCAGCCCCTGTCTCACCACCGCTGCAGCGAAGGACGCCGGGTCTTCGTCGGTCAGCAGTTCTTCGCGCAGCTCAATGCGCCGGGCACCGGCATTGGCCAGTAAGTCAATAAAACTGCCTTGGCCACGCTGGCGAACCAGGTCAGCTCCGTAGCTCGACAGGCTGATGGAAACGGGGAATGTGTTCATTGTTATTAACCTCTGAAACCGGTTTCATTTTTATTCGTTAAGGACTGCCAATCGGATTGCGTCATGGCACAACTGTCAGGGGTTAATGCGTCGGGTCGAACCACGCACGATGAGTTGCGCAGGAAAATCCAGGACTAGAGGTTCTGCGGTGTCGCCCCGCAAGCGCTTTAGCAGGCACTCAAAGGCGCTGGCGCCGATGGCTTGGGTCGGTTGCGCCAAGGCGCTAATGCCGGTGCCCACCAACGGGAACCAGTCAAGGTCATCCAAAGCAATCAGGCCAATGTCTTCAAACAGATGGCGGTTCAAGTCACGCAGCACCTGAGTGGCTGCCAGCGCGGCCACGCCATTGGCGCAAAACAGCGCCTTGGGGCCACTGCCGGGGGTATCCAGAAAGTGTTGGATGCGAGACTGCAGATGGGGGCCGGTTTCCACCCGCGTGCCTTGCAGTGAAGGGCGGTCGTTGAGTTGCGCATTAAAACTGGCGATGCGCTCCAGACGCGAGCTGGTGCCATCAACCGGTTCGCTGACCATTAGCAGGTCGCGGTAACCTTGCGCTTGCAGGTGCTCTAGCGCGGTGCGCACGGCTCCGGCGTTATCGAGCCCCACCAGATCCGCATACAACTGCTCGACCTTACGGTCGATGAGTACGATGGGCATTTCCTGGTGCAGCGCCTGCAGAACGTCAGGCTGATGACCAAGGGTGTTAAGAATCAGACCTTCGATGTTGTAAGCCCGCAGAGCGGCCAGGTGCTGGCTTTCCTGCTCATCACTGCGGTCGGTGTTGCACACCACCAGGTTGTAACCGTGCTCACGGCAGGCGGTTTCGACGCCGTGCATGACCGCGATGGAGTAGGGGTTACGAATGTCCGCGACCAGCATGCCGATCAGGCGCGTACGCCCGCGTTTCAGGCCGCGCGCCATTTGATTGGGACGGTAGCCCAGCGCCTCGATCGAGCGCTCGATCCGTTGCGCGGTGGCTTCGGAGAGCAATGCACGGTCCTCGCCGATGAAGCGGGAAACGCTGGCCTTGGACACCCCGGCGTGCAGGGCAACATCAAGCATGGTGACACGGGAGCGTTGAGCGGCTGAAAAACTGTTCACGGCCTGAAACCTTTTATTGGTGTTATCGCAGGCGATCTCGGCACTGGGCCTGAAACCGGTTTCAGGAAAACTCAAATCACCTCTGATCGTCAAGTGCCGTTTGTAGGAGAACGCGTCGGCGGGTCACGTCATGTGACGGCAAAGCGACTACGGCTCACATCGTCTTCAGTCAACCCGTTCTGCATCAGTTCCTTGGCCGTCGCACGTCAGTCAATGGCCAACAGGCGGGCTTAATCGCATTTAAATGACGGCTTACAATTATTGATGAAATGCAGGGCTGACATTGGCCAGATGTGTGGACGATCGTTAACAGTGGATGCGTCTGAAACTTTCAAATAAGCGACGTATATAAGAAAGCGACGCGTGGAGTTCAGGATGGCCACCCGAGCGTTTACTCCGTCCGGGAGTGTGTTGTGATATGACGAGTGACTTTTGATCGGCAAACACTTACACGGTTGCGGGTTAACGTCTGGCCAACTTTGTAAGACGAACGAGTGGACGAAAAGTTTATATAAACCTGAAGTGACCGGCTGGTCATACCATGAACTTTAATGCACCATTTTGTTTGTAGCGATATTCCTACTGCGAATATAGCCATAGTCTTTGCATGTTTAAGGAAAAGCCTTTCAGCAAAACACTCAATGTTTTCGGCTACTTACAGAAAAGTCGTTAATTGACGTCAAAAAAGTGCTGGACTGAATATTTCGAAGTGTGTCAATTTCGCCCGGCCTTTATACGGCGAGTGATAGGACGATCTCGCCATGGGATCGTCTCTGTCTGTTTAAAACTTTTCTACTGCTAAACAAGGAACTGTTTACATGTCGAAACTTAAAGAGAAAGCAGCGCTGTCCGTCAACCAGACGTTTGCGGCCAACGGCACCAGTTCTGCCTTCACCCAGGTGGATAATTTCAGTCATTTCTATGACCGCGGTAATCACCTGGTCAATGGCAAACCATCGTTTACGGTCGATCAAGCCGCTGACCAACTGACCCGCAGTGGCGCCAGCTGGTACGACCTCAATGGTGACGGTGTGATCAATCTGTCGTACACCTTCCTCACGTCTCCACCTCCGGGCTATGCCTCCCGCGGTTTGGGTACATTCAGTACGTTTTCCGCGTTGCAAAAAGAACAGGCCAAGCTGTCGCTGGAATCATGGGCCGATGTGGCCAAAGTGACCTTCACTGAAGGTCCTGCCGCCCGGGGTGACGATGGTCACATGACCTTCGCCAACTTCAGCGCCAGTAACGGTGGGGCTGCGTTTGCCTACCTGCCGAACAGCTCGCGCAAAGGCGAGTCGTGGTACTTGATCAACAAGGACTACGAGGTCAATAAAACTCCGGGTGAAGGCAACTACGGTCGCCAGACCCTGACCCACGAGATCGGCCACACCCTGGGCCTGTCACACCCTGGCGACTACAACGCGGGTAATGGCAACCCCAGCTACCGCGATGCTGTGTATGGCGAAGATACCCGTGCTTACAGCGTGATGAGCTATTGGAGTGAGAAGAACACCGGCCAAGTGTTCACCAAGACCGGTGAAGGTGCCTACGCCTCGGCGCCACTGCTCGATGACATTGCCGCGGTGCAAAAGCTGTACGGCGCGAACATGGAAACCCGCGCCGGTGACACCGTTTACGGGTTCAACGCCACGGCTGACCGCGACTACTACAGCGCCACATCGGCCACATCGGCCACTGACAAGCTGATTTTTTCGGTGTGGGATGGCGGTGGGAATGACACCCTGGACTTCTCGGGTTTCAGCCAGAATCAGAAAATCAACCTGGCCGCAGGTTCGTTCTCTGACGTTGGCGGCATGACCGGTAACGTATCCATCGCTCAAGGTGTGACCATCGAAAACGCCATTGGCGGTTCGGGCAACGACTTGTTGCTGGGCAACGCCGTCTCCAACATCCTCAAGGGCGGTGCCGGCAACGACATCCTCTACGGCGGTGGCGGGGCTGACAAGCTGTGGGGCGGCAGCGGTTCGGACACGTTTGTGTACCGTGAAGTGTCTGATTCGACCCCTAAGGCGGCCGACACCCTCATGGATTTCCAGACCGGTCTCGACAAAATCGATCTCACAGGGATTACTCATCTCAGTGGTTTGAATTTCGTCAATGCGTTCACCGGTCAGGCGGGTGATGCGGTCGTCAGCTATAACCAGGCCAGCAATGCCGGCTCGCTGCAGGTGGACTTTAGCGGGCACGGCGTAGCCGACTTCCTGATTACCACGGTCGGGCAGGTGGCAACTTACGACATCGTTGCGTAAGGCTGTCGGTAAACGGGCAGCGCGCAAGCGCTGCCTTCTGGCACTACGCCGAGGTCTCATGAACACTGCAAACCGCTTCATAAAAGCAATGGCCTGCGTAGTTGCAGTGCTGTTTACAACCACAGAGAGCGCCATGGCCAGTTCGCTGATGTTATTAAGCCCCGCGCAAGTGGCGGGCAATTGGACGTTTTATCTGCAAGGGGCCGAGCAGGACGCGTGCACGGTTAAATTGAAAAAAGACCGCACCTTCAGTGCGCAGGCGCGTTGTTTACATGCCTGGTTGGGCCGAACGCCGACCACCTGGTCGCCCACGCCTGACGGCATCTTGTTAATCGCAAAGGACGGAACACAGTCATTGTTCTTGGCGTTGCGTGAAGCGGGTCTCTATGAAGGTGCAGTGGACGGTGCAAAGACCCTGATAATGAAAAGGGCGCACATACAAAGTGTGAATTAATGCGATCACGCGAATGAAGTTATTCAGGCCGGATCAGTTATTCCTGTAAAGACCGGATCAGGCTTGAACACATAAAAACAGTGAGCGGCAACGAGGGCTGCTGACAGACACTCGCCCGTGCCTGTGGACGTGGTTTATTGATCAAGGAAGATTCATGAAGCGGCTGAAAAGCAGTCCCGTCGCGCCCCTGATACATGTATTGGCCGACTATAAAAAAATTCTCATCAGTGTCGGGTGTTTTACGGCCCTGATTAATATCCTGATGCTCGTGCCTTCTATTTATATGCTTCAGGTGTATGACCGGGTGTTGTCATCACAGAACACCACCACGCTGGCGATGCTGTCCTTGATGGTGGTGGGTTTTTTTATCTTTATCGGCACGCTGGAAACCGTTCGCAGTTTTATCGTCATACGCATCGGCAGCCAATTGGAACGCCGTTTCAACCAGCAGGTATACCGTGCAGCGTTTGAGCGCAACCTGTTCAGCGGTCAGGCCCATGCCGGTCAGGCGTTGGGCGACCTGACCCTGATTCGTCAATTTGTCACCGGCCCGGCATTATTCGCTTTTTTCGATGCGCCGTGGTTTCCGGTGTACCTGTTTGTCATCTATCTGTTCAACACCTGGCTGGGTGTGTTCGCCACGGCGGGTGCAGCCGTGTTGATCGCGCTGGCCTGTGTCAATGAAGTCATGACCCGTAAGTCTCTCAGCCAGGCCAGCGTGTATTCGCAACAATCCAGTCAGTTGGCCACCAGCCATCTGCACAATGCCGAGACCATTCAGGCGATGGGCATGCTGGGTGTTTTACGCAAACGTTGGTTCAACGTGCACTCACGTTTCCTGACCGAGCAGAACAACGCCAGCGACACGGGCGCAGTCATTGGCTCGGTGAGTAAAACCTTGCGCTTGTGCCTGCAATCGCTGGTGTTGGGGCTGGGGGCTTTGTTGGTGATTCAAGGCGACATGAGCGCAGGCATGATGATCGCCGGTTCAATTCTCATGGGCCGTGTGCTTAGCCCTATCGATCAACTGATTGCGGTCTGGAAACAGTGGAGTTCCGCCAAGCTGGCCTATCAGCGGCTGGACAATTTGTTGCGCGAGCATCCCGCTGTGCAAGAGAACATGGCGTTGCCTGCGCCCAACGGGCACCTGAGTTTTGAACAGGTCAGCGCGGCGCCTCCCGGCGTCCGCCTGCCGACCTTACATCAGGTCAGTTTCAGTCTGCAGGCGGGCGAGGTGTTGGGTGTGCTCGGGGCCTCGGGTTCTGGCAAGTCGACACTGGCCCGGGTGCTCGTCGGTGTATGGCCGACCTTGGCGGGCACGGTGCGTCTGGACGGCGCGGATATCCACCAATGGAACCGCGACCAGCTGGGGCCCTATATCGGCTATTTGCCCCAAGACATTGAACTGTTCAGCGGCTCCATCGCTGACAACATTGCGCGGTTCCGTGACGCCGACCCGCAACAGGTGGTGGCGGCCGCACAGCAAGCCGGGGTGCACGAGATGATCCTGCGCCTGCCGCAAGGCTACGACACCCTGCTGGGAGACGACGGCAGCGGCTTGTCCGGCGGCCAGAAGCAGCGGGTGGCGCTGGCCCGCGCGTTGTATGGCGGTCCGCGTCTGGTGGTGCTCGATGAACCCAATTCCAACCTGGATGCCGTGGGCGACGCGGCGCTGACCCGTGCCATTGCCCAGCTCAAGGCGCAAGGCTGCACCGTGGTGCTGGTGACGCATCGTTCTGCGTCGTTGGCGCAGGCCGACAAATTGCTGGTGCTCAACGAAGGCCGCACGCAGGTGTTCGGGCCGAGCGCCGAGGTGCTCAAGGCTCTGACTGGCGCTCAGCAACAACAGGCTGCCGCCACCAGCATCCAACCCCCGAATCAGGCACAAGCGCGCAGCAGCGGCGCATGAGCAAGGACGCACGCACCATGAACAATCAACAACAGCCGCAACCAGCGGAACGTGGCGCCGGGTTTTACGTGCGCATCGGCTGGATCCTGACCCTGGTCGGCGCCGGCAGTTTCTTTGCCTGGGCCAGCCTTGCGCCGCTGGATGAAGGTATCCCGGTGCAGGGCACAGTCGTGGTGTCAGGTAAACGCAAGGCCGTACAGTCATTGGGCGCGGGCGTGGTCAGTCAAATTCTGGTGCGCGAGGGCCAGGCGGTGCATCAGGGTGAACCGCTTTTTCGGCTGGACCGGACCCAGGTCGAAGCCGATGTGCAATCGTTACGCGCGCAGTACCGCATGGCGTGGGCCAGCACGGCACGTTGGCAAAGTGAGCGTGACAACTTGCAGCATGTGAGTTTCCCGCCCGAGTTGAGCCGCGACCCGGACCCACGGCTGGCGCTGGTGCTGGAAGGTCAGCAGCAGCTGTTCAGTAGCCGTCGCGAAGCCTTCGCCCGCGAACAGTCCGGGCTCAAGGCCAGCATCGAAGGCGCCACCCAACAATTGGCCGGCATGCGCCGTGCGCGGGGAGATCTGGCAGCCCAAGCCGACTCCCTGCGTCAGCAGTTGATCAACCTGCGGCCGCTGGCTGAAAATGGCTACATCCCGCGCAACCGCCTGATGGAGTACGAACGTCAGTTGTCACAAGTACAACAAGACATGGCGCAAAACACCGGGGAAAGCGGGCGCATCGAGCAAGGCATCCTTGAGTCGCGTCTCAAACTGGCGCAACACATCGACGAATATCAAAAGGAAGTTCGCACCCAACTGGCCGACGCGCAGCTCAAGAGCCTGACCCTTGAACAGCAATTGGCGTCCGCCGGGTTTGACCTTCAGCACAGTGAAATTACCGCGCCGGCTGACGGTATTGCGGTGAATTTGGGGGTGCATACCGAAGGCGCGGTGGTCCGTGCCGGTGAAACCTTGCTGGAAATCGTGCCTCAAGGGACGCGGCTGGAAGTCGAAGGGCGCCTGCCAGTGAATCTGGTGGATCGGGTGGGCAGTGAGCTGCCGGTGGACATTCTGTTCACCGCATTCAATCAGAGCAGTACGCCCCGGGTCTCGGGCGAAGTCAGCCTGGTCTCGGCCGACCAGTTGCTGGATGAGAAAACCGGCATGCCGTATTACGTGCTGCGCAGTTCAGTGAGCAACCAGGCGCTGGAAAAACTCAACGGCCTGGTGATCAAACCTGGCATGCCGGCTGAAATGTTTGTACGCACGGGCGAGCGTTCGCTGCTCAATTACCTGTTCAAACCACTGTTGGATCGCGCAGGTTCTGCGTTGACTGAGCGATAGGAAATTGCGACGTATGAAAGCAGCTTCAAAAGTGTGCCTGGGGTGGGCGTTATGGGCGGCAATGGTTGCCAGCGCGCAGGCAATGGGTCCGTTTCAGGTGTATGAACAAGCGTTGCGCAACGATCCCGAGTTTCTCGGGGCGATTCAGGAACGCGACGCTGGGCTGGAAAACCGCATCATCGGTCGCGCGGGGCTCCTGCCCAAGTTGTCGTACAACTACAATAAGGGGCGTAACAACTCCAAAGCCACGTACTTGAATGACAAGGGTAACCGCCACGAGGACCGCAACTACAACAGCTATGGTTCGACGTTCATGCTCCAGCAGCCCTTGATTGACTACGAGGCTTACGCCAACTACCGCAAGGGGGTCGCGCAATCGCTGTTCGCCAACGAGACGTTTCGCAGCAAGAGTCAGGCACTTTTGGTGCGCGTCTTGACCCACTACACCCAGGCTTTGTTTGCGCAGGACCAAATCGAGAATGCTCGCGCAAAGAAAAAAGCCTACGAGCAACAATTCCGACAAAACGAGCACATGTTTCGACAGGGTGAAGGCACTCGTACCGACATTCTTGAAGCAGAATCACGCTACGAACTGGCCACCGCCGAAGAAATTCAGGCTCAGGATGAGCAGGACGCTGCGTTGCGCGAGCTGGGCGCCCTGATTGGTCAGCCAACCGTGGACATCGATCAGTTAACCCCTTTAGCCCACAGCTTCAGCACCTTCGCGCTGGAGCCCGCTCAGTTTTCGACTTGGCACGACATAGCGCTGGCCAATAACCCCGTGCTGGCCTCCCAGCGCGAAGCACTGGACGTTGCGCGTTACGAGGTTGAACGCAACCGTGCCGGACACTTGCCAAAACTCAATGCCTACGCCAGCGTGCGCAAAATGGAGTCTGAAAGCGGCAACACCTACAACCAGCGCTATGACACCAACACCATTGGCATTGAAATTAGCCTGCCCCTGTATTCAGGCGGTGGTGTATCGGCGTCCGTGCGTCAAGCCAGCAGCAACCTGTCCCAGGTCGAATACGAGCTAGAAGGTAAAACCCGGGAGACGCTGATCGAGTTGCGGCGCCAGTTCAACGCGTGTCAGTCGGGGGTCAGCAAATTACGGGCGTATCAGAAAGCCCTGACCTCGGCCGAGGCACTCGTGGTCTCAACCCGGCAAAGCATTCTTGGGGGAGAGCGGGTCAACCTCGATGCCCTGAACGCAGAGCAGCAGCTTTACAGCACGCGACGCGATCTGGCGCAGACGCGCTATGACTACTTGCTGGCGTGGACCAAATTGCATTTTTACGCGGGCACGTTGCGTGAGCAGGACCTGGCACGGGTCGATGAGGCCTTTGTGCCCCGTGGGGACATGCGGCAGGCGCACTAATGACGATGAGCGGCTCAAGGGCCAACGCGTGTGGAAAGCGGCGCAGGGACACCCTGCGCCGCGCTGGTGTCTACACCTTGAACTGGCGCAATAACTGACCCAGTTGCACGCTCAGCTCCTTGAGGTGCAGGCTGGCGATACTTGATTGCTCGGCTGCCTGCGCAGTGCTTTGCGACAAGCCCGCAGCTTGTGTCACGTTTTGGTTGATGTCTTCTACCACATGGGCTTGTTGCAGCGTTGCACTGGCAATCGACGCGTTAAGGCCGTTCAGGTTGTTAAGCGCCTGACCGATACTGCTCAAGCTTTGCCCGGCCTGCGTCGCTTGTTCGATGGTCAATTGAGACGCACGGCTGCTGCTGGCGATGACGTTGACGGCCGCTTCAGAGTGCTTTTGCAGCCCCTCGATCATGGCCTGAATATCGGCGGTCGACTTTTGTGTGCGCTGCGCCAGCAAACGCACTTCGTCCGCCACCACCGCAAAACCGCGACCCTGCTCACCCGCACGCGCGGCTTCAATGGCCGCGTTCAGGGCCAGCAGGTTGGTTTGCTCGGCAATCGAGCGGATCACTTCCAGCACTGTGCTGATGTCACTGGTTTGCGAGGCCAGCGTTCGGATCACGTCCACGGCCTGATTGATCGTGCCGGACAGGTCGTCGATTTGCTGCAAGCTGCTGTCAATGTTGTGCTGGCCCTGTTGGGCCTGATCCTGCGCCCCGCGCATTTCACTGGCCGCATGCTCTGCGTTTTTGGCCACATCCTGCACGGCATAAGTGACTTCGTTGATCGCCGTGGCGACCTGATCCATCTGCAAGGCCTGTTGCAGGCTACGCTGCTGGGCCTCGCTGGCATCGTGTCCCATTTGTGTGGACGACTGATCCAGCGCCGTAGCCGTTGACTGCAAATGACTCACCACATTGCGCAATTTGGCAACAAACCCGTTGAAGTGTTGAGCCAGTGCGGTGACTTCATCCTGACCATGGGTGTCCAGGCTGCGGGTCAGGTCGCTCTCGCCGCTGGCAATGTTGGCCATGGCCTGAACGGCT
The DNA here is from genome assembly GCF_002269125.1 of Pseudomonas lundensis. Taxonomy (GTDB): domain Bacteria; phylum Pseudomonadota; class Gammaproteobacteria; order Pseudomonadales; family Pseudomonadaceae; genus Aquipseudomonas; species Aquipseudomonas lundensis_A. The sequence continues at coordinate 17,223 of NZ_NQKI01000030.1, read as the reverse complement.
TCATCCAGAGGGCGCACGATACTGCGGGCGATCACAGTTACCAGCACGGCCATGATCAGCGCAATGCCCAGCCCGACCCCGCAGGCTTTCCAGACCTGGCCCCAGAACTCGGCCTGCATGTCATCGATGTACACACCGGAGCCGAGGACCCAGCCCCAAGGTTCAAACAATTGCACGTAGGAGGTTTTCTGCACCGGGGCTTCAGAGCCCGGTTTAGGCCAGCGGTAATCCACCATGCCCGCGCCTTTGGCTTTAGCCAGTGACGCCATCTCGCTGAAAATCGCAAAGCCGTCCGGGTCCTTGATCGCGGTGAGGTCTTTGCCATCGAGCTTGGGGTTGGTGGGGTGCATGACCATGTAAGGCCGCAGGTCGTTGATCCAGAAGTAGTCGTCGTGGTCGTAACGCAGTTGGCTGATGACACCTAACGCCTGCTGCTGAGCGGCGTCGCGGCTCAGGCTGCCAGCGGTTTCGAGCCCATGGTAGTAGTTCAGGATGCCGCTGGCGGTCTGTACGACGTGTTGGGTCTTCTGCACTTTGCCCTGATAGAGGTCGTCATGGATCTGCTTGAGCATCAACAAACCCAACGCCAGAAGCATGGCCATGGCCACGAGCAAAATCAGCCACAACCGACGGCTGATAGACAACTTGCGTAAGGTATTCATAGAACGGTCACTCCTTGTTTTTCTTCTTGTAGTCGACACTGACTGGCATCCAAGCATGCTTTAACGACTCGGCCCATGCGACTTGGGTCTAATGTCATAGCAGCGAAAAGCGAATGTGTCTGATAGGATCTCGGCCGAAACGGGAAAACCTGTAAGTTTCTTGATTTCCGACACTTTTTTCACATCGCACTGGCGAAAATCCACAGTTGTAACCCACCCCGCGGCAGCGGTTGCAGACACTTACTTTTCAATAATCAGCCCGGCACGATGCGGGGCTTTATGGGGGAACAATGGATCTTTGGACTGCCGCACAGGCGTTGATACTCGGCGTGGTAGAAGGCCTGACGGAATTTTTGCCAATCTCCAGTACAGGCCACCAGATCATCGTCGCAGGCTTGCTCAATTTCGGTGGTGAGCGAGCCATGGCGTTCAACATCATCATTCAGCTCGGTGCCATCCTGGCCGTGGTCTGGGAGTTCCGGCGCAAAATTCTGGATGTCATCACCGGGTTGCCCACCCAACCCAATGCACGCCGCTTTACCGTCAACCTGATGATCGCTGTGTTGCCTGCGGTGGTGCTGGGCATCATCTTTGCCGACACGATTCACGAGTACCTGTTCAACCCCATCACTGTGGCTGCGGCGCTGGTGATTGGCGGGGTGATCATGCTCTGGGCCGAACGTCGCCCGCACGTTATTCACGCCGAAACGGTCGATGACATGACGTGGAAAGACGCGGTGAAGATCGGTTTTGCGCAGTGTCTGGCCATGATCCCCGGCACCTCGCGGTCGGGTTCTACGATTATTGGCGGCTTGCTGTTCGGGTTATCGCGCAAGGCGGCCACAGAGTTTTCATTCTTTCTGGCAATGCCGACGATGGTCGGCGCGGCGGTGTATTCGGGTTACAAATACCGCCATTTGTTTCAGCCTGACGACGTGCCCGTGTTCGCGATTGGCTTTGTGACCTCTTTTGTGTTCGCAATGATTGCAGTGCGTGCGTTGTTGAAGTTTATTTCCAACCACAGTTACGCGGCATTTGCCTGGTACCGCATCGCGTTCGGGATGTTGATTCTCGCCACCTGGCAGTTTGGCTGGATTAACTGGACGGCGGCTTCTGCGTGAACAAATCAGTCCGAGAGCGTCGCGAATACGTGGGCATGCCTGAGCGTGGCAACGGCCCGATCCGTGGGTTGAAGGTAAAACTGGTCCTCTTTGCAGCGCTGTGCGCCTTGCCGGTGGGCGGCGCGGCAACGTTATTCGTTACCGGTGTCAGCCGCGTACCGTTACTGATTTATCTGGTCATGAGTATGCTGGCCTTCGGGTTGTACTGGTATGACAAGCAGCAGGCCAAAGCCGGCCAGTGGCGCACACCGGAGAAGGTATTGCACGGCGTTGAACTGTTGGGTGGCTGGCCCGGCGCGTGTGTGGCGCAGCAACTGTTGCGGCACAAGACGCGCAAGGTCTCCTTTCAACTCTGGTTCTGGCTGATTGTGGCAGTGCATCAGGCGATCTGGATCGATGTGCTGTTTTTGAAAATGACCCTGCTGGACCTTTAGCTCCGAGTGAAAACGCGTCAGAGCAGTAACCCGATCTGGCGCTTTTTCGGCAGTTTGGCCACCACCAGTTGGTGGGAGCGGCGCAGCGCGTCTTGCAGTTCCTCGGCGCCCATGGGGTAGGGGGGCTGCATGTTGATCCAGTACGCCCGTGCCAAATACGGGGAGGGGCGTATGCCGGGCCGATCGACATAGCCCAGAAACAATGTGTGATCGACCTTGAACGACAGCCCGTCCTTATTCAGGTTGAACAGCGCAAACATCTTGCTCTGGTCAACGTAGAACACCTGCACACCTCCCCACTTGATGTCTTCCTTGACACCAGGCAAGCCACGGCAAAAATCAGCAATCTCTTCCCTGTTCATCCTGTCGGTGCTCATAGCAGCTTATCTCCACAGCGTTCGAACGATTCAACCAAGTGTTCCATCCAGGCGCGAACGGCGGGCATCACCCCACGACGATGCGGGTAGACGGCATGTAACCAACCCCCCGGTAATGACCAGTTGGGCAGCAGCTGTACAAGTTGGCCGGATTGCAACTCCTGCTCGCAATACATCATGGGCAGTACGGTAAAGCCCAGGCCCGACAGGGTGCAGGCTTTGCGCACGATAAAATCATCAATGCCCAAGCGCGCCTCCAGTACCAGGTCACAGCGGCTGCCCAGCTCATCGAGCATGCGCAAGTGGACCATGCGGTCGGCTTCAAGCGCGCCCAGCACGGGTACTGCCTTCAAGTCGTCCGGGTGTTCGATTGGCCATTGCCGGGCAAATGCAGGGCTGGCGACCATCACGGTTTGCGCCTGCCGCAGACGGCGGGTGGCCAGCAGCGGGTCTTCGTCCCCCAGCTCACGCACACGCAGGGCCACGTCAATGCCCTCTGTGATCAGGTCCACACGGCGGTTGAGCAGCATCATTTCTAGCTGCACATGAGGATAGGTGTGTAAAAAGGAGCTGATGACTTCAGGCATGAACTCATGGGCAAGCCCGACAGGGCATGAAACCCGCAGCGGGCCACGCGGTTCGCTCGACATGCTGGCCACAGCTTCGTCTGCCATTTCCGCTTCCAGCAGCATCGCCTGACAGTGGCGCAGGTAACGCTCTCCTACGGCTGTCAGTTTGAGCTGACGGGTGGTGCGTTGCAGCAGGCGCGCGCCAAGGCGTTCTTCAAGTTCGGCCACGCGCCTCGACAACCGGGATTTCGGAATCCCTAATACGCGTCCCGCCGCAGCAAATCCACCGGCCTCCACCACTTTGGCGAAGTAATACAGATCGTTCAGGTCTTGCATGAAGTGCTCACTGTCCTACAGGTGGGACGAACTATCGCATGAGGCGCGACTTATCGTCGATTGCTTTCATGGGTAGCATCCACACCACTTGATCGCCGGGCGGCGGTCCTCACCTCTGGAGATCACCATGAACGTTTTGCATATCGATTCGAGCATCTTGGGCGACAACTCGGCTTCGCGACAGCTGAGTCGTGCCGTGGTCAATGCCTGGAAAGCGGCTGATCCGAGCATTGAAGTGAGCTATCGCGACCTGGCGGCCGAAGCCATCGGGCACTTTTCAGCCGCTACGCTGGTGGCTGCCGGTACTCCGGCTGAACTTCGCGATGCTGCGCAGTCGCACGAAGCGCAACTGAGCGCCGATACCCTGACACAGTTTCTGGCCGCTGATGCCGTGGTCATTGCAGCGCCCATGTACAACTTCACTATTCCGACCCAACTCAAGGCATGGATTGACCGCATCGCTGTCGCCGGTCAGACATTTCGCTACACCGACGCCGGCCCTGAAGGCCTGTGCGGCAATAAAAAAGTGATTGTGGTGTCGACTTCTGGCGGTTTGCACGCCGGTCAGCCTACCGGGCTTGCGCATGAAGACTACTTGAAGGTCATGCTCGGTTTTATGGGCATCACCGATGTTCAGTTCGTTCGTGCCCACGGGCTGGCTTATGGCGATGACGTTCGCAACAAAGCCATGAACGATGCTCAGGCGCACATTACTGAAGACTTGTTCAGCGCAGCGTAAGCTTTCGGGCACGGCGCCACCCCCTAAACTCTGTATTCTGGCTGTCAGCAAATGGCCCGGGTACGGAGTTTTTTGCATGTTGAGCCAAAAACCTGGCCTGAACCGTGCATTCCACACCTACTCGGGTTCAGGCCTGAGGCATACCGGCGAAACGCCTTCAACGGTGAGCGATCATGGTGCGTGCGCGTGCACTTCTCATGCTTTTCTTGTTTTGCAGCCCTTGGGCGGTGCAGGCCGAGCCGTCCCTCCACTGGAGTGTCGGGTTTCATCGACTTACGTTTCTCGATCCGCTGGATGAACGGCCGATGCATGCCATCGCCTTCTATCCATCAACGGGTAAAGAAGGGCGCAGCAGGATTGGCACTTATCAAATTGATGCAACCCAAAACGCCCGCATAGCGACGGGCCGTTATCCATTGTTGATGCTCTCCCATGGCAACACCGGTACGCCGCTGGCGTTGCATGACGTGGCCACGGCATTGGCGCGCAAAGGGTTTGTCGTGGTGGCGGTGCTGCACCCCGGTGACAACTATAAGGACCACAGCCGCCTGGGCACGTTGAGTAACTTGTATGGCAGGCCGATGCAGATATCCGCCGCGATCGACGCGACGCTGCGTGACAGGCGCCTGTCGCGGTATGCAGTGCCTGATGAAGTCGGGGTGATTGGCTATTCAGCCGGGGGGGAGACGGCGCTGATCCTGGGCGGTGCGCAGCCTGATCTGGAGCGTCTACGGCGCTATTGCCAGGAACGGCCGGAGGATCGCGATGCGTGTACCAGGCAGGGTGAATTGATTGCAGACCGGGATGATCTTGTTCCGGTGGCGGATGCTCGCGTTCAGGCGCTGTTGTTGCTGGCACCGCTGAGCTTGATGTTCGGGAGAGACACCCTGTCCGAGGTCCATGTGCCCGTGCTGCTTTACAGCGGGGATGGCGACAAACTGGTCTTTCCGGACAAAAATTCTGATGCACTTGCCCGTAAATTACCCACTGCGCCCGAGTTCAAAATCATACCGGGCGCCGGGCACTTTGTGTTTATGGCGCCCTGCACGGATGAGCAGATGGCGACCATGCCCGGTTTGTGTACCGATGCCGAGGGTGTCGACCGCGAAGACGTTCACCGTGATCTTATCTATGAAGCCGGGCGTTTTTTTCGCCAGTCATTAACGAGCCGCTCCTACACTGGATTGCGCACGGCAGACCCGTGATGAGGTGAGCGCCCGCGAGGGCCTCAGACGTAGAAAACCCGTCACGGGGACGGGTTTTCTGCACGACGCGGTTCAATCAGGGGAGGCCTGAAATCAGAACACCACACCCTGGCTGCGCAGGTAGTCATCGTATGTACCGCTGAAATCGATCACGCCGCTTGGGCTCAGCTCGATAATGCGCGTGGCCAGCGAGGACACGAACTCACGGTCGTGGCTGACGAAGACCAGCGTACCCGGGTAGTTTTCCAGGGCGAGGTTCAAGGCTTCGATGGATTCCATGTCCAAGTGGTTGGTCGGCTCGTCCATCACCAGAACGTTAGGCTTTTGCAGGATCAGCTTGCCGAAAAGCATGCGGCCTTGCTCACCACCGGAAATCACTTTGACCGACTTGAGGATCTCGTCGTTGGAGAACAGCATGCGGCCCAAGGTGCCACGCACCATTTGCTCGCCTTGTGTCCACTGACCCATCCAGTCGAACAGGGTCATGTCATCTTCAAAGTCGTGGGCATGGTCCTGGGCGTAGTAACCCAACTCAGCGGCTTCGGTCCACTTCACAGTGCCCGCATCCGGAGTAAGTTCGTTAACCAGTGTGCGCAGCAGCGTGGTTTTACCAATACCGTTCGGCCCAATGATCGCGACGCGCTCGCCGGCTTCAATGGTGAAACTGAAATCTTTGAACAGCGTTTTGCCGTCAAAGCCTTTGGCCATGTGCTCAACGATGACCGCCTGACGGTGCAGCTTTTTGGTCTGCTCAAAGCGGATAAACGGGCTCACACGGCTGGAAGGCTTGACCTCGGCCAGCTGGATCTTGTCGATCTGCTTGGCACGGGAGGTTGCCTGCTTGGCTTTGGAGGCGTTGGCCGAGAAGCGGCTCACGAACGATTGCAGTTCGTTGATCTGGGCTTTCTTCTTGGCGTTGTCCGACAGCAGTTGCTCACGGGACTGCGTGGCAACCGTCATGTACTCATCGTAGTTGCCCGGGAACAGGCGCAGCTCGCCGTAATCCAGGTCGGCCATATGGGTACAAACACTGTTCAGGAAGTGTCTATCGTGGGAGATGATGATCATCAGGCTGTTGCGCTGGGTAAGCACGTTTTCCAGCCAGCGGATGGTGTTGATGTCCAGGTGGTTGGTCGGTTCGTCGAGCAGCAGCACTTCGGGATCGGAAAACAGTGCCTGAGCCAACAAAACGCGCAGTTTCCAGCCCGGCGAGACTTCGCTCATCGGACCGTTGTGCTGTTCGATGCCAATGCCCAGACCGAGCAGCAATTCGCCCGCACGGGATTCAGCGGTGTAACCGTCCATTTCAGCAAACTCGGTTTCGAGTTCCGCGACCGCCATGCCGTCTTCTTCAGTCATCTCAGGCAGCGAGTAGATACGGTCACGCTCAGCCTTGACCTTCCACAGCTCTTCGTGGCCCATGATCACGGTATCGATCACGGTGAATTCTTCGTACGCGAACTGATCCTGACGCAACTTACCCAGGCGCACATTCGGCTCGAGCATCACCTGGCCGCCCGACGGTTCAAGATCGCCACCGAGGATTTTCATGAAAGTGGACTTGCCGCAACCATTGGCACCGATCAAACCATAACGGTTGCCTGCGCCGAACTTGACTGAAACGTTCTCGAAAAGCGGTTTGGCGCCGAATTGCATCGTGATGTTAGCTGTGGAGATCAATTACTTTACCTATCAATAGCTTAGAGAGCGCGTATTTGGGCTGGGGCCCAACAAGTGGTACCCATTTGGAGTGACTCAGGCTCACGCCGGTCGGGGCTTGAGTCGATCCAACGCGCATAAGTCGACAGCAACATTGGGACACTGTGGCCAAGCTGCTGAGAAATGAATGCGGGGTTTCATGCCAGACATGCCGCGCATTGTCGCATAGGTGGGACGCCAGATGCACTGCGGCCGGTCGCGCAAGACCCAGTTTTCAAGGGGCAATCGTTGATTGCCTGGAAAACGCGATCGTTCAGGTTTTACAACGGGGGAAGGTGGCTGAACAGGGGATAAGCATTGGCACGCCTGTTGTGTCCCGTTCAGCCTTCTGATGCCGTGGCAGTTTAGGGGTTTATTGGTAGGGCGCGCAGGGCTTGAAAGCCTGACACTTCAGCGCGTGTTTATTACCCACCGATTTCGTGCTGCGCCCGGTTCAACCGGGGCTGGCCCGCACGGCTAGGGCATGGCTGGGGTTGAATCCTCCCAAGCCTAACCACTGTGCAAGTTCACTGGCGGTTAGGGGGTGGGTGATCAAATACCCCTGAGCTTCTGAGCAACCCCACTCGGTGATCAGGCGCAAAATATCGTGATTTTCAACGCCTTCAGCCACCACGCGGTAATTCAATCCTTTGGCCAGCTCGATCAGTGTTTTAACCAAGCGTCGGTCTTGAGGGCTGGTCAGAAGTGTCCTGACCAGCGACTGGTCAAGTTTGACCGTCTGCGCAGGCAGTTTTCGCAGGTACGCCCAATTGCTGTAGCCCGTGCCAAAGTCATCAATGGCGATGTGCAGGCCCAACGTTCGCGCGCGCTCCAGTTCGTGCATGACGGACGCGGGTTTTGACATCAAAATGCTTTCAGTCAGTTCCAGCTCGATCATGTGGGGCGCGAGGCGTCCTGTTGTGATGGCGTCTTCTATCGTGTCGACAAACTTGGTGTCTTGTAAGTCGCTCACCGTCACGTTCATCGCAATGCGTATCTGTAAACCTTCAGACGCCCATGCGCGTGCTTGCTGGATGAGTGCGTCTAAAACCCAAAAAGTGATGGACTGCATCAAAGCGGTCTTTTCAGCCAGCGCAATGAACTCCGCAGGACCGATCGCGCCTAGCGTGGGATGGTTCCACCTTATGAGGGCTTCAACACTGTCACAGGCCAAATCGGGCAGTTTTATTTTTGGGTGATACACCAGGCTGAGCTGATGATCGCTACAAAGGGCTTCATTAAGCGAGCTCAAAATCATGAAAGCACGGCGTTGCGCTGCGTCCAGTTTAGGCTCATAGAGCGACCAGCCTGTGTTCTGGTCCCTGGCAAGATCCGCAGCACTGACAACGAGCCGTAACCAGTCTTGATCTTTTTGCGATGCGTCAACGATGGGCAGCACCCCCATCCCGATTTGCATCAGGATGGGGATATGCTGGCACTCAACTGGCGTTTTGAAGTCGTCAATGATTTTTTGGCACACACTGTCTATGCAGGTGTGTTCGCCAAGAATGAAACCGAAACGGGTCGGGCTAATTTTATAAAGCAGCGTGCCGGCCGGTATGAGGTGTTGCAACCGTGCTTTGATGGCCAGTATCAGGTCCTGCGCAAAGCTATACCCCAGCGCTTTGACCACATCGTTGAGTGATTGGGGGGCGATCACGTCGACTGAATACACCTGGCACTTTTTATCACTGGCGATGGATTGCCGAATATCTTCTTCAAAGCGCAGGCGATTGAAGAGCCCGGTGGGTTGATCAACAAAATTGCGCGAACGGACGCTCAGAATTCGCATCATGGTCAGCTCTGCAAAATCCAACAACATGGCCTTCTGGGCCGAGCTCATTGGCGCTCGGGGGCACGTGTCGATAATGCAAAGGCTTCCCAGGTTAAACCCTTCAGCCGTTATCAGCGGGGCGCTGGCGTAATAACGAATATATGGGCTGCCTGAGACCAGCTCGTTAGCGTCGAAACGGGGATCTTGGGTGGCATCGAGGACCTCAAAGAGCGTGTTGTGCGTAAGGGTATGGGCACAAAAAGACAAGTCTCGCGGGGTTTCGCGCCTGTCGAGCCCGACATACGCCCTGAACCATTGCCGGTGTTCTTCTACGATGGAGATCAATGCAATGGGCACGTGGAAGTAAGCAGAGGTCATGGCGACTATTTTGTCGAACACCTCGTCTGCCGCTTCCTGAGGAGGACAAAGCTCGGCTACACGCCTGAGACGCCTGAGTTCATACGGATCCAGCCCTGCATGCTCATCCATCACGTTCGCTCCGTACCCGCGACTTGTACAAGGTTCATAAATTACCGTGACCCCAGAGCAAAGGCGATGACTTTTGTCAATAACGCGCCGTTGGCTGGGCGCAAGGGACAGTGGCGGCTGCCGTTCTCGCGTCATCCAGTGGTTGCCCGTCAGGGCGCTGTAAGTGACGGCCATCGGTGTGTGAGGGCTTCATCCAGGTAGCTCAGAAAGGCCCTGACTTTAGGGGTCATGGCTTCTCGGCTTTGCACGCAGGCATAAATGTCCAATGGCTCGGCGTAGGACTCGCTGGGGGCATGCGTGCGTTGCAGCAACGGGATCAACTGGCCAGCGTCGATGTAAGGTCTGGCCACGAATTCAGCGAGGCGCGCAATGCCAGCGCCGTGAATGGCCATTTGCGCGAGTGCATCAATGTCGTCACTGATGGCCGTGATATTTAGTGCTGCGTACTGATGCTGACCCTCGCTGAAAAATCCCCAGCGCAGAAAACGCCCATCCAGGGGATACCGAAAGCCCAGGCAGGCATGATGGGCCAGCGCATTGAACGACTCTGGCCAGCCTGCACGCTCCAGATAGGCCGGGGCCGCGCACACAATAAACGGAACGCAGACCAACTTGCGCGCCACGATGCCATCTTCCAGTTGGGGCCTGATGCGCAGGCTCACGTCAAAACCGCTTTGAATGTGATTGATTTTGCCGTCCGTGGTGCACAGTTCGAGGGTAAGGCGCGGGTAGCGGGTGGCGAACTCTGCAATCAGCGGGGCCAATACATGACGGCCGAACGCCGATGTAGAGGCAACGCACAGACGTCCTTGTAAGTCTTCGTCAGCCTGGGTGATAGCGGCTTGAGCCGACTCAAGATCAAAGGCAATGCGCTGCACCTTTGCGTAATACAGTGCACCACGTTCGGTCAGCGCCATGCTGCGGGTGGTGCGCTGCAAAAGCCGTGTGCCGAGGTGGGCTTCAAGCCGATTGAGGGTTTGACTCACGGCAGCAGCGCTCACGCCCAGTCGCTTGGCTGCGCCTACCACCGAGCCTGTCTCAACCACTTTGATAAAGCTGTCGATGGCAGCCAACAGGTTCATGTGCACATCCCTGCGTATCGATTCGTAAGTTTTTGTTTATAAAGCATGCACGCCAGACCGTCTACTGAACAGGCGGGTGTGTTGGTAAGGTGCGTCACTGCTCCGGTACAGAATCCTCAGAGGCACACCATGAATTCAAAATCCCGCTCCTACACCCTTATGTTTAAACCCTCACGGTTGACGGCTCGCGCCACGCCGTACGTGTTCGCCTTTTACATGTCGTCTATCATGGCGTTCTTGATGTCGTTGGTGATTACGGCGGCCAATTCCGGAATAGGGCCGAACTACCTTAGTAATGCTTTGCACGCGTATCGATTGGCCATGCCCGTGGCCTTCCTGTGCATTCTGGTGGTTCGCCCCGTGGTGGGGAAGTTGGTGGCCCTCACGGTTCATCCCCAGCGCTGATATGTGCTATTGCTTGACGCACGGCATGGAGCCGTTTCAAGGAGTGAACATGCAGGGCAAACATCGCTTCGCCATCCTTCATTGCGCTTTCGCGGCGGTTGCTTTAACAGGCTGTGCCCATAATCCGCAATTTTCGGGGCAATCCGTTACCGATCCAGTGCTGCGCCAGGATGTGATGAAAAACGTCGAGCTGCTATTTTCGGCCATGACGCAATGCCGCTCTATTGACGCGGTAAACACCTCCATTACAGGGATCCATCAATTGCCATCAGGGGCAGTGGAGCGCGCCAGCGAAACCTGGGACGTGACCGGGTGCGGGGTGTCCAAGGCCTACACGGTTGAGATGCGCTCGGATGCCAGAGGCGAAACAGACTTTTCGGTGTTGCCACAGCGTTGATCGCTATGGCGCCAAGGTTTTATGACCTGCGGCAACGGCATAACGGCCAAAGACTGCTTTACTGGTCCGCATGACGTTTGGGCACCCGGTCCTCCTGCCCGTCAGGACGGGTGCAACAGATTTCAATTCGGATAAAGGAAGGCCACTATGAAAGCGCTCACCTATCAAGGCCCCGGCGAAAAAGCCTGGGCCGACATCCCCAAGCCCATTATCGATAAACCCACCGACGCCATTGTGCGAATTTTGCACACCACCATCTGCGGCACAGACCTGCACATCCTTAAAGGCGATGTGCCGGCAGTGACCCCCGGCCGCGTGCTCGGGCATGAAGGGGTCGGGGTAGTCGAAGCCGTTGGTCCGGCCATCCGTAATTTCAAACCCGGCGACCATGTGCTGATTTCCTGTGTAACGTCCTGCGGCAGTTGCCCGAACTGCCGGCGTCAGATGTATTCCCATTGCGCCAACGGTGGCTGGATCCTCGGGCACCTGATCGACGGCACGCAGGCCGAATACGTGCGAATCCCCCATGCCGATAACAGCCTGTATCCCGTGCCTGAAGGCGCCGATGAAGAAGCGCTGGTGATGTTGAGTGACATTCTGCCGACCGGCTTTGAAATCGGCGTGATTGCTGGCAAGGTCAAACCGGGCGACAGCGTGGTGATTGTCGGGGCGGGCCCAGTGGGCATGGCAGCGTTATTAACGGCCCAGTTTTACTCCCCCGGCCAATTAATCATGGTCGACGCAGACAGTAACCGCCTTGAAGTGGCCAAGCGGTTTGGCGCAACCCACGTCATCGATATCAAGACGGAAAACGCCGTTGAGCGGATTTTTGAATTGACCGGCGGGGTGGGGGTGGATGTCGCCATCGAGGCTGTCGGCATCCCGGCATCTTTTGACACGTGTCAGTCAGTGATCGCGCCGGGAGGCAATATAGCCAATGTCGGGGTGCACGGTAAAAGTGTTGAGTTGCACCTTGAAAAGTTATGGATTCAGAACATCACTATTTCAACGGGACTGGTGAATACCAACACCACACCACTGCTGATGAAAACGGTGCAGTCCGGCAAAGTTGACGCGGGGAAACTGATTACTCACCGCTTTGCACTTAACGACATTCTTCACGCCTACGAAGTCTTCGGTAACGCCGCCAAGGAAAAAGCCATGAAAGTCATTCTTTCGCAATAATTTAAACCTTCAGGTGCCTGTTGCCGTTAATAAGCAGGGCTGTTTGGGTGAATGAGGCAGCGCCGTGAGCCTGTGTAAATCAGGCTCACGGCATGGCATGTGTGCGCTTTCGAAAAGTCCGGCCAAGTCAGATGAAAGACGTGATTTATACAGTTTTGGTTATTTCTTTAAGTTGTTGATTTACAGCGCTTATTTAATTCAAAACAGTGTTAGAAGGCGGGTTTTGTGACGCGCTTTTTTGACAGGTTCCCCAACCACAACTATGTTCCATGCGGCGGAACTAACGTCATTGCCAATTTGATAATAGGGAATTATTCATATGAAAAAGCACCTCCTGATTCTCGGTACTGCAAGCCTGGTTGCACTGTCGACACTGGCGCAGGCTGCTGATACCAAACAACCTGTTTCTCAGTGGACGTGTGAAAGTTTCCTGGCCGTTGATGAAAGCTTCCGACCCACCGCAGTGGGGTTGGGCGAAGCAGTCAATAAGTCCGGCAAGGTTGAAGATGCAGTGCTCGACGTTGCAGGTGTCGAGAAAATTACCCCACTGATCGTCACGGCTTGCGAGAAGGACAAGAAAGCCAGCTTCGTGCAAAAACTTAAGGAAGAATGGTCGAAAGTTAAAAAAGACATGTAACAGTCCCGGCCTGTACTTGCTGTGAGTACAGGCTTTCCCTCTTGTGCCTGCCCGTAGCATTCGCGCCCCGCGCACTCAATCTTCTTTGAATTTCTCTGGCTGCTGACGTTCTACATCCTTGCAGCCGGTCTTCAGCGGGTTCAGCCCGTAGTAGACTGCCCGCATGCGTTTTTATTTGTCAGGGGAATCTTATGTTAATCAGGTCATTGGCCGAGCTTGATCGCATTCGGGACGAATGCAAGTCCATGGTCACCAAGCGCTCTGCGGTCTCTGCGGGTGCTGCGGCCGTCCCCATCCCCGGGCTCGACATCGGCACCGATGTGGCTTTGCTGGTGGAAATGCTACCCGCCATTAACAGCAAGTTCGGGCTTACACCCCAGCAAATCGAGCAACTGGATACGCGCTCCAAACGACTGATCGTCGTAGCGGCTTCGGGCATCGGCAGCGAGATTATCGGCAAGTTTGTCAGCCGGACCCTGGTGATGTCGCTGCTGCGCAAGATGGGCGTCAAAGTCGCCACCAAGTCCATCACTCGCTTCATTCCCTTGGTTGGACAGGCCGTGGCAGCTACCATCAGCTTTGGGGTCATGAAAATGGTCGGCAACGACCACATTGAGGATTGCTATCAAGTCTGTCGTCAGGCGCTGCTTGACGAGGCCAAGCAATCCACGGTGATTGAAATCGGCCCCGAGGATTACCGCCACGTTGATTCACCAACTCACCCGTAAACCCAGGGACCCGCTGAGTCCTTCTTGGTTACGGCTGTCGATGTTGGCGCTGTAATCGGTACTTGCATACACGCTGACGCCGGGATGAAGCCGGGCGACGATGCCAGCACCAATGTCCATGGTGCTGGAGGTGTGGTCCGTGCGGGTTACCGGTTGCGCGTCGTAACGGGTGGTGTCATTGCCGCCGAAGCTGCGCCACAGGTTGGTGCGTACGTAAGGTTCGACGGGCACGTTGGCGATTTCATAGGCGCCTTTTAGACGTGCTCCTACACGGCCTTTCAGATAGTCCTGGGTGTCGAAACCCACGTTTGAAATGCCATCTTGCGCGCTGTCCATCTTCACCCGTTGGCCGATGATTTGAGCTTGAGGTTCGATTTTCCAGCGATCAGTAAGGGCGAGGGGGTAACCGGCTTCTACCGACAGACTGACACCATGGCCGTCCAGATCCAGTTTGACGCCTCGTTCTGAACGGCTGCGTCCATCAAAACGGGTACCCAAGGCCACTACGTCTAGGTAGGCGGACTGCGGACCGATCAATGTCCAGTAAGCGCCAAGGCTGTCGCCGTCCAGTCGAACATCGCCGGCCTTGTTGTCCTTAAAGCCCAGATTGAACCCTCGAACATCGCCGTCTAGCCGTGCATGGCTGACGAACAGGCCAGCGCGCTGCCGGTAGCCGTTGGCATGGCTATAGCCATAAAGGTCATGACCGACCTGATAGCCATTGATTGAGCCGTCGAAACTGGGTGTAACAGTACCTGACCAGCTCTGGCGCATTGAGTTACCAAAGGCACGCACCCATCCGCCGGGCAGGGCACCGTCCTCCCTCAGCAGGTTCTGATCACCCTGACGCTCATGAAACGTGCCCAGCGTAGTTTGGGCCAATAAAGCAGCCACAGGGGGCACCACGGCATACAGCGGCACTTCCTGCCGGTACAAGACGATGCTTTCACCGGGTGCCGCAACCGGCAGGGGCGGGGTGCCCATCGCGGGGGTTGGCGCCACAGGCGGTAAAGGGGGTTGTGGGGTCGGTTGTCCAGGCACCGGTTGCTCCGGCACGGCGGCCACAGCAGGCGGAGTGACGACTGAAGAACGCAGGAACCAACTGTTTTCACTGCCCGCCGTAACTCCACCCTTGAACAGGTAGTACTGATAGGCGCCTGCCGACAGGGGTTGGCCCAAGGTGAACGCCCTCGCACTGCTCACGGCGCCTTGATTGGCTTCTACAACCTGAATGCCATTGGCTGCCGTCAACGCGCCCGTACCGCCCACATTGGTCACGTTGATCGACGTGGTGCCGCTAAGGGTGCCTGAGGAGACGACCAGTGCGTCCGAGGCTGCGTTGTCGCCGGCCAACACGCTGTGCAGATTGAGTCGCGCGCCGTTGCCGGTGTAGTTGCCTACAATCGTCAAACGGTCCGATGTCGATGTGCCATTGGTTGTCAGGTCAATCAATCCGGCGCTGTTCACCGTAACGTTTTGCCCGCTGGCAAACGCTTTTATCACGCCCTGGCTGGACTCGACCCGGCTGGAGGCATCAAGGTTGAACACGCCCGTGCCACTCATGCTGTCGCCCAGCGTCAGGGTGTCGTTAAGTGTCAGGCGCGAATCGCGGGTGAGGTTGATGGTTTCCCAATTGATATAACGGGCGCCGGTCTCAGGGGCGCTGTTCTCAAAACTCAGGCTGTCGGTACCGAGCCCGCCATCAAGGGCGGGGGTGGAAGACAGGAGCGTTTCGCTGAGGTTGGCCAGTAACGCTGTGTCGTTATCCTCGCCCATCAAGACGGCGCCCTTGATCAGGCCTGCGTCACGCCAGACGAAGCGGTCATTGCCGAAACTCAGGCGAATTTCCCCGCCGACTGTGCCGCCCGTCACGGTGACGTCATCTTCGCCACCGCTGACGCTGATATTGCCCCCGATGCTGCCCCCCGACAGGATGATCGAATCTCGACCAAACCCGGTGACCAGGTTGCCGATGATTTGACCGCCAGACATGTTGAAAATGTTGTTGTCGAGCTTCATGTCGACCCGGCCGATACTGCCGCCGATCATTTTGGCCACATCCCCATCTTCAAACGCCCCCACGATGGTGCCGCCGGTCATCAGGAAGGTATCCCGGCCGTCGCCCTGGGCAACCGACTGGATCTGCCCGCCGCTCATCACAAAGTCATCAATGCCATCGCCTTGATTGACGACGCCGGTGATCAGCCCGCCATGCACCGTGATGCTGTCAGCCCCCGCCCCGAAGGTCACCGGGCCATTGATGCTGCCCGTGCTGTTGGCGGGCAGTACCAGCGCGTTGTTACCCGACAAATCGATCAGCGAAGGCGCCGTGCCACTGTCACAGACGAAGCTGTCGTCACCGGCCGTGGGGCTGAACGTGCAGGCGGCATGGGCGTCATGCACAGCAAGGCTGAGCAGCGAGAGGGTGAAAAGCTGGCATTTTAGGCTGCGGGTCATGGGCACCGTCCTGAAACGATTCAAGGTTCCATCGAAACGCACCATCTCTGCGGATGGTCGAATTTAATGGGGTTATAAACCCAATGAATGTCCCGGATAAGCTGTCAAAAGTGACAGCTTGTGGTGCTCATGTTTGCGCTGTTTACTGGCAGGCTCGATCAACCTGCTCAACCATCAGCGATAGCAGGCCAGATTGACGAGGCTATCGGGCTGTGCTAAGGCGTTTAAAAGGAACCCTCTTGCTTGGGGATGATCCAAGTGTCATCGGTTCACGGCTAAAGGAGCGCCTCATGAAACCCCTCGTCTACGGTCTTTTGCTGTTGTTGACCAGCTGTGGCGTCACAGCACAGGCCGAATCTGGCAGTCGCGCCCCGGTATTTGCGCAGAACACGGTACAGACCACCCTGGCGCCCCCTGACAACACCCTACGACGTATCAACCCCAATAGCCGCCAGGGCAGCACCTCCAGCGCTCCCCCCGTGCGCGGAGCCACTACCTTGCCAACGTACCCTGTGCCAAGCCTCGAAAATGGCCAGATCCGCAACGGTTATCCGCGCCCCACGACACCGCCCGCGACACTCAAGCCCACGGCGCCGTCACTGCAACGGCAAAACGCGCGTTAATCACACAAGGGTTGGCAGATGCTGAAGAAAACCCTGCTGGTAACCTATTTGGAGCGAGACAGATGAACAGTTCACGCAAATACATCGCTAACCGTTACCTGTATGACCCGCTGGACCGTTTGACAGGTGCTCACTCGTCTCAACGGTTTTACAATGGCGTCCGTATCGCGACTGAGATTGAGGAAGAGCGTATAACCTGTTTTTTCGAACACGAAGGCATGCCTCTAGGGATGCTCCGATCAACTTGCTGCGCGGCGGCGGCAAGTCGTAATTTGCACGGCACGCAGCGCTATTTGCTCAAAACG
>NZ_NQKI01000003.1 GCF_002269125.1 Pseudomonas lundensis | reverse complement strand
TCATCTGGCTCATAGGCGGCTCGGATCAGGTGGTCAGGCGTATTTCAGCACATTTGAAAACTTGTTCGGAGATTCCCCAGCAGATCTTCAGCAAAGCTGACGTGACCGCAGATGACGTTCACAACAACACCCTGGCCGTCCTGAAAAGTGATGCACGCCTGTCCAAATACGCCACTGCTGCGTAAATGAGACCTGCCCGCTCCTTTCGGAGCGGGTATTCTTCTGCTTCATTTCTATTTGTCTGACAACAGTTGCCCACCATGCTCAAACGCCTTGCCTATCTGGCGCTCTGTGCCTGCGCCCCGTTATATGCCGCGCCCCATATCGACAATCAACGTTTGCAGCAGTTGGCCAACGACCCTTTCTGGATTTCCCTCGGGCATTATGAAGCCCGCACACTCGGCGGCTGGCGCAGTTACGTCAGCGACGACAAATTCTTCATCGCACCCGACGGTGCCCAACACCCGGACGCCGAACTGCGCGCCACCGTCGAGGCGCTGTATTCACCGTTAAGCCTGGGGGACAAACACCCGCAGTGCGTGTACCCGGCCCGTACCCGCTGGCTCAAGGCCCAATTGAACCTGAACGACCTGCCGCCCGCCCCCTGCGCAGAGTTCACGCAATGGTTCAAAGACGTGGCCCCGCACAGCACCGTCATGATTTTCCCGGCGGCCTACCTCAACAGCCCGTCATCAATGTTCGGCCACACTTTGCTGCGCATCGATCAGGCAGACGTGCAAAGCAACAAGACCGCACTGCTGAGCTACGCGATCAACTTTGGCGCCTACATTGAAGGCTCCGACAACAGCATTCTGTACGCGTGGAAAGGACTGGCCGGTGGCTACCCGGGCCTGTTCGCGCTGGTGCCGTATCAGGAAAAACTCTCGGAATACCGCAGTCTCGAAAACCGTGACCTGTGGGAATACCGCCTGAACCTGACGCCCGTAGAAACCCGGCGCATGGTCGAACACGTGTGGGAGCTGAAACAGATCCAGTTCGATTACTTCTTCTTCGATGAAAACTGCTCTTATCGCCTGCTTGAGTTGCTGCAAGTAGCACGTCCGGGCCTGCAACTGACGACCCAGTTTCCCCTCACGGCGATCCCCACCGACACCGTGAAAGCCGTCAAGGAAGCCGGTTTGGTCGAGAGTATCGAATACCGGCCTTCCCGCGAACGTGAGCTGCTGGATCGCGCCAAGGTACTCGACCCCGAGGAGCAGCAATGGGTGCTGCAAGTCAGCGCCGACCAGAAACAATTGCAGAACCCGGACTTCAAGGCCCTGCCCAAAGCGCGTCAGGCGCTGATTATCGATGCGGCGTATCGCCTTGAACGTTACCGCGCCAACGGCCTGGAGCGGGACACCGACCGTTCGCAACGCAGCTTTGAACTGCTGCGGGCGATTAATCAAAATCCGGCCCCTGAACTGGACGTCGAAAAACCCGAGCTGCCAGAGAACGGCCACGAATCGCGTACCTGGCAATTGGGCGTCGGCAGCCGTGACGACAAGGCCTTTGCCGAATATGGCCTGCGCATGGCCTACCACGACCTCAATGACAACGCGCCGGGCTTCCCGCTGGGTGCGCAAATTGAAATCCTGCAGCTCAAACTGCGTCAGTACGAAGGCAACCACTGGCAAATCCAGCAGTTGGACCTGGCCAACATCCGCTCCCTTACCCCGCGCAATGACTTGCTCAAACCCTGGTCATGGCAAGTGGGTGGTGGGCTGGAGCGGGTACTCGGTAAACATGGCGATGAAACCCTCGTCACCCATGTCAACGGCGGCGCAGGTGGCACCTGGCAACTGGCTGACGACGTGCTGGGCTTCGCCCTCGGCACTGTGCGCGTGGAGCACAACAACGACTTTGCGGCTTTCGTATCACCAGCGGCGGGCTTTAACACCGGCCTGCTGTGGCGCAACCCGATCGGCAACCTGAGCCTGGAAGCCAAAGGCGATTACTTCACCAACGGAGAAATACGCCGCACCTTGAGCCTGAACCAACAATGGGAACTGTCGCGCAACCTTGGTTTACGCCTGACGGCTCAGCGCGAGTTCAGCCACTTGACCTCGCCAGTGAACGAAGTGATGTTGGAAGTGAAGTGGTATCACTACTGAAGGGAGCTTCACCACATGGCGATAACGTGCCAAAACCTGGAAGACGTACGGGCACACATCGACGAACTGGACCGCCAGATTGTCGGCTTGATCGCACAGCGCGGGGCGTATGTTTCGCAGGCCGCCCGGTTTAAAAAGGACAGCAACGCGGTCAAAGCCCCACAGCGTGTGGAGCAAGTTTTCCTCAAGGTCAGGGCATTGGCCGAGGAACTCGGTGCCAACCCCCACGTCACCGAGCAGGTGTACCGCGCCATGGTCGCGGCATTTATCCAGCAGGAGCTGGCTGAACACGCGACACTCGGGGGCTCAACCTGATCACTGACATCGCATTGACATCGGCTTGACGTCTCACTCACAGATCCCGGCCTACACTCACCTCATCAGCCGTTCAACGGTGCAATGAGGTGGGTTATGTGGCGCAGGTGTGTGGGGGTGGGGATGCTGATTGCAGTATTGGCCGGGTGTCAGACCACCCACCAGGACCTGCTGGCCAAAGGGTATCCACCCGCCTTTGCCGACGGCTTTGATGAGGGTTGCAGCAGCGGCCGACAAGCAGCAGGCGTGATAACGGGTGAATTCAAGAAAAACGTCCCGCGCTATTTGAATGATCCCACCTACGCTCAAGGCTGGGATGACGGCTTTCGTCAGTGTCAGGCCATGCGTGAAAGCGAGGACCGTGAGCAGTATCAAGAGCGCCATTGGGATCAACGCGAACGCGACTGGCAACACGAGAAGGATGTGGACGCGGCCCGGGCTCATCGCTCGCAATAATCTGAACCCTGACCGGCCCGCGAGCTCTTAACCTTATCGCCATAAGGGACAGTTGCCATGAGCCGCGCGTTTGTAAATGAAGACAGCGCCGCTGACCACGCCAATGCCCCCATTGAGCGTCAGGTCAGCAGCCAGCCCAATTACGTCACCGCCCGGGGTCTTGCTTTATTGCAAGCCAAAGTCAGCGAGCTACAGGCTCAGCATGCTCACGAAACCGCCAAAAGGGAGGATGCCGACAAGCAACGTCTGGCTGATCTCGACCGTGACTTGCGTTACTTCAATCAGCGCTTGCTGAGTGCGCAGGTCGCCGCCCCGGCCACGTCCACAGAAAAAGTGCAGATCGGCAGCAGGGTGACGTTCGTCGACGAACACGACAATGAGCAACAGGTGCAACTGGTGGGCGAAGATGAGGCCGATGCTACCCAGGGCTTGATCAATTGGGGATCGCCACTGGGCCGTGCGCTGTTGGGCGCAGGCCCCGGCGATGAAGTGCTATGGCTTCGACCTGCGGGGGATTTGCAGGTCGAAATCCTTCGCGTAGACCCGGCTTAAACCACGCCCTGCGCCAGCATGGCATCGGCCACTTTGACGAACCCGGCGATGTTGGCACCTTTGACGTAATTGATACGGCCGTTTTCTTCACCATAGTGAACGCACGCGTGGTGGATTGACTGCATGATGTTGTGCAACTTGCTGTCCACCTCACCCGCGGTCCAGAGCAAACGCATGGCGTTTTGCGACATTTCCAGACCACTCACGGCCACGCCGCCCGCATTGGAGGCTTTGCCCGGAGCGAACAGAATGCCCGCCTCGATAAACAGGTCCACCGCCTCCAGCGTGGTCGGCATGTTAGCGCCTTCGGCCACGCACACGCAGCCATTGCTCAGCAGCGCACGTGCCGCGTCGGCGTCCAGTTCATTTTGCGTAGCGCACGGCAAGGCGATGTCGCAGGTCAGGTTCCAGGGGTGCTGCCCGGCCAGGAACTCCAAGCCAAACTGGCTGGCCAATTCGCTGATACGCCCACGCTTGACGTTTTTAAGCGCCATCAGCGCATCCCACTGCTCGTCGTTCAATCCCGCTTCGCAGTAAAGAGTGCCTTCGGAATCAGACAACGAAATCACTTTGCCACCCAAGTCCATGACTTTACGCGCGGCGTACTGCGCCACGTTACCGGAACCCGAGATCGCCACACGCTTGCCATCAATGCGCTGGCCGCTGCGTTTAAGCATTTCCTGAGCAAAATACACGCAACCAAAACCGGTGGCTTCCGGGCGAATCAGGCTGCCGCCGTAGCTCATGCCTTTGCCGGTCAACACTGAGGTGAACTGGTTACTCAGGCGCTTGTACTGACCGAACAGGAAACCGATTTCACGGGCGCCGACACCAATGTCACCGGCGGGCACGTCCACGTCAGAACCGATGTGGCGGTACAGCTCGCTCATGAAGGCCTGACAGAAACGCATGACTTCAGCGTCGCTTTTGCCCTTGGGGTTGAAGTCTGAACCGCCTTTGCCGCCGCCCATAGGCAACGAGGTCAGGGAGTTTTTGAAGGTTTGTTCGAACGCCAGGAACTTCAACACGCCCAAGTTCACCGACGGGTGGAAGCGCAGGCCGCCTTTGTAAGGGCCAATCGCGCTGTTCATCTGAATACGGAAGCCGCGGTTGACCCGCACTTTGCCTTCGTCATCTACCCACGACACACGAAACACAATCGCCCGCTCAGGTTCGCATATACGTTCAAGAATCCCGGAAGTCAGGTAATGCGGATTGGCTTCTAGAAAAGGCCACAGGCTACGCAGGACTTCTTCCACCGCTTGGTGGAATTCTGGCTGGTCGGGGTCACGTTTTTTGAGGCGGGAAAGGAAGTGGTCGACGGATTCGATCATGGGCAAGTCTCGGCAAATTTATTGTCGTTAAACGGAGATTGGCCGGAACTTTATCAATTCATGTCGCACCGCGACAGCGCAAAATGTCGCATTTCTGAATTTAAATGGTGCTTTTATATAAATAGCGCTACTTTTTTTGTGTTTTGCGCACCAAAAAAGTGAATCTTGTACCCATTTCTGCACCAGCAATAGCCATTACGTACAGCCAAAACAGGCAAAAAAAACGGAGCCCCGTGGGGCTCCGCTTTTTGCAAACCGGCCTTACTGGGCCAGTTTTTTGTGACGCACACGGTGCGGCTGAGTAGCCGCCTCGCCTAGGCGCTTTTTGCGGTCAGCTTCGTACTCGGTGTAGTTGCCCTCAAAGAAGACTGCTTGAGAGTCATCTTCATACGCCAGGATGTGGGTCGCGACGCGGTCAAGGAACCACCGGTCGTGAGAGATCACAATGGCGGCGCCAGGGAAGTCCAGCAGCGCTTCTTCGAGCGAACGCAGGGTCTCAACGTCAAGGTCGTTGGACGGTTCGTCGAGCAGCAGCACGTTGGCGCCCTCTTTCAAGGTCAGGGCCAGGTGCAAGCGACCACGCTCACCACCGGACAGGTCCTTGACGAACTTCTGCTGATCGCCCCCTTTGAAGTTGAAACGCCCTACGTAAGTACGCGAAGGGATTTCATAGTTGCCGATACGGATGACATCGGAACCGTCAGAAATGGCCTGGAACACCGTTTTGCTACCGTCGAGGTCGTCGCGGCTCTGGTCAACGCATGCCAATTGCACGGTTTCACCGATTTCGATGCTGCCCGAATCCGGCTGCTCTTTGCCCATCAGCATGCGGAACAGGGTGGATTTACCCGCACCGTTACCACCGATCACGCCAACGATGGCGCCTTTTGGCATGGCGAACGACAGGTTGTCGATCAGCACGCGATCGCCGTAACCCTTGGAGACGTTCTTGAACTCGATAACCTTGTCACCCAGGCGCGGACCGGCCGGGATGTAGATTTCGTTGGTCTCGCTGCGCTTCTGGAATTCCTGCGATTGCAGTTCTTCAAAGCGTTGCAGACGGGCCTTGGATTTGGACTGACGCGCCTTGGCGCCTTTACGCACCCATTCCAGCTCGTCTTTCATGGCCTTCTCGTGGGCCGACTGCTGCTTGGATTCCTGGGCCAGACGATCGGACTTGGCTTCAAGCCAGCCCGAATAGTTGCCCTCGTAAGGAATGCCGGCGCCGCGGTCGAGTTCCAGAATCCAGCCCGCTACGTTGTCCAGGAAGTAACGGTCGTGCGTGATCGCAACCACGGTGCCCGGGAAGTCGTGCAGGAAGTGCTCCAGCCAGGCGACCGAGTCGGCATCCAGGTGGTTGGTCGGTTCGTCGAGCAGCAGCATGTCCGGGGCCGACAGCAGCAAGCGGCACAAGGCCACACGGCGCTTCTCACCACCCGACAGGTGTTCAACTTTCGCGTCCCAGGCTGGCAGGCGCAACGCGTCGGCGGCGACTTCCAGCTGGCGCTCAAGGTTGTGACCGTCGCCTGCCTGCAGGATGGCTTCGAGCTTGGCCTGTTCGGCGGCCAGCTTGTCGAAGTCGGCATCCGGGTCGGCGTATTCCGCGTAGACCTGGTCCAGACGCGCTTGCGCGTCCTTGATCACGCTCACGGCCTCTTCAACCACTTCGCGAACGGTTTTGCTCGGGTCCAGTTGCGGCTCTTGCGGCAAGTAGCCGATGTTCAAGTCCGGCATTGGACGGGCTTCGCCGTCGAACTCGGTGTCGACGCCAGCCATGATTTTCAACAGGGTGGATTTACCCGAACCGTTCAAACCGAGTACGCCGATCTTGGCGCCCGGGAAAAACGACAGGGAGATGTTTTTCAGGATTTCCCGCTTCGGCGGAACAACTTTGCTCAGCCGATGCATGGTGAAAACGTATTGAGCCATGGTGAACCTAGCGTCAGTGACAGGTGAATAAGGCGCGAGCAATGCACGGCTCAGGCCATAGCAGAAGGACAGGGATTGATCTGGGTCAATGCCTGCTCATGTAAAAAGCCTGAGTGTAGGAGCCCTTGTGCCCCCGCGTAACCGGCAAAGCTACCTGAATGCGCAGTGCAGGGCAAACCAGCGCCCACCAGGGGGCTGGCACTTTGCCACAGTCCAAGGCATGCTAGCCGCCCTTTGGGCGTCCCGCTTATAGTGCGTATCGCACCATTGCAGCCAAATCGCAGGATCACAGCTTGCCCAACGTCACACCGTCTAACCCCGCGCGTGCTCCAGGCCCATGGCTTGGCACCCCCGTGCGCGGCACGTTAAAAGGCGCGCTGGCCACGTTGGTCTTGCTATTGCTGGGCATGTTGTTCTGGCTGCTGATCGAGCAATTTCAGTCAACGGTCGAGCATCAGCGCCAATACAGCGCCGCTTATAGCGCCGACCTGGCGGATCACGTCAATGTGAGCATGGCCCTGCGGGCGGAGATGGCGCTTAATCTGCTGCCCGCCCAACAACCCCCCGGCACACTGCGCGAGTTACGCGCCCAGGTCAGCCGGATGCGTCAGTCGCTGCCGTCGTTGCAGAGCCTGGCCCTGCTCAGCCCGGAAGGCGAAGTGCTGCTCGACAGCGGCGGTATCAGCCCGGACGCGGCTTTTCTGCGTGACTGGGTCAAACACAATCAATCGCGCACGCGCACCGACAGTTATTACTTCAGCAACAACAGCGATGCCAGCACCCTTTATTTGCTGCTCGCCAAACCCGGTAGCCCGTCAGGCGGATACTGGTTACTGCGCCTGAGACCGGACATGTTGCACAGCCTGACCTTACAAACACGGCAGGCCGACCGGCCGCACTGGCTGATCGAAAATGCCCAGACCCACAAAGTACTGAATCACAGCACGGCCCCTGTCACGCCTGCCTCCACCCTCAGCTCGCAAGACGCGACCGATACGGTCGCGCTGTTGCCGCTGAGCCACAGCGACTGGCAACTGCGTGCGCTGTTCAACGAAGAGCGGGTGATTGGGCAACTGTTGCCCGGGCTTATCGGTAAATGCCTGCTCGGTCTGCTGTTTTCCCTGCTACCGGTGATCGCGCTAATTAACATGCGCCGCCGCCAGCGTCAGGCCCATGAAGGGCGCCGCCGCTATCACGACATTTTTGAAGGCACCGGGGTCGCCCTGTGCGTGCTTGACCTCTCCAGCCTGCCGGGCTTTCTGGAGCGCGAGCAGTTATATGACAGCACGGCGCTTAAACACTGGCTCAACAACAACCCCGTGCAACGCCAGCATTTGTGTGAGCAGTTACGCATCACGGAAGTCAATCAGGTGGCGTTGCAGTTGCTGGGCGTGGACTCGTGCGAAGGTGCCTGGGAAAAACTGATCAACGGTTGCCCGAACAACACCTCGGCCATTAGCTATCAAGTCATCGAGGCGGTGCTCAACCATCAACAGCAACTTGAGCTGGAAATCACCCTCGTCGACGCCCTGGGGCAGGACCAACATTTATGGCTGGTGCTGCGTCTGCCGCAAGATCGCAGCGATTTTCAGGCCGTGATCTTGAGCATCAGCGACATCACCAGCCGCAAGCTCATCGAACTGTCGCTGCAGGAGCGCGAGAGTTTCTGGTCAGATGTGGTGCGCACTGTGCCCGACCACCTGTATGTGCAGGACGTCATCAGCCAGCGGATGATTTTCAGCAACCACCACCTGGGCCACACCCTGGGGTACAACGCCACCGAACTGCAGCAAATGGGCACTTACTTCTGGGAACTGCTACTGCACCCCGAAGACGCCGAGCATTACCACCTGATGCGCAAGCAACAGCGCCATGGCGGCTACGCGCACCTGCTGCAATGCCATCTGCGTTTTCGTCACAGCAACGGCGTGTGGCGCCGCTTCGACATCCGCGCACAGGCACTGGCGCGGGACGCGTACGATCAGGTCACACGTATCGTGGGGGTGGCCAAGGACATCACAGACCAGATCGAAGCCAGCGAATCGTTACGCGACAGTGAACAACGCTACCGGATGCTGGCCGAAAGTATCAGTGATGTCATTTTCTCGACCAACAGTGCGCTGAAACTCAACTACGTCAGCCCCTCCGTTCACACCGTACTGGGCTTCGATACCGACTGGGTGTACAAGCACGGCTGGCAATCCACCATCGCCAACCCACAACAATTGGCGGGTGTTTACAGCTTGATTGAACGGGTCAGCCACGCGCTCGACAAACCGGACCAACTGGCCGCCCTGCGCACCGAACTCGATACTCAACTGTTCCTGTTCGATTGCCTGCGGGCCGACGGGCGCAAGATCCCGATTGAGCTGCGTCTGGTACTGGTGTGGGATGAGAACGATGCGTTCGAAGGCATCCTCGGGGTCGGCCGCGATATCAGTCAACAGCGCCGCGCGGAAAAAGACCTGCGCATGGCAGCCACGGTATTTGAACACTCGACCTCGGCCATCCTCATTACCGATCCGGCGGGTTATATCGTGCAGGCCAACGAGGCCTTCAGCCGGGTCAGCGGCTACGCCGTGTCGCAAGTGCTCGACCAATTGCCGAGCATGCTCACCGTCGATGAACAGCAACAAGCGCATTTGCACTACGTACTCAAGCAACTGCACCAGCACAACACGTGGGAAGGCGAAATCTGGCTCAAGCGCCTGAACGGCGAACACTATCCGGCGTGGGTCGGCATCACGGCGGTCTTCGATGACGAAGGCGATCTAGCCAGTTATGTGTGCTTCTTCAGCGACATCAGTGAGCGAAAGGCCAGTGAGCAGCGGATTCACCGCCTGGCCTATTACGACGCCCTGACCCACCTGCCGAACCGCACCTTGTTCCAGGACCGTCTGCATACCGCGCTGCAGCAGGCTGAGCGCAACAAGTCGTGGGTGGTGCTGATGTTCCTTGACCTCGACCGCTTCAAACCGATCAATGACTCGCTGGGCCACGCGGCGGGCGATCGCATGCTCAAAGACATGGCCATTCGCCTGCTCGCCTGCGTGGACAATGACGACACCGTGGCGCGCATGGGCGGCGATGAGTTCACCCTGTTGTTGCAACCCCGTGCGACCCGCGACATGGCACTCAACCGCGCCATCAGCGTGGCCGAGCAGATCCTCGCCAGCCTGGTGAAGCCGTTTGTGCTGGAGAGCCGCGAGTTCTTTGTCACGGCCAGTATCGGCATCGCCCTGAGCCCGCAGGACGGCAACGAACTCAGCCAGTTGATGAAGAACGCCGACACGGCGATGTACCACGCCAAGGAACGTGGCAAAAACAACTTCCAGTTCTATCAGGCAGACATGAACGCCAGCGCGCTGGAACGTCTGGAACTGGAAAGCGACCTGCGCCATGCACTGGAGCAGGAAGAGTTCATCCTCTATTACCAGCCGCAATTCAGCGGCGACGGCAAGCGCCTGACTGGCGTCGAAGCGTTGCTGCGCTGGAACCACCCGCGTCGTGGCCTGGTGCCGCCGGGCGACTTTATCCCGGTACTTGAGGAACTGGGGCTGGTGGTGGATGTGGGCGACTGGGTGCTGGCTGAATCGTGCCGTCAGCTCAAGCAATGGCACCAAGCCAAAGTGCGCGTGCCGAAAGTCTCGGTCAACATCTCGGCGCGGCAATTCTCCGACGGCCAGTTGGGCACGCGCATTGCCAATATCCTAAAGGAGACAGGCCTGCCCCCGGCCTGTCTGGAGCTGGAACTGACCGAGAGCATCCTGATGCGCGAAGTCAGCGAAGCGCTGCAAATCCTTGCCAGCCTGAAAAACCTCGGCCTGAGCATTGCCGTTGACGACTTCGGCACCGGGTACTCGTCGCTCAACTACCTCAAGCAGTTCCCCATCGATGTGCTGAAAATCGACCGCACCTTTGTCGACGGTCTGCCCGAAGGTGAACAGGACGCACAGATCGCCCGCGCCATCATCGCCATGGCCCACAGCCTGAACCTGGCCGTAATCGCTGAAGGCGTCGAAACCCACGAACAGCTGAACTTCCTGCGTGAACATGGCTGCGATGAAGTGCAGGGTTACCTGTTCGGGCGGCCCATGCCTGCGCGGCAATTTGAAGCACATTTCAGCCAGGAAGCCCTGCCAGTGTTCGAGTAAGGCTTCAAAAGCTCGCTAAAACCCCGTACCTGAAAGCCACTTGTCTGCCACATGATTGCCTTTCATATGCCAGATAAAACCCGTTGGGTTAGAATGCCCTCCTTTTCTGCCCCCGATCCTTGAGGACCGCCATGTTCAGCCGTGATTTGACACTTGCCAAGTTCGACGCCGACCTTTTTGCCGCCATGGAGCAAGAAGCTCAGCGCCAGGAAGAACACATTGAGCTGATCGCTTCGGAAAACTACACCAGCCCAGCGGTGATGGAAGCTCAAGGCTCGGTACTGACCAACAAATACGCCGAAGGTTATCCGGGCAAGCGTTACTACGGCGGCTGCGAATACGTCGACGTGGTTGAGCAACTGGCCATCGACCGCGCCAAAGAACTGTTCGGCGCCGATTACGCCAACGTTCAGCCGCACGCTGGCTCCCAGGCCAACAGCGCGGTGTACCTGGCGTTGCTGTCGGCCGGCGATACCATCCTGGGCATGAGCCTGGCCCATGGCGGTCACTTGACCCACGGCGCCACCGTTTCGTCCTCGGGCAAGCTGTACAACGCTATTCAATACGGCATCGACGCCAACGGCCTGATCGACTACGACGAAGTCGAGCGCCTGGCGGTTGAGCACAAGCCAAAAATGATCGTGGCCGGTTTCTCCGCTTACTCGCAGATCCTGGACTTCCCGCGCTTCCGTGCCATCGCTGACAAAGTCGGCGCTTACCTGTTCGTGGACATGGCGCACGTGGCCGGTCTGGTCGCAGCAGGCGTTTACCCGAACCCTGTGCCGTTTGCTGACGTAGTGACCACCACTACCCACAAAACCTTGCGCGGCCCACGCGGCGGCCTGATCCTGGCCAAAGCCAACCCCGAAATCGAGAAGAAGCTGAACTCCGCTGTTTTCCCGGGTTCGCAAGGCGGCCCGCTGGAACACGTGATCGCCGGTAAAGCAGTGTGCTTCAAAGAAGCCCTGCAACCGGAGTTCAAGGTTTACCAGCAACAAGTGGTGAAGAACGCCCAGGCCATGGCTTCGGTGTTCATTGAGCGCGGTTATGACGTGGTTTCGGGCGGTACTGAAAACCACCTGTTCCTGCTGTCGCTGATCAAGCAAGACATCTCGGGTAAAGACGCCGACGCCGCGCTGGGCAAAGCGTTCATCACCGTGAACAAAAACTCCGTGCCGAACGACCCGCGCTCTCCGTTCGTGACCTCGGGTCTGCGTTTCGGTACTCCGGCTGTGACCACCCGTGGCTTCAAGGTTGAAGAATGCCGCGAGCTGGCTACCTGGATCTGCGACATTCTGGACGACATCACCAACGAAGCCGTGATCGACGCTGTTCGCGAGAAAGTCAAAGCCATCTGCAAGAAGCTGCCGGTTTACGGCAACTGAGTGTAAATAGCTGAACAAAAAGCCCGGCTCTTGAGCCGGGCTTTTTTGTGGGCGCTGCATGCTGGGTTGCACAGTGCATCGCTTTACGCCCTGTCACTGCCTGATGCCGGGGCCACGCTGACAGTTTTGGTACGGGAAACGTGAGGCAAACGCCCTCTCACGCATTCCCGAGGCGAGCAAAACCCTCGCGAATCTCTTCCTCGGGGAGCGCATCGGCAATAAACACCATCACACTTTCGCGCGTCTCTCCCTCAGTCCATTCCGTGTCCCAATCAAAGCCATAGAGTTTCAAAACCCCTTGAAACACCAGGCGTCGCGCTTCGCCCGCAATATGGAGCACGCCTTTGTAACGCAGCAGTTGCTTGCCATGGTTTTCAAGCAGTTCATTCATGAATTCGCTCAGGCGATCGATGTCCAGCGGCTTGTCGGTGCGCAGCACCAGGCTGGAGATACGATCAATCGACGCTGCGGGCTGCACTGGCCGCAAACTCACCCCGCCGCCTAAATCGGCATTGAGGTTAAAACCGCGCACGTCCAGCAACTCGGCCAGATCGATTTTGCCGTGCTCAACCACGCGGATCGGCGCCCGACGGTTGATGCGGGTCAAGCGCTCGCTCAGGGCCTCGAAGGTGGCGTCGTCCACCAGGTCGCACTTACTCACAAGCAAGCGATCAGCAAAGCCGATCTGGGCCTGGGCGATGGTCTGGGTCAAATGAACATCCGCATGGGCTGCGTCTACCAAGGTGATGATGCCGTCCAGCAGGTAGCGTTCACGCAATTCTTCATCGATGAAAAAGGTTTGCGCCACGGGCGCCGGGTCGGCCAGACCGGTGCACTCAATGACCAACCGGTCAAAGGCAATCTCGCCGCTGTCCAGCCGCTCAAGCAGCAGGTAAAGGGCTTTGGTCAGGTCAGTGTGAATGGTGCAGCACACGCAGCCATTGGCCAGCGTCATGACTTGTACCGGCTCGTCGCCCAACAGTTGGGTGTCGATCCCGGCATCACTGAATTCGTTTTCGATCACAGCAATTTTAAGGCCGTGTTCGGCCTTGAGCAGGTAACGCAACAACGTGGTTTTGCCAGCCCCCAAGAAGCCGCTGAGGATGGTGACGGGGAT
This sequence comes from Pseudomonas lundensis, assembly GCF_002269125.1. Lineage (GTDB taxonomy): Bacteria > Pseudomonadota > Gammaproteobacteria > Pseudomonadales > Pseudomonadaceae > Aquipseudomonas > Aquipseudomonas lundensis_A. Next base: position 174,776 of record NZ_NQKI01000003.1, on the reverse strand, counting down.
GGGAGAGGACATGCAGTCTCCTTGACGATGGATGTGCAAAAACGACAACAGGAGCGAGCCTGTTCGCGAAAACAAGGGGCCATTCAACTCAATCGTTGACTGACACCCTGGCGTCACGAACAAGCCCGCTCCTGCACAAGGGCTAGCGGGTTAGCAACACTTAGGGCCACCCTTGCCGCCGTAACGGGCCTCCTGGCGTTCGCGGAAGAACGCCTCATAACTCATTACCGGCTTGTCCGGGTGTTTGGTTTGCATATGCTCGACGTACGTGTCGTAGTCAGGCATGCCGACCATCAGGCGCGCAGCCTGACCGAGGTATTTACCGAGGCGACTCAGGTCGTTGAACATGTTTGCAGCCCTCAGTCACTCTTGCGGCATGGCCTGGAATGGCGCTTCTTTGTCGGTACGTTCTTTGGTGCCCCAAGCGGCAATGCCGACTTTGAGCGCATAGAACAGGATGCTGAAGACCACGAACAGGAACAGCACGGTCAAACCCGCGTTGGTGTACGCGTTGATAATCACGTGTTGCATCTGGTCGATGTTTTTCGCCGGGGCGATCACTTGGCCGGCTTCCAGCGCTGTGCTGTATTTGTTCGCCAGCGCCAGGAAACCCACTGCCGGGTTGGCATCGAACAGCTTGATGAAGCCTGCGGTAGTGGTGCAGATCAGCAGCCAGACCGCTGGCAACATGGTCACCCAGATGTAACGCTGGCGCTTCATTTTGATCAGCACGACCGTGGCCAGCATCAACGCGATACCTGCCAGCATCTGGTTGGAGATACCAAACAGTGGCCACAAGGTGTTGATGCCGCCCAGCGGATCGATTACGCCCTGGTACAGCAGGTAACCCCACATCGCCACACAGCCGGCCGTGGCAATCAGGTTGGCAGGCCACGATTCCGTACGTTTGAGCGCGGGGACAAAGCTGCCGAGCAAGTCTTGCAGCATGAAACGTCCGGCACGTGTACCGGCATCGACTGCCGTCAGAATGAACAAGGCCTCAAACAAAATAGCGAAGTGATACCAGAACGCCATTGTATTTTCGCCGGGTAGCACGTGGTGCAGGATTTGCGCGATACCCACCGCGAGGGTCGGTGCACCGCCCGCACGTGCCAGGACAGTGGTTTCACCGATGTCCTTAGCCAGCGCCGTCAGTGCATCCGGGGTAATGGCAAACCCCCAGCTGGTGACAGTTTGTGCAACGCTGACAACATCCGACCCCACGATGGCAGCCGGGCTGTTCATGGCGAAGTACACACCCGGTTCGATGACCGAGGCGGCAACCATTGCCATGATGGCCACGAACGACTCCATCAACATGCCGCCATAACCGATGTAACGGGCGTTGGTTTCGTTATCCAGCAACTTGGGCGTAGTGCCCGACGAAATCAGCGCATGGAAACCCGAGACCGCACCGCAGGCAATGGTGATGAACAGGAAGGGGAACAGGCCACCTTTCCAGACCGGGCCATTGCCGTCGATGAATTGGGTAACCGCCGGCATTTTCAGCTCGGGCATGGTGATCAGGATGCCGATCGCCAAAGCCACGATAGTGCCAATTTTGAGGAAGGTGGACAGGTAATCGCGTGGAGCCAGCACCAGCCACACTGGTAACACCGCCGCTACAAAACCGTAGCCGATCAGCATCCAGGTGATTTGCACACCCGTGAAGGTGAACACGTGCGCCCACTCAGGATCGGCCGCAATCTGGCCCCCCAGCCAGATCGAGCCGAGCAGCAGGAGCACGCCGATGATGGAGATTTCACCGATGCGGCCCGGGCGGATATAGCGCATGTAAATGCCCATGAACATCGCAATCGGGATAGTGGCCATTACCGTGAACATGCCCCACGGGCTTTCGGCCAGGGCTTTGACCACGATCAGCGCCAGCACCGCGAGGATGATGATCATGATCAGGAAGCAGCCAAACAGCGCAATGGTGCCCGGCACCTTGCCCATTTCTTCGCGCACCATGTCGCCCAGCGAGCGGCCATTGCGACGCGTGGACATGAACAGCACCATGAAATCCTGCACCGCACCCGCAAGCACGACACCGGCAATCAGCCAGAGCGTGCCAGGCAGATACCCCATTTGCGCAGCCAATACCGGCCCGACCAAGGGGCCGGCGCCTGCGATGGCGGCAAAGTGGTGACCGAAAAGAATGTGTTTGTTGGTCGGTACATAGTCCAGACCGTCGTTGTTGACCACCGCAGGCGTTGCCCGGCTCGGGTCCAGCTGCATCACCCGGGTGGCGATAAACAAACTGTAGTAACGATAAGCAACCAGATAGATGGCAACCGCTGCCACCACGATCCACAAGGCGTTGATTGCCTCGCCCCGACGCAATGCCACGACGCCAAGGGCGCAGGCGCCTACAATTGCCAGCACCAGCCACGGGATGTGGCGGAGCAAGCTATTTTTATTATTCATTTTTATATTCCGGCCAGTTGGACAAGAAGGACTGCTTCCGGAGTTTAGCGCTCCCAGCACTAAAGACCACCCCCTGACGTTGGTCTAGAGCCTTCTTCGAAAGGTTTTTTTCATCACGGGCAATGGGTGGATCGGGTCTATAGTTCACCCATGCCCAGAGGGTTTGACCATGCCTGAACAGCCTGAAGAACGTCGGCGCTTTACCCGTATTGCCTTTGATGCCCAGACCCGGATCAGTCAGGGACCTTTGCACTGGTCAGTCAAACTGCTGGATGTGTCGCTCAAAGGGTTGCTGATTGAGAAGCCGCAGGACTGGCGCCCCGCCCCAGCCCCTGAATTTACCGCCGACATCCACCTCAGCAATGAAACGCACATCATCGTGGTCGTGCACCTGGCCCACACCGAGGCCCACCAACTGGGTTTTGAATGCACCCGCATCGACTCCGAGTCGATCGGCAACCTGCGTCGATTGGTCGAACTGAATCTGGGCGATCAAGACTTGCTTCAGCGCGAGTTAAAAGCCTTGATCACAGATGAATAACGCTACTCAAACAGTGCATCCAGCGCCTGTTCAAGACGCGTGACGCCGATAATCTGCAAGCCCGGTGGCGACTCTTTCGGGGCATTGCCCTTGGGCACGATGGCGCGTTTGAAACCGTGCTTGGCCGCTTCTTTGAGGCGCTCCTGCCCGCTCGGCACCGGGCGCACTTCGCCAGACAGCCCGACTTCGCCAAATACCAGCAAGTCGTGAGGCAACGGCCGATTACGCAAACTCGACATCACCGCCGCCATCAAAGCCAGGTCAGATGCCGTTTCAAGCACTTTCACCCCGCCTACCACGTTGAGGAACACGTCTTGATCGTGGGTCGGGATGCCACCATGGCGATGCAAAACGGCCAGCAACATGGCCAACCGATTCTGGTCCAGACCCAATGTCACGCGCCGCGGGTTGGACATGTGGCTGTCGTCCACCAGCGCCTGCACTTCGACCAGCATCGGACGGGTGCCTTCCCATGTCGCCATGACCACACTGCCTGGCACTTCTTCCTGCGCGCGCGTCAGGAAAATCGCTGAAGGGTTGGACACTTCTTTCAGGCCTTTGTCGGTCATACCGAATACGCCCAATTCGTTGACGGCGCCAAAACGGTTTTTCACTGCGCGCAGCAGGCGCAAACGTCCATCGGATTCGCCTTCAAAGTACAACACGGTGTCGACCATGTGCTCCAGTACGCGCGGCCCGGCCAGCGCACCTTCTTTGGTCACGTGGCCGACAAGGAAAATCGCCGTGCCACTGGACTTGGCATACCGCACGAGCAACGCCGCGCTTTCACGCACTTGCGAAACGCCCCCCGGAGCCGATTGCAGTTGCTCGGTAAAGATGGTCTGGATCGAGTCAATCACCATGACTTTGGGCTTTTCGAGCTTGGCCGTGGCGATGATGCTCTCAATGCACGTCTCGGTCATCACCTTGAGACGGTCCTGCGGCAGCCCCAGGCGGCGGGCGCGCATGGCCACTTGCTGCTGGGATTCTTCCCCCGTGACATACAGCGCAGGCATGCGCGTAGCCATGTGACAGAGGGTTTGCAGAAGGATGGTGGATTTGCCGATACCCGGATCACCGCCAATCAACACCACGGAGCCATCGACCAGCCCGCCACCGAGCACGCGGTCCAGCTCCCCGGACGCCGTCGAAAAACGCGGAATCTCCTCAATGCTGACTTCAGCCAGGGTTTTGAGCTGGGCTTGCTGCCCGGTCCAGCCGGTACGGCCGCTCGGCGGTGCCGCAGACCCGCTCTCTACAACAGTTTCAACCAATGTGTTCCAGACACCGCACTCGGCGCACTGTCCGGCCCACTTGGGAAACGTTGCACCGCACTCGGTGCAGCCGTAAATGCGCTTGGGCTTGGCCATCTGAACTCCACGGAAAAAACGCGATGATAGCCCACTCGGCCAGGATCAGCGCGCCGCCGGCATGCGGATTTCGCCTCTGGCCAGCCGAGCGGCACTGTTGCCCAACGGATCTTCGGCATTCGGATCGGCGCCCTGACGGGTCAAATCGTTGAGCAATTCGACGCGTTTGAACAGGCCCGCGTACATAGCGGCAGTCTGGCCTGCATGGTTGCGCTGGTCCGGGTTGCAATCGGTAGCCAGCAACCGGCGGGCAATTTTCAGCTCGCCTTTAAAAATGGCGCCCATCAGGGCCGTGTTACCGCGTTTGTCTTGCACACAGGCATTGGCACCGGCAGCCAGTAAATGCTCAACGGCATCGGACTGACCGTGATACGCCGCCAGAATCAAGGCGCTGTAGCCTTTGCTGTCCTGAGTGTCGAGGGCGTACCCCGACTCAATGAAGGTATCGAGCATTGCCACATCGCCGCGCCGTGCAGCATCGAAGTAATAATCCTGAAGCTGTACGTGCATATCAGGTTCATCGGCCTGGGCGCAGACACTTATACACAGCAGCGCGAACGGTATAAAAAAACGCATGGTTGCGACCTCCCCGGAGGTAAACCCTGCAATCACTGCCGAGCAGCAATTACAGGGTGTGCGTATTAGTCCACCAGCTTGGCAGCCAGCGCCTTGACACGTGCCAGATCACCTTTGGCCACGTTGCTCACGCCGGTCCCGTACTCAGGGTCAGCCTTATAGAGGAAGGACAGAATGATGTGCTTGCTTTCATCGTCCGTTGTCGCCAACGAGCCGCCGAAGTTTTCAATCAGGTCCTGACGCTCTTTCTTGCTGAATGAGCGGTACAGGTCGCCCGCCTGCTTGAAGTTCTGCTCACGCACGATCTTCGCTTGCTGGGTCGTTCCCGACAGAGCCATCTCGCTGTAACGCGCGGCTTTTGGCTCTTCACGAGATTCCAGACGGCTAGGCTGGTAGTTCACACCTGAGGTGGAGTGACCGAGGTTCATCGCGCCATCCTGGTTGCCGTTGTTGACGGCTACACGGGGTGCGTTGATCGGTAATTGCAGGGCGTTCGCACCCAAACGGTACATTTGCGTGTCAGCGTAAGAGAACACTCGGCCTTGCAGTAGACGGTCCTCAGACGGTTCGATACCCGGCACCAGGTTGGCGGGCGCCATGGCAACCTGCTCGGTTTCCTGAAATACGTTGCCCGGGTTACGGTTCAACACCATCTGACCCACTTTGCGCTCCGGCACATTCGGCCAGATCTTGGTCGCATCCAGTGGGTCGAAATCAAAGGATTTCAGGTCTTCAGGCTTGAGGACCTGCACGTACAAGTCCCACTTGGGGAAGTCGCCTTTTTTGATGTGGGTGACCAGATCATTGCTCATGTGGCTGTAGTCTTTGCCCTGAACCTCGGTCACCTGTTTGGGATCAAGGTTTTTCTGCCCTTGCAGGCTTTTCCAGTGGAACTTCACATAGCGCACGTCGCCTTTGGCATTCACCAGTTTGTAAGCGTGCACACCGTTACCGTCCATTTCACGGTAACTGGCTGGCGTGCCCGAGTTGGAGTACAGCTCAGTCAGGGTGCGGGTCGCTTCCGGTACGTGGGAGAAGAAATCGAAACGCCGTGAGTCATCGTCCAAGTTGGTGCGCGGGTCAGGCTTGAAGGCATGCACCATGTCCGGGAACTTGATCGCATCACGGATAAAGAACGTCGGGAAGTTGTTGCCGACCAGGTCCCAGTTGCCGTCAGCGGTGTAGAACTTGGTCGCGAAACCGCGCGGATCGCGCAGGGTTTCGGGGGAGTGGTTGCCATGAACCACTGCCGAGAAACGCACAAATACCGGTGTAACTTCACCGCCAGCAAACACTTTGGCTTTGGTCAGATCGCTGAGGTCGTTGGTCACCGTAAATGTGCCGTGAGCGCCCGCGCCACGGGCGTGAACGACCCGCTCAGGGATGCGCTCACGGTCAAAGCGCTGGAGTTTTTGCAGCAGCTGGACGTCTTGCAGCAACACCGGGCCATTGGCCCCGGCTGTTTGCGAATTTTGGTTATCGCCTACGCCAGCACCGTTATCGCGGGTCAACGTGGCTGCATGGACAGAAGCCGATAACAGGCTGGCACTCACAACACACAGCAAGCGTCTGTGTGAAAACATTCCGAAGCCAAGGGAGGTGGTCATGCGTAGATCCTCTATTTATTAGGCGCACCAACGTGCACTGAGCCAAGGCTAGAGGTCTGCGGGGCAAATTCTAAATAGAAAGCGCTCAAGCCACCCATTAAGAAATAAGCCTGGAGTTGAGCGTCTGACTCGCGTATTGGCGGACGTTGAAGGTGGTTTGAAAACTAAAGAGGACTGAGCGTGTCGATAACGAAGGCGTAGCGCTAAACAGCCAGTCGGGCAAGATCCGCAAGGCTGATTTACACTGCGTTAACCAACCTCATCTGTAACAAGGAATAACCTATGGGCGTGATAAGTGAGTTCAAGGCCTTCGCGGTCAAAGGAAACGTGGTCGATATGGCCGTCGGTATTATCATCGGCGCCGCGTTTGGCAAAATCGTTTCATCCTTCGTCGGCGACGTGATCATGCCTCCCTTGGGTTTGTTAATCGGTGGCGTGGATTTCACCGACCTGGCCATAACGCTCAAAGCGGCTGCGGGTGATGCACCGGCGGTCGTGCTTGCCTACGGTAAATTCATCCAGAGCGTGATCGATTTCATCATCGTGGCGTTTGCCATCTTCATGGGCGTCAAGGCAATCAACCGCCTCAAGCGCGAAGAGGCCGTGGCCCCCAGTGCCCCTCCCGTTCCGACCAAAGAAGAAGAGTTGCTGGGTGAGATTCGTGACTTGCTCAAGCTGCAAAACAACCGCCCTTAAACCGGGCGTTAACACGAGCGGCGCCATCAGGCGCCGTTTTTATTTAAACGTTACGTGGTTTCAGGGTTACCAATAGTTCTCGACCGCTACTTGCCCCGGCTTGCGGGCCAAACTCAAGCGCATCTCTTTTTGTTTTAACAACGTGCGCACATCGTCAATCATTTGCGGATTGCCACATATCATCACCCGGGAATGCTCAGCCGTTAACGCTACACCCGCAACACGCTCTAACTCACCACTTCCAATAAGTGATGTCATTCGCTCATTTAATGCACCTGCCACTTTTTCACGCGTCACAACAGGCACATAGACAAACTTGTGCTCATGTTCAGCCAAGTAATCTCGCTGCATTAACTGTTGAATCAAGGGTTGATAAGCCAGCTCTTTTTTTTCACGCGCACTGTAAACAAGAATAACGCGCTCAAACTTCTCCCACACTTCAAAGTCCTGAAGGATTGATAAAAATGGCGCGACCCCTGTACCGGTTGCCAATAACCATAAGTCGCGGCCATCCACGAACCGATCAAGGGTTAAATAACCAAATGCCTGCCGATCCACCAGCAGGGTATCGCCCGCTTCCAGACGGCTCAGCTCACTGGTGAACTCGCCACCCGGGACCACAATGGAGAAAAATTCGAGGAAATCATCATGCGGCGAAGACACCATTGAGTACGCACGCCAGACCGTAGTGCCGTCAGCCTTGGTCACGCCCAGCCGGGCAAACTGGCCTGCCGTAAAGCGAAAACCCTTATCCCGCGTGGTGCGCAGGGTAAACAGGCTCGGGGTCAAAGGGCGAACTTCAAGCAGGGTTTGGCGGGTAAATTTCTCTGCGCTGGCAGTCATGGTGCACTCCATTGGCTCGTGCCCTAGTGTCGCGCAAAGTCGGCATCAGGAACACCGACGATTGGGAGGGCCTTTCGCCGCCTCTGTAACGTCCGTTTTAAATAAACACTTTAAATAGGGCGCACACCCAATATGCCACCTGCGCTTGATGCCTGTTCTTCGCCAGAAAAAACATTAATAAATGGCGTCAAAAATACGCTAGCTCGTACTCCCTATATTGGAACAGTTCTATCGTGCGGGCTCACCAGGTATCGCTTGTCGATACTGGTGCTTTTACACTAATTCACTGAATTAAACTTATTTAACAAACAAGACCAATAACTTTGAAATTTCCTACAAACCTCTACTACTATGAGGACGTCATGCAAACTGGATCACATAACCAGGGGCAAAGGATCTCCTCATGAAAACCCATCAAAGGCTTTATGAAAATCAGAGCAGTACCGACAAAAACGAACACCAACTCTTTGAGAGCACACTCAAAAGGATAGAAGAGTATGGTTTTGAATACTTTCTATTCCGATCGATCCCGCGCTTTGGAAATATCGCTACGCATAGCAAAACAATAACTAACTATCCAAAAGAGTTTATTGCACGTTATGAAAGCAATCATTATGTACAAAGAAACCCAATTATCATCCACTGTCAGCTGTCCATCGCCCCTCTGATCTGGGGCGAAGAGGTATTTCATGACACCCCCGAATTATGGGAAGGCACGCGTGCGTTTGGGTTAAACCATGGATGGTCACAATCGGTGCATGACAACAAGGGTGTTGTCAGTATTCTGAGCCTGGCCAGATCAAAAACACCGGTCACAGCCTTCGAATTTTCCGAAAAGGCCGCCCATGTGCTGTGGTTGTGCAACCAACTGCACACGTCTATGACCGCACGCTATTTGCCCAGGCAGGACGAGCCTCCCCCTCAAGCCATGCGACTTTCGGCACGTGAGTCCGAAGTCCTGAAGCGGACGGCGGAAGGCAAGACCGCGTTTGACATTGGCATGATCCTGAGCCTGACCACGCGCACGGTGAATTTCCATATCAGTAGTGCCATTCGCAAAATGGGTGCGAGCAATAAAACGTCAGCCGTGGTAATAGCGACAAAGTCGGGCTTGTTATAGCCAAACCGGCGAGTTGTCTGCATCCAGACCATCACCTGATAAACGCATCAGGTAATCCCCTGCAAAAAAAAGTAAAATCGCGCACACCTGTAAACCCCACGGACTCCAGTGTTGATTCTTGCCCTTCAGGGCAGAGATGCCGCTGTCGATTCCCCAGAGTTTGTCCCAATGCCTGTGCTCGACACCCCGTTCGCCCATCTCCACTTGATCCGCCAGCCTGAACAACAGAATGAGCCGCTACAGGCCTTCGATGCTGCGGACGAGTATTTACTCAATCACCTGGCCGAACAGGGGTTGCCAAAGGGCAGCCGTGTTCTGGTGCTTAACGACAGTTTTGGTGCGCTGGCTATCAGCCTGGTCAGCTCAATGAATGTCACCAGCAGCAGCGACTCGTTCCTGGCCATTCAGGCACTGGAAAAAAACCTCACCCGTAACCAGTTTGCATTCAATGCCGTCACCGTCATTGCGGCGAGTCAGCCACTGATCGGTCCGTTCGATTGCGTAGTGGTCAAAGTGCCTAAAACCCTGGCCCTGCTTGAAGAACAACTGATCCGCTTACAAGGCCAACTGGCGCCGGGCGCCAAGGTAATAGCCGGCGCCATGATCAAGCACCTGCCCCGCGCGGCCGGTGATCTGTTGGAGCGCTACATCGGCCCGGTGCAGGCCTCGCTGGCCGTGAAAAAAGCGCGTCTGTTGAGCGCAACAGTGGAAGACAAAGAGGCTTTCACTTCACCTTATCCGACCCGCTACCGACTGGATGAGCCCGCCATCGAGTTGATTAACCACGCCAACGTTTTCTGCCGCGAAGGACTGGATATCGGCACGCGGGCGTTTCTGCCACACCTGCCAAAAAATCTGGGGGCTGCGCGGGTAGCGGACCTGGGATGTGGCAATGGTGTTCTGGCGATTGCCAGTGCGTTGAGTAATCCGGATGCCCAATACACGTTGGTCGATGAGTCGTTTATGGCTGTGCAATCGGCACGTGAAAACTGGCAGGCAGCATTGGGTGAACGCGAGGTTATCGTGCGTGCTGACGACGGGTTGGCAGGTCAGGCGCCACAATCGCTGGACGTGGTGCTGTGTAACCCGCCCTTCCATCAACAGCAGGTCGTGGGCGACTTTCTGGCATGGCGCATGTTCAATCAGGCCCGTGATGCGCTGGTGGTGGGGGGCGCGCTGTACATCGTCGGCAATCGCCATCTGGGCTACCACAGCAAGCTGGCGAAGCTGTTTAGGGGGGTCGAACAAGTGGCAGCGACCCCAAAGTTCGTGATTCTCAAAGCGCGCAAATAAAAGCACTGTCGTCACTGCCCGGGCGCGTGAGTTTGCGAGGGATCGCGGACCGTACGTGGAGATCCTTGTGCCGCGCCAGGGTCAACAACACCACGTTTTCCACGTCAAAAAAAAACCCGCCGAAGCGGGTTATAAATCCGTGCTGCAAGGCAACGGGATGGGAAGTCAGTGGCTTTTCATGCCGGCCGCCGTCATAAACAGGCGTATCAGCAGGGCAAATACAGCCAGGCTCGCCACACTGGCGGTCCAGATCACCAGCAACCAGCCAATGCGTTGCCACAGCGGCTTCTTCTCGCACTCTTGCACGTCGTTCAGATAATCTTTTCCAGCCATGTTCGGCACTCCTCTGCAAGCAATGGCTGCGACCCTTGGGCCGCAGCGGCACGTGCGACTAGTGGTATCCGTCTTCGTGGGTCACCTTGCCGCGGAACACGTAGTAGCTCCAGTAGGTGTAACCCAGGATGAACGGAATGATGAACAGGGTTCCGACCAGCATGAAGCCCTGACTTTGCGGCGGCGCCGCTGCATCCCAGATCGAAATCGCAGGCGGGACGATGTTTGGCCACAGGCTGATGCCCAGCCCGCTATAACCCAGGAAAATCAGCACCAGGGTCAACAGGAACGGGGCGTAATGCGCATTGCGAGCAATCGCCTTGAGCAACGCATACATGGTTACCAACACCAGAATCGGCACCGGCAAGAACCAGAACAGATTAGGCAACGTGAACCAGCGCGCCGCGATGTCGGAATGCGCCAGCGGTGTCCACAGGCTTACAACCCCCATCAAAACCAGTACAGCCAATGCCAGTGGGCGGCCCAGCTTGTGCATCCGTTCTTGCAGGGAGCCTTCGGTTTTCATGATCAACCACGTGCAACCCAGCAAGGCGTACGCCACGATCAGTGCAATCCCGCAGAACACCGTGAAGGGCGAAAGCCAGTCCAGCCCGCCACCGGCGTATTGGCGATTGACTACCGGGATGCCATCAATGAACGCACCCAGCGCTACACCCTGGAAGAACGTCGCCGCAATAGAGCCGCCGATGAACGCTTTGTCCCAAATATGGCGTTTCTCGGCCCGGGCCTTGAAGCGGAACTCAAAGGCCACACCCCGAAAGATCAAACCGATCAGCATCAGTACCAGCGGCAGGTACAGCGCCGACAGCACCACGGAGTACGCCAGCGGGAAAGCGCCATACAGCGCTGCGCCGCCCAGTACCAGCCAGGTTTCGTTACCGTCCCAGACGGGGGCAACGGTGTTCATCATCACGTCTCGGTCTTTCTCGCCCTGGATGAACGGAAAGAGGATGCCGATGCCGAGATCGAAGCCATCCATGACCACGTACATCATGATCCCGAAGATGATGATGATTGCCCAGATAAGTGGCAGATCAATACCCATGACTCAATTCCCCTTGTTCAGGCTGTCGCTGTAGCCTTCTTCTGTGCCTTCGTCGGCAGCAGACAAAGGACGGGCAGGCGTGCGTTGCTGACCTGGACCACCCGACGGGCGCTCATCCCCTTCATGGGTGACCGGACCTTTGCGCACCAGACGCATCATGTAGCCCAGACCAACACCAAACAGTGAGAAGTAGACCAGCACAAACAGGATCAGGGTGATGCTCATCTGCGTCACGCTGTGATTGGAGGACGCATCAGCAGTGCGCATCAACCCGTAAACAACCCACGGTTGACGACCGATCTCAGTGGTAAACCAGCCTGCCAGAATGGCGATCAGGCCGGACGGTCCCATCCACAACACCAGACGCAAGAACCAGCGGTTCTCGTACAGCGTGCCCCGCTTGCGCAGCCAGAGGCTCCACAGCCCGATGAAGATCATGAGCATCCCCAGCGCGACCATGATGCGGAAGCTGAAGAACACAATGGTCGAGTTCGGACGGTCGGCGGCCGGGTAATCCTTCATCGCCGGGATTTGTTTATCCAGGCTGTGGGTGAGGATCAGGCTGCCCAGGTACGGCACTTCAATCTTGTAATCAGTGGTTTCGGTTTTCATGTTCGGGATGCCGAACAGGATCAGTGGCGTAGGTTCGCCGGGTTTGTTCTCCCAGTGACCTTCAATCGCCGCGATTTTCACAGGCTGATACTTCAGCGTATTCAGGCCATGGGCATCGCCGATAAAGGCTTGCAGCGGAGCAACCACCAGCGCCATCCACATAGCCATGGAGAACATCCGACGTATGGCCGGTGTGTTACGACCGCGCAACAGGTGCCAGGCTGCCGAAGCACCGACGAAGAACGCCGTGGCCACAAATGCGGCCGTCGCCATGTGCGCCAGACGGTACGGGAACGACGGGTTGAAAATCACCGCCAGCCAGTCCACCGGAATCACCCGGCCGTCGATGATCTCGTAGCCCTGTGGGGTTTGCATCCAGCTGTTGGATGCCAGAATCCAGAAGGTCGACACCAGTGTCCCGAGGGCCACCATCGCGGTCGAGAAGAAGTGCATGCCGCGACCCACGCGGTTCCAGCCGAAGAGCATGACGCCCAAAAACCCGGCTTCAAGGAAGAACGCAGTGAGCACTTCATAGGTCAGCAGAGGCCCGGTGACAGACCCTGCGAAGTCGGAAAACTGCGACCAGTTCGTGCCGAACTGATACGCCATGACCACGCCGGAAACCACGCCCATACCAAAGTTGACAGCGAAAATCTTCGACCAAAAGTGATACAGATCGCGGTAGGTATCGTCACGGGTTTTCAGCCACATCCCTTCAAGCACCATCAGGTAACTGGCGAGACCGATGGTAATGGCGGGAAAAATAATGTGGAACGATACGGTAAACGCAAACTGAATTCGGGCGAGATCTAAAGCCTCCAAACCGAACATAAGCCATCCTCTATCAGGTATCAGGTCGTTCAGAACACAGGCACGGCGCCTGTATCCAACTGTCCCGCAGGCCGTGGCACCACGAATCGGCGTTCGCTCTTTCAACCACAACACAAAGGGGATCTGGCCGGCTGGCCACTCCAGATTAAACGTGAGGTGTTTTGATCTGGATCAAGCAATGCTGAAAGAGTAGTCCATTCCTGGCGAGCGGCTAATGTGGTTTGTTGTCGCGTGACAGGATGTCCCAGGCCCCGGAATAGACCTTTGCAAGAAATGCAGGTAATCGTTTTGGAAGGTTTTCGCGCTTGCCGTTTGTCCGCTTTACGGCCCCCTTTTTGCGTCATTACTTGTTACAACTTAATGATAACCTCGCCACCTCCTTTACCCGCAGTGACGGCCGTTTAATGAATCACCCGCCTTTATTACTTCGCCATCACCGTCCGTTTATCGCCTTTTGGTTTGCCCGCATCTTTACTGCCAGTGCATTTCAAATGCTGACCGTGGCCATCGGCTGGAACTTGTATCAGCTCACTGGCAACGTCATGGACCTGGGCTGGGTCGGTCTCATCGAGTTCACTCCGCGTGTGCTGTTTATGTTGCACACCGGGCATGTGGCGGATCGCTATGACCGGCGCAAAGTCGCTGCGCTTTGCCAAACCCTGCAGGGCATGATTGCGCTGACGCTGGCCATCAGCAGTGCAACCGACAACGTCACGCGGGAAATGATTTTTCTCCTGGCGTTCCTGTTGGGCAGCGCCCGCTCCTTTGAAATGCCCAGCACACAAGCGCTGCTGCCCTCCATCGTGCCCGCCAGCCTGTTCCCCCGCGCGGTGGCGGCGGCACAGGCCGCGCAACAATCGGCCACCATTATTGCCCCGGCGTTTGGCGGTTTGCTCTACGCCTTTGGCAGTGTCTGGGTGTATGGCCCTGCCGTCGCGCTGTACTTCATTGCTGCGCTGTTGATGAGCAACTTGCCTGCACGGCAAGCGGCATTGAACAAAGGCAAAGCCACGTTGGACTCACTGCTGGGGGGCATTCGCTTTATCCGCCGTCACCCGGATGTGCTGGGCGCGATATCGCTGGACTTATTTGCCGTGCTGCTGGGCGGCGCGACGGCGCTGTTGCCGGTATTTGCCAAAGACATCCTGCTTACCGGGCCGTGGGGCTTGGGCATGCTGCGATCGGCACCGGCAGTCGGTGCGCTGCTGATGTCCCTGTGGCTGGCCCGTTTCCCGGTGGAGCGCAAGGTCGGGCGCATCATGTTTACAGCCGTGGGCGTGTTCGGCGTCGCAACCATCGCTTTCGGGCTGTCGACATCGTTCTGGTTCTCAATGGCAGTACTCGTCGTGCTTGGCGCGGCGGACATGATCAGCATGGTGATTCGCGCATCGTTTGTGCAACTGCAAACCCCGGATGAAATGCGCGGTCGCGTAAGCGCGGTCAATGGCCTGTTTATCGGCGCGTCTAACCAACTGGGCGAGTTCGAGTCAGGCGCAACGGCTCATTGGTTGGGCACCGTGCCAGCGGTGGTGCTGGGCGGCCTCGGAACGCTGGTCGTCACCGGGCTGTGGATAAAACTGTTCCCCGGGTTGGCCAGGCGCGACCGGATGCTAGAAGAAAAAGCCCTGTAGTCGCTACCGATTGGGAGCAGCTACTTTATATAGAGGCGTGCACTCAGCCGGTTGTGCGGTGGCACCAGCGAGGTGTTAGTAAACTCGAACCACCCGCCATCGGTGTTACGAAACGTGAAGGTATAGAGGTAACCCACTGTGGTGCCTGCACCATTACAGGTCACAAGCCCCTCACCCCGGTTACACACCGGTGTGCGCGTGCCATCTACCTCATGCCCATTGAAGGTTACCCACGGCTGGTTACTGCCATAACCCCGCTCCAGCACATGCACCTTGATAGTGTCGCCATGGTGCGCTCTACGGGTTTTCTCATTACCACGCACCTCCTCTGTCGCGCCCGTCTTAGACACCACCTGCAAAACTTCGAGCGCACTCAAGGGCAGCGCGGGTGCCGCATTGAGGCCTGCGCTGAGGAACAGGCTCAAACAAGCCAAAACAGATTTGATAGTGCGTGTCATAAGCCCCCCGAAAAACTGGCACACAGTATGCCTGTCACCTAGACGTTACAAAACATCGCCGCTCACCCAAACCAAAGCAGCCATACGCTGAAGCTGCTGGTATGATGCGCGGCTTTTTCCGACAGACAGAAAAACTTCAGGCGTTACAAGTCTGTGCTTTGCTGTTGAAAACGATTTAATGACGGCGCCTGGGGGCGCCACGGGGACTGGCATGCTGGAAAGGCTGTTTCAACTCAAGGCACACAACACCAACGTGCGTACCGAGATCCTTGCGGGGATCACCACGTTTCTGGCAATGGCCTATATCCTGTTCGTAAACCCGAGCATCCTCGGCGAAACCGGCATGGATAAAGGCGCAGTGTTTGTCGCAACCTGCCTGGCGGCCGCCATCGGTTCGGCAATCATGGGCATCATCGCCAACTACCCGATTGCGCTGGCTCCGGGCATGGGCCTGAACGCCTTCTTCACCTACACCGTGGTCCTGCACATGGGTCACACCTGGCAAGTTGCGCTGGGTGCCGTCTTCATTTCCGCCGTATTGTTCTTCCTGCTGTCGATTTTTCGCATCCGCGAATGGATCATCAACAGCATTCCGCTGCCCCTGCGCTCAGCGATTGCCGCCGGTATCGGCCTGTTTTTGGCGCTGATCGCACTGGGTAACGCCGGCATCGTGGTGGCCAACCAGGCCACACTGGTCGGCATGGGCGACCTGACTCAACCAAAAGTCATCCTGGCTTCGCTGGGCTTTGCCGTGATCGTGGCGCTGGAAGCCATGAAAGTTCGGGGCGCAGTGCTGATCGGCATTCTGGGCGTGACCGTCGCCTCTATCCTGATGGGCGTGACCGCGTTCGGTGGTGTGATGTCGATGCCGCCTTCGCTGGCCCCAACCTTCCTGCAACTGGACATCAAAGGCGCGCTGGACATCGGCCTGATCAGCGTGATCTTTGCGTTCCTGTTCGTTGACCTGTTTGACAACTCGGGCACCCTGATCGGGGTTGCCAAGCGTGCAGGCCTGATGGGCAAAGACGGCCATATGCCGAAAATGGGCCGTGCCCTGATTGCTGACAGCACCGCGGCCATGGCCGGTTCGTTGCTGGGTACCTCCACCACCACCAGCTACATCGAATCGGCTGCTGGCGTGAGCGCTGGGGGCCGTACCGGTCTGACCGCCATCGTGGTCGGCATCATGTTCTTGCTGGCACTGTTCTTCTCGCCCTTGGCCGCCAGCGTACCGGCATTCGCCACCGCGCCAGCCCTGATGTTCGTGGCCGTGCTGATGATGAGCGGCCTGGCCGAGATCGAATGGGACGACGTGACCGTTGCCGCGCCCGTGGTCATTACCGCGCTGGCCATGCCGTTCACGTATTCCATCGCCAACGGTATCGCCTTCGGCTTCATTTCCTGGACAGTGATCAAGTTGCTGTCGGGCCGCGCCCGTGAGCTGAATGCGCCATTAATCATTCTGTCGGTCTTGTTCGTGGTCAAATTGGGTTGGTTTAACGCATGAGTGCCTTGCCGTTAGATTCTGCAACGTACGCCGTAGAGCTGGAGGCCAAGGCCAACCGTCTGCGCGAGTTGCTGGCGCCGTTCGACGCGCCGGAACCTCAAGTCTTCGACTCGCCGATGACACACTTTCGTCTGCGCGCCGAGTTCCGCCTGTGGCGCGAAGCCGGCGAGCGTCACTACGCGATGTTTTCCCCGGAAGACAAACGCACGCCGATCCTGATCGAAGATTTTCCGATTGCCAGCCTGCGGATCAATCAGTTGATGCCGCAGCTCAAGGCCGCCTGGAAAGCCAGCTCCGCGTTGAGCCACAAGCTGTTTCAGGTGGAGTTCCAGACCACCCTCGCAGGCGATGCGATGGTCACGTTGTGCTACCACCGCCCGCTGGATGAGCACTGGCAACAGGCAGCCGAACAGCTGGCTCAAGACCTCGACATCAGCGTGATTGGCCGTTCCAAAGGCAAGCGTGTCGTGATCGGGCGCGATCATGTGGTGGAAAAACTGGAGGTGGCAGGTCGCACCTTCAGTTATCAACAGCCTGAAGGCGCGTTCACCCAGCCTAACGGCACGGTGAACCAAAAGATGCTCAATTGGGCCTACGAGGCGCTCGGCGAGCGTTCGGATGACTTGCTGGAGCTGTATTGCGGCAACGGCAACTTCACCTTGCCGCTGGCCACCCGTGTGCGCAAAGTGCTGGCCACTGAAATCAGCAAGACCTCAGTGTATGCCGCGCTCAACAACCTCAGCGACAACGCTGTGGATAACGTCACGCTGGTCAGGTTGTCGGCTGAAGAGTTGACCGAGGCGCTGAATGAAGTGCGTCCGTTCCGGCGTTTGCAGGGCATTGACCTGAAAAGCTACGACTTTGGCAGTGTGTTCGTTGACCCGCCCCGTGCTGGCATGGACCCGGACACCTGCGAACTGACCCGACGCTTCGACAACATTCTGTATATCTCGTGTAACCCGCTGACCCTGGCCGAGAACATCGCCCAACTGCACGACACCCACCGCATCGAGCGTTGCGCGGTGTTTGACCAATTCCCGTGGACCCACCACATGGAATCCGGTGTGCTGCTGGTTCGCCGATAAGCGGCTGTAAAAAACCTCGGGGCTCTTGAGCGACTACACAAGCTCACCTGTCGTCGCTCAAGAGCCCCGAGGCTGTAATCGGACGCGAAGCGTTCGTAAAACCTTCCCCCTGCCCCGGCACTCCGCCGAGTACGCTTTTTAACGTCGCTTGCACCCTGCGCTCGGGGACTCCACTGCCACTTCTTACGGCCAAACCCTAACCGCCCAGCACCGCCCACCGCTGTTCGGGGCCTTGGTTATTCTCTGGTTAAGCGTCAGCAGTGACGTCTTTCTTGACGCTTCGCAGCAAGCCTTTCGTCAATACGCAGGAAAATACTGAGGCATGCGTCTGAAGACACTGCGTGACATAGGCCAACGATCTAGAACGATACGTCTGCAATAAGCCGTCAGAAATTTCAATTCAGCGTGAAGCTGCAACGGAGGCCAGTCCCTCAATCACGTTGAGACGACCAATGCCCTGACCCCGTCAGGGCAGCGTGAAAAGCGTCTGCTTCAGGGCTTGCGCTGTTTTCCGACCTTTGCATGGGGTTCCATGCCTTGCCCGTTCATCCTCGGCTTCTACCAGGGTTTCTTGGCTTGCCGCATCTGTTGCCCGGCGTGCCGCAAAGGAAACAGAGTGAGTTGTCGATTTGAGCTTTTCGTCCATGCTCAACCTTAGGCAGGTCACTTCCCCGAGGAACAAGCCGCTGAGATCCATCCCCGAAAAACCGGCTCCCTGGAGCATGAAGGAAAGCGGCCCCCTTTTAGTTTTTCTCAAGAATGTTTTTCGATTGACCCTCAGGGTGACTGCCATCTATCTGAACTTATCACTGCGGCGTCATAGCACTAAGTGCCACACTCCGCGGTCTGTGCAAGAGCGTCTGACAGCCGGGCTGGCGCAGCCCTCCGTCAGCAACAACACTTATGAAAACGATTGATAGAGGAAACCTCCATGCTTTGGAAAAAAGGCCGGCGTAGCGACAACGTGGAAGACGTGCGCGATCAAAGTACCGGAGGCGGCGGCGGGATGCGCATCGGGGGCGGTAAAGGCTTGAGCCTGATGGCCGTTGTGGTCATCGTCGGTTTCGGCTTGCTGACCGGGCAGGACCCCCTGCAAATTCTCGGGCAGTTGAGCGGCCAGTTGACGGAGCAATCATCGCCGCAGGTCTCGCAACAAACAGGCCATGCGCCGCCTGCCAACGATCAACAAGCCGAGTTCGTGCGTGCCGTGCTGGGCGACACCGAAGACACATGGCGTCAGGTCTTTCAGCAGTCTGGCCGCACCTATAAAGACCCGACCCTGGTGTTGTTCAGTGGTCAGATCAACTCGGCGTGCGGCTCTGCCTCCTCCGCCAGCGGACCTTTTTACTGCCCAGCCGACCAGAAAGTCTACCTGGACATGAGCTTTTTCCAGGAGATGGCTCAGCGCTTTCAAGCCGCAGGGGATTTTGCCCAGGCGTATGTGATTGCCCATGAAGTGGGCCATCACGTGCAAACGTTGTTGGGCGTATCGTCGAAAATGCAAATGGCCCGTCAGCAAGGCAAACCCATGAAAGGCGATGGCGGTTTGCTGGTACGTCAGGAATTACAAGCGGACTGTCTGGCAGGCGTGTGGGCCAGCATTGCGCAAAAACGCTTGAACTGGCTGGAGCCGGGTGACATTGAGGAAGCGCTGAACGCGGCAAACGCCATTGGTGATGACCGTTTGCAGCAACAAGGCCAAGGGCGCGTAGTGCCAGACTCCTTTACCCACGGTACTTCGGCGCAACGGGTGAAGTGGTTCAAGACCGGTTTCGCGCATGGCGACATTAATCAGTGCGACACCTTTTCCGCACCGAGCCTGTAACGGTTTTAAAAATATCGCAACCCGCAAAGCCGCTGACAAGTAGCGGCTATCGGGCTGCGCATGTGACACGTGAGACTGGCCGAGGTCAGGCCAACAAACGCCGCAGTTCAAAACAATCCCTGGCGTGCCAGTCGGCCAGACCGGGCCACGGGTTTTCAGGGACGTTGACCAGCACAGTCTTGCTGCCAGCAGCACGCCCGCACTCAAGGTCAAAACGGAAATCCCCTACCATCACCATCTGCGCAGGCTCAACGTTCCACGCTTTGGCCAGTTTCAGCAGGCCATCGGGGTCGGGTTTGTGCGCTGCGTTGTCACGCCCCAACACGTCTTGAGCCGCGAAACATTGCTCAAGACCGATAGCCTTGAGGGTGATGCGCGCCAGTTCCTGTGCGTTGCGGGTCAACACGCCTAAACGCACGCCGCGCTCGACGAGATCGAGAACCAACTCGACCGCGCCAGGGGCCGCTTTCGAGGCCAGCGCCAGCTCACGCTCGTGCTCCAGCAGCCAGGCGTGCTTTTCGGCCGATTCGGCGGGCGGCAAACCGGCGAGGTGAGTAAGGATGTCTTCATCGTCCGGGATACACAGTTCGCGATGAATCAGTTGGAAGTCATGCACCGCCACGGTTAGCGTGCCGTCCATGTCAAACACCCAATGCTTTACATCTTTTAGCGTCATGCCCAGTCCTTGCGATGGCGAATTAAACCTTCCTGAGTGACCGATGCCACCAACTGCCCGGCGCGGTTATACACGCTGCCGCGGGAGAAGCCCCGGGAGTTGCCTGCCCAAGGGCTGTCCATGGCATACAGCAACCAGTCGTCAGCACGCAGGTCTGCGTGGAACCACAGGGCGTGGTCGAGGCTGGCCACTTGCATGTCTTTTTGCCACACGCCTTTGCCATGAGGCAGCAGCGAGGTGGTCAGCAAGCCGAAGTCCGAGGCGTAAGCCAGCAGGTACTTATGCAGCGCGGGGGTATCGGCCAGCGCGCCGTCGGCCCGAAACCAGACGTACTTGATCGGGTCGCAGACCTTGGGGTTGAACGGGTCTTCCCCCACCACCGGACGGAATTCGATGGGTTTGGCACACAGCAGTTTTTCGCGCATGGCCTCAGGAATCAGGTGCGCGCGCTGACGGATCAGCTCCAGCTCGGAGGGCAGATTCTCAGGGCCGACCACCTGGGGCATCGGAATCTGATGCTCGAATCCGCCTTCATCGTACTGAAACGACGCGCTGCAGGTAAAAATCGGCTGGCCCTTCTGGATCGCCGTCACCCTGCGCGTGCTGAAGCTGCCGCCATCGCGCACCCGGTCGACCTGATACACCACGGCCAGTCCGGCATCGCCGGGCCGCAGGAAGTAACCATGCATCGAATGCACGTGCCGGGCGTCTTCAACCGTCTGGCTCATGGCGGACAACGATTGGCCGAGCACCTGACCGCCGAACAACTGGCGAAAGCCCAAGTCCTGACTGCGGCCGCGAAAGAGGTTCTCTTCGATCGGTTCCAGGGTCAGCAAATTGACCAGATCATCCAACACTTGGCTCATTCAGTTTTTCCTCACACAGAGCAATACCGGCGCAATCTTCGCTGCGACGGTCAAACAAAATTCGGCACTCGCCGCCTAACCTACAACTTGAAAGTCATTTGCCTGCTTATCCGTGCAGTGTTTCCAACCATTGCGCCCGACTGATCCGATACAGCACGTGGGGCCTCAATGCATGCCCCTCCGGGAGCTTCGGGTGTTCAAAATCTCCCGCCAGGTCACGCTGCATACCGATGGCCTGCATCACTTTTTGCGAAGGCAAATTGGCCTCGGTGGTAAAAGACACCACTTGATCCAGCGCCAGTCGGTCAAACGCGCAGCGCAACACTGCCCAGGCGGCTTCACTGGCGTAGCCCAACCCCCAATGTTCGGGCGCCAGGCGCCAGCCAATCTCGACAGCCGGCGTGAACGGTGCATCGAACCCGACGTTCCATAAACCGGTAAAGCCGATAAACGCACCCGTGTCTTTACGCTCCAGTGCCCACAGCCCGTAACCATATTCAGCAAAGTGACCGCGAATACGGCCAATCATGGCAGCACTTTCGAGGCGAGTAAGCAGCCCCGGAAAATACCGCATGACCTGGGGATCGGCGCACATGGCAGCGAACTCTGCCAGATCCGTGTCGCGCCAGGGACGCAAGCGCAGACGGGCACTTTCGAGCTCCTGAATTTGCTCCATCAAACCCCTCCGATTGATGACCGGGCTTTTCATCTGTCGGGCAGTGTACCGCGCTGTTAAGATCCGGCGCTCGTTCCGACGTGAAATCCCCATGCCTTTACCGCTGATTTATCACGATGACTACAGCCCGGCGTTCCCGCCCGAGCATCGTTTCCCAATGGATAAATTCCGCCTGCTGCGCGACCACCTGGTGGAAACCGGGCTGACCCGGGACACCGACCTGCTTCGCCCCGAGCTATGCCCTGTGGATATCCTCGCCCTCGCCCATGATCCGGCGTACATCGAGCGCTACATGGCGGGCGAGCTGGCGCGTGAAGATCAGCGTCGTCTGGGCCTGCCCTGGAGCGAAGCCCTGGCGCGGCGCACGATTCGCGCAGTCGGCGGCTCCTTGCTCGCCGCGGAACAGGCATTGAGCCACGGCTTGGCCTGCCACTTGGCCGGTGGCACCCATCACGCGCACTACGATCACCCTGCGGGCTTTTGCATCTTCAATGATCTGGCAGTCATCAGCCGTTATTTGCTGGAAAGCGGGCGCGTAAGTCGCGTGCTGATTTTTGACTGCGACGTGCACCAAGGTGATGGCACGGCCCGCATTCTGGAATCTACGCCAGAGGCGGTTACTGTTTCGCTGCACTGCGAAAAGAACTTTCCGGCGCGCAAGGCGCAAAGCGACTGGGACATTGGCCTGCCCATGGGTATGGGCGATGCGGCCTATTTACAAGTAGTGGATGAAGCGCTGAATTACTTATTGCCGCTGTACCAGCCGGACTTGGTGTTGTACGACGCCGGGGTCGATGTCCACCAGGATGACGCGTTGGGGTATTTGAAACTGACTGACGCAGGCCTCGCGGCGCGTGACGAAGCCGTCCTGCGCCATTGTCTGGGCCGTGACATACCGGTGGTCGGGGTAATCGGCGGTGGCTACAGCAAAGACCGTAAAGCGCTCGCGCGCCGCCATGGGATTTTGCATCACAGCGCGCACAGCGTCTGGCGCTCAATGGGCTGCGATTAATTACCCACAATGCCTGTGGAGCTGCTTGTGGATAACCTGAGTGAAAGCCCTTGCAGCCCATACAGAACGGGGCCTGCAAGGCGCTGTATGTTTTTCATACAGATCCAGTCGCCACAGGCTAAAACCGCTGCCGGGCCGCTCTGCACCGGGCGCGTGAGCCGTGACGTCGCGGTGGGTATTTAACGCAACGTGACGGCCGATCGCGGCCTCATGCCTGGGCAGCGACTACGGGTTTGCGCAGTCAGGTAGAATGCGCCGCTTATTTCGCCGATTTGCAGCTTGCCATGACTGACGCCATCACTTCCCTTCCCCCTCATGTTGCCATTATTGGCGGTGGCCCGGCGGGCCTTATGGCCGCAGAAGTGCTGAGTCAGGCGGGTGTGCGCGTTGATGTGTACGACGCCATGCCGTCGGTTGGGCGCAAGTTTTTACTGGCCGGGGTCGGGGGCATGAACATCACCCATTCCGAAGCGTACCCTGCCTTTCTTTCACGCTATGCCGAACGGGCGCCACAGATTGCGCCACTGTTGCGTGCCTTTGATGCCGATGCGCTGTGCCGGTGGATTCACGGGCTAGGGATCGAGACCTTCGTTGGCAGCTCGGGCCGGGTGTTCCCCACCGACATGAAAGCCGCGCCGCTTTTACGCGCCTGGCTCAAGCGTTTGCGCGAGTCCGGTGTCGTTATCCACACCCGCCATCGCTGGTTAGGCTGGCTGCCCGATGGCGCATTGCGCGTCGACAGCCCGGAAGGTGAAAAACACATCACCCCCGACGCAACGGTTTTGGCACTGGGAGGCGGCAGTTGGGCGCGGCTCGGGTCCGATGGGGCGTGGATGCCGCTGCTGGCTGAGCGCGGTGTCGCGCTGGCGCCGCTGCAACCCAGCAACTGCGGGTTTGAGGTGGCAGGTTGGAGCGAGGTATTGCGCAACAAATTCGCCGGTGCGCCGCTGAAAAATATCGCCCTCGCACTGGAGCATCACAGCCCGCGTTTGGGTGAATGCGTGATCACGGCCAGTGGTATAGAAGGCAGCCTGATTTACGCGTGGTCGGCACCGATTCGAGAAGCGATCAACCAGCAAGGGGCAGCCACGGTTCTGATCGACCTGTTACCGGGCAAGGCTGTGGATAACGTGGAAAAGGCGCTGGCCAAACCGCGCGGCTCACGCTCGATGAGCAAGCATCTGCACAGCCAGCTCGGGCTGGACGGAGTAAAAGCAGCGCTGCTGCGCGAATTGGCCCCCGCCGAATGTTTCACGAACCCTGCCCAACTGGCGCGTGCGATCAAAGCGCTGCCATTGCAACTGATCACGCCACGTCCGCTGGACGAGGCCATCAGCAGCGCAGGCGGCGTACCCTTTGAGGCGCTGGACGAGCATTTGATGCTCAAACAGTTGCCGGGGGTGTTCTGCGCAGGCGAGATGCTGGACTGGGAAGCGCCCACTGGCGGCTATTTGCTCACCGGCTGTTTCGCCAGTGGCCGCGCCGCCGGGTTGGGGGTATTAAGCTGGTTGCACCATCAGGCCTGAATTAAACCGCTACCCGGCAGCCCGAGGTAGCGGTTAAAACCTTACTTGCGTTTGCGCGGGCCCGTATTGAACACGGGTACTTTACGCACAGGCTTGACCGTCGGTTCGGCCGGGGCCACTTCACCGCTATCGACCCATTTGCCCAGGTTACGCTTACCGCCACCGCCTGAGGTTTTCGGCTTTTTAGGCTTCTTCGGCTTTTTGATCACCTGACCCGAGGCATCCGTTTCGGGCACGCGGTGCTCAGGCTCGAAGTCCTGCTCTTCATGACGCGCCAAGGTCTGGCGAGTCAGCATCTCAATGGCCGAGAGCATGTTCACTTCATCGGCACACACCAGCGAAATCGCCTCGCCCTTCTGACCGGCGCGGCCGGTACGGCCAATGCGATGGATGTAGTCTTCGGCCACGATCGGCAGGTCGAAGTTGACCACCAGCGGCAGGTCTTCGATGTCCAGACCACGGGCCGCCACGTCGGTGGCCACAAGAATCTGCACTTCACTGGCCTTGAAGCGATCCAGCGCCCGTTGACGCGTTGCCTGCGGTTTATCGCCATGGATGCCGTCAGCGTTGATGCCCAGCGCTTGCAGTTTGCCCACCAGGTCATCCACGCCATTGCGGGTTTTGGCAAACACCAGCACCTGCTTCCAGCGCTGGGTGCGCAGCAAATGCAGGAACAGCTCGGCTTTGCGTTTCTTGTCGACCGGGATCACCCATTGCTTGACGCTGCTGGCCGCAACGTTACGCGGGCTGACTTCAATGCTCAGCGGGTTATCGAGCATTTGCTCGCCCAGCGCCCGGATCGCATCCGAGAACGTGGCCGAGAACAACAGGGTCTGACGCTTTTTTGGCAAGGCGCGGTAGATGTCACGCAGTTCTTCGCTGAAGCCCAGATCGAGCATGCGATCGGCTTCGTCCAGAATCAGGGTTTGCAGCTGGTTGAACTTGATCGCTTTCTGGCGATACAGATCAAGCAACCGACCCGGCGTGGCCACCAACACATCAACACCTTTGCGCATTTTCATCATTTGCGGGTTGATGCTGACGCCGCCATACACCGCGTAGGTGCTCAGGGGCAGGTGTTCGGCGTACTGGCGAATGCTTTCGTGAACCTGTTCGGCCAACTCACGGGTCGGCACCAGCACCAGCGCACGCACGGCGTTACTGGCGACTTTCGGGCCTTCCATGGTCAACGACTGCAAGAGCGGCAGGGCAAAGCCACCGGTTTTACCGGTGCCGGTCTGGGCGGCGGCCATCAGGTCGCGCCCCGCCAGCACGGCGGGAATGGCTTGTGCCTGAACCGGGGTCGGGGTCTGGTAGCCGAGCGTCTCAAGGGCGCGCAGCAAGGGTTCGATCAGGCCAAGGGAGGCGAATGTCATGGGGATACCGTCGAAAAAGGTCAGCGCGTGGGTGAATACGTTGCAATGGCGCGCAGTTTACCCTAATTCAGACGGGTTTCTGCTTGCGCCACTGCGGCAACCCGATCAACACCACAGCGCTGATGATGACCGCCATCGCCAGGCACTCTTCGAAACCGATGGTCTCGCCCGCAAAGGCGATGCCGAGCATCACCGCCACAGCCGGGTTGACATAGGCGTAGCTGGTGGCCGCTGCCGGACGTACGTTTTTGAGCAAATACATGTAAGCACTGAAGGCGATGATCGAGCCGAAAAACACCAGGTACAGTAAGGCGCCCCACCCGGCAGCCGTCGGCATATGGGTCAGACGTTCCCCACTCACCAGGCTGCCAATGAGCAACACAGCGCCGGCAGTGAGCATTTCTGCAGCGCTGGCCATTGGCCCCGCAGGAAGAGGCAAATGGCGGCTCCAGACCGAACCAAACGCCCATGCCGCCGCTGCGAATAAAATCATCGCCGCCCCCAGCGGACTGGCTTGCAGGTTGGAGCCGAGGTTGAGCATGGCAATACCGATCAACCCGAGCACGATCCCGGCCCATTCCAGCCGGGTATTGCGTGCCCCCCAAAAATAGCCGAACAGCAAGGTGAACAGCGGCACAGTGGCCACGGCTAACGCTGCCACCCCTGAGGCCACGCCCGAATGCTCAGCCAGCGTCACGCCACCATTGCCGCAAGCCAACAGCAAAAAGCCGATCATTGCTGCCGAACGCCACTGTACCCACGTTGGGCGTGGGGATCCGCGCCAGCGCATGAACGCATACATCAAGCTGCCCGCCACGAGGAAACGCACCCCGGCCATCATCAATGGCGGCCAGGACTCAATGCCAATACGGATCACCAGATAGGTCGAACCCCAGATCACATACAACGCGAAAAAAGCACCGATCAATTGCAACGGGAAACGACGTGCGGCAGGCATGGTTCAGCTCAAAGGCAAAGGCAGGGGACCTGGGAGTCTAGACAAGTGGCGGGTGGAGCAGAAGTAACAGAATGCATGAAAAGTGGCCGTACACTTTTACCGTTTTGCAGCCGCAGGCTGACAATCAGAAACCGCGGTAACGCTTGAGGTGGTCATTGATCTTGGCGGCCGGCACTTTTTGCAGGCTGCACAGCAAATCGTGATTCAGCTCACGCAGACCGTGGTGTTCGCGCAGTTGCCGGGCCAGATGTGCGGTCAGGTTGGCGGCCATTTCGGCGTCGGCCATCGCCCGGTGCGCCTTGCCGGTGTGAGGCAGGTCGGCAAACGTGGTCAGCGTACCAAGCTTGTGATTGGGCGCGGCGGGCATCAAACGCCGCGCCAACAGCAGCGAGCAGGCAAAGTTCTGCAAGCGGGTACGCTTGATGCGGCCCATCTCGAAGTCCCAGAATTTTTGGTCGAACGCGGCGTTATGCGCCAGCAACGGGGTAATGCCGACGAATTCGTTGACCTCGTTCATCACCTGTTCGGCCGATGGCGCGGTGCGCAACATGACGTTGCTGATACCCGTCAACTGCTCGATGAAACCCGGCACGCGCACGCCTGCATTCATCAGGCTCTGGTAACGGTCGACAATGCGGCCCTGTTCCAGAATCACCACAGCGATTTCAGTGGCCCGGCACGTGCTGCTCGGGGAAATGCCAGTGGTTTCAAAGTCGATGACGGCGATACGTTCCAAACGGGGTCAATCCTGTAAAAAATGAGCGTTACTTGAGCAGCAAATTGCCTTCAATCGGCACGTAGCGCGTGGCCGCGCGGATCAAGGAGTTGGCGGTCAGGCCCGGCACGCCGTAAGCCACGGTTTCGACCCCGTGCTTGCTGGCAATGCGCTCGAGCAGCAGGTCGAAATCGCCATCGCCCGAGGCCAGTACCACTTCATCCACATTGGCCGCGGCGTCCATGATGTCGATGGTGATGCCCACGTCCCAGTCGCCTTTGGCCGAGCCATCACTGCGCTGGATATAAGGCTTGAGCTTCACCGTGAAACCGAGGTTGCGCAAAATTTGCTGAAACTGCTGCTGTTTGCTGTCACCACGGTCGATGGCGTACGCATAGGCTTCAACAATCTCACCGCGTTGGCTGATATCGGCCCACAGGGCGGCGTAATTGAAATGGCAGCCATACGCCTGGCGAACCGTGTAATAGAGGTTCTGCACATCTGCAAAGACTGCAATTTTTTTCACCGGGGACACCTCAAGGCGTCCAGGCAAATGGGCGCACGACTGAAAACAAGGGGGGCAGTATGCCAGCCCGCGTAAGGTTTGCGTGGATAAACCGCCCGCCGCGCCCGATACCGCCTGCGTCTTACAGCAACTTAAACACTTGCATTTGCTTGATGCCGGGCTTGATCGGTTAAAGTGGCGCACCGCTTTTGAATGCTGATACCGAACCATGAATCCGCTGACTGTTATTCGCGACTCCCTGTACTTCTTCCAGCGCAACCTGGGCCAGATTGCGACGCTGTGCTTGCCGCTGGTGATTCTTGAAGCCGTGCTGCAACAACTCGTCGACCATGCCACAGGGCCGGATGCGTCACCCGGCTACGGGTTGGTCGTCGGCTTGCTGGTGTACCCCATCTACACCGCGGCCCTGATCCTGTTTCTCGACGCGCGTAGCCGTGGCGAAAGCCCGCGCAACCGTGACCTGCTGGCCAGAGCGTTGCAGCTGTGGCCAAAGTTCGCGTTGCTGGCGGCCATCAGCACCCTGCTCATCGTGCTGGGGCTGTCGATGTTCTTTGTGCCCGGGATCTACCTGACCGTAGTGTTTGCCTTTGCCGAATACCAACTGGTCCTGCGCGACGAACCGCCGCTGGCCGCCTTGAAGTCGAGTTTTGAACTGAGCCGGGGCCACTTCTGGCGCATCTTCGTGTGCATTCTGGCGGTACTCGGACCCTTGATGCTGCTCAAGGAAACAGGGTTTTCGGTGTACCCGCGGGCCGAAAATCCGGTGTTGTCATTGGTGCTCGAAAGCATCAACAGCTTCTTGCAGTTGTTTTTATCGGTGGTCCTCTTCCGTTTATTTATGCTGATTCGAGAAACTTCCGACAAGTAATAGAAGGTTCACCTACAACTTAGACGGTGGGATGCCGCGCATGGGGCGCGTATGCTCTGCCTTCTCTGCAACCTTTATAAGCCGAGTCCATGTCACGTCTTTTGCGTAATACCGTAGTGGGTTTCTTGCTGACAGCAGCGCTGTTGGCATGCCTGATCTACAGCCTGACGTGGCGTCCGGAGGCCAAAGAGGTACTGACTGTCAGTTGCCCCGCCAATGCGCCGGTGCTGGTGCCCGGTCAGGCGCTCAAGGTCATGACCTGGAACGTGCAATACCTGGCGGGCAAGCGTTATGTATTTTGGTACAACCTGAGCGACGGCAGCGGGCCGGATACCCGGCCCAACCGCGAAGACATGGCTTTCAGCCTGGATCAGGTGGCGCGCATCATCCGCGATGAAAAGCCCGATCTGGTCTTGCTGCAAGAGGTCGACCAAAACGCCAAGGCCAGTGCCTATCAGGATCAGTTAAAACTGTTGCAGGAACGCCTGATCGACCTTTACCCCTGCAGCGCGCAAGCGTTCACCTGGAAAGCCGACTTCGTCCCCGACCGGCATATTTTCGGCAGTGTCGGGCGCACCCTGGTGACGCTGAGCCGCTTCCAGATCGAACACGCCGAACGCGTGCAATTACCGGTGGCCGAGGCCAATTTCGTCAGCCGCCAGTTTCAACCCAAACCCGCCCTGCTCGTCAGCTACCTGCCCCTGAACGATGGCGGGCAATTGGTGGCCATCAATACCCAACTCGACCGCCCGACGCAGAACAACAGTAACCTGCTTCGACAAATGCAAGCGACCGCTGCGGTGGTGGACAAGTTTGAGGGGTATGGCACCCCTTGGCTGATCGGCGGGGACTTCAACTTGCTGCCTATCGGCCAATTCCTGCGCCTGCCAGCCGAATTGCGCACAGGTTACTCGCCTGACAGCGAGCTGCATTTGCTGTGGGAAAAGTACCCAATGATTCCCAGCAACCCTGAAGCGACCGGCATCGACCGCGAACTGTGGCTCACGCACTTCCCGAACAATCCGCGTGTCGAGGAGCCCGACCGTACCCTCGACTACCTGTTTTACAGCCCGAAACTCAAACGCATCGAGGGCTACGTGCGGCAGGAAGACACGCTCACCCTCTCCGACCACTTGCCAGTTACAGGCCGCTTTTTGCTGCCGCTGGATTGAATCGAGGCCCCCCGTGGGCGGCTACGTTTTCCTGGGTTTGATGCGCGCCGTGGCTTCGGCAACGAGTGGATCGTCGGGCCAGTAATGCTTGGGATAACGTCCTTTAAGGTCTTTCTTGACCTCGGCATAGGTGCTGCGCCAAAAGTTGGCCAAGTCCTGGGTCACCTGCACCGGACGTCGCGCCGGCGACAACAGGTGCAACTTGACCACCTGCCGCCCACCCGCAATGCGCGGGGTATCCGCCAACCCGAACAGTTCTTGCAGACGCACCGCCAAAATCGGTGGGTGTTCGCTGTAGTCCAGTCGCACCGATGAACCAGATGGCACTTTGATGTGATGCGGCGCCTGTTCTTCAAGCCGTTGCGGCAATGGCCACGGCAGCAAATTGTGCACAATGCTCGACAAATCGAGGCTGGCGAAGTGGCTGAGCCGCGAGACACGCCCCACGTACGGCGCCAGCCAGTCTTCCAGGCTGGTCAAGAGCGCCGCATCACTGACATCCGGCCAGTCACTCTGGCCGTGGGCCTCAAGGTCCAACTGACGCAACAGCCCTACCCGGGCTTGCCATTGACGCAGTTCAGGCGTCCACGGCAACAGTTCCAGGCCCTTGCGCCGTACCAGATTGACCAATGCCCGGGAACGCGCCGTTTCATCAAGGCCCGTCAACGGTTCGCGGCTCAGCACCAGCTCACCCACTTTACGTTGACGCTCTGCGCGCAGTACGCCTTCGCGCTCGTCCCAGTCCAATTGATCGACCACACTGACCTGTTCACTCAGCACACCGTCGAGTAACGCGGGATCAAATTCTGCCGCCAGGTAAATGCGTTCTTCGCGCTGTCCCTGACGGCTGCCCAGGTCGGCAATGACCAGCCATGGCTGCTTCATCAGTGCATCGACCTCGCTGAACAGCGCGGCCCGGCCATTGGCCAGACGGTATTCGGCACCGCCGGGCTTGCGCTGCTGGGCAATGCGGTCGGGATAGGCCAAGGCCAGCAAGGCACCGAGCCAGCGCGGGTGCTCGGGATCAGCCACCGGGCGCGTCGGTTTGCCGCGTAACTGCGCTCGGTACTGGCGCGCCAGTTGTCTGGCACGCTGTACGCCGCCCTGCCCGCCCCGCGTCGCGCGTGCCTCTGCGGCCAACAAAGCCAAACGGCTGTGCAGATCGGCACCGGCACCGCGGAGAATATCTCGCTCACCCAGCAGCGCTGCGACGTTACAGGCCATGTCCGCCAGCCCCCATGCCTGCCCGCGCAATAACAAGTGCGCGATACGCGGGTGCGCCGGCAACTCGGCCATTGCCTCGCCATGTGCCGTCAGGGTGCAGCCTTGATTCGACGACCGCTGCAAGGCACCCAGGCGTTCCAGCAGCTGTTGCGCCTGTGCATAACTGGACGATGGCGGCGCATCGAGCCAAATCAGCTCGTGCGGGGTCACGCCCCAGCGCGCCAATTGCAGCGCCAACCCCGCGAGATCGGCCTGCAAGACCTCGGCACTGCCATAGGCCGCCAACTGCGCATGCTGGTCTTCAGACCACAATCGATAACACACGCCCGGCTCAAGTCGTCCGGCGCGGCCAGCCCGTTGCGTGGCGCTGGCCCGGGAAATACGCTGCGTGTCGAGGCGGGTCATGCCACTGCCCGGGTCAAACCGCGGGACACGCGCCAGCCCGGCATCAATCACCACGCGCACGCCGTCGATGGTGAGGCTGGTTTCCGCAATATTGGTGGCCAGCACTACTTTGCGCTGGCCCGCAGGCGCAGGCTCGATAGCCGCCCGTTGCGCGCCCAGCTCAAGATCACCGTGCAGCGGGCACAGCAGGATGTCGCTGCGCGATTCCAGCGCTTGTGCCAACTGTTGATAAACCCTGCGGATCTCTGCCTGACCAGGCAAGAACACCAGCAGGCTGCCTGTCTCATCGTTGATGGCTTCCAGCACGGTCTGGACCACTCGTGGCTCGATGAACTCACCGGGCACAAACGGCCGGCCCCAGCGCATGGCAACCGGGTACATGCGCCCCTCACTGCGCAACACAGGCGCGTCATTGAGCACGCTGGCGAGCCGATCGCCCTCAAGCGTCGCCGACATCAGCAAGATCTTCAGCGGCAGCTCGTCACGAAACAACTCACGGCCGTTCAGGCTCAGGGCCAACGCCAGATCGGCATCCAGACTACGCTCATGGAATTCGTCGAAGATCAGCAGACCGACACCTTCGAGCGCCGGATCCTGTTGCAAACGCCGGGTGAGGATGCCTTCGGTGACCACTTCAATGCGCGTATCGGGGCCGACTTTACTGTCGAGGCGAATGCGGTAGCCCACGGTCTCGCCGACTTTTTCGCCCAGTTCGCTGGCCAACCGTTCGGCCGCGGCGCGGGCGGCGAGCCGTCGGGGTTCGAGCATCACAATCTTCTGCCCCGCAAGCCACGGCTCGTTGAGTAAGGCCAGAGGCACGCGAGTGGTTTTACCGGCGCCGGGCGGTGCTTCGAGCACCGCTTCGTGACGTTCAGCCAAGGCAAGGCGCAGCGCGGGTAAAACTTCATCAATCGGCAGAGAAATCATGGTGGCTCCAGAACAGTGCGGCGAGTATAACGGCGAACAGTTCGGCATTAAGCACCGTCTTAGTGTTGGGTTTGGCCCTTCAACGTTTATGAGGTTTTGCTATGCGTATGTCTTCGCGTGTGATTGGTGGCGTTGTGATTGCAGCCCTGTTCACTCAACTGACTGCCTGCGGCAGTATTTTCTTCCCTGACCGCCGGGGTCAGATCGACGGCAAGATCGATCCGATGATTGCCGTGCTGGATGCCGTGGGCTTGCTGTTTTATGTGATCCCGGGCCTGATTGCCTTTGGCGTCGACTTTGCCACCGGCGCGATTTACTTCCCGCCAGGCAAGACCGCGCAGATCGCCCCGGAAAAACTGCAAGAAGCCATCGGCGCGGACGGCAAGGTGGATAACAGCAAGCTGCAAACCCTCCTGGAACGTGAACTGGGCGGCAGCTTTCCACTCAACGATCCGCGCCTGATCCAGCACACAGGCAGCGTGCAGCAATTGGCCCTTTACGGCCTTGCCCCCGCCGCCTGACACAAGGAACGTTCATGACCAGCAGCACGGAACACGCACGCCTGTTACGCCTCGCCACCCGCGCATCGGTGGCAGTGGCAGGTATTTTGATCGTCACCAAGGCCATCGCCTGGTGGCTAAGCGGCTCGATCAGCATGCTGGCCGGGTTGACCGACTCGTTGCTGGACGGCGTGACATCGTTTCTCAACCTGTTGGCCGTGCATTACGCCTTGCGCCCTGCCGACGACGATCACCGTTACGGCCACGGCAAGGCCGAGTCCCTCGCAGGGATGGCTCAGGCGCTGTTTATCGCCGTGAGCGCCGTGCTGATTGCGTTCCAGGCCATCGAGCGCCTGAAAAACCCCGAGCCTATTGGCGCACCATGGATCGGCATTGGCGTGATTGTGTTCTCGCTGGTAATGACCGTGGCGCTGCTGGCGTTGCAACACCGTGTGGTCAAGGCCACCGGGTCGAACGCGGTGCACGCCGACTCACTGCATTACCGCTCCGACCTGTTGCTCAATGGCAGTATTTTGGTCGCGCTGGTTATGGCCAGCTTCGGTTGGCCGCAACTGGATGCGTGGTTTGGTCTGGGTATTGCGGCTTATATCCTGTGGAGCGCGGTTCAAATCGCCCGTCAGAGTTTTTCCGTGTTGATGGATGAAGAGTTACCGACAGAAGTCAGCGAGCGCATGTTGGCACTGGCGTGCAGCGTGCCTGGCGTCCTCGGCGCCCATGACCTGCGTACGCGGATCTCGGGCAACATCTGGTACGTGCAATTGCACCTGGAGTTACCGGGCGAACTGTCGCTCTCAGTGGCTCATGGCCTCAGTGACCGCGCCGCCGAGGCAATCGAAAGCGTTTATCCACAGGCCGAAGTGCTGGTGCACGCCGACCCGCAGGAAGTGGTCAAACCCAACGATCAGTAGGTGACCTGGTAACCGCGACTGCTCAGGCAGTTGCCCTGGGCCTGCCGGTAGGTTTGCACCACCGCAGGTGAAGGCGCGTACGTGACGCGGGCCGGATCAAAGCCGCTCTGGTCCACGGCCCAGCGGTAACAGTCGTAGCGATCCTGATCCACTTGCGCCGGTGTCTGGCCATTGGCGGGATACGCCACGACGTCGTAGCCGTTGCTCACCGGTTGCGGCGCGGCTACGGGGACGGGCGCAGGGGGTGGCACCACGATGTAGTCCTGTGTTGCGGGCTGATAGGCGTAATAGGCACCCGCTGCGAGAAATAACAGCGAGCTGCCAATCCACACTTCACGCGCATAATCGGGCAAATAACCTACGCGAATCCCGTAGGGCGGCTGCACCACGACGTAACGCGGGCCGTGGGGGCGGTACCAATAACCGCCAGAGTAGAAATAGTCCTGCCCGCGGTAAGGCACTTGCCAATGACGGTCGGGAAAGCGGTCAACTATATAGCCGGGCCGATACTGCGGCCCCGCTCCCCAGCCGTTGCCATGCCCGTCCGGCCTCCCCTGCCAAGGGTGGTCAATGGGACGCCCGTTGTTGAAGCCGGGGTTTGGGCCGTTGTTGGGCCGTGAGTGTCCTTGCCACTGGGAATAGTCGCCGGGACGGCGCGGAATATCCTGATAGTGACCTTGCCGTGGAGGCTGAGTCTGCTGCACGGCATCAGGCCGTGGCTGGATGCTCAGGTGATTGCCGGGCGGTGACGGGCGCACTTGCGGGTTTTCGCCTTGAGGACGGCTTTGCCATTGGCCACCTTGCGGCTGGCCATGGCCGCCAGCCTGCTGATTGTGTTCCGGTCGCAAAGGGGTCTGGCCCCCTTGCCCTTGAGGGCGATGCTCACCGCCACCGGGACGACCTTGCTGAGGGTTGCCTTCGCCCCGCTCATCAGCCAACAACTGAGCGCTGACACCGACACTGAGCACACTGACGACAGCCAAACGCCAGAAACGCGATTTCATGATGTTCCTCACTGCTGGTTGGGGCGTACGCATAAGACTGGAAATCCGGGAACCGGTTCGGCGGCAGGTTAGCAGGTCCGGCACTTATTTTTGGGCATAAAAAAGGGCGACCCGTCGGCCGCCCTTTGAATTTTTTCGTCCTGGCTCAACACGTGTGGTGTTGGCTCACCTCGCGCCGTCTTCTGGACAGTGCGTAGCCCGGGGGCCGGGGCAACCCTGTGGGGTTGGCGGCCGCGGCTGGCCTGATTCGGCGGGCCGCAGTGGACTCTATGTCCGGGCAGTGATTCTGGTGTAAAGCATAGGCCTGTAGAGACGGCACACGATTGCGAAGATTGCTCAATAAAACATTACTTGCGCAATTTTTGACTTAAGGTGGATACTTTCACGCAATAGTTATGACAAAGGGTTACTTCGTGAGCAAACTCGACCGATACGACTTGAGTATTTTGGCGGAATTGCAGCGTGATGCACGCATCTCCAATCAAGAACTGGCCGAACGCATCGGCCTCTCGCCTTCGCCGTGCTCAAGACGGGTCAAGCAACTTGAAGACGATGGCTACATCTCGCGTCAGGTCGCGTTGCTGGACCGTAAAAAGCTGGGGTTGAGCCTGACCGCTTACGTACTGATCGGCATGGACCGTCACACCCCGGAGCGTTTCGAGAACTTTGAATCCGCCATCCGCAGCCTGCCGCAAGTGCTGGAATGCAGCCTTGTGACCGGGGTTGACGCGGACTATCAATTGAAAATCGTGGTGCCGGACATGGACCACTATCAACAGCTGCTACTGGGGCATCTGACCCGGATCGAGGGCGTGACCAGCGTGCGTTCGAGCTTTGTGCTCAATCAGGTGCTTAACAGCACCGAGTTGCCGCTCACGCATTTGCGGACGTAAACCGTGCCTGACCGCTGCTCGCCAGCCGCTACAGGTCAATATCCGCAGCGGGCATTGGCGTATACTCGCTCGGCTTTTCACCCCCGATGACGCTGGAGAACACTGATGGATCCTGCCGTATTTGAAGAGTGGATGATGACGATTCTGGTCAGCATCCTGATCATGTTCATGGCCTTTATCGTCTGGGATCTGGCGAAGAAGTCCAAAGCCGGGCGCTTCGGCTCGTTTATCCTGTTTTTCGTATTGGGCCTGGGCGTGGCCGCGTTCATCATCAAAAGTGTGGTGATCGGCTTGATTGAGTCTGGCGCGCTATAGCCGTGCCGGTACTTCCCTGTAGTGCCCCTGCTCCAGCCCCTCGATGCTCCAGTCGCCAATACGCACGCGCACCAGCCGCAACGTTGGTAAACCGACAGCGGCGGTCATGCGCCTGACCTGACGGTTACGCCCTTCGCGAATCACCAGTTCCAGCCAGGCGGTGGGCACGCTTTTGCGAAAACGCACGGGCGGGTTGCGCGGCCATAACTGCGGTTCTTCAAGAGCCCGCGCCTCGGCTGGCAGCGTCTTGCCATCGTTGAGCACCACCCCTTCGCGCAGCTGTTGCAACTGCTCCGGGGTCGGTTCGCCCTCCACTTGCACCCAATACGTCTTGGGTAGCTTATGTTTCGGGTCCGCAATCCGCGCTTGCAACTGGCCATCATTGGTCAGCAGCAGCAAACCTTCACTGTCCCGGTCCAACCGTCCGGCAGGGTAAATGCCGGGGATGGGAATGAAGTCCTTGAGCGTCGCCCGCCCGCCTTCATCGCTGAATTGCGTCAGTACATCGAACGGTTTGTTGAACAGGTACAGCTTGGGTTCAGCAGGTGGCGCCTTGGCCACCCGACGACCGGTGGTGTGTGCTTGAGGGCTTTTAGACGCCGGACGGCGTGGGGCGGGACGAGCAGGACGGGACATGGCAAACCGGACATCTAGCGATCAGGGCGGGCAATGCTAGCCGCCTGATCGC
Organism: Pseudomonas lundensis; assembly: GCF_002269125.1. Taxonomy (GTDB): domain Bacteria; phylum Pseudomonadota; class Gammaproteobacteria; order Pseudomonadales; family Pseudomonadaceae; genus Aquipseudomonas; species Aquipseudomonas lundensis_A. The sequence goes on along the minus strand of NZ_NQKI01000003.1, from coordinate 137,696 downwards.
TAAATGACCATCACCGATCAACGGAACGGCGGTTCGTCGAAGCTGCGCAATTTGCGCGAATGCAATGCGTGCAACTGATTACGCATCAAGTCCACGGCGGCAATGCCGATCTTCAGATGCTGGCTGACAGCACGCTCATAAAACGCGTTGGCCGAACCGGGCAATTTGATTTCACTGTGCAACGGCTTGTCCGAGACGCACAGCAACGTGCCATACGGAACGCGCAAACGGTAACCTTGCGCGGCGATGGTGCCGCTTTCCATGTCCACAGCCACAGCGCGAGACAGGTTGATCAGCGGGCGCTCCTGCGCCCAGCGCAACTCCCAGTTACGGTCGTCGTAGGTCAACACAGTGCCGGTGCGCAACCGCTTTTTCAGCTCATCGCCATGCTCGCCGGTGACCTGCGCCGCGGCTTCCTGAAGCGCCATTTGCACTTCTGCCAGGGCCGGGATCGGAATGTTCGGCGGCACCACGCGATCAAGAATGCCGTCGCGGCGCATGTAGGCATGGGCCAGCACATAGTCGCCAATGGTCTGCGACTGACGCAGACCGCCGCAGTGGCCGATCATCAGCCAGCAGTGCGGACGCAGAACCGCCAAATGGTCGGTGATGTTTTTCGCATTCGAAGGGCCGACGCCGATGTTCACCAGGGTTACGCCATGACCATCGCTGGCCTGCAAGTGATACGCCGGCATTTGGTAGCGGTGCCACACCACACCGGCCGCGATCGCCTGCGCTTCGCCGTAATCCATGGACTTTTCGATCAGCACATTGCCCGGCAGAACCATGCGCACAAAACGCGGGTTATCGCGCAGTTGCTCAAGGCCGTGGAGGATGAACTGGTCGACATAGCGGTGGTAGTTGGTCAACAGAATCCATGGCTGAACATGGCGCCAGTCGCTGCCGGTGTAATGCACCAGACGCCGCAGCGAGAAATCGACGCGGGCGGCATCGAACAGCGCCAGCGGCAATGGGTCGGTGTTTTCCCAGTCATACAGGCCGTCAGCGATGCCATCCGTGGCGGCCGACAAATCGGTGCTCGGGAACACACGGGCCAGCGCGGCGGCGGTCACGCCAGAGCCGGCGAGTTCATCGCCCTGTTCAACCACGTAGGGGTAAGGGATGTCTTGCTGGCTGACGCCCACTTCGATTTCAACGGTGAAATCGCGCATCAGCGGCACCAACTGCTCCAGCAAGTAATTACGGAACGCTGCGGGGTGGGTGACGGTCACGCTGTAGGTGCCAGGCAATTGCACCTTGGCATACGCGCGCGTGGTTGCAGGCACTTCGCCATGGAAACGGTAGGTCAAGCGCAGTTCCGGGTAACGAAACAAGGCGCGCTCTTCGGCAGACGGCTCAATACGGTCTTTGAGATAACGCTTGAGTGCCAGGCTTAACGCCGTGGTCGCGCGCTCATGCAAGGCCGCGAGGCGGTCGACAGCCTCTTCAGCGGTGGAGACGACAATAAAAGCTTCAGTCACGATGAGCATCCTGTCTTCTGAACGGGCAGGCCGTTATCTTGCCTGCATCACTGAGCAAAACACAGCCCGTTACAGGTTGCGAAGGCCGTGACCAAACAATCAACCCACGTGCGGCGTTGACCGCGCCACAATGGCCGCGACATTCAACCCGCGAGGCAAGGCGCCATAGGTTCGGCCGCTGCCTTGCAGGCGGCTGGCAATGAAGGCGTCACTCACGTCGCTGTTTCCAGCTTCCAGCAGCAATTTCGCCTGCAGCCCCAACGCGATGTCTTCTGTCAGTTGCCGCGCCCGGTATTGAATGTCACCCGTGTCCATGAACGCCGTCTTGAGCTGCACGATGTGCTGCGCCAGTCGCCGGTCGCCATGCCCGTCACCGAGTTCCAAGAACAACGCATCCAGCACTCCCGGCTCTTTGGACAAGGCGCGCAACACATCCAGGCACTGCACGTTACCCGAGCCCTCCCACGTTGAATTGACCGGGGCTTCGCGGTACAGACGCGGCAGAATGCTGTCCTCGACATACCCCGCGCCCCCCATGCATTCGGCGGCTTCATTGATCATCGCGGGCGCCCGTTTGCAGATCCAGTACTTGCCCACGGCGGTCACCAGACGCGAGAACTTCGCCTGCTGCGGGTCGTCGGGATGATCGAGTGCCTGGCCCATGCGCAAACTCAAGGCCAGTGCGGCTTCGCTTTCTAGCGCCAGGTCCGCCAGCACGTTTTGCATCAACGGCTGGTCCGCCAGCACCCGGCCGCCCACCCTGCGGTGCGCACAATGATGACTGGCCTGGGTCAATGCCTGACGCATCAAGGCGCTGGAGCCCACCATGCAATCAAACCGGGTCATGGCGACCATCTCGATGATGGTCGGTACCCCACGCCCTTCTTCACCCAGCATCCAGGCCAGCGCCCCGCGAAACTCAACCTCGCTGGACGCATTGGAGCTGTTGCCGAGCTTGTTTTTCAGGCGCTGGATGTAAAACGCGTTGCGGGTGCCGTCCGGGCGATGGCGCGGCAGTAAAAAGCAACTTAGCCCCTTGTCAGTTTGCGCCAGCGTCAGGAAACCATCGCACATAGGCGCCGAACAAAACCATTTGTGGCCCAGTAGCTCATAGGCCTGCCCCGGCCCCGGGGCGCCGACCGCAAAGGCACGGGTCGTATTGGCGCGGACATCGGTGCCACCCTGTTTCTCGGTCATGGCCATGCCCAGCGTGACACCGGCCTTCTGGCTGATGTCGATGTTGCGCGGGTCGTATTCGGTTGCGAGTACTTTGGGCAGCCAGATCTGCGCCACATCCGGCTGCAAACGCAACGCCGGAACGCTGGCAAAGGTCATGGTCAGCGGGCAACCACTGCCGGCTTCGGCCTGGGTATGCAGGTACGTCATGGACGCCCGGGCTACGTGGGCACCGGGGCGCGGGTCAGTCCAGGGCAACGACGGCAGGCCATGTTCAATCGCGGTGCGCATCAGCTCGTGATACGCGGGGTGAAACTCCACCAGATCGATCCGATGACCAAAACGGTCATGGCTGACAAACACCGGTTTGTTTTCGTTGGCCAGAAAGCCCGCGGTCATCAACGGGCCACCGGCCAGGGCGCCGTATTCATCGATGCGCGATTGCGCCCAGCCAGCGCCAAACCGCTGCCCCCAGGCTTGCAGCGGCTGATCGATGCGATACAGGTTAACGCCGTCCAGTGAGGGCGGCTGGTTGGTGACTTCGTGGGTTTCGGCGTACTGATGAAGATTCATTGCGCGGGCTCCTGGGAATCATGCCAATGGAGCCAGTGAAGCACGCATCGCCACCTTCACAAGGGGCATAAGCGCCTAAAAATCGACGCTTTTGTCCTCATGCCCGGCTAACAGCCGCTGTACCAGGGCCTGTTGCAGGTCTTCGAAACGCAGCGGCTTGATCAGAAAATCGGTAATACCTTCGGCCTGCGTCCGTGCATGCTGAGCAGCCGCCTCGGACTCAAACAGCGCCAGCACCGGCAACCGCGCGCACGCGGCCAGTGTCAGGAGCTGGCTGCCCAAGGACGAGCCGGACACGTGGCTGAACGGGCACGCCAGCAATACCGCATCGACACGCTCACGGCGCAACGTGTCGATCGCCACCTGACCACTTTCTGCGGTTAACACCCGGTAACCCAATTTAAGCAACATGCCGCGCAACGCCGCTGAGTTGGCGTGGTTGTCCTCCACCAGCAAGACGACATATTGCCCCGGTAAACGCATCGGCATCTGGACGACTTGCGCTGTTTCCAGCGGCGACTCCATCTCCAGGGACAGCTGAAACTGCGAACCCTGCCCCGGTTGCGAATGGTGAGTCAGGCGGCCGCCCAGCAGCTCAACCAAGCGCCGGCAAATCGCCAGTCCAATGCCCAAACCGCCATATTCCCGGGTCATGGAGCCATCTACCTGGAAGAAATGCTGGTACAGCTCGGCTTCTTCCTGGTGGACAAACCCGATGCCGCTGTCGATCACGGTAAATGCCAGACTCCAGCGCCCCGGCCCGGCGGTTTTGCCCGTCACGCGCAGCACTACACCACCCTTGTGGGTGAACTTGATGGCGTTATCCAGCAGGCACTCCAGACACTGCCGGATCTTCGCGGCATCGCCCAGCCACTGATCCGGGAGATGGCGGGCCACCTCATGGGTGAAAGCAAGCCCTTTGACGTGCGCTTTGGGACTGAACTGTTCGTGCAAGCCCTGCAACAGCTCGCTCAGACTGAAACGCTCGGTAAAGGCACTGAGGCGACCCGCTTGCAGCTCGGTCAATGTCAGAATGCCATTCACCATGCCCATCATTCCTTTGGCCGAGCCTTGCGCGGTGTGGGTGTACAGCTCAAGTTCAGGCGTCATGTCCAGCGTCTTGATCAACTCCAGTGAGCCAATTACGCCATTCATGGGCGTCCGCAGCTCATGGGTCACAGTGGCCAAAAACTCATCTTTGAGCTGGTTGGTGCGCTCCAGCTGCTGGTTCATCGCAGCCAGTTTTTGCCCGGACTCCTGCAGGGTGCGTGCCTGCAAATCGCGCATGGCGTTGATCCGGTCCGCCAGCGCCAGCGACAGCAGCCCGACTTCAATCGCCGAGCCGATCTGGCTGGCATACATGGTGAGGAACACATTCGGCAGGTAGCCCAGCACCATCAAGGTGTTGACCAGCCCACCCAGTAAAAAAGCGGTCCAGGCGATGACGAAATAACGCGCCACCCGCAAGCCACGGCACCAGGCCACAATCCCGGCAACAAAAATGGTGAAGATAAAGGCCAGCGCCAGCCCTGTGGCCAACCGCAACGAGATCGCATAACTGGTGGTCAGTGCCAGCACCATGACCAGCGCACCAATCCCCATCAACAGCATCAGCGCCCGGTCAAGCCAGCGGCTGTGGCTGGCAGTGTGCAGGAAGGTACGCGCGAACTGACAGCCGAAAAAGGCGGCCGAGCCGATCAGAAACGGGGTCGCCGCATTGGCCCACCACGGGTTGTCAGGCCAGAAGTACTGCACCGCGGCGCCATTGACCGACAGTTGGTACAGGCCAAACGAGGCAATGTAGAAGATGTAATAGAGGTAGCTGGTGTCGCGCACGCTGATGTAGATAAACAGGTTGTACACCAGCATCCCGAGCAGCACGCCGTAGATCAGGCCAAGGATGTAAATGCGCACGGGCTGGTCTTCGAGGTAAGCCTTGGCGGACCACAGCGTCAACGGGGCCTGGATTGAGCCTTCGCTGGCCAGACGCAAGTACACAGTCTGGGTTTGGCCCGGGGAGAAATTCAGCTCGAACAGGTAGTTGTTTTCTTTGACCGGGCGACTGTCAAACGGCATTGCGTCGCCGGTGCTGTGCGTCAGTTCGAATGCACCAGCAGCGTTTTGTTGGTAAAGGTCGATGTGGTCCAGCGGCGGGTAAGCCAGCTCCAGCAGCCATGAGGTGCTGGCTTGCGGGTCGTGCGGCTGATAGTTGAAATCGACTTTGAGCCAGAACACTGAATGCGAGTAGCCCGCGTTCAAGGTGTCTTTTGTATGGGGTTGCAAACGCTCAGGATGGGCCACGATATCAGCGATGGTCGCTTGCCCGGCCACATCTTCATAGACGTGCATCTCACGGCCCAAGGGCAGGCGTTGAGTGGTTTCGTCGAAGGTGATCGCGCTGGCCAGCGCTGGCAGCCAGCCCATCAAGAAAATAAAAAAATAGCGCATACAGCCCCAAAATGGCCTGCCCGATTGCGTCTTTGGGCCTCCTTTCCCTTTGAGACGACGTAAACCAGCATTACCTGTTATTCGTTTGAGGGTCACTCTAGCACAGCAGTTGATGGCAAATACACATCACGTAAACATTCATTGCAGAGCGTCTAGACCAAGCTTCACAGCGATTTTTCGAATGAAAAAATACAATCTGATACGGTAGTTTTTACCGAAACTGATGTAAGAAAAATCGCCACACCCCGAGCCGCCCGCAAAAACGGTTTGGTGGTAAGCTCGCGCACCATGAATATCTACAGCTCTCGCCCTGTTGTCCTCTGTCTCTCCGGCCATGACCCCAGTGGTGGCGCCGGCTTGCAGGCAGATATCGAAGCCCTGCTGGCTCAAGGTTGTCACGCCGCTCCGGTGGTCACTGCCCTGACTGTGCAGAACACCGTTAACGTCAGCGATTTCCGCGTGCTGGACCGTGAGTGGGTGCTGGCGCAAGCCGCTGCCGTACTCAGCGACTCCAACGTGACCGCTTTCAAGCTCGGCATGCTCGGCTCTTTAGAAATGGTCGACACCGTCGTCGAGCTGCTCAAGGCCCATCCGCAGGTACCGATGGTCTGCGACCCGGTGCTGCGCGCAGGCGGTGGCGGGCGTCTGGGCAAGGACGAAGTGGGGTTCGCCATGCGCGAACGCCTGCTGCCCTTGGCCACGATCGCCACGCCTAACTTGCCCGAAGCCCGCATTTTGGCCGAACTGCCCGAGGGCAGCGCCGACGAGTGCGCAGAAAAACTCCTGCCGTTCTGCAAGCACCTGCTGATTACCGGCGGGCACGGCGATGAACACGAAGTGCATAACCGCCTGTACAGCCGCGACGGCAGTCGTCATACGTTTACCTGCTATCGCTTACCTGGCAGTTATCACGGTTCGGGCTGCACGCTGGCCAGCACCCTCGCGGGGCGTCTGGCCATCGGCGAGCAGTTGGTCAGCGCGGTTGAAACCGCGCTCAACTACACATGGCGCACCTTGCGTGATGCCGAGCAATTGGGTCAGGGGCAATTTGTGCCGCGCCGCTTGCCACTGGACTTCTGCTCGTAACTCAAGAGGCTCGCTCCATGAAACTGCGCGGACTTTACGCAATCACTGACAGCCAACTGCTTGCAGGCAGATTCCTGGCCTACGTGGAGGCCGCTCTTGATGGCGGCCTGACCCTGCTTCAATACCGCGACAAAAGTACGGATGACGCCCGCCGCCTGCGCGAAGCAGAGGCGTTGCGCAATCTGTGCGAACGCTATAAAGCACACCTGATCATCAACGATGACGCCGAACTGGCGGCTCGACTGGAAGTGGGCGTGCACCTCGGTCAAACCGACGGCCCGCTCACCCCGGCCCGCGCCTTGCTGGGCCGAAATGCGATCATTGGCTCGACCTGCCACAGTCAGATCGAACTGGCTCAACAGGCCGCCAAAGAAGGCGCGAGTTATGTCGCGTTTGGGCGCTTCTTCAATTCAAGCACCAAGCCCGGCGCGCCGACCGCAACGCTGGAAGTTCTCGATAAGGCGCGTGCGCAGCTCACTCTGCCGATTTGCGTGATCGGCGGCATTACCCTCGAGAACGCTGCGCCACTGGTCGAGCATGGCGCAGACCTGCTGGCCGTGGTGCACGGCCTGTTTGGCGCCGAAACGGCGCAGGCTGTTACCCGCCGCGCCCGTGCGTTCAACGATTTGTTGTCACGTTAACTACCGAATCCTGATTCAGAGAGAACCCACCATGTCTCGTTCCGAAACCCTGTTTGCCAACGCTCAAAAACACATTCCCGGCGGTGTGAACTCGCCGGTACGGGCCTTCAAGAGCGTCGGCGGCACCCCGCTGTTTTTCAAACACGCCGAAGGCGCCTACGTAACGGACGAAGACGACAAACGCTACGTGGATTACGTGGGTTCGTGGGGGCCGATGATTCTGGGCCACAGCCACCCGGATGTTCTGGACGCCGTGCGTGCGCAACTGGAGCACGGCCTGTCGTACGGCGCCCCGACAGCCATGGAAACTGAAATGGCGGATCTGGTGTGCGCCATCGTGCCGTCGATGGAGATGGTGCGCATGGTCAGCTCCGGCACCGAAGCCACCATGAGTGCCATCCGTTTGGCGCGTGGCTATACCGGCCGCGACAACATCCTCAAGTTTGAAGGCTGCTACCACGGGCATTCCGACAGCCTGCTGGTGAAGGCCGGCTCAGGCGCGCTGACGCAAGGCGTCCCGAGCTCGGGCGGCGTGCCGGCCGACTTCGCCAAGCACACGCTGACCACCACCTTCAACGACATCAACGCCGTGGAAAAACTGCTGACAGACGTCGGTGACACCGTGGCCTGCATCATCGTAGAGCCCGTGGCGGGCAACATGAACTGCGTGCCACCGGCACCGGGTTTCCTCCAAGGCCTGCGTAGCCTGTGCGACAAGCACGGCGTGGTGCTGATTTTTGATGAAGTGATGACCGGTTTCCGCGTCGCACTCGGCGGCGCCCAGGCGCACTACGGCGTGACACCTGATTTGAGCACCTTCGGCAAAATCATCGGCGGCGGCATGCCGGTGGGCTGCTTCGGCGGCAAGCGCGAAATCATGGAATGCATCGCGCCACTGGGCCCGGTCTATCAAGCTGGCACCCTGTCGGGCAACCCGTTGGCCATGGCCGCCGGCCTGACCACGCTACGCCTGATCAGCCGCCCTGGCTTCCACGCTGAACTCACTGACTTCACCACGCGTTTGCTCGATGGCCTGCAACAACGTGCGGATGCTGCGGGCATTCCATTCGTTACGACCCAGGCAGGCGGCATGTTCGGCCTGTACTTTAGCGGCGCGGACGACATCGTCACCTTTGACGACGTCATGGCCAGCGACGCCGACCTGTTCAAGCGTTTCTTCCACTTGATGCTCGAAGGCGGCGTGTACCTGGCGCCGAGTGCCTTTGAAGCGGGCTTCACCTCGATTGCCCACGGTGAGGCCGAATTGAAGCTGACCCTGGACGCCGCAGAACGCGCATTCGCCGCACTGAAGTGATCCGCAAAAACGACAAGGGTTGTAGCCCTTGTCGTTTTTTTATGTCCGTAATGCACTGATCTTTTAACCCACTCGTCCAAAATCGTCTTAAATCAACCGATATCACGTTCGCGCAGCAGAAAAACGAGTAAAGACTTTGTAAGGTTGCCTCGGCTTATTTCATAATGCGCGCCTATACATCCCTTGGTCGGGCCCGCCCGTCTTTCAGAGGTACGTCGATTCCCATGAACCGCACCGGCCGCGCCCTTGCAATGGGCTGCCTGTTGCTCCTACAGCCGTTGCTTGCTCAGGCAGGCGGTAACTCGTTGTTGATCCCGGCGATGGGTCGCTGCACCCTCAATACTCAGCCAGAGAATCTGGAAGAGGCGCTTGGCGCGTGCGTACAAGCTGCGAAAAACGGGGATGCAGAAGCCCAATACGAGTTGGGCGAGTTCTACTACGACGTCAACAACCCCAAGCGCGACCTCAATCAAGCCCTCAGCTACTTCGAACAAGCGTCGCTGCAAGGCCACGCCATGGCTCAGTTCAAACTGGGCACCATGTTCTATAAGGGTGAAGGCGTACCGGCCAACAATATTCAGGCGTACATCGTGCTGAAAATGGCGGCCGTGAACGGCGCAGAAGATGCGCTGGACACCGCCGACGAGGTGGCCGAGCAAATGCCGCGCGACCAGCTCGAGACCGCGACCCAGGTGCTGGGACAGATCTTCCGCAAGTACCTGATGGAACTGCAATCAACGGACGCCCGCTCGCCGTTTTCACCGCTGCCTTGAGGTTCAAGCGGTGTTTGGCTTGAGGATTTTTAGGTGTTTCTGCCGGATACGTAATTGAAGGAGTATGAATCCTGCAAGAAGGCCTGCGCTTTGCAATCGAAGATAGAAATGGATATCCGCAGAGCCCGCATTGACGAAGTAAATGATCGGCACTAACACACTTAGCATCACCACATTCATCATGAGTTGAGGCGCCAGGGTGTCGCATAGCCCGCGCAGATGAGACGTGCTGAGGGAAAGGACTGAGGCCGTAAGAAAAAGGGCACTGGTGGACAGAAAGGCCTCACGATCAAATACCACCACCTCCCCTCCCACCCAAAAGAAAAGCGTGTCGCCTGCCATCAACAACCCGCCAAGCACTACCACCATCACGACCATCAACCCTAGCTGACCTTTTATATAGGAACCCGAACTTTTCTCAGCATACCGACTGATATAAAGACTGTGTGCCTGACAGTAAGCAATAACAGGAATCATGATAAAACCGATCATTGACATATAAACCGACAACTGAGCCACCAGCACTGACATCAAGCCCGCCAACCTTTCATTCAATAAGAAAAAATACAACTTCTGCCCTGCCATCCCCAGTGCTATAGGTATACCCAGCACCGCGACATTCCTCATAGTGCGTTTGCAGTAAAGGGGTGAGAAACCAAATTCACGCCATGTCGACAATCGCAGCAAAGCGATCAGCAATAGTGTTTCATTCAGCAAAAAATACCCCATCGCCCAATAGATAAAAGAGTCGCCCTTAACGACATATAATACCCCACACAAATACGCGCACGCGCAAACTGTTACACCCGCCTTAATCATCGAACACCGTCGTGCAGCGCCACTTGCCTCATGAAAAAAATGAAGAAACGTATTTATAACCAATAGAGGAATGGCCCCTATATAGATAGAGGATAACGCTGCCACTTTATCAGCCCCCATGCGAGCACCAGGCAAATAATCCGCTAGCCTGTAAATCGCACAGCTAATAATGAGCGCCAAGGAGGCCATCACTATTGAGGCACTGAAACCTCCACGGAAGAGATTCTTTTTTTCGAGTGGGCTATCGACATGCCCGGCAATTAAATTACCCGTTGCTGCCAGGGACATAGAGATCATTACCGCCACGACTGAGTAAACAGCCAACACATACGCGACAAATGCCAAATCACTTTCCTGATTATGGGCAACCATAGCGAGTAAAAAAGTAATGCCGCAATAAGGTGTAAACCGGCTAACGGTGAGAGAAAAAAAGGCGCGGCGCATGTGTTCTTCATAGCGCATCTTCGACACCCCATGCAGCGATCATTTTGCGTTGACGTTTAAGAAAGCACTCTGAGAGCCACCACACTAAACACTGACAGTGCGAAGACCAAACAACCACCACGCAACAGACAATCGAAGAATAGGCTCAAACAGCGTCACAGCGATAAATATTCCCGCCGGACGAGTACTAAATATCAATAGGCATATTCTTATATAACAACTCAACCGGCCGCTCCTTGTACGGCGAACATTAATATCCACCCGTTACACAGGATCCGCTGCAAATTGCTTTCGTATTCGATTGCACCGACGCTGGACGCATTGAAAGCGCCCAGGCTTTACAAGAGGTAGGAAGCTGCCATTCCAGCAGAAGCTTTACTTCTCCGGCATCGGAAACGGGAACGGCATCACATTGCCTACGCCCCGCGCTTCGCTGATTTTCGGCGTGCCCAGGCGTTCTACTTCGTCGATGCGCACGATCGAATGCATCGGCACAAAGCTGCGCACCACGCCTTCGAATTGGGCCTTGAGTTTTTCTTCACTCGGGTCGACGACCATTTGCGTGCGCTCACCGAAGACGAACTCTTCTACCTCCAGGAAACCCCACAGATCACTTTGATAGATCTGTTTGGCGTACATCTCGAACACCTGTCCCTGGTTGAGGAAAATCACCTTGTAGATTGGAGCTTCACGTTTGGTCATGGTGGGCGGGTAAACATCTGAAGGTATAAAAGAGGGCGCGAACTATAGCATAGCCTCCAGACGCACAGCGCTAGGAAGCAACGGCCATGCCCCCTATAATGTGCGGTTCTTTGAACCACTTGATGAACACCCATGGCCAAGAAGCTTTACATCGAAACCCACGGTTGCCAGATGAATGAGTACGACAGCTCACGCATGGTCGATCTGCTGGGTGAACATCAGGCCCTGGAAGTCACGGCGCGCGCCGAAGACGCTGATGTGATCCTGCTCAACACCTGCTCCATCCGCGAACGTGCCCAGGACCGGGTCTATTCGCAACTGGGCCGCTGGCGCGAGCTGAAACTGGCCAATCCGGAAATGGTGATTGCCGTCGGCGGCTGCGTGGCGAGCCAGGAAGGCGCGGCGATCCGAGACCGCGCCCCATACGTGGACGTGGTGTTCGGTCCGCAGACCCTGCACCGCCTGCCTGAAATGATTGATGCGGCGCGCATCACCAAGCTGCCGCAAGTCGACGTTTCATTCCCCGAAATCGAAAAATTCGACCATTTGCCGGAACCGCGCATCGATGGCCCAAGCGCCTATGTCTCGGTCATGGAAGGCTGCAGCAAGTACTGCACGTTCTGCGTGGTGCCTTACACCCGCGGTGAAGAGGTCAGCCGACCATTCGACGATGTACTGGCAGAAGTGATCCACCTGGCCGAAAACGGCGTCCGTGAAGTGACGCTGCTCGGACAAAACGTGAACGGCTATCGCGGCCTGACCGAAGACGGTCGTCTGGCCGACCTGGCTGAGCTGATCCGCGTGGTGGCTGCCGTCGACGGCATCGAGCGTATTCGCTACACCACCTCACACCCGCTGGAGTTCTCCGACAGCCTGATCCAGGCTCACGCTGAAGTCCCGGAACTGGTCAAGCACCTGCATTTGCCGGTGCAATCGGGCTCGGACCGCATTCTGTCGGCAATGAAGCGCAACCACACCGCACTGGAATACAAGTCCAAGCTGCGCAAGTTGCGGGCAGCCGTGCCGGGCATCTGCATCAGTTCGGACTTTATTGTCGGCTTCCCGGGCGAAACAGAAAAAGACTTCGAGCAAACTATGAAGCTCATTGAAGACGTCGGCTTCGACTTCTCCTACTCCTTCGTTTACAGCCAGCGCCCGGGCACCCCGGCCGCCGATTTGGCTGACGAGACGCCAGAAGAGCGCAAGAAGGAGCGTCTGAATGCTTTGCAACATCGCCTCAACCAGCAAGGCTTCGAGATCAGCCGACAAATGGTGGGCTCCGTCCAGCGGATTCTGGTGACGGATTACTCGAAAAAAGACCCCGGCGAACTGCAAGGGCGCACCGAGAACAACCGCATCGTTAACTTCCGCTGCGATAACCCGCAGTTGATTGGCCAGTTTGCCGATGTGCATATCGATGCCGCTCAACCCCACTCGCTGCGGGGCTCGCTGCTGAACTGAACCTATTTGTAGTCGCTGACCCAAGATCCTCACGGCCTTCGATGCTAAAGGTGTGCTTACGCCTTGCGCGCACTCACAGCGGGCGTCAGCGACTACAGATTTTACGTGGTATCAGTAAGCCCTTTCGTCCATGACCTGCTAGCGTTATCCTTCAAACCATCTCAATTGCCTCAGGGCGGCTAAAAACGACTTTGAACGCACCCATCGAACCACATCGTTTTCTCCTCGAGCCTTTTGAGGCTCGCCGCTTCGCCAATCTGTGCGGGCTTTTCGACGAGCATTTACGTTTGATCGAACAGCGTCTGGCCATCGAAATCCGCAACCGCGGCAATCAATTCGAATTGATCGGCGACCCCAAAATCACCTCTTCGGCAGAACACCTGCTGCGCCGTCTTTACCGCGAAACCAAAGCGACCGAGCTTTCGCCGGACATGGTGCATCTGTTCCTGCAAGAATCTGCCGTCGAAGACCTGGCCAGCAATCCCGTGGCCGATCCCAGCGTTTCGCTGCGCACCAAAAAGGGCATGATTCGTCCTCGCGGGATCAATCAGCAGCGCTACGTCAAAGAAATTCTGGGCAATGACATCAACTTCGGTATCGGGCCGGCTGGCACAGGTAAAACCTACCTGGCCGTGGCCTGTGCTGTGGACGCCCTTGAGCGCGAGCAAATCCGGCGCATTTTGCTGGTCCGCCCGGCTGTCGAAGCGGGTGAAAAGCTCGGGTTCCTGCCTGGCGACCTGTCGCAAAAAATCGACCCGTACCTGCGCCCTTTATATGACGCCCTGTACGAGATGCTCGGCTTTGAATACGTCGCCAAGCTTATCGAGCGCCAGATCATTGAAGTCGCGCCGCTGGCTTACATGCGCGGCCGTACGCTGAACAACAGCTTCATCATCCTCGACGAGAGCCAGAACACCACTGTCGAGCAAATGAAGATGTTCCTGACCCGTATCGGCTTTGGCTCCACCGCCGTGATCACCGGTGACATCACCCAGATCGACCTGCCTAAAGGCACCAAATCCGGGCTCAACCATGTCATTGAAGTGCTCAAGGACGTACCGGGCATCAGCTTTACGCATTTCCAGTCCAAAGACGTCGTGCGCCATCCGCTTGTGCAACGCATCGTGGAGGCTTATGGCCGCTACGAGCAGGAAGCTGCCGACAAACTGGCCGCTCTGCCAGCCGCCAAGGATTACCGCCACGATGCTTGAGCTTGACCTGCAAAGGGCGACCGAGGCTTGCACGCCGGACAAAGCCCAGTTCCGCCAGTGGTGCGAACTGGCCTTGCGCCAACGCACCGCCGACTCGGAAATGACCCTCCGTCTGGTGGACGAAGAGGAAGCCCGTGAACTGAACAACACATGGCGCGGTAAAAACTACGCCACCAATGTGCTGTCTTTTCCGGCCGATGTGCCCGACGAACTCCTCGATATCCCGCTACTTGGCGACCTGGTGATCTGTGTCGCCGTGGTTGAGCGCGAAGCCGCTGAACAAGGTAAGGAACTTGAGGCCCATTGGGCCCATCTAGTGATTCATGGCTGCTTGCATCTTCTGGGTTACGACCATATAGACGATGACGAAGCAGAAGAAATGGAAGCACTGGAACGAACGTTGCTAGCAGAACTGGGTCATCCTGACCCGTATGCAGACGACGAAAACTGATTAACACCACTGAAACTACCAAGGGATACGAGTAAATCGCTATGAGCGAAGACCGATCGAGCAACGGGCAAAAGTCGTGGTTGGGTAAGCTGACCCAGGCCTTTGCCCATGAGCCGAAAAACCGTCAGGAGCTGCTTGAGCTGCTGCGCGAAGCACATCAGAACAAACTGCTGGACAGCGAAGCGCTGGCCATCGTCGAAGGCGCCATTCAAGTGGCTGACCTGCAAGTACGGGACATCATGGTGCCGCGCTCGCAGATGATCAGCATCAAGGCGACTCAGACACCCCGCGAATTTCTCCCGGCGATCATCGACGCTGCGCACTCGCGCTATCCGGTGATCGGCGAAAGCCACGACGACGTGCTCGGCGTGTTGCTGGCCAAAGACCTGCTGCCGCTGATCCTTCAAGAGAACGGCGACAAGTACAACATCAAGGATTTGCTGCGTCCGGCGACGTTTGTTCCCGAGTCCAAGCGCCTTAACGTGTTGTTACGTGAGTTTCGAGCCAACCATAACCACATGGCCATCGTCATTGACGAGTACGGCGGCGTGGCCGGCCTGGTAACGATTGAAGACGTTCTGGAACAGATCGTCGGCGACATCGAAGACGAGCACGATGTCGAAGAAGACAGCTACATCAAGCCGCTGCCAAGCGGTGATTTCTTGATCAAGGCCCTGACCCCTATCGAAAACTTCAACGCGTTTTTCGACAGCGACTTCTCCAACGACGAGTTCGACACCGTTGGCGGTCTGGTCATGAGTGCGTTCGGGCACTTGCCAAAACGTAACGAAACCACTGAAATCGGCCCATACCGCTTCCGCATCCTCAATGCTGACAGCCGCCGTATTCACTTGATTCGCCTGACGCCTATCGCCCGCTAAACCTCCAATACCAAGGATTGAAATGCGCTGGATAACCTCCCCCGGCTGGCCCGGTAACTTGCTGGCTGTGGTAGCCGGCGCACTGACCACCCTGGCGTTGGCACCCTATGACATCTGGCCGCTGGCACTGGTCGCCCTGGCCCTGTTCTACCTCGGCCTGCGTGACCTGTCGCCTCGCCATGCGCTAGGCCGAGGCTGGTGCTTTGGCTTCGGGCTGTTTGGCGCGGGCACCAGCTGGATCTACTACAGCATTCACAACTTTGGCGGCGCGTCGGTAATGCTGGCGGGCCTGCTGATGCTGGCATTCACAGCCGCCATTGCCTGGTTCTTCGCTTTACCCGCATGGTTATGGGCACGCTGGATTCGCCGCAACGAAGCGCCGCTGGCTGACGCACTGGCCTTCGCCGCACTGTGGGTAATGCAAGAAGCCTTCCGCGGCTGGTTCCTGACGGGTTTCCCCTGGCTTTACTCCGGTTACAGCCAGCTCGATGGCCCCTTGGCCGGGCTTGCGCCGCTGGGCGGCATGTGGCTGATTTCCTTTACGCTGGCGCTCACCGCCGCTTTGCTGTGCAACCTGCCACGCCTGATTCAGGCTAAACGCAAAGCTTTCATCGCGGCGGGTACCGTGCTGCTGGTCGGCCCGTGGTGCATCGGCATGGCCCTCAAGCACCATGCATGGACCAGCCCTTCGGGCGATCCGCTGAGCGTGGCGGCGATTCAGGGCAATATCGAACAAAGCATGAAATGGGACCCGGCGCAGTTGAATGCACAACTGGCCCTGTACCGCGACATGACGTTCAACTCCAAACGGGTCGATCTGATCGTCTGGCCTGAAACCGCGATTCCGGTGCTCAAGGAAAACGCCGAAGGCTACCTGTCGATGATGGGCCGCTTTGCTGCCGACCGCCACTCAGCGCTGATAACCGGCGTGCCGATCCGTCAGGAAGTACGCCATGAACCGCGCTTCTTCAACGGCATCACAGCCGTGGGCGAAGCGGATGGCACGTACCTGAAACAAAAACTGGTGCCGTTTGGCGAATACGTGCCGTTGCAGGATGTGTTGCGCGGGCTGATCGCTTTCTTCGACCTGCCGATGTCCGATTTCGCTCGCGGGCCTGCGGACCAGACGTTGCTGCAGGCCAAGGGCTATCAGATCGCACCGTTTATTTGCTACGAAGTGGTGTACCCGGAGTTCGCCGCCCGTTTGGCGGCCAAGAGCGATGTGCTGCTGACCATCAGCAACGACACCTGGTTCGGCACCTCGATTGGTCCGCTGCAACATTTGCAGATGGCACAGATGCGCGCCCTCGAAGCCGGCCGCTGGATGATCCGGGCAACTAACAACGGCGTCACCGCGCTGATTAACCCTTATGGGCAAATCACGGCGCAAATTCCACAGTTCGAACAGGGGATCCTGTACGGCGAAGTCGTACCGATGCACAACCTCACGCCGTACCTGCAATGGCGTTCATGGCCGCTGATCATCCTGTGCGGGGTGTTGATCGGCTGGGCCCTGATTACCAGCCGGATTGCCAAGACGGTGTGACGCGCACGCCTGACCCGCCCGTCAGCGACTGCAGGCACTGCCCCCTGTAGTCGCCTGTCATCCGTCACTGGCCATCAACGATAAAACAATGGGTAAGCCACTTGGCCTACTGCTTCGTTGAGCAATTGCCCGGACTGCCAGATCGATTTGAATTCTGGCATCCAGCCGCCCAAAGGCCGTGCGTTGTCACGACCTAAAAAGCCTACCGGCGCGGGCACGACTTCAAACCCGGCCTTTTCGAAACTCCAGACCGAACGCGGCATGTGCCACGCTTGTGTGACCACAACCACGCGCTTGATGCCCTGAGGCAGCAAGAGATCGGCAGTCATTTGTGCGTTTTCCCACGTCGTGCGGCTGCGTTCTTCTTTCCAGCGTACGTCCACGCCGAAATCATCGCGCAGGGAGTCAGCCATTAACTGCGCTTCACTCGGCGGCGTCCCGTAATGCAGGCCGCCAGTGGTCAAGAGCGGCAACCCGGAAGCCTTGGCCAGTCGGGCCGCATAGCGCTGACGCTCAAGCCCTGTGCCCGTTGGTTGATCGCTGCCCCAAGCGGGGTCACCCCGCTCTCGACCGGAACCCAGTACGACAATGGCATCGGCACGCGTGGCCAAGGACGACCACTCGCTTTGCGCCAGTGCCGGCTCACGCTCCAGTGCGCGGGCGCTCCATTGCACCACCACGGGCAGGCTCATCAACCAGAAGCCACCGATCCCCACGGCAAACAAAGCCCCGGCCAATCGCGGTCGCGAACGACGCAGCCACCACGCGAGCACAAGGATCACCAAGAGAATGCCGGGCGGCAGAAGCAATTGTTTAACGAAATATCGAATAGGCATCGAGCATCTCCAAAGATGCCCGAAGCCTAAGGGGGTTGATCCGATGCAACAACAGGCACGTGAGTGACTTGAACATAAACGCCTGTTTTATCAACCCTGGACACGTAGGTGACGCCACTCACATGTATCACGGGCTCACGGTATAAAAGGCCGCTCTAGCCCTTGGCTTGCCTGACCCGATCCTTCAGCCAGATGACATTGGCTGCCGCTGGGGTTTGCTGCACAAAACTGCTGCCATGCGAACGTCTATCCACCTCGCGTTCGCTCCGGTTTAAATACGCGTTAATCAACTCCAGTTCTGCATGACTCAAGCCTCGCAATTCCACTTCGACAGGGTGTTCGTTACGTAATTGCTCTGCCGTTTTCGCTGAATCAAGAGCCACATCCAAACGATTAATCAAACGCTCATACACCTTTGACGTTGTTGCTTTGCGTTGCGTTTTTGCCATCCGTTCACCTCATTGAAGGAAATCAATCTCCCCTGAGAGCAAGCTTAGTCGCGCGCACAAAACCGGTGCGGTGCAGCGACCAACGGAAGGACGAGGCAATCAGGGTTTCCCTCGATAGAGTGGGGTCATGTATGCTACGGGACTTCCTGTAACCCCTACTCCAACTTGACCGGGCAACACAATAGCCGGCCGTATGTTGAAGAGGATTAGGCCACCCTTTATCAGTACAAGTAGCCATGCACGAACAATATCAGCCCCGTGAAATAGAAGCCGCCGCCCAATCATTCTGGGACAACCAAAAGTCCTTCGAAGTCAGCGAAGATCCAGGCAAGGAAACCTACTACTGCCTGTCGATGTTCCCGTACCCGAGCGGCAAGCTACACATGGGGCACGTGCGCAACTACACCATCGGCGACGTGATCTCCCGTTACCAGCGCATGCTCGGCAAGAACGTATTGCAACCCATGGGGTGGGACGCCTTTGGCATGCCGGCTGAAAACGCCGCGATGAAGAACAACGTCGCTCCGGCCAAGTGGACGTACGAAAACATTGAATACATGAAGACCCAGCTGCGCAGCCTGGGTCTGGCGGTTGACTGGTCGCGTGAAATCACCACCTGCAAGCCGGATTACTACCGCTGGGAACAATGGCTGTTCACTCGCCTGTTCGAAAAAGGCGTGATTTACCGTAAAAACGGCACCGTGAACTGGGACCCGCTGGACCAGACCGTTCTGGCCAACGAGCAAGTGATCGACGGCCGTGGCTGGCGCTCGGGTGCGCTGATCGAAAAGCGTGAAATCCCGATGTACTACTTCAAGATCACGGCATATGCCGATGAGCTGCTTGAAAGCCTCGACGAGCTGACGGGCTGGCCTGAACAGGTCAAGACCATGCAGCGCAACTGGATCGGCAAATCCCGCGGCATGGAAGTCCAGTTCCCTTACGACGTCGACTCCATCGGCGAAGAAGGCACACTCAAGGTCTTCACCACCCGCCCTGACACCCTGATGGGCGCCACCTACGTGGCCGTGGCTGCCGAGCACCCGCTGGCCACTCAGGCGGCGCAGTCCAACCCCGAGCTGCAAGCGTTTATCGCAGAATGCAAAGGCGGCAGCGTGGCAGAAGCCGACATGGCGACCCAAGAGAAAAAGGGCCTGCCGACCTCGCTGTTCGTTGAACACCCGCTGACCGGCGAGAAACTTCCGGTATGGGTCGCCAACTATGTGTTGATGCACTACGGCGACGGCGCGGTAATGGCTGTGCCGGCGCACGATGAGCGCGACTTCGAATTCGCCACCAAATACGGCCTGCCGATCAAGTCGGTCGTTCGCACCAGCGCGGGCGACGCCTCCCCTGCGCCTTGGCAGGACGCGTACAACGAACACGGTCCACTGATCAATTCCGGCGAGTTTGACGGTCTGGAATTCGACGCAGCCTTCACGGCCATGGAAGCTGCCCTGACGGCCAAAGGCCTGGGCCAATCGCGCACCCAGTTCCGCCTGCGCGACTGGGGCATCAGCCGTCAGCGCTATTGGGGTTGCCCGATCCCGATCGTTCACTGCGACAGCTGCGGGGACGTACCGGTGCCGGAAGACCAATTGCCGGTCGTCTTGCCTGAAGACGTCGTACCCGATGGCGCCGGTTCACCATTGGCCCGCATGCCGGAATTTTACGAATGCAGCTGCCCGAAATGCGGCGCGCCGGCCAAGCGTGAAACCGACACCATGGACACCTTTGTCGAGTCGTCGTGGTACTACGCACGCTATGCCTCGCCTCACTACGAGGGCGGTTTGGTCGAGAAGTCCGCTGCCGACCACTGGCTTCCGGTCGACCAATACATCGGCGGTATCGAGCACGCCATCCTGCACCTGCTCTACGCACGCTTCTTCCACAAACTGATGCGCGATGAAGGCCTGGTCAGCTCCAACGAGCCGTTCAAGAACCTGCTGACCCAAGGCATGGTGATTGCAGAAACGTATTACCGTCGCGAAGCCAACGGCGCCCTGACCTGGTTCAACCCGGCAGACGTCGAGCTGGAGCGTGACAGCAAGGCCAAAATCATCGGCGCCAAGCTGATCAGCGATGGCCTGCCGGTTGAAATTGGCGGCACTGAAAAAATGGCCAAGTCCAAGAACAACGGTGTTGACCCGCAATACATGATCGAGCAGTACGGCGCCGATACCTGCCGCCTCTTTATGATGTTCGCGTCGCCACCTGACGCCAGCCTTGAATGGTCGGACTCCGGCGTTGAAGGCTCGCACCGTTTCCTCAAGCGTGTATGGCGTCTGGCGCAAGCTCACGTCAGTCAGGGCCTGCCCGCTGCACTGGACATCGGCTCGCTCAATGACGATCAAAAAGTCATCCGTCGCGCCATTCACCAGGCCATCAAGCAAGCCAGCCAGGACGTAGGCCAGCACCACAAATTCAACACCGCCGTTGCGCAAGTGATGACCGTGATGAACGTCCTGGAAAAAGCCCCGCAAGCTACCGAGCAAGACCGCGCCCTGTTGCAGGAAGGCCTGGAAACCGTTGCCCTGTTACTGGCTCCGATCACCCCGCACATCAGCCATGAGCTGTGGAATCAGTTGGGTCACATCGGCGCCATCATCGACGCACCTTGGCCGACGCTGGACGAAAGCGCGTTGGTACAGGACACGCTGCAACTGGTGATTCAGGTTAACGGTAAACTGCGCGGCCAGATCGAAATGCCTGCCGGTGCCAGCCGTGAAGAAATTGAAGCGGCTGCCCGCGTCAACGAAAACGTACTGCGTTTCACCGATGGTCTGACCATCCGTAAAGTGATCGTCGTGCCGGGCAAACTGGTTAATATCGTCGCCAGCTAAATTGGAACAGGCGCCCGCCTTGAGTGCGGGTGCCCAACAAAACCTTCCGGGCCGCTCCGTCGGCCCATCTGGTTTCAAGGGGAGCAACACATGATCAAACGCAACTTGCTGGTGATGGGCCTCGCAGTCTTGCTGAGCGCCTGCGGCTTTCAGCTGCGTGGCACCGGCACCAATCAGCTGTCGATTACCGAACTCGACGTAACAGCCCGTAACGCTTACGGCGATACCGTGCGTGAGTTGCGACAAGTGCTGGAAAACAGCGGCGTGAAAATCACCTCCGCTGCGCCTTACCACTTGATCCTCACCAACGAGCAAGACACCCAGCGCGCTGCCAGCTATGCCGGCAACGGTGGCTCGGTGGAATACGAATTGACCAAAGTGCTGAACTACGAAATCCGTGGCGATCACAACTTGCCGTTGCTCAACAACAAGATCGAAGTGCACAAGGTCTACCTGCAAGACAGCAGCAACATCACCGGTTCTGGCCAGGAAGCGGCCATGGTCAACACTGAAATGCGTCGCGAGCTGGTGCAACAGATGGTGCTGCGCCTGGAGCAACTGACTCCTGAGCAACTGGCCAAGCTGCAACAAGTGGCTGATGAGAAAGCCAAGGCTGAAGCCCAGGCCATCGAAGCTGCACGTCAGGCGCAAGATGCGATCCCTCAGCAGTCGCCCCTCGAAGTCCCTGAGCAATAAGGTATACGGGGCGCTCAGGCGCCCCGTCATCTATCAAGCCCTATGAAACTCGCCCCCGCCCAACTCACCAAACACCTGCAAGGCAGCCTGTCGCCCGTCTACATCATCAGCGGCGACGACCCGCTGCTGTGTCAGGAAGCCGCAGACGCCATCCGCAGCAACGCCCGCCAACAAGGGTTTGATGAGCGTCAAGTATTCAGTGCCGACGCCAGTTTCGACTGGGGTTCGTTGCTGCAGGCAGGCGCAAGCATGTCGTTGTTCGCTGAAAAACGCTTGCTGGAGTTGCGATTGCCGTCCGGCAAGCCCGGCGACAAAGGCGCAGCAGCCCTCATCGAATATTGCTCGCGCCCCGCAGAAGACACCCTGCTGCTGATCAGCCTGCCAAAACTCGATGGCAGCGCGCAGAAAACCAAATGGGGCAAGGCGCTGATTGAAGGCGCCCACACTCAGTTCGTACAAATCTGGCCGGTGGACGCGAATCAATTGCCCCAATGGATTCGTCAGCGACTGTCGCAGGCAGGACTGGCGGCGACCCATGATGCAGTGGAACTGATTGCCGCACGGGTGGAAGGCAACTTGCTGGCAGCCGCTCAGGAAATCGAAAAGCTCAAACTCATGGCTGAAGATGGCCAGATCACTGTCGAGACCGTGCAAGCCGCGGTAGCCGACAGCGCCCGTTTTGATGTGTTCGGGCTGGTGGACGCGGTGCTCAACGGTGAGGCAGCCCATGCGTTGCGCATGCTGGAAGGCTTGCGCGGTGAAGGCGTCGAGCCACCTGTGATCCTTTGGGCGCTGGCTCGCGAGCTACGGGTCTTGGCCAACATTGCCCTGCAATACAGCCAGGGCACTCCGTTGGACAAGGCGTTCAGCCAGGCACGCCCGCCCGTGTGGGACAAGCGTAAACCGCTGATGAGCAAAGCCCTGCAACGTTATTCGGCGCAGCGCTGGGCGCAACTGTTGATGGACGCGCAACGCATCGATGCACAGATCAAGGGGCAAGCCGCAGGCTCTGCCTGGAGCAGCCTCAGCCGATTAGCGCTGCTGATGTGTGGGCAACGTCTGAATTTGCCAGCGGAATAACCAGCTGCTCTAGGTAGCCGCTGTAAAAGCACCCAGGTGCCTGTCAACGCCCGCACGTAACACCCGCTGGACAGATCAAACAATCTGGCCGATGATTTGCGCTTGTTCAACCCAGCGAGAATCATTGCCATGAGCAAGCGCCCCAACAAGGCCAAATCCATCGTCGCCCAACCCTTGTTCCGCAGCCGTCAGGAACGCCCCGCCAAAGGCAAAGGCAGCTACCGCCGCGAAGCCTTCCAGTCGAGAGACCGGGAGGCTTTTTACTTTCTGGCTGCCTGACGGCGGGAATGTTAAGGTCTGCATCTGATTCGCATTACCTGGACCTGCGCATGCCCTTAAGTCATAAACGCCGTTGGCCGATGCGCCAACTGATTGCTGCTTCCAGCGTCATCCTTTTAGTCGCCTGCGCAGAGAAACCCACCGCAGCCGATGCTCAACCCCTGCCTGTGACGCCTCCCGCGCCCGCGGTGATTACCAGCGCGCCAGTTGCAGACAACCTTGAAATCCAGCCCGCCCAAAGCTTCAGCGAATGGCAAGCCAACTTCCGTGCGCAAGCCCTGAAGGCCGGGATCAACCCGCTGGTTTTCGATAACGCCTTCAAAGACATCACCCCCGACATGGGTGTCATCAAGGCTGACCGTAGCCAGCCCGAATTCAGCCGCCCGGTGTGGGAATACCTCGACGGCGCCCTTTCTCCGCTGCGCGTGCGCAATGGCCAGCGATTGCTGGAGCAAAATGCCGAGCTGCTGACCCGTATCGAACAGCGCTACGGTGTTGATCGTCAGGCACTGGTGTCGGTGTGGGGCATGGAAAGTAACTTCGGTACCTTTCAAGGCAACAAATCGGTGATCCGCTCCCTGGCCACACTGGCGTATGAAGGTCGCCGCCCGGAGTTCGCCCAAAGCCAACTGATCGCTGCGCTGAAGATCATTCAAGAAGGCGATATCTCGCCCGAGAAAATGCTCGGCTCATGGGCCGGGGCTATGGGCCAGACCCAATTCATCCCCACCACCTATGAAACCCATGCGGTGGATTTCGACGGCGATGGTCGTCGGGATATCTGGAACAGTTCGGCAGACGCGCTGGCCTCCACGGCCCACTACCTGCAAAGCTCCGGCTGGAAACAAGGCCAGCCTTGGGGGTTTGAAGTCGACCTGCCGAGCGGGTTTGACTACGCATTGGCGGACGGCACGGTGCGTAAAAGTGTCAGCGAATGGCAGGTGCTTGGGGTTCAGGTGCCTGTGACTGCAAGCGGCTCAGAACAACTGAGCGCCACTTTGTTGCTGCCCGCCGGGTACAGGGGACCGGCATTTTTAGTGCTGGATAACTTCCGTGCCATCCTGCGCTACAACAACTCTTCATCTTATGCGCTGGCTGTGGGCCTGCTGTCTGAGCGCTTTAATGGCGGTGGCGTCATCAAAGGTGATTGGCCTAAAGATGAGCGCCCACTCAGCCGCAGCGAACGCGTCGAGCTGCAAACGTTACTGAGCAACCGCAATTACGACGCAGGCAAGGCTGACGGCATTATCGGAGCAAATACCCGCAAGGCGATTCGCAGCGCGCAACAAGCGCTGGGCTGGCCCGCTGATGGCTACCCTTCGCACAAGTTGCTGGAGAGTTTGCGCCAACAATAAGCGGCTTTCAGGCCGGCCCTCTCCCCCAGGGAGAGGGTCACGGCGCGATGGAAACGACGTCCTGCTCTAACACCAACTGCTGTTTATCTGCATCCAGACGCACGTGCGCGCCCATTGGCAAGGTCAGGTTCGGGTCGCAATGCCCGCTGCGCCATCCAGCGAGTACTGGGATACCCAGAGGCCCCAGTTCCTGCCCGATCAGTCGCATCAACGCCTGAGGGTCCACCCCGGCCACATCCCCCACCAATACGCCCCGAACCTGTGCCAACTTGCCTGCCAGCCGCAACTGGGTGAGCAAACGATCAATCCGGTACAGCGGTTCGTTAACGTCTTCAATGAACAAAATGATGCCGTCTGCGTCCAGCTCGAATGCGGTGCCAAGCGTGCCGCAGATCATGGCCAGGTTGCCGCCCAGCAATCGCCCACTGGCCACACCCGGCGCCACGGTGGTCAACGCAAAGGCGGCGGGATGGGTCAAAACGGCGGCTTGTCGGCCACTGATCATGTCCAGCAGTGAGGTTTCAGTCGGCGCCTGTTTATTGCCCAGCAAGTCGGCATTAAGCATCGGCCCGTGAAAAGTCACGAAGCCTGCATAACGGGTGATTGCCAGGTGCAGCGCCGTAATGTCGCTGTAGCCGATAAACGGTTTGGGATGGCGCTTAAGGCACTCGAAGTCGATGCCATCGAGTAAACGCGGGCTGCCATAGCCGCCGCGCATGCATAAAATCGCGTCAATGCTGTCATCTGCAAAGGCGTCGTGCAGGTCCTGCAGTCGGGTGGTATCAGCGCCCGCCAGGTAACCGTCTTTTTCCCATACCCCCGGAAAGACCCGCAGTTGATAACCGCGTGCCTGTATCCATTGGGTGGCAAGGTGAAGATCGAGTTCGGCGGGGCCTGCCGGGGCGATCAGGCCGATCACCCCGCCAGCACGCAGCGCGGGCACCGCGCAGTGAGCCTTGTAAGACACCTGCGCGGTGAACCGGCTATTCATGGAGTCACTCACTGACCAGCATGTTTTTGACCAGTTTGGCCTGCTCATCCGCGTGGTACGACGAACGAACCAGCGGTCCGGAAGCAACGTTTTTGAAACCCATTTTGTAACCTTCCTCAGCGAACCAGGCAAAGGTGTCAGGGTGCACGAAACGCTGAACCGGCAAGTGGCTGCGCGACGGTTGCAGATACTGGCCAAGAGTCAGCATGTCGATATCGTGCTCACGCATGCGCTTCATCACTTCGATGACTTCTTCATCGGTTTCGCCCAGGCCCAGCATCAGGCCGGATTTGGTCGGGATATGCGGCATCATTTGTTTGAAGCGTTGCAGCAATGTCAACGACCACTGGTAATCCGAGCCCGGACGCGCAGCCTTGTACAAGCGCGGTACGGTCTCGAGGTTGTGGTTGAACACGTCAGGCGGCTCGGCGGCCGTGATGTCCAGGGCTACGTCCATACGGCCACGGTAATCGGGCACCAGGGTTTCAAGCAGGACGTTGGGTGACAGCTTGCGGATTTCGCGGATGCAATCAGCAAAATGCTGAGCGCCGCCGTCACGCAGGTCGTCACGGTCTACCGAGGTGATGACCACGTACTTCAAGCCCAGGTCAGCAATGGCGATGGCCAGGCTTTCAGGCTCATTGACGTCCAGAGGCTTCGGTCGACCATGGCCCACGTCACAGAACGGACAGCGACGGGTGCAGATATCGCCCATGATCATGAAGGTGGCAGTACCGCCCGAGAAGCACTCTCCCAGGTTCGGGCAGGACGCTTCTTCGCAGACGCTGTGCAGTTTGTGTTTGCGCAGCAGTTGCTTGATACGGTCGACTTCCGGCGAAACCGGGATGCGTACACGAATCCAGTCAGGCTTTTTCGGCAACTCGGTGGTCGGAATGATTTTGACCGGGATACGCGCAACCTTTTCGGCACCGCGCAGTTTGACGCCGGTCTCAACCTTGGAACGGGCCTCGCTGGCGCGGGCTGCACGTTCAGAGATGTCCAGCGTAGGGATCAGGGTTTCAACAGCGTCTTGCGCAGTAGTCATATCAATCGATTCCGCCCGTCAGGGTCGTCTGCTCAGCATAGTCGAGGTGTTTGACGAGCTGCGCACGCAGCCGGGCACGCACCTCGGCAAATTCAATCGGGCCTGTATGGTCACGCAACTGGGTCATCGCCAGCCCCGCGTATCCACAGGGGTTAATCCGTCGAAACGGTTCCAGGTCCATGTCCACATTCAGGGCCAGGCCATGGAAAGAGCAGCCATTGCGGATCCGCAAGCCCAATGAGGCGATTTTCGCGCCATTCACATAAACCCCCGGCGCATCGGGCTTGGCCTCGGCACTGACGCCATAACTGGCGAGCAGCTCGATCAGGCAGCGCTCCATCCGGCTGACCAGTTCGCGGACCCCAAAGCCCAGACGCCGCACGTCCAGCATCAGGTAAGCGACCAACTGGCCAGGCCCGTGATACGTCACCTGGCCGCCGCGATCCGATTTGACCACCGGAATATCACCCGGTAACAGCAAGTGCTCGGCCTTGCCGGCCTGCCCCTGGGTAAATACTGGCGGATGCTCTACCAGCCAGATTTCGTCTTGCGTCTCGGGCCGGTCTTTGCGCTGGTCGGTAAAACGTTGCATCGCCAGCCAAGTGGGCTCGTAGTCCAGCACCGACAACTCGCGAAAACCCAGGGCCCGCGACATCACAACACCATGTGAACGAAGCCGGTGGCCCGCAGTTCGCTGTTGATGTTGTACAGCTGGTCTTGATCCGTGGCCACAATGTGCAACTGGATGGTGGTGTACTTGCCGTTGGTGCTCTGGCGCTCGTCAACACGATCATCGTTGATCGTCGCGTGTTTTTTCACGATCACGAGGATTTTGTCCTTGTTGCCCACACCGGTGTCACTGATCACCTTAATCGGGTAATCGGTTTGAGGAAATTCGATCTTTGGCGCCTTTACTTCGTTATCGCTCATGGCGTATTGGCCTCGTAAGCCCGGAACTACAGACATGACCCCGCGCCGGGTAAGCGCAGGGTCACACAGGTGGGTGCAATCAGTTGAACAACCCGTAGAAGAATAGACGGATGCTATCCCACACGCGGCGGAAAATGCCACCTTCCTCAACCGGCTCAAGTGCGATCAAGTCCGCACTGTGAACAACTTTATCGTCGAGTTTGACTTCAACCTTACCGATCACGTCACCTTTGGCGATAGGCGCCATCAGTTGCGGGTTCATGGTCATGCTCGCGGCCAGCTTTTTCAATTGGCCTTTAGGCAGGGTCAGGGTCAGGTCGTTGGCCAGACCGGCTTTGACCTGGCTGGTGGTGCCTTTCCAGACGGGAGCTTGCGCCAGCTCGGTGCCTTTTTGATAGAAGGTCTGGGTTTCGAAGAAGCGGAAACCGTAGGTCAGCAGTTTTTGCGTTTCGGCCGCACGGGCCGCTTCGCTGTTGGTGCCAAACACCACGGCAATCAAACGCATGCCGTCACGTACTGCCGAAGACACCATGCAGTAGCCCGCTTCGTCGGTGTGACCGGTTTTCAGGCCGTCAACCGTCTTGTCGCGCCACAGCAACAGGTTGCGGTTAGGCTGCTTGATGCCATTCCAGAAGAACTCTTTCTGCGAGTAGATCGCGTAGTGAGTGGGGTCTTCGTGGATGATCGCGCGGGCCAGCAGCGACATGTCATGCGCCGACGAATAGTGCTCAGGGTTTGGCAGACCGGTCGGGTTCATGAAGTGGCTATTGGTCATGCCCAGCTCGGCGGCGGTCTTGTTCATCAGGTCCGCGAACGCATCTTCACTGCCGGCAATGTGTTCAGCCAATGCAACACTGGCGTCGTTACCCGACTGAATGATGATCCCGTGCAGCAGATCGCTGACCGACACTTGGGAGCCGACCTTGATGAACATGCGCGAACCACCGGTGCGCCAGGCGTTCTCGCTGACGGTGACCGGGTCGTTCTCACCGATCTGGCCACGACGGATTTCCAGCGTCGCAATGTACGCGGTCATCAGTTTGGTCAGGCTGGCTGGGGGCAGGCGCTGGTCGCCATTGTTCTCAACCAGCACGTTGCCACTATTGGCATCCATCAGCACGTAGGATTTGGCGGCAAGCTGTGGCGGCGACGGCATCATTTCGGCTGCCCAGGCGGCAGGCGTAATGATCAGCGGGACAAGCAGGCACAGGCGTTTGGCAAAGGTGGTGATGTTCATCCGTCTCTCGAAATTGTTGATGGAAACTTACCCTCGCGGGCAAAACTGTTCTGACAGCCCTGTTATAGAGGCTGTCGCGTATTCAGTTGCAGGCACCCCCTCGCAGGGCTTTTGTTCTTTGTCGCTGCAACTGCGTTTGAGCCCCAAACCTTCAGGGCCCAACGCGTTAATCAGTGTTACTGATCCGATGTCACAACGCTTGGCTGGCCCAGATTGGCCAGTCTCACGCTGTTTTGCGCTTGCTGTACTTCGCCGGCCGAGGCAATCGGCCCCAGCCGCACACGGTGCAAGGTCTGCTGATTGCGCACAATCGAGCTGATAAATACGGGGGCACTGACCATGCCACTGAGCTTGGAACGAAGCAACTCTGCAGCATCCGGGTTGGCAAAGGCGCCGACCTGCAAGTACGTGCCCTGACCGCCAGCCATACGCGGCACTGGCACGACATCAGTAGCGTGCTGCTGCGCAGGCGGCGTCCATTGCTCCACCTTGCCGGTGGCGATGGTAGGGCCCGGCGCATTCTGGGCCATTTTCGGCTCATTGAGCATCAACGGCGCAGGTCGACCGCGCTGCGCCCACCATTGTTGCGGGTCGATGCCTTCCACCTTGACGCGCGCCGTTCCGGTTTCGGCATAACCGAGCTTTTTGGCCGCTGCGTAGGACAAGTCGATGATACGGTCCGAATAGAACGGGCCACGGTCATTAACCCGCAGCACCACGGCTTTACCGTTGTCCAGATTGGTCACTTTGACGTAGCTGGGCAGCGGCAAGGTTTTGTGCGCTGCGCTCATGCCGTACAGGTCATACACCTCGCCATTGGCGGTGTTCTGACCGTGAAACTTGGTGCCGTACCAGGACGCCGTGCCCGAGGCCACGTATGTCTTGGATTCTTGCATCGGGAAATAGGTTTTACCCAGCACGGTATACGGGTTGGCCTTGTACGGTCCGGTGTGCAGGGTTGGCGTCGCGTCCGGGATACGCGAGACGTCTACGTCCCACCACGGTGCGCCGTCCTTGTGCGCCCGGTTGATATCCAGACCGGGGGTGGCGCGCACCACAGGGGCCGACTTTTGCTGCGGCGCGGTAGAGCGACTGCTGGAACAACTCACCACCAGCAATGCGACGGCGGCGCAGGCAGCGACTTTCAAGGGTGTACGGATCGCTAGAAACGGCATTACTTGTTGCCCCGTGCTTGAACCAGCAGGTCGGACAGTTGGTGCACTGCCATGGCGTACATCACGCTACGGTTGTAACGCGTAATCGCATAAAAATTCTTCAGGCCCATCCAGTATTCAGGGCCGTTATCGCCTTCGAGACGGAAAGCGGTGACCGGCATGTCGTCACGCAGCGCATCATGACTCGACCACCCCAGCGCTCGCAACTCCCCGACTGTTTTCACAGGCTCAATACCCTGGGTCAGGCCTTGGTCTGCGCTATCACCCTGGACATCGGCGCGAATCACCACCGGCTCCCCCGCGACCCAACCATGGCGCTTGAAGTAGCTGGCCACACTGCCAATGGCGTCGTCCGGGTTGCTCCAGATATTAATGTGGCCGTCGTTATCAAAGTCCACGGCATAGGCGCGGAAGCTGCTCGGCATAAACTGCGGCAAACCCATTGCTCCGGCGTACGAACCTTTGAGGGTCAGCGGATCAACCTGTTCCTCGCGGGCCAGCAGCAAAAATTCGCGCAGCTCTTTGCGGAAAAACTCAGCACGCGGCGGGTAATCGAAGCCCAGCGTCGACAACGCGTCGATCACCCGGTAGCTGCCCGTGTTGCGGCCGTAGAAGGTTTCAACGCCGATAATCGACACAATCACTTGCGCCGGTACGCCATATTCCTGCTCGGCGCGGGCCAGCGCGGCTTCGTGCTCACGCCAAAAATCGACACCACGTGCCACGCGGGCATCCGAAATGAAGATCGGGCGGTATTCCTTCCACTGCTTGACGCGCTCGGCCGGGCGCGAAATGGCGTCCAGGATGCTCTGCTTGCGCTGAGCCTCACGGAATACGTCCATCAGCTGTTCACCGGCGAACCCGTAATCGCGGGTCATCTCACCGACAAATTCAGCCACTTGGGGCGAGCCTTCATAGTCGCCGGCCACTGCGCTTTGCGCCGCCCCGAACAGACCCAACAGGCCTACCCAGGACGCGTATCGAGCAGCCCAGCCACGCATTACTTGCATTGAATTCTTCACCTTAATCAAACTTGCGCGATCCACTTGCGATGTGTGTGGATCGACATCAAAACCCCAAACGCTGACAGCAGCGTCACGAGCGAAGTTCCGCCGTAGCTAATGAACGGCAATGGCACGCCCACCACCGGCAACAGGCCACTGACCATACCGATGTTGACGAAAACATAAACAAAAAACGTCATGGTCAGGCTGCCCGCCAGCAATTTACCGAACAGCGTCTGCGCCTGGGCCGTAATCACCAGGCCGCGACCGATCAACAACAGGTAAATCAGCAGCAAGGCACAAATGCCCACCAGGCCGAACTCTTCGCCCATGACCGCGATAATGAAGTCGGTGTGGCTTTCGGGCAGGAAGTCCAGGTGCGACTGGGTGCCCAGCAACCAGCCTTTGCCAAACACGCCGCCTGAGCCGATGGCGGCCTTGGATTGAATGATGTTCCAGCCGGTGCCCAGCGGATCGCTTTCAGGGTCCAGGAAGGTCAATACGCGCTGCTTCTGGTAGTCGTGCATCACGAAAAACCACATGGCCACAGCGACCGGGACCGTGGCCGCCAGCACGCTGAGAATCCAGCGCCAGCGCAGGCCGCCCATGAACAGTACAAACGCGCCGCCGGCCAGTACCAGCAGCGCAGTGCCGAGGTCGGGCTGACGCACAATCAGCGCAAAGGGCACGCCAATCAGCATGAGGCTGATTGCCACGTGTTTGAGTTGGGGCGGCAGCGTGCGCTTGGAGAGGTACCAGGCGATGGTCGCTGGCATCAGGATCTTCATGAACTCCGAAGGCTGGAAGCGGATCACCCCCGGAATGTTGATCCAGCGCGTAGCGCCCATGGCGTTGTGGCCCATGACGTCCACCACCACCAGCAGCAACACGCCGATCAGGTAGCCAACCGGCACCCAGCGCGCCATGAAGCGGGGTTCAAGCTGGGCAATGATGAACATGGACACCAGACCGATACCAAACGAAGTGGCCTGCTTGCTCAGCAGGTCCCAGCTCTTGCCGCTGGCGGAGTACAGAACAAACAGACTGCCGGCCGCCAGGGTCAACAGCAAAATCAGCAGCGGGCCGTCAATGTGCAAGCGCTGCAACAGCGAGGCACGTCGACGCATCACATCCTCACTGGAGAGCATGCGATCAAAATTACTCATCACGGGCCGTAACCTCCGCCTTTGAAGGGCTGGCGTACTCAGGTTTGAGCTTGCCTTGTGCATCCAGCAACCAGGCATCCATGACCTTGCGCACGACCGGCGACGCGACGCGGCTGCCCGCCTCGCCGTTTTCAATCATGACCGAGACCGCAATCTGCGGGTTGTCAGCCGGGGCAAAGCCTACGAACAATGCGTGGTCGCGATGGCGCTCCTGAACTTTGGAGCGGTCATATTTTTCGCCCTGCTTGATCGCCACCACCTGCGCCGTACCACTCTTGCCAGCGATCAGGTATTGCGCACCAACGCCCGCCACCCGCGCCGTCCCACGTGCGCCATGCACCACTTGCTGCATGCCGTGGGTGACCTTGGCCCAGTTGGACGGGTCACGCAGCACGATGTCGGGCATCGGGTTCGGGTCAACGGGCGGTACGCCTTCAATGGTCTTGGCCAGGTGCGGACGGATCCATTTGCCCTTGCTGGCAATCAGTGCCGTGGCCTGGGCCAGTTGCAGGGGTGTGGACTGCATGTAGCCCTGGCCGATGCCCAGAATCAGGGTTTCGCCAGGGAACCATGCCTGGCGCCGCGTCGCCCGCTTCCACTCGCGGGACGGCATCAGACCGGCGGACTCTTCGAACATGTCGAGCGAGACTTTCTGGCCGATACCAAACTGATTCATGTACGACGACAGACGATCAATCCCCAGCTTGTGGGCGAGGTCATAAAAGTAGGTGTCGTTGGAACGCATGATCGCCGTGTCCAAGTCCACATAGCCATCACCGCTGCGGTTCCAGTTACGGTACTTGTGATCGTAATTGGGCAGCATGTAGTAGCCAGGATCGTAGACCCGTGAAGCACCGGTAATCACACCGCTGTCGAGTCCGGCAATCGCCACCGCAGGCTTGATGGTCGAACCCGGCGGGTAAAGCCCGCGCAAGATGCGATTGAACAGCGGACGGTCGATCGAATCGCGCAATTCGGCATACGCCTTGAAGCTGATACCGGTGACAAACAGGTTGGGGTCGAAGCTAGGCTGACTGACCATCGCCAGGACTTCGCCGGTATTCGGATTCAACGCCACCACGGCGCCACGTCGCCCGGCCAGCGCTTCCTCGGCAGCTTCCTGCAATTTGATGTCGAGACTGAGCACGATATCTTTGCCGGGAATCGGGTCCGTTCGCTTGAGCACGCGCAACACGCGGCCGCGGGCGTTGGTCTCGACCTCTTCGTAACCCACCTGACCGTGCAGCTCAGCTTCATAGAAGCGCTCGATGCCGGTTTTACCAATGTGATGGGTGCCGCTGTAATTCACCGGATCGAGGGTTTTAAGTTCTTTCTCGTTGATCCGCCCCATGTACCCCACCGAATGCGCAAAGTGCGCGCCCTGCGGGTAGTGACGTACCAGTTGCGCAACCACTTCAACCCCGGGCAGGCGGAACTGGTTCACGGCAATTCGGGCGATCTGTTCTTCAGTGAGCTCAAACAGAATGGGCACCGGCTCGAAGGGCCGACGCCCCTGCCGCATCCGCTTTTCGAACAAGGCGCGGTCTTCCGGCGTGAGCTGCAACACCTCGACAATCACATCGAGCACTTGCTGCCAGTCACCGGAACGCTCGCGGGTCATGCTCAGGCTGAAGCTGGGCCGGTTGTCCGCGATCACCACACCGTTGCGGTCAAAAATCAGGCCGCGTGTCGGGGGGATCGGCTGCACGTGCACCCGGTTGTTTTCAGACAGGGTCGAGTGGTACTCGTACTGCACGACTTGCAAGTAGTACAGACGCGCAATCAGCGCACAAATGAGCGCCACCACCACAATTGCGCCGACCACGACGCGGCTGCGCACAAGACGTGCGTCTTTCTCGTGGTCTTTGAGGCGAATTGGCTGAGACATTCGGGACGCTGACTATTTGTGATAAGGGTGCCCGGACAAAACCGTCCAGGCGCGATACAACTGCTCACCAATCAGAATCCTTACCAACGGGTGCGGCAACGTCAACGGCGACAGCGACCAGCGCTGATCGGCACGTGCACAGACTTCCGGCGCCAGCCCTTCGGGGCCGCCGACCATAAAGTTCACGGTGCGCGAGTCCAGGCGCCAGCGGTCCAGTTCGACCGCCAGCTGCTCGGTGCTCCAGGGTTTGCCATGCACTTCCAGCGTGACAATGCGCTCGCCCGGACCGACCTTGGCCAGCATGGCCTCGCCTTCCTGACGGATGAAGCGGGCCACGTCGGCATTCTTGCCGCGGGTATTGAGCGGTATTTCTACCAGTTCAAGGGCCAGCTCGGATGGCAGGCGCTTGGCATACTCATGCCAGC
The DNA here is from genome assembly GCF_002269125.1 of Pseudomonas lundensis. GTDB lineage: Bacteria > Pseudomonadota > Gammaproteobacteria > Pseudomonadales > Pseudomonadaceae > Aquipseudomonas > Aquipseudomonas lundensis_A. The sequence continues at coordinate 103,289 of NZ_NQKI01000003.1, read as the reverse complement.
CTTCTTCCACCCATTTAGGCATACGCGAACCGACAGCGATCAAACGCAGGCGCACAGCTAACCCTTACTCTTGGTCTTTGTTGAGCTTGAGGAAATGCTCGTGGGTGTTTTCCGGGCTGTGGTGAGCAGCGCTGCCTGCACGGCTTTGTTCCGCACCGGCCCACAGACGCTCCAGGTCGTAGAACTGACGTGCACTGGCGGTCATCATGTGAACGATCACGTCGTCCATGTCCAGCAGAACCCAGTCGCTGTCGCCCTTGCCTTCTTCGCCCAACGGTTTGACACCCAGTGCCTTGACCGCTTCGCGAACCTTGTCCAGCATCGCGCCGATCTGACGGTTCGACGTACCGGTGGCAATGATCATGAAGTCGGTGATGCTGTGCTTGTCGCGCACGTCGATCACTTGAATGTCCTGAGCCTTGACGTCTTCCAGAGCCGTCACGGCCACTTTGACCAGTTCTTCGCCTTTCAGGATTTCAGTCGGCTGGGCTTTTTCAGGCAGGGGTGCGCTCTTGAACGTGCCTTTGCGCTTAACTTTGCTTACATCTTTGTTGGTCATATAAAACTCGTTTTGCTCGTATGTTCGGGTGTTTCAATACACGTCAAATCGCGCCTTGAAACACGCCTTTTCAGTTCGACGCACGGTACAGTCCGTGCGCATCGATGTAGGCCAGGACCGCGTCGGGCACCAGATAACGTACCGACTTACCGCTGGCCAGCAGTTGACGGATCTGGGTGGCGGATACCGCGAGCGGTGTCTGCCAGACGAATGCAATCTGTCCGCTCGGCCCTTTCAAGGCCAGCGGGTCGCTTACCGAGCGCGCTGCCAGCAGGTTGCGCAAGGCATCCGGCGGTTCGCTGTCGGCATCCGGGCGCTGAAGCACCAGGATATGGCAATGCTGGAGCAACTCTTCCCAGCGGTGCCATGTGGGCAGGCCGCAAAACGCGTCCCAACCCAGCAATAAAAACAACTGGTCATCAGCGGCCAGTTCGGCGCGCATCAGTTCCAGGGTGTCAATGGTGTAGGACGGCTTGTCCCGTTGCAGTTCCCGGGCGTCTACCACCAGCGTAGCCACTCCTTCAACCGCGCACTGGACCATCGCCAGACGATCATGCGCCGACACCTGTGGCGTGTCGCGATGGGGCGGCCGGGCGTTGGGTGTCAGACGCAGCTCATCGAGTTCCATCATCTCGGCAACTTCCAGCGCGCCGCGCAAATGCCCGATGTGCACCGGATCGAAGGTTCCACCCAGGACGCCTATGCGCCGGGGTAACGCGTCGTTCTTCGCTGCGTGCGCGGACGCTTCAAGGTCGATCAAATCACACCGGCTCCTGACCGCGCAGTTGTCCGTCACCGACCACAATGTACTTCTCGCAGGTCAGACCTTCGAGACCCACCGGGCCGCGGGCGTGCAGCTTATCAGTAGAAATGCCAATCTCCGCACCCAATCCGTATTCAAATCCATCCGCGAAGCAGGTCGGGGTGTTGAGCATCACCGAACTGGAGTCCACTTCAGCCATGAAACGCCGGGCGTCGCCTTGATGTTCGGTGACGATCGAGTCGGTGTGATGGGAGCCATAGTGGTTGATGTGTTCAATCGCCGCGTCCAGCCCGTCGACCACGCGGATCGACAACTTCGCGTCCAGATATTCGGTGTGCCAGTCGTCTTCTGTGGCCGGCGCAACGTCAATCAGCGCCTGGGTGCGCTCGCAACCACGCAGTTCGACGCCCTTGGCGCGAAATTGCTCAGCCATCGCGGGCAGAAATTCGGCCGCAACGGCTTGATCCACCAGCAGTGTTTCCATCGCCCCGCAAATGCCGTAGCGGTACGTTTTGGCGTTGAACGCAATACGTTGCGCCTTTGGCAGGTCGGCATGGGCGCTGACATACACATGGCAAATGCCGTCCAGATGCTTGATGACCGGCACCCGTGCATCACGGCTGACTCGCTCGATCAGGCCTTTGCCGCCACGGGGCACGATCACGTCCACGTATTCAGGCATGGTAATCAAGGCACCAACCGCTGCGCGATCGGTCACTTCAACGACTTGCACCACCGCCGGCGGCAGACCGGCCTCGGCCAGACCTCGCTGGATACAGGCTGCAATGGCCCGATTGGAGTGAATCGCCTCGGAGCCTCCGCGCAGAATGGTGGCATTGCCGGATTTCAGGCACAGGCTCGCGGCGTCGATGGTCACATTGGGGCGCGACTCATAAATGATACCGACCACGCCCAACGGCACGCGCATCTTGCCCACCTGAATACCCGAAGGGCGGTAGCTCATGTCACGAATGGCGCCGACCGGGTCCGGCAGGCTGGCCACCTGGCGCAGACCGACGATCATGCCGTCGATGCGCGCTGGGGTCAGCGCCAGGCGCTCCAGCATGGCAGGCTCAAGACCATTGGCCCGACCCGCCGCCAGATCCTGCTCATTGGCGGCAGTCAGTTCCGGTCGCGCAGCGTCCAGGGCAGCGGCAGCCGCCAGCAAGGCACGGTTTTTTTGCCCGGTGCTGGCTCGGCCAATCACACGGGAAGCTTCACGGGCAGCGCGACCCAGGCGGGTCATGTAGTCAAGAACGGACTCAGTCATGGTCTCAATGGTCTTGGCAGAGAGGAAAGCGGCCGATTATAGCGATCATGCTGCCTTACGCACAGCGGTGGCAGGCGGATGGTCGAAATGGACCACAAATACACAGTGTTCAGCGCGAATTAAGCAGGTCTTGCTATGATCTGCGCCCTTTTAGCCACTGATGTGATAGCCCTGAAGATGCCAAACGTGCTGCCGGATTCCTTTTTCGACCGAGATGCTCAACGTGTTGCCCGCGAACTCTTGGGCAAGGTCATCCGCCACCGGGTCAACGGCCTGTGGCTCAGTGCGCGCATTATCGAAACCGAAGCGTATTACTGCGTCGACAAAGGCAGCCATGCCTCGCTGGGCTACACCGAAAAGCGCAAGGCGCTGTTTCTCGATGGCGGGCACATTTATATGTACTACGCTCGCGGCGGCGATTCCTTGAACTTCAGTGCCCACGGCCCGGGCAATGCGGTACTGATCAAATCGGCTTACCCATGGGTCGACGACTTATCAGGCCCGGACAGTCTGGCGCTCATGCAGCGCAACAACCCCGATACTCAAGGTCGACCGCGCCCCGACCAAAAGCTCTGCGCCGGGCAAACCCTGCTGTGCAAGGCGCTGGGCCTGAAAGTGCCTGAATGGGATGCAAAATGTTTCGACCCCGAACGTTTACGGGTCGATGACGTCGCACAACAACCCTCGCATGTGATTCAAACCACGCGCCTGGGCATCCCCCACGGGCGGGATGAATACCTGATGTACCGCTTTGTCGACGCTGACTACGCTGCGTATTGCACGCGCAACCCGTTGAGGCGCGGCCAGGTTGAAGGCAAGGACTACGTGATCCTGGATCACGCGTAATTGCCACTGCTTAAAAGACTTAACCGACGATCAAAAGGAAATTGAAACATGGGCCCATGGCTCGATAGCGTAACTGGCTGGCTAACAGCCAACCCGCAGTGGCTGGGCCTCGCGGTATTTATTGTGGCGTGCGTTGAATGCCTGGCCATTGCCGGGATTATTGTGCCGGGCACCGTGCTGTTGTTTGCAATCGCCGTTATGGCGGGCAGCGGCGCCTTGTCCCTGGGCGAAACGTTATTGCTCGGCTTTCTCGGCGGCTTGCTGGGAGATGTTGCCTCATACGCGCTGGGCAGACGCTTCCATCAGAATATTCGGCGCCTGCCGCTGCTGCGCACTCACCCCGAGTGGATGAACGGCGCCGAAGGTTACTTTCACAAGTACGGCATCGTCAGTTTGCTGGTGGGGCGCTTCATCGGCCCGCTACGCCCCATGTTGCCGATGGTGGCAGGCATGTGCGACATGCCCATCCCGCGGTTTATCGGCGTCAGCCTGCTGGCCGGCATTGGCTGGTCGGTGGCGTACCTGCTGCCCGGCTGGGCGACCGGCGCCGCCATCCGCTTGCCATTGCCTGACGGCTTCTGGCCACAAGCGGCGATAGTCGCGGTCGGGCTGGCGGCCTTGTTGGGGTTGAGCATCAACGCCAGCATTCGGCGTCAATCCAGGGCCACCTTGCTGATCGGTGCACTGAGCCTGACGCTTCTGTTGGCGTTGTTCGTTGGCTACCCGTACATGACAGCGCTGGATCAGGGCATTTCTGCGCTGGTGCAGGAACATCGCAGCAGCACCATGGACATGGCCGCCGTGCTGGTGACGCAAATCGGCAACTTCCGCACCCAGTTTCTGGCGGCGGCACTGGTGTGCATCATCCTGTTGCTGACCCGGCAATGGCGCGCGATGTTTTTCTTCGGCGGGGTGACGTTATTCACAGCGCTGGCCAATACCGCCACCAAGCTGTTTTTCGCCCGGGTTCGCCCTGACGTACTGGTTGATCCGCTGACCAGTTACAGCATGCCTAGCGGCCACAGCTCGGGCGCGTTTGCGTTCTTTGTGGCGTTGGCGATTCTTGCCGGGCGCGAGCAACCGCAGCGTATGCGTATCACGTGGGTATTGCTGGGATGCCTGCTGGCGATCACCGTCGCCATGTCGCGGGTGTACCTCGGCGCTCACTGGCCAACAGACATCATGGCCGGTGCGTTGTTGGCAATCACGGTCAATGCCTTCGGTCTGGCCCTGTGTCAACGCTACATGCCATTAAACCCCGTACCGCAGAAAGTCTGGTGGCTGATCCTGCCCGCCAGCATGGCGTTGTATGGCTTTTTTATGTTGGCGCACATGTCCAAAGAGCTGCTGCGCTACGCGTATTGACAGCTGAAACGCAGGGCGGGGATCAATTCAAGGTTTCGCCTTGATACTCGCCCTGCATTTCGTCCAGCAACACCTGAATACCGTCCAGACGCTGCTGCGGGTCATCGACTTGCAGCAGTTCAAGCTTGTCTTCCTCGGCAAAAGGCAGCAAGTAGGCCAGTTGATTGGCCAGCGATTGCTGCCCCACAACGTCAGGGTTCATGTTCAGCGCCGCCACCATGGGGTGCTCGGCCAACGCTTTGAGCAGCGCCAGCAAGTCTTGGTCTTCGTCCGTCAGGGGTTGTTCGGGGATCTCGTCCAGCCATTCAACGTCGGCCTGTAATAACTGGTCGCGCTGCAGGTCCATGCTCAGAATTTCAAAGCGGCGCCCGCCTTCGACCCGTATGCCCAGCAGGCCGTTGTCCTGCTGTTGAAAATCGCGGATGAGCGCTTCGCACCCGATGAGTGCAATGTCTTCGGGGGCATCGCCCACTTCACTACCCTCCAGAATGCACACCACCCCAAAGCCGGTCCCCTGCTTCATACAACGGCTAATCATGTCGAGGTAGCGCGCCTCAAAAATTTGCAGATCCAGTACACACCCGGGAAACAGCACAGTCTTGAGAGGAAACAACGGCAATGTCATGTCTACGTCCTTACACCATGAGGCTGACGGCCAACGGTAGAAATACCGCTGTGCCCACACCCATTAAACTCATCGCCAACGCCGCGAAGGCGCCGCACTCTTCACCTTCCTGCAAGGCCACTGACGTCCCGACTGCGTGAGCCGTCATGCCCAGCGCCATGCCCCGCGCTTCAGCGCTGTGAACATGCAGCAGGCTAAGCAAGCCCGGCCCGGCAATCGCGCCAATGACCCCGGTAATCAGCACAAACACCGCCGCCAGTGCTGCGACACCGCCAATTTGCTCCGCCACCAGCATAGCAATCGGCGAGGTCACCGACTTGGGCGCCAGCGTCATCAGCACCATGTGCTCGGTGCCGAACCACCAGCCCAACACCACCACGAGACCGGTGGCAAACACCCCCCCAATCACCAGCGTAGTAAAGATGGGCCAGAACAGTTGCCGGATTCTTCGCAGGTTCAAGTACAGCGGCACGGCCAGCGCCACAGTGGCCGGCCCCAGCAGGATGCTCAGAATATCGGTGCTTTTGCGGTATTCGTCGTAGCTCAGGCCACAACTGAGCAGCACACCGATAACCAGCAGCATCGAAGCCAATACCGGTTGCAGGAAAATCCAGCGGGTTTTCTCAAAAGCCGCCAGCACCATCTGATAGGCACCCAGGGTAATGCCAATGCCGAACAGCGGATGATGGATCACAGCCTGCCATGCGCCTTGCCATTCCAGGGTCATGGCCGCTCCTCCGGCGCTTGATGACGCTTGAGCAAACGCTGCATCAGCACACCCACGAACGCCATCGACAACAGCAGCGACAGCACCAGAGCGCCAACAATCGCCCAAAAATCGGCAGCAATATCACTGGCGTAAACCATCACGCCCACCGCCGGTGGCACCAGCAGCAACGGGAGATAGCGCAACAGACCGCTGGCCGCCTGACTCAAGGGCTCGCTGACTTCACCGCGCACGATCAGAAAGACCAAAAGCAGCAACAACCCGATGATCGGGCCGGGCAGCACAGGGATGAACAAGTGATTGAGGGCAGTGCCGAGCAATTGAAACAGCACCAGCCAGGTCAGGCCGCGTAACAACATCTCTCATCTCCAGCGATCTTTTTTTGCGCCGCATTATAAGCACGCTCACCACAGCCTGGCTTGGCTAAAGGCAGGGGCCTTCGGGAATATCACAGGATGTTTCATGTCGCCCTATAGAGCGGCTTCCATTGCTGCGGCATACTCGCAGGCCTAACTTTTCGGATCCTGCCATGCGCCCATTTGTACCCCTTGCTCTGACGTTGCTGCTGACGGCCTGCGGTGACGGCGAATCGCTGTTGCCCCCGGACGCTCGCCTGCCCGATGGGGGGCGCTACCGCGGCGAAGTGGTCAATGGGCTGTTGCAGGGCCAAGGCCGCATCGACTACCCGAACGGCAATTGGTACGCGGGGGAATTCAGCAATGGGGTGTTTCAGGGCCAGGGCGAATGGCACGCCAGCAATGGGGACGTGTACCGCGGCAAATTCGAGGGTGGCCTGTACAACGGACAAGGCAGCCTGACCACCCACGACAGCGACTACGTCGGCGGCTTCAAACAAGGCCGCCGCGAAGGTGAAGGCACCCTCAAACAAGGCGGCATGAGCTATCGCGGCGACTTCAAAGATGACCAGTTTTCCGGCTTCGGCCACCTGGAACTGGAGGATGGCAGCGAGTATCAGGGCCAGTTTGCCCACGGCAAACCCCATGGCGAAGGCAAGCGCAGCGATGCCAGCGGCAACGAATTCACCGGCACCTTTGTCAATGGCCAGCTCGAAGGCAATGGCATTTTTAATAGTGCCGAAGGGGATCAATACGAAGGCGAGTTCAAGGACAACCAGCTCAACGGCAAGGGCCGCTTCGAAAACGCTGACGGCGACGTGTGGATCGGTGAGTTCAAGGACGGCGCGCTGACCGGCAAAGGCGAGTTCATCGGCGTTGATGGCAGCCACTACCGCGGCCAATTCAACGAATGGCGCTTCAATGGTCCCGGCCAGCTCAACATGGCCGATGGCAGCCGCTATGTCGGTGATTTCGCCAATGACACGTATCAGGGCTATGGCACCCTGACGCTGAGCGACGGCTCGGTCGAGAAAGGCTACTGGATCAACGGGCTGCGCGTGCGCGACGAAAAAGGCGAGCTGCTGCCGGACCCGCTTGAACTGGGCCTGCTCAATCAGGGCAAGTTGCTTGACCAAGCCCTCAAAGCGGTTCCACACACCACCCCGGCGGTAGAGCTGTACAGCCTGGTGCTGGGCGGCGACGGCAAGCAAAGCGTCTTTCTGCGTGAAGCCGATTACGTCAGCGACATGCTCACCAGCCGTTTCGGCAGCCGCGGCAACATCAGCCTGGTCAACCATCGCGACCACTTGATGGATCGCCCCATGGCCACCCGTGAAAACCTGCACCGTGCCGCCAAGACCCTGGCCGAGCGCACGGGCCCGGAAGACTTGGTGTTCATCTACCTGACCAGCCACGGCACCCACGATCACGAACTGGTGCTCGACCAGCCGCGCCTTGAACTGGCAGACCTGCCCGCCGAGGAGTTGGCCGCCGCGCTTGCCCCGTTGAAGCATCGCGACAAGATCATTGTGATTTCTGCCTGCTACTCGGGCGGATTCATCCCGGCGCTCAAGGATGAAAAAACCTTGATCATGACCGCTTCCGACGCTGACAAGGTTTCGTTTGGCTGCTCGGAAGAAGCCTACTTCACCTACTTCGGCAACGCACTGTTCGCTCAGGCCCTGAACCAGACCGACGACCTGCAGCAAGCGTTCACACTGGCCAAGCAATACGTGGCCGAGCGCGAACAGGCCGACAATTTCGATGCATCCGCACCTCAAATCTGGGCACCGAAAGGCGTCCTGAACCACTGGCAGCGCCTGCGTGAGCAACAAGCGCGGCAAGCGTTGCATTAATCCGATGGAACAGCATGGACGCCCAGAGTGACTAAGCTGAATGTATCAAGGGAGATTTCGCATGTACCTGACGCCTCAGCACATCCTGATAGCGGGTGCCTCCGGCCTGACCGGTGAACATTTACTCGACCGTGTGCTCAACGAACCTACGGTAGTACGCGTACTCGCCCCTTCGCGCAAACCGCTGGCCGCCCACCCGCGCCTTGAGAACCCGGTCGGCGAACCCGAAGCCTTTTTGCCCCTGCTCAGTGGCGAGGTCGAGGTGGCGTTCTGTTGCCTGGGGACCACCATCAAGCAGGCTGGCTCCGAAGAAGCCTTTCGCGCCGTGGATCACGACATGGTCGTGGCTTTTGGCAAACGCGCGCGTGAAATGGGCGCCAGGCATTTGATCGTCATCAGTGCAATTGGCGCAGACCCGGAGTCGTCCATTTTCTACAACCGGGTCAAAGGTGAGATGGAGCAATCCTTGCGCGCGCAGGGATGGCCTCAACTGACCATTGCCCGCCCATCGCTGCTCATCGGCGAACGCCTGGACGAACGGCCAGCAGAGAAAATTGCAGGTTTGTTTTCAAAACTGATCCCAGGCAAGTATCACGGCATTGAAGCCTGTGACCTGGCCCGGGCGCTGTGGCGCCTGGCGCTCGAAGAGCAGAAGGACGTGCGGGTGGTTGAATCCGACGAACTGAGAAAGCTGGGCAAGTAACCCGCTATAGCCCGCCGTTGGCCTGAACCCCGACGCCCAGCACGGTCAGCACCGACAACGGCAGCAATAGCGTATCGAGCAATGCACTGGCAGGCAGGTCCAGCCCAGGATAACGCGGGGCCTGGGCGCCAAATCGGTCCTGCGCACAGCAGCCGCCTTGCAATGCATACCAATCGAGTCGCGTGCCCGAATACACCACCGGCGCACCCGGCTTGGCGGCATCCAGCGTGCGAACGCTGGCGCAACCGCCGATGTGCATGAGCATCAACACGCCCAACAATGCTTTACTCATCGCCGCCCACATGGTGCTCGCCCCAACGCGGGAGCATGTCCTGCGGGATATTGAGCAGGTTAAGAATGCGCGCAACCATGAAATCCACGAGGTCATCAATGGTCTGCGGCTGATGATAAAACCCTGGCGACGCCGGCAAGATGATGGCGCCCATGTTCGACAGCTTGAGCATGTTTTCCAGATGAATGCTGGAGTACGGCGCTTCGCGCGGCACCAGGATCAACTGGCGACGTTCTTTGAGCGTTACGTCTGCCGCCCGCTCGACCAAATTGTTGCACGCGCCCGTGGCAATGGCTGACAGCGTGCCCGTGGAACAGGGCACCACCACCATCGCTGCCGGAGCGCCGGACCCCGACGCCACCGGCGACATCCAGTCTTCCTTGCCATACACGCGGATCTGCCCGGCAGCTGCCCCGGTGTATTCGGTCAGGAACGTCTGCATGGCCTGCGGCTTGGGTGGAAGATTGACGTCGGTTTCGGTCGCCATGACCAACTGCGCGGCCTTGGAGATCAGGAAATGGACTTCACGGTCTTCGCGCACCAGGCAATCGAGCAGGCGCAATGCGTAAGGCATGCCCGATGCACCGGTCACGGCCAGGGTAATGCGTTCCGGGCCACTCATCACAGTGCGTCCGCCAGTTTGCCGTGCAGGCCACCGAAGCCGCCGTTACTCATAATCACCACGTGGGTGCCGGGCTTAACGCGGGTTTTGACGTCCGCGATGATGGCGTCCAGCGAATCGCAGACCCGGGTCGACACAGGGCTCGATGCAACCGTTGCCGCCAGATCCCAACCCAGATTGGCCGGCGCGTACCAGACCACGTGATCGGCCTGAACCACACTCTGCGGCAGGCCATCACGGTGGGCACCCAGCTTCATGGAGTTTGAGCGCGGTTCAATGATCGCCACCAACGGCGCATCGCCGATACGCTTGCGCAACCCGTCCAGTGTGGTGGCGATGGCGGTCGGGTGGTGAGCGAAATCGTCATAGATCGTGACGCCATTCACTTCAGCCACTTTTTCCATTCGGCGTTTCACACTTTTGAACGCGCTCAGGCCGTCGATTGCCATGCTCGGCACGACCCCGACATGCCGGGCTGCGGCCAGTGTTGCCAGCGCGTTGGCGACGTTGTGCTGACCGGTCATGTCCCACTCGACAGTGCCCTGAACCACGCCCTCGAACAGCACGTCAAAGCGCGAGCCGTCATCGCTCAACAGGCGGGCTTGCCATTGGCCACCCTCACCCGTGGTTTGCACCGGGGTCCAGCACCCCATATCGATCACACGCTGCAACGCAGGTTCTGTGGTCGGGTGAATCACCAGCCCTTCGCTCGGAATAGTGCGCACCAAGTGATGAAATTGCCGCTCAATCGCAGGCAAATCAGGGAAGATATCAGCGTGATCGAACTCAAGGTTGTTGAGGATCGCGGTACGCGGACGGTAATGGACGAACTTGGAACGCTTGTCGAAGAAGGCGCTGTCGTACTCATCCGCCTCAACCACGAAAAACGGCGTGTCGCCCAACCGCGCCGACACGGCAAAGTTTTGCGGCACGCCGCCGATCAGGAACCCCGGCGCCATGCCGGCATGTTCCAGCACCCAGGCCAGCATGCTGCTGGTGGTGGTTTTGCCATGCGTACCGGCCACGGCCAGCACCCAGCGACCTTGCAGCACGTGATCGGCCAGCCATTGCGGCCCGGACACATAAGGCAGGCCCTTGTTCAGGACATACTCAACGGCCGGGTTACCCCGTGACAGCGCGTTACCAATTACTACCACGTCAGGTGCGGGGTCCAACTGGGCAGGGTCGTAGCCTTGGGTCAATTCAATGCCTTGAGCTTGCAGCTGGGTGCTCATCGGCGGATAGACGTTCGCGTCGGAACCTGTCACGTGATGGCCCAGTTCTTTGGCCAATACCGCCAGCGAACCCATGAATGTGCCGCAAATACCAAGAATATGAATGTGCATAGTCGACCTCGAAAATCATCGGCGAAGGGTAGCGTAGGGGACTTTTTTTCGCACCTGATGATTAGGATGAGCGCCTGGCTTAACGCTCAATGCCATGCTTGCGCAGCTTTCTGTACAGCGTATTGCGGCTGACCCCCAGTTGCAGCGCGGTATGTGTCATGTGCCAGCGATGCAACTCCAGCGCCATCAACAAGGCCATTTTCTCGGCTTCATCGAGCGGGTGTTCAGGCGTTTCAGGCGCTTTGGGTGAGGTTTGACGCATAGTGGCTGGCAAGTCCTGCAACCTGATGCGCCCGTCTTCACATAAGGCCGCCAAGGTACGCAACACCGTACGCATTTGTCGTACGTTGCCCGGCCAATTGAAATCAAGCAGCGCCTGACGTGCCTGCGGGTCAATCACCAACCGCTCCTGCCCCGCCTCCTCGGCCAGCAGAAAATCCAGCAACTGGCACTTGTCGCTGCGATCACGCAAGGCGGGCAAAGCGATTTCCAGTCCGTTGAGTCGGTAATACAAGTCTTCGCGAAAACTGCCCTGCTCCACGCGCTCGAGCAAGTTGCGGTGGGTGGCACTGATGATGCGCACGTTCACAGCCTGCGGCTCGCCACCAATCGGCACCACCAGTCGGTCCTCCAGTACACGCAGCAAACGGGTCTGCATGGCCAGTGGCATGTCACCGATTTCATCGAGAAACAAGGTTCCGCCATCTGCCTGTTGCAACTTGCCTTGCATGCCCTCTTTGCGCGCACCGGTAAAACTGCCGCTGCGATAGCCGAACAATTCACTCTCAATCAGGCTTTCAGGAATCGCCGCGCAGTTAAGCGCCACAAAGGGCTGGTCGGTGCGCAAGCTGGCCAGATGCACCGCTTTGGCGAAGGCTTCTTTGCCCGAGCCGGTTTCACCATTGACCAACAGCGGCACGTCGCGCTCGAAGACCCGCAACGCGCGGCGAAAATCAGTGTGCAACGCATCGTCGCCCAAGCAGATCCCACTCAGGCGCGCAGGCGCTGGGTCTGGTTGAACGCTGACCGGCGTGGGTTGACTGCGGGCCTGGCCGCGCAATGCCGCAAATAAAACGCGACCATCACGGGTGCGCAGCGGCCAACTGGCGCTGGCCTGCGGGCTGGCGCGGGCGAAAAGCTCATCGTGCGGGCAATCAAATACCTGATCGACGGTTTGCCCGATCAGCCCGCCGCGCACATGCCCCAGCAGGTTCAAGGCACTCTGGTTGACCGCAGCAATCACGCCCTCGCCATCGAACGCCAGCATGCCTTCGCTAAATAGCCCCACCGATTGTGCTTGCAGGTGAAAGCGCAACAGCCACTGGTCTTCGAAGTGACGCAAGAAATAGCTGCTTTCGATGATTTTTGCCGACAGGTTGACCAGCGCCATGGTGTGGAACTGGCTTTGGCGCGACACGTCGTGGCGGGCCGAAGACACGTCCAGCACGGCCAGCAAGTCACCCTGCGGGTCAAACACCGGGCTGGCCGAACACGTGAGTCCGGTGTGGCGACCGCGAAAGTGCTCATCCTGATGAATGGTCAGCGCTTGTCGCTCAACCAGACAAGTGCCAATGCCATTGGTACCTTCGCGGGCCTCACTCCAGTCTGCCCCCAGCCACAGCCCGGCCCGCTCAAACACTGTGCGCTCCGTGGGCGCGGTCACGCAGTTCAGGATCACGCCCCGAGCATCGGTCAGTAATACCGCATGACCGGCACCCGATAACTGTTGATGCAAGCTGTTCATTTCATGACTGGCAATGTGCAACACCTGCTGCAAACGCTCGCGCCCTTCCAGAATGCGACCGTGTTCAAGCACCGTCGGGGCGACAGTTTGAGCGGGATCGAGGTGGTAATCTTCCAGGCAGCGTTGCCAGGAGCGAACAATCGACGGGTCGCATCCTTGAGGACGGCCCTGAGTGACGTCGATGACTTGTCGGGCGTGCCGACTGATATCTGCACTGTGCATTTTTATTATTCTCCGCTCTGTCTCGGCGGTCTTGGCGTGTGCAGGGCAAATGCCCCGGGAGATGCGCCCAAGAACCAGTCCAAACCGAGCCCCCAGCATCCTCTTGCGCCGTATGCATTGCAATCGCCATCTGACTGGCCGGTCAGCCTCTGTACCGTTTTTGGTACAGAGTGTCACCCCGACTGTGCCAGCCATGTCACAGCCCAGGTGCAAGAGAACGCTCGAACTCTGCTCAAAGCCCCGTTTTAGAGCATTCGAAACAATTTGGCCCGGCCTTTGCTCCGGCTTAGGGCAGCGCCACAGCGCGTCCTCCCATAAGCACAATAAAGCCAGGAGACACTCACCATGCGTTACGCACAACCCGGTACTGAAGGCTCGATCGTCTCGTTCAAGAGCCAATACGGTAACTACATCGGCGGCGAATTCGTGGCTCCCGTCAACGGTCAATATTTCACCAATACCTCACCGGTGAACGGCAAACCCATCGCCCAGTTCCCGCGCTCGACAGCTGAAGACATCGAGAAAGCCCTCGACGCCGCTCATGCCGCTGCGGATGCCTGGGGCGCGACGTCGGTGCAGGCGCGCTCGCTGGTGCTGCTGAAAATCGCTGACCGTATCGAACAAAACCTTGAGCTGCTGGCCGTCACCGAAACCTGGGACAACGGCAAAGCCGTGCGCGAAACCCTGAACGCCGATGTACCGTTGGCGGCCGACCACTTCCGTTACTACGCCGGGTGCATCCGCGCCCAGGAAGGCAGCGCTGCCGAGATTGACGGCAACACCGTGGCTTATCACATTCACGAACCGCTCGGCGTGGTCGGGCAGATCATCCCGTGGAACTTCCCGCTGCTGATGGCCGCCTGGAAACTCGCCCCCGCGCTGGCAGCCGGTAACTGCATCGTGCTCAAGCCTGCCGAACAAACGCCGCTGAGCATCAGTGTGCTGATGGAACTGATCGGTGACCTGCTGCCGCCGGGTGTGCTGAACGTGGTGCAAGGTTTCGGCAAGGAAGCAGGCGAAGCCCTGGCCACCAGCAAGCGGATTGCCAAAATTGCTTTCACCGGTTCGACGCCTGTGGGCGCGCACATCATGAAATGTGCCGCTGAAAACATCATTCCTTCCACCGTAGAACTGGGTGGCAAGTCGCCGAATATTTTCTTCGAAGACATCATGCAGGCTGAACCGTCTTTCATCGAGAAGGCCGCTGAAGGCTTGGTGCTGGCGTTCTTCAACCAAGGCGAAGTCTGCACCTGCCCTTCGCGCGCGCTGGTGCAAGAGTCGATCTACGACGAGTTCATGAAAGTGGTGATGAAGAAGGTCGAGTCGATCAAGCGCGGCGATCCGTTGGACACAGACACCATGGTCGGCGCACAAGCGTCCGAGCAGCAGTTCGACAAGATCCTGTCTTACCTTGAAATTGCCAAAAACGAAGGCGCCGAGCTGCTGACCGGTGGCGCCGTGGCCAAACTCGAAGGTGACCTGGCAACCGGCTATTACATCCAGCCGACCCTGCTCAAGGGCACCAACAAAATGCGCGTGTTCCAGGAAGAAATCTTTGGCCCGGTGGTCAGCATCACCACCTTCAAAGACGAAGCCGAAGCGCTGGCCATCGCCAACGACACCGAGTTCGGACTGGGTGCTGGCCTGTGGACCCGCGACATCAACCGCGCTTATCGCATGGGCCGTGCGATCAAGGCAGGTCGTGTGTGGACCAACTGCTATCACCTCTACCCGGCGCACGCCGCGTTCGGCGGGTACAAAAAGTCCGGCGTCGGCCGTGAAACCCACAAGATGATGCTCGACCATTATCAGCAGACCAAAAACCTGCTGGTGAGTTACGACATCAACCCGCTGGGCTTCTTCTAACGGCCTGGTCTGCAGGAGCGAGCCAGCTTCGCTCCTGCAGACATCCGGGTTGGCCCTTCTCTTGCTTCACACCCTGTCAAATTTTCCAAACTATAAAAGAACAGGTGAATGCACATGCCTAGCGAACCAATCGCCGCCGCAGCGGCTCCCTCTTCGGTCGACTTTGAAAAAGTCGGCTCCGATTACTTTCAACAACGCGAACTGAAAAAAGGCGCCGCCGGCTGGGTCCTGCTGGTAGGGCTGGGCGTGGCGTATGTGATTTCCGGCGACTACGCCGGCTGGAACTTCGGCCTGGCCCAAGGCGGCTGGGGCGGTATGTTCCTCGCCACATTGCTGATGGCCACCATGTACCTGTGCATGTGTTTCTCGCTGGCCGAGTTGTCGTCAATGATCCCTACGGCAGGCGGCGGCTATGGCTTTGCCCGCAGCGCCTTCGGCCCATGGGGCGGATTCCTGACCGGCACGGCGATCCTCATCGAGTACGCCATCGCCCCGGCCGCCATTGCCGTGTTTATCGGCGCTTACTGCGAGTCGCTGTTCGGGATTGGCGGCTGGATGATCTATCTGGCGTTTTACATCATCTTCATCGGCATCCACATTTTTGGGGTCGGTGAAGCGCTCAAGCTGATGTTCATCATCACCGCCGTGGCCGCCATTGCGCTGGGGGTGTTTCTGGTGTCGATGGTGCCGCACTTCAGCGTCGCCAACCTGCTGGACATCCCGGTGACCGAGGCCAAGGGTGCCAGCCCGTTTCTGCCCTTCGGTTATGTGGGCGTGTGGGCAGCCATCCCTTACGCGATCTGGTTTTTCCTCGCCGTTGAGGGCGTGCCGCTGGCCGCCGAAGAAACCAAGAACCCGAAACGCGACCTGCCGCGCGGCTTGATCGGCGCCATGCTGGTGCTGGTGACATTCGCGTTGATGATCCTGGTCATCGGGCCGGGCGGCGCCGGGGCGCATCATTTGATGGCCTCGGGCAACCCGCTGGTAGAAGCCTTGAGCAAAGCCTATGGCGGCTCCACCTGGATGGGCGGTTTCGTCAATCTGGTCGGCCTGGCCGGTTTGATCGCCAGCTTCTTCTCGATCATTTACGCCTATTCGCGTCAGATCTTCGCCCTGTCCCGTGCAGGTTATCTGCCACGCAAACTGTCCGAGACCAACAAAAGCAAGGCGCCGGTTCTGGCCCTGATCATCCCCGGCATCATCGGCTTTGGCCTGTCACTGACCGGACAAGGCGACCTGCTGATTCTGGTGGCTGTGTTTGGGGCGACCATTTCCTATGTGTTGATGATGGCCGCCCACATCACCCTGCGCATTCGTCGCCCCAAAATGGAGCGCCCGTACCGCACACCGGGGGGCATTTTCACCTCCGGCGTCGCGCTGGTACTGGCGTGCGTGGCGGTGGTCGCCGGTTTCCTGGTCGACCCACGCGTGGTGATTGGTGCTGCCGTGATCTATGGCGTATTAATTGCCTACTTTGCGTTCTACAGTCGGCATCACTTGGTCGCCGGCACACCTGAAGAGGAATTCGCGGCGATCCAGAAAGCCGAAGAAACCTTGCACTGATCGCTGAGCATCCCGCCAGACGCCTCGCGTCTGGCGTCAAGGAGCACCCTGTATGGCAACGTTTTCCCATGCGGTAGGCACGCAGACTTACCGCTTTGACAGCCTCAAAGAGGTGATGGCCAAGGCCAGCCCGGCACGCTCCGGCGATTTTCTGGCGGGTGTGGCCGCGCAAAACGACGGCGAGCGGGTTGCGGCACAAATGGCACTGGCCGACATCCCGCTCACGCATTTCCTGCACGAAGCGCTGATTCCTTACGAGACCGATGAGGTTACGCGACTGATTATCGACAGCCACGACGCCCGGGCTTTCAGCGTGGTCAGCCACCTGACCGTCGGCGGGTTCCGTGACTGGCTGCTCAGCGACGCAGCCGATGAACACAGCTTGCGTGCCCTTGCGCCGGGGCTGACGCCGGAAATGGCCGCGGCCGTGTCGAAGGTCATGCGCGTTCAGGACCTGATTCTGGTGGCGCAGAAGATCCGCGTCATCACCCGGTTTCGCGGCACGCTGGGCCTGCACGGCCGCCTGTCAACGCGCCTGCAACCCAACCACCCCACCGATGACCCGGCCGGGATCGCCGCCAGCATTCTCGATGGCCTGCTCTACGGCAATGGCGATGCCATGATTGGCATCAACCCGGCCACCGACAGCATTGCCTCGATCTGCGACCTGCTGAAGATGCTGGACGCGATCATTCAACGTTACGAAATCCCCACTCAATCCTGCGTGCTGACCCACGTCACCACCTCCATTGAAGCGATCAACCGCGGCGTGCCGCTGGATCTGGTGTTTCAGTCCATTGCTGGCACCGAAGCGGCGAATGCCAGTTTCGGCATCAACTTGAATGTCCTGCAAGAAGGCTATGACGCCGGTTTGAGCCTCAATCGCGGCACGTTGGGCAACAACTTGATGTATTTCGAAACAGGTCAAGGCAGCGCGCTGTCGGCCAACGCGCACTTTGGCGTCGATCAACAAACCTGCGAAACCCGCGCCTATGCCGTGGCGCGGCATTTCAAACCGTTTCTGGTCAACACCGTGGTCGGTTTCATCGGCCCCGAGTACCTGTACAACGGCAAGCAGATTATCCGCGCCGGGCTTGAGGACCATTTCTGCGGCAAGCTGCTCGGGGTGCCGATGGGCTGCGACATCTGCTACACCAACCACGCCGAAGCGGATCAGGACGACATGGACACCCTGCTGACGTTGCTCGGCGTGGCCGGGATCAACTTCATCATGGGCATTCCGGGGTCGGACGACATCATGCTCAATTACCAGACCACCTCGTTCCATGACGCGCTGTATGCGCGCAAGACACTCGGGCTCAAGCCTGCACCCGAGTTCGAACAATGGCTGAGCAAGATCGGCATTTTCACCCAGCGCGATGGCCGCATCGAATTCGGTCACCAACTGCCGCCGGCATTTCGTCAGGCGCTGGCCCATTTGGGAGGTCATTGACCATGGCCGCTACCCCACACGACAACACAAATCCGTGGCGGGCGCTGCGCAGCCTGACCCCCGCACGCATTGCACTGGGCCGCACCGGCACCAGCCTGCCGACCCATGCGCAGTTGGATTTCCAGTTTGCCCACGCCCAGGCGCGCGATGCCGTGCATTTGCCATTCGATCATGCGAGCTTGAGCGCTCAACTGAGCGAACGCGGCCGTGACAGTTTGTTGCTGCACAGCGCGGCGGCCGATCGCCACACCTACCTGCAACGCCCTGACCTTGGCCGCAGACTGGACGAGGCCTCGGCGCAGCGTTTAAGCGATTACGCACACACCAACCCCGGCGGAGTCGACGTGGCTGTGGTGGTAGCCGATGGCCTGTCCGCGCTGGCGGTTCACCGGCACTCCTTGCCCTTTCTGGCGCGCATGGAAGAGCACATCGTCAGCGATGGCTGGTCGATGTCACCTGTGGTGCTGATCGAACAAGGCCGGGTGGCGGTGGCGGATGAAGTCGGCGAACGGCTCGGGGCAAAAATGGTGGTGATGCTGATTGGCGAGCGGCCCGGGCTCAGCTCCCCGGACAGTCTCGGGCTGTATTTCACTTATGCGCCCAAGGTCGGGCTGACTGACGCCTACCGCAACTGTATTTCCAACGTACGACTGGAAGGGCTTAGTTATGGCATGGCCGCTCATCGGCTGGCGTATCTGATGCGTGAAGCCTGCCGTCGGCAGTTGTCGGGTGTAAACCTCAAGGACGAAGCTCAGATTCAGACACTGGAAACGGACACGTCCCGCGATAATTTCTTACTGAGTGGCCAATAAATACAGCGGCTAGTCGCTATTCTGTTGACCTGCGGCTGCTCTTAAGCAGCGCAGGCCTGCAATCGACAGCCGCTGCGGGTTCTCTCTATCGTTCTGACCGTAATACACGCTTCGCTACAAACTCTAGAAGCAGAATTTGCTTCAATCCGTATAATCCGTCCGGTTCAAAATGTACGAAAAAACTACACCCCCTGTAGTTCATTACCTTTTTCCCCGCACAGACCTGCTGAGCCGGGTCATCAACACAGGTGCTTTACATGGATTTCAACCCGATCGACATCATCCTGCACCTCGATGTGTACCTGGACATGCTGGTAAGAGATTACGGCGTGTGGATTTACGCCATCCTGTTTCTGGTGATTTTTTGCGAAACCGGGCTGGTGGTCATGCCGTTCTTGCCAGGCGACTCGTTGCTGTTTATCGCAGGCGCTGTGGCAGCGGGCGGTGGCATGGACCCGGTGCTGCTCGGCGGTTTGCTGATGCTGGCGGCGATTTTGGGTGACAGTACCAACTACGTTATCGGGCGAACGGCGGGCGAACGGCTGTTCAGTAATCCGGACTCCAAGATTTTCCGTCGCGACTACCTGCAAAAAACCCATGATTTCTATGACCGCCACGGCGGTAAAACCGTGACCATGGCGCGCTTCCTGCCGATCATCCGTACTTTCGCCCCCTTTGTAGCCGGTGTGGCACGCATGCCCTACCCGCGCTTTTTCGGCTTTAGCGTATTCGGCACCATCCTGTGGGTCGGCGGTCTTGTCACGCTGGGTTACTTCTTCGGTAATGTACCGTTCATCAAGAAAAACCTGTCGCTGCTGGTGGTGGGTATCATCCTGCTGTCGCTGGTACCAATGATTGTCGGTGTGGTGCGCAGCCGTCTGGGGCGCACCCCTTCTAAAGCCTGATCGAGAAAAACCCATGTGGTCGCTGAGCGAATGGAGACGCCAGAGGATTCTTGCCCAGCACCCGGTAACCCCGGATGCCTGGCATGAGGTGCGCCAACACCTGAGCATTCTCGACGGTCTGGATGACGAACAAGACAAATGGCTACGTGAGCACAGCGTGCTGTTTTTGCAGGACAAACACCTGACACCGATGCCCGGTGTTGAACTCACCGACGTCGGCCGGTTGCTGCTGGCTGCGCAAGCGCAATTGCCGTTACTGAACCTGGGTGAGCTGGACTGGTATCAGGGCTTTCACGAAATCGTGCTGTACCCCGACGATTTCGTCAGCCCGCAGCGTCACCGCGACGCCAGTGGCGTGGAGCATCAGTGGGAAGGTCATCACAGCGGCGAAGCCTGGCAGCATGGCCCGGTGGTGCTGGCCTGGCCGGGCGTTCTGTCGAGCGGCGGCTGGGAAGGGTACAACCTGGTGATTCATGAGCTGGCGCACAAGCTCGACATGCTCAACGGTGCCGCTAATGGCATGCCGCCGCTGCACAGCAGCATGAATGTCAACGACTGGTCCAACGCCATGCAAGAGGCCTACGACCACCTCAACCACTACCTTGATCACCACAACCCCGATCACGCGCCTATCGACCCGTATGCGGCTGAAAACCCGGCGGAGTTTTTTGCGGTCATCAGCGAATACTTCTTCAGCGCTCCTGATCTGTTGAACCAGGCCTACCCGCGGGTTTACCAACAACTGAGCCTGTTTTATCGTCAGGACCCGTTGACCCGCTTACAAACGCTTCAGCGCGAACATGTCGGATACCGCGCACAGCACTGATCGCCCAGGCGTGACGTCGTTGCAGGAATACGCCTATAATCGCCGCCACTTTTTGGCCAAATCGGCCAAGCAAACTGGCCTACTAACGGGGGCACCGCCCAATGAGCTACAGCAAGATTCCGGCTGGCAAAGACCTGCCGAATGACATCTACGTCGCTATCGAGATTCCGGCTAACCACGCGCCGATCAAATATGAAATCGACAAAGACAGCGATTGCCTGTTCGTTGACCGCTTCATGGCCACCCCGATGTTCTACCCGGCCAACTACGGTTTCATCCCGAACACCCTGGCCGACGACGGTGACCCCCTCGACGTGCTGGTCGTGACCCCTTACCCGGTTGCACCAGGTTCGGTTATCCGTGCTCGCCCGGTCGGCATCCTGCACATGACTGACGACGGCGGCGGCGATGCCAAAGTAGTTGCAGTGCCACACGACAAGCTGTCGCAGCTGTATGTGGACGTAAAAGAGTACACCGACCTGCCACCTCTGCTGATCCAGCAGATCCAGCACTTCTTCGAGAACTACAAAGACCTCGAGAAAGGCAAGTGGGTGAAAATCGAAGGCTGGGGCGACGCAGAAGCTGCCCGCGCCGAAATCACCAAGTCGGTTGCTGCTTACAAAGGCTAAGTGTTGAGTCACTTGTTACGGCAAGTTCCTACACAAAAAACCCCGGTCTTCCGGGGTTTTTTTATGCCTGCTTAAACACCGTAAAACACTATGTTCACCGCGTACAAATACGTCGCACATCAAACGTAGGAAAAGGCTTTTGAAGCCCGCGATATCTCTGGTTCTTGCGTGTCTTTTTTGAACGTTTAGTTTATTTAAACGGCGCATTCTTCTCCGTAAACTCCGCCAGCATGAATACATCCGGTGATCGTCTAAGGCTCCTGTTAAGGGAATGCCATTTATCCGCTTCGGACTTCGCTGCCAATCGCCGCGTTACGCCGCAGCACGTCAATAACTGGTTCAAGCGCGGCATTCCCATGGCCCGACTTGACGAAATCGCCGAGCTGCTCTGTGTGAACAGTCGCTGGCTACGTACGGGTGAAGGTTCTAAACACCCTAAAGGGCCCAGCACACATGAACCTCTGCGTGCGCCATCAGAGGCACACCTCACACCCCTTCGACCCACCAGCGTTACACCCGACAGAACCGATGCCCGCCTCGCCTTTTACAACGAGGTGTTAACCCCCTGTGGCACCGGGACGCGCGTCATGGAAATACCTGACGGCCACATACGCCTCGACAACGCGATCTTGCGAGCCGCAGCCGTGAGCCCCGAACACGCCATTTGCGTCCCGATGATTGGCAACAGCATGGCGCAAAAAATTCAGAGCGGCTCCACCCTCGCCGTCGACAGCAGCCTGACACACATCGTGGACGGTGAGATTTACGCCCTCGAACAAGACGGCATGCTGCGCATCAAATACGCATACCGCCTGCCGGGCGACGGACTGCGGCTGCGCAGCCACAACAACAGTGAATACCCTGACGAGACGTACTCGGCCGAACAGATTCAGGCACTGAATATCCGCATATTGGGGTGGGTATTTTGGTGGTCGACCCTCAACACTCGCAGGCCTGCTGTGCCACACCCGCTTGAAGACAACTGACTGACGACCCGCACTGCCGGGCAACCCGGACCGGTTTTAGCTGGGAAACCTTCGCGAAGTTGAGTATGCTGCGCCGCACACCTTGCAACCGCCGCGAGCGGTTCGCACGACCAGACGGCCACACGCCTCTGCGTCCACATCCACATGCTTTAACGCTGGATGTCCAAATTGAAGGTGGGTACGGTTTACCAAAAATAAACCACATCCTCCCCCGAGAAGCCGGCCACAAGCCGGCTTTTTAATGCCCGTCGATTACATCTGCACTATTGCTGTGGGCATTGAAGGGCTAACGTTGGCCGATCGTTCGCGCACCACACGGGTACACCCCATGCTTATAGGGCTTACTAAGGGACTGATAGGTTTGGTTCAGCACTCACGCCCCACGTGTTTTCGGCCATTCCGTTAAACCAGTGATTGAGCGGGCGAGGCAAGCGTTGGGCGGTATGACGAAGTTGACTCAAAGCATCCCGCTGGTCGCTCATGTGTTGGCGGGCGATTTCGAAAGCGGCGTCAGCCGGTGCGCTCGCGCTGGCGAGTGCCGCCATTTGCATTTGCAAATCGGTGAGTCTGGCGAATAACAGCGAGAGAGGGTCCGCAAGGCCGTCGTTGTCGTCCAATAGATGATGAAGAGGTTCGAACTGCCGCTGCATGGCCTTTTTGGACGTGTCGGCCACATTGGCCGTCAATGGGTCAGCGCGCTTGGCGACGGCAGTACCGACGACGTTGACCACACCCGACAGCGCTCCGGCATCTACCGTACTGGCCAGGTCAGGCAGTTCATCTGCCAGCGTGATGAAGCGCGTGTTATTGCGCACTGCCAACAGCATGCGCAGGATCGGCGAGTTGGCTGAGGTCATGCCGGCCAAGTACTCAGCACCTTCGCGGGCGTCATTGAACGGCTTCAAACCCAGTCGCCCGACCGCTGCCGCCCAGTGCTCGGCGTAGTCCCGAAAGTACAGCTGCTCCACTTCAACCATGAGTTTGCGCATGCCCATCGCGCTGGTGCTGTTGCTCTCCCCAAGCACCCAGTTATTACCCAAGATGTCGCTCACCAGGCTCACGCCCTGGATCGAGAGATACTGTTGATACGCTTGCTGCGTGTAAAACCCCGGAACGTTGTAATCGGCGCCAGTCAAGAGATGGCCGTGCGGCCCTAGGTCTAGAGCAATACAGTAAGGCGGCAATGAGCGCGCCTGCTCACGGAGCGTGCGGTAGACCACGGTTGCCAGCGATTCGCTGCGCAGAACCTGACGCGCTTGAGCAATCAGTGCCGTATCGAGCGCAGGCTTTACCGGGGTGTTCAGCAAACGTTCGAGGTGCTGATTCAGGCCGTTCTGCACATGCGTCAGGCCGGGGTAGCGCATCGACCAGTCGTTGGCCATCCAGCCTTTGAGCCAGGCGGGGTCGCGTTTGTCACTGACGTCGAACATCAAGTAGGCGCGCAGGCTGTTGAGCAAACGTTCACGGTTGCTCAAGTTGGCGTGTATCTGTTGTTCAAGCTGCTGGACCACCCGCGGCATCAACTCGGTTTGCAAGGTGTGTTGATAAGCGCGCTCGACCCGCTCGCGCACCTCTGCGCCTTGATACAGCCCGGTGCGTTCATACAAGGCCGCATCCCATGCCGAAGGGAATACGTGAGTGGCGGCGTAATACGTGTCCAGGATTTGCAGTACGGCCAGGGCATCATCTTGAGGATTGAGTTGCCCATGTTGTTGAGTCCAGTGCGGAGTCAGCTGACGCAGTTGGTCAAAACGCGCATGGTTGGACAAAAAACTGCTGGTCCACAACACACCCATTCCCCCTACCACCCCCATCGCCAAGAGGTAGTGAAAACGCTGGCCCCAGCACAAACGTTGGCGCTTAGGCTTGTCGAGCCCGGCCCTCTGCGCTTCAGGCAACATCACACGCCTGAACAGATGGTGAATGAAGTAAGACTGGCCCGGGAGCTGCACGGGCAGGGTGCGGATTTTATCTCGCGCAACCTCGGCGGGTTGCGAGACGTCGGCAGCGCTGGTCAGGTAAAACCCCCGCAGCGGGCTGACCTGTGGATAGCGGTTGAGCGAAAACGTCATGTCGGTAAACACACAAAGCCGTGTCGCGACTTCACTCAATTGCCGAGGAAAGTCCAGTATTCGCCCGCGCCGCTGCGCATCGCGCTCTTGATGCATACGCACGATGATCTGACTGTTAAGCCGCTGCAACAACGCCTCGCACTCGGCACGCATAAGCGCAGCACCGCCCTGCCCCTGCTCAAAGCTGGCACCGAATACCTGAGCGCGTTCTTCAAGGGGCAAAGGCTCGAAAAACTCGGTAAAGCCAGGTATCAGGTCAGTCTTGGTCAGCACCAGGTACACCGGCAACTCGATGCGCAACACCTCATGCACATCTTGCAACCGTGCCCGGATCTGATCCGAAAGACCGGACAGCGTGTCAGTGCGGCCGAGCATCAGGGTATCTACAGGAATGGTCACCAACACTCCGTTCAACAGCCCCCCGCGCGCGCGTTTGCGCAACTGGCCAGGCAAGGTCCGCCAGTCGCTGGCATTGCGCGGCTCAATGCCGGAAGGCAAGCATCCTCCGGCGGTGTCGATTAATCCCCCGAGTTCAGCAAAGTACCACTCACAGTCCAGGGTGCTGCGCAGGTCGCGGGTGGGGCTGCCATCAAGGGTGTGCAGCGCAAATTCCAGACCGGAGACATCCAGCAAACGGGTTTTGCCGGCGCCTGGCGGCCCGAGCACCATGAGCCAGGGCAATTCGTCGCGCCAATGTTCAGGTCGGTCGAGGTGCACGCAGGTATCTTTTAGGGTGTACAGCGCCTGCCTGAAACGTTTTTGCAGGGTGTTGCAGGCGGCATCACCCCCGAAAGCTTCGCGTTCAGCCTCGTTTTTTTTACGCAGCCCTGCGCGCCCGCTGACAAACACCATGGTCACCCCCCAAAGAAGGACCACGGCACTGATGCTCAACGACCGCGCAACGGGGTCGACCCAAAACCTGTGACCGTTCACGGCCAGCAAATACCCGGCCCACCACACCAACAGCGCAACAGTCGGCACCCCAAACAGCGTCCACCGCCAGGTGTGATTCAGCAACGCCATGGCCTTGTGCAAGCAGTTGCTCATCATGACTTCCTGTTCACAGCTGCGGCCTGATCCTCAGCCGCGTGCTGTTCGTAGTGTTGCATCACCGCTTCACGCTGTTGACTCAGCACCCAGGCGAACCCCGAATACATGACCGTCAGGCAGCCCAGGGTCAACGTGACCAGTAACCAACGCGGGACGATGCGCACCCGATGGCCGCGCCGGGCCTTCAGGCCCTGGCAGTGAGGCGAGGCATCACGGATCATATCGCCGCGCACATGACGGATCTGGCGATAGAGGCTGTCGCGTATCGCCTCTCGTTCGAGCGCACCGCCCCTCTTCACGTGAAAGCGGCCTTCGAAGCCCAGCGACAGGCTGACATAGAGCAACTCAAGCAAATACAGGTTCTTCGCGGGCTCCAGGCAAAGCCGATCGATCAATTGAAAAACGTTGGCGCCGCCCAAGGTTTCATTGTGAAAACGGCTCGACAGGCTCTTTGGCGGCCCGTCGTTCTCATTGCCCCACTCCGAGGTTGAAATGGCCTCATCCAGTACCGTGCACAGGACATAACGGGCGCTCATGACTTGCCCGCGTTCACACCCCGAATACAGGGCGTTGGCTTCGAACGCGTTCACGCCTGCACTGAGCCGGGCATGCAGGACTGGCAAGTCGTATTCCGCCATTGAGTGACGAAGGCCCACCACACATGACAACAACTCGCTGGCAGCCGCCACCAAGGGATTTGGGCCGACACTGAAGAGATCCGTCGGCTTGAGGTGAGCGTGGTAGGCGATCCGTTCATCGACATGTTCACTACGCGGCAAGGGCCTCATCTTTATGGGGCCTGTTGAAGGAGCGCAAAGCAAACGCCGCTGCTCTTCGCTGACGACTGCGGCTGATGACGTGCGGAGCACCAACGGACGATGGCGTCCACCATCGAAGGTGGAAGTGCCTTTGCATCTGGCCAGTGCGCGGGGATCACGAGGCGTAGGCCCGAATCTCATCCGTACTGATGTTCAGACGCCCGAGGCGATACAGGAGCGTGCGCCGTGCGAGACCCAGCTCAAGGGCGGCCTGGGTCTGGTTTCCGCCGTTGCGCCGTAAACAATCGAGCAGTAAACCGCGCTCCATGGCGTCCATGCGCTTGCGATAATTGAGGCCCCCCCACTCATCGGTCAGTTCGGAGGGCAGCACAAAATGCTCGGCCAGTAGCTCATGCCCGTCGCACAGCAGGACCGCACGCTCGACCAACCCTTTAAGCTCGCGCACATTGCCCGGAAAGGAATAACAGGCCAGTTGCGCCAGTGCGCTGTCGGCCAGCACGACGGGGCGGCGCTGCAAAAAAGCACAGGTGCTGGTTGCGAAATGAGTGGCCAGCTCACAGATGTCACTGCCGCGCTCACGCAGGGCGGGCAGCACCACCGGGAACTGCGCGAGGCGGTAATACAGGTCTTCACGGAAACGCCCCTGCCTCACTCGCTGCTTCAAATCACAATGGGTCGCGGCAATGATGCGAACGTCGATGGTGTGCGTTTCATTGCTCCCCAAAGGCCGGATTTCGCCTTCTTGCAGCACGCGCAATAATTTGGCTTGCAGCGCCAGTGGCATGTCCCCAATTTCATCCAGCAAGAGGGTGCCGCCGTGTGCAGCATCGAACAGCCCTTTGCGATCCCGCTCCGCTCCAGTAAAGGCACCTTTGCGATAACCAAACAATTCGCTTTCCAGCAGGTCCTCCGGAAAAGCGGCGCAGTTCTGCACGATGAAGGGATGGGCGCGCCGGGGGCCTGTATCGTGAATCGCCCGTGCCACGACTTCCTTCCCGGTGCCGGTCTCCCCCAGCAGGAGCACGGTTAAGGGGCTGTGCACAACGCGATTGATCAAACGGTAGGTTTTGCGCATGACCGGGCTGGAACCGATCAAGGTCCCGTTACTCACGCAACGGCTCAACGACTTGCCGCGTTGCGGGTTGCGCTCCAACAGCTTCATTTGCATCAATACAAAGCTACCCAAGGCGCTTAATGACGCGGCATAACCTTGCAGTTGCTGGCTGGTGTGACTGGCCAGCATCAGCACGCCAGCCACTGTTTGACGCGAGTCCAGCATCGGTACAGCCAATAGTCCACGCCAAGGGACTCCGGCACTGGGCAAAAAATCGAGGTTGTGCAAACAGCTATCGAGGTTGCTCAAGTCAACAGCTCGATTTTGGCTGATGGCGTATTGCAACAAAGGCGTTTGGCCATAGTCGGCCTGACGTCCGGCGCCGAACGCCGGGCGCAGCGTACCTTCAAACCACTGAGCCTTGAGCTCCAGCCGTTCACGCGAGGCATCCAACAGGTAAAGCTGGCTCAATTGGCACCCGATGAGCTGCGCCATTGCCTGAGCCGTTTGGCTCAGTAGCGTACGGCTGTCAGCGCTCAGCGACAGCCGGGCGAAATGAGCCAGCAGGGTTTCGGCATACTCCAGCGGCTGCGGGACGTGAGCGAACATCACACGCCCCTCACTCGCATTCACACGTTAGCGGGCCACGGCGCCGCAACGGGGCCGGGGCTTGGGTCAGGTCTTGCAGGTCTGCGTTGATCATGTCTTCTGTCCTTAATGAAGTGTGCTGCTCAGGATCACGACTGCGTATGTCCGTTCGTGGGAAAGCCCCCGGCAGATATGCGCGAATACGTTGCCGACCCAGTCAACGGGTAGGTATGAATACGGAATTAGCCCTGAAGCAGGCGGTTGCCGTGTGTTTGAAGCCGTGCAAGGGTTGGCGCCCTGCCCCGTGTACGCCCCAGCGCCTCAAACACAGTGGAAAAATGAACGTCACGCCCGGCAAAGTTGGCAGTAACCACAGGCGTTTGGGCCAATCCGATCAAGCGCTTGCGCACCTTGCTGGGACACGTCAACACCCGATGCTGCCTAACTGTCGGAGAAGCTATAAAACGTGCCATCGGTCACTCCTCGCGTCCGACCATGGAGCGCGACGATAGGGGAATGACTAACGAAAAAAAGTCGGAAATTTCGGTATTTCTATAGGAAGCGTCTCCGAGATTTAAAAAACGCCCAAAAAAAGTGTTTGGGTAGAAAAACACGCCAAATAACTTAGTTATCCCTACAAAGCCTCAGGAAAAATTCAGACTTGGCCTAAGCCTCGTGGCTCAGTTCCTGTAGTCCAGCTTTTAAGCGGTGAAACACCTTCAAGCGACCGCCCTTGCAGCACGCTCAACGCCGTCAGATTTGCCCCAAAACCCGCTGTCTGCTAGTGTCAGCCGGTTTTAACGCCTACCGAGAACGCCGCCATGGCCCGCAAAAAAGCTTCCCTTGATTTCGAGCAGTCCCTCGCTGACCTGCAAACACTGGTCGAGCGTCTGGAAAACGGCGAGTTGTCGCTGGAAGACTCGCTGACAGCATTCGAGCAAGGCATCCGCCTGACCCGCGAATGCCAGGGCGCACTGGCTCAGGCCGAACAGAAAGTGCACATCCTGCTCGAACGTGATGGTGAATTAGCCCAAGAGCCATTTGATGCGGAACAACCCGAATGATTGATGCTTATCAAGCCAGCAGCCAGGCCCGTGTCAACGCGGCCCTTGAACGCTTGTTTGTCGCTCCGGCACCGGAGCTGGCCCGCCTGTACGAGGCGATGCGCTACAGCGTCATGAATGGCGGCAAGCGGGTCCGACCGCTGCTGGCCTATGCCGCGTGCGAGGCCTTGGGGGCCGACCCCGCGCAAGCCAATGGTGCGGCATGCGCAGTGGAGCTAATACACGCCTACTCGCTGGTGCACGATGATTTGCCAGCCATGGACGACGACGACCTGCGCCGTGGTCAGCCGACCACCCACAAAGCGTTCGACGAAGCCTGTGCGATTCTGGCCGGTGACGGGCTGCAAAGTCTGGCGTTTAGTGCCCTGCTCGATCCACACATGAACACGCTGGACGCTGACACGCGACTGCGCATGGTCTCTGACCTGGCGATGGCCGCAGGCCCGGCAGGCATGGTGGGCGGGCAAGCCATTGACTTGGGTTCGGTCGGGGTCAAGCTTGACCAGACTGCCCTCGAATACATGCACCGCCACAAGACGGGCGCGCTGATTGAAGCCAGCGTGCAGCTGGGCGCCCTGGCCAGTGGTCGCGCCCGCCCTGAAGACCTGCACGCCCTGAAGGTTTATGCCAGGGCCATTGGTCTGGCGTTCCAGGTTCAGGACGACATCCTTGATGTAGAGGGCGATACGGCTACGCTTGGCAAACAGTCAGGCGCCGACGCGGCCCGTGACAAACCGACTTATCCCTCATTGATGGGTCTGCCAGCGGCAAAAGCCTACGCGCTCGAACTGCGCGATCAGGCCATTAACGCCCTGCGACCTTTTGATGCAGCTGCCGAACCGTTGCGTGAACTCGCACGCTACATCGTGGGGCGCCGCCACTAAAAAGCGGCGCAATACAGATTTTTCAGACCTGCTCTACTGCCAAGGTCTGACTAACGAATACCAGACTCCGTGGGCAGCTTCCGTTGCATAAGGTAAACTGCCGCCTCTTCTTATACCTATAACGATTCGCCTGATGCCAACGACGTTTCATGAGATTCCCCGCATACGCCCGACCACGCCCCTGCTCGACCGAGCCGGCACGCCTGCGGGCCTGCGCCGGTTAGCCGAAGCCGAGCTGGAACCTTTGGCCGATGAATTGCGCCAGGAACTGCTCTACACCGTCGGTCAGACGGGCGGGCATTTCGGTGCCGGCCTGGGCGTCATTGAACTCACCATTGCGTTGCACTACGTGTTCGATACCCCGGACGACCGTCTGGTATGGGACGTGGGCCATCAGGCGTATCCGCATAAAATCCTGACCGGGCGCCGCGAACACATGGCGACCTTGCGTCAGAAGGACGGCATAGCCGCCTTCCCGCGCCGCTCCGAGAGCGAGTACGACACCTTTGGCGTTGGCCACTCCAGCACCTCGATCAGCGCCGCGCTGGGCATGGCCATTGCCGCCCGCCTGCAAAACAGTGACCGCAAGGCAATTGCCGTCATCGGTGATGGCGCCCTGACTGCTGGCATGGCATTCGAAGCCTTGAACCATGCCCCCGAAGTCGACGCCAACATGCTGGTGATCCTCAACGACAACGACATGTCGATCTCGCGCAATGTCGGGGGGTTGTCCAACTACCTGGCCAAAATTCTTTCCAGCCGCACTTACGCCAGCATGCGCGAAGGCAGCAAGAAAGTGCTGTCGCGCTTGCCGGGCGCCTGGGAAATCGCGCGCCGCACCGAAGAATATGCCAAAGGCATGCTGGTGCCCGGCACGTTGTTTGAAGAACTCGGCTGGAACTACATCGGCCCGATTGACGGCCATGATTTGCCAACGTTGATCGCAACGCTGCGCAACATGCGCGACCTCAAAGGCCCGCAATTCCTGCACATCGTCACTAAAAAGGGGAAAGGCTTTGCGCCAGCAGAAGCCGACCCGATTGGTTACCACGCCATCACCAAGCTTGAACCGCTGGACGCACCGGTTGCAGCGCCCAAAGTGGCCAGTGGGCCCAAGTACTCCGCCGTATTTGGCGACTGGCTGTGCGACATGGCCGCGGCCGATCAGCGCCTGGTGGGCATTACTCCGGCGATGAAAGAAGGCTCGGACCTGATCAAGTTCAGCGAGCGCTTCCCGCTGCGTTATTTTGATGTGGCCATCGCTGAACAGCATGCCGTGACCCTGGCCGCGGGCATGGCCTGTGAAGGCGCCAAACCGGTAGTGGCGATCTACTCGACATTCCTGCAACGCGGCTATGACCAACTGGTGCATGACGTTGCGGTACAAAATCTGGATGTCCTGTTTGCCATTGACCGTGCCGGTCTGGTGGGCGAAGACGGCCCGACCCACGCTGGCAGTTTCGACCTGTCGTACCTGCGTTGCATACCGGGCATGGTCATCATGACCCCGAGTGATGAAAACGAATTGCGCAAAATGCTCACCACCGGCCACCTGTACAACGGCCCGGCGGCGGTGCGCTACCCGCGCGGCACGGGGCCGAATGCGCCCATCGAGAAAACCCTGGAACCGCTGGAAATCGGCAAAGGCGTGATTCGTCGCAAAGGCAGCAACGTCGCGATGCTGGTGTTTGGCGTGCAGCTGGCTGAAGCCCTGAAAGTGGCTGAAACCCTCGACGCGACCGTGGTCGACATGCGTTTCGTCAAGCCGATGGACGAAGCCCTGGTGCGTGAAATGGCCAACAGCCACGAACTGTTGGTGACAATCGAAGAGAACGCCATCATGGGTGGTGCGGGAGCCGGGGTCAGCGAATTCATGGCCCGCGAAAACCTGCTCAAACCGATCCTGCACCTCGGTTTGCCCGACGTGTACGTCGAACACGCCAAGCCAAGCCAAATGTTGGCCGAATGTGGTCTGGATGCCGCTGGCATCGAAGCGTCTGTGCGTCAGCGCATGGCACTGCTGGGGCTGTAAACCTGTGTAGTCGCTGTCGAATCCTGGGGATCGGCAGCGACTACAAGGGACTATAGAATTCGCACATCATGACATCTCTTCGCCTGGCCTTGATTCTCAGCGTCATTCCAGCCAGTTCGGTGCTGGCTGATACCGAGGGGCGCGACAATGCCCTCAAGCTGCCGCAAACACTGATTACCGGCAACCGTCAGGTGCAAGCACGTTCTGACAGTTCCAGCGCCAACACCGTCTTTACCCGCGACGACATCGACCGCTTGCAGCCCACAGGCCTTACCGACCTGCTGGGCCGTGTGCCGGGCGTACAAGTGGCGCGCAGCGGTGGGCGCGGTGCACTGCCGGGCATCTACATTCGCGGCACCAAATCGGCGCAGAGCCTGGTGCTGGTCGACGGCCAGCGCATGGCCAATGCCACCTCGGCCGACAGCAACCTGCAATACCTGAACATTGATCAGATCGAGCGCGTGGAGGTGCTGCGCGGCTCGCGCTCGGTGATTTATGGCAGCGATGCGATCGGCGGCGTGATTCAGATTTTCACCCGGCGCGGCGCCGATCAAGCGCCGCAACTGCGCCTGCACAGTGCGCAGGGCAGCTACGGCAGTTCGCAAAACAGTGTCGGGGTGTCTGGCGGCGATGACCACACGCGCTTCAACCTCAGCGGTGCGCTGGAAAACACAGCGGGGATCAACCGCACCACGGTGTCCTACCCGGTCGATAACGACCACGATGCGTATCGCAACAAATCGGTCAGTCTGAACCTCAATCATCACCTGAACGACGGCCTTGAGATCGGCCTCAGCGCCATCAAAAGCGAGGGCAAAACCGAACTTGATGCGACGTTCGGGCAAAAGTCTTACAGCAATTTCGACATCAGCAGCGTAGGCAGCTTCATTGATGCACAGCTCTCTGAGCGCTGGAACTCGCGCCTCGAACTCGGCCACAGCGAGAACCGCGAAAAAACCCGAGACAAATTGAGCCCCGACCTTTACAGCTTCAACACCTACCGCGATTCCCTGAACTGGCAAAACAGCCTCTCGCTGGATGATCAAAACAGCCTGATGCTGGGCTTCGACGCGTATCAGGATCGGGTTCGTAGCAGCACCGCGTTCGACAAAGACAGTCGCTGGAACCGCGCCGTATTTGTGCAGCACCGCTTTCAGGGTGAGGGCTTTTCAACGGAGCTGGGGCTGCGTCATGACAAAAACCAGCAATTCGGCAGCAATAACACGTGGAGCGCCAGCCTGACAGTGCCGCTCAATGCCGCTAACGATGTGCTGCTGTCCTACAGCGAAGGCTTCCGGGCGCCTACGTTCAACGATCTGTACTACCCGCAGTTTGGCAATCCGGCGCTTGAGCCCGAACACTCCAAAAGTTACGAACTGCAGTGGCGCAGCCAACTGAGTGAAACCAGCCGACTGGAAACATCGCTGTATCGCACAGACATTCAAGACGCAATCGTCGCAGATGCCGACTGGATTCAGCAGAACATCGGGGCTGCACGCATCACCGGTTTCGAAAGCGCACTGCAACAGGAATGGTTCGGTTGGCAGAGCAGCCTCGGCCTGGCCATCATCGACCCGCGTGACCGCGACACTGGCAAAACCTTGAGCCGCCGGGCGCGCCGCACCTTGAGCCTCGATCTGGATCGACAGTTTGACCGGCTCGGCGTGGGCGCCAGCTGGCAAGCCGTAAGCAGCAGCTATAACGATGAACAGAATCAGCAGCCGATGGGCGGTTATGCCCTGCTGGGGTTGCGGGCGCATTGGCAGGCCAACTCAGACGTGCGACTGGACGTGAAAGTCGACAATCTGCTGGATAAAACCTTCACCCGCGCACTGTACGGATATGACGGCAACTATTACGGCTATCGCGAAGAGCGGCGCAGCCTACAGGTTGCCGTGACCTGGACCCCCAGCCTGTAAAACTGTGTGATTGCTGCCACACGCACGCCGTCAGCAGCTACTAAGCACGCCCAGCCAATTGTTCGCACAAACGAGCCGTGGCTTCGATCATCTGTCCGCTTGGGCGCTCAAGACCTTTGTCGTTGAGTAGCAACAAGCGCCCGTGCTTTACGGCGTCGAGCTGTGGCCAGGCCTTCCAGGCATTCAACTGCGCTTGGGTGCCTGCAATGATCACGTCGGGATTACGCTGCAAAACCGACTCCACGCTGACTTGGGGTGCCGGCAACGACAAGTCGGCAAACACATTGCGGGCACCGCAAATAGCCAGCGCGTCACTGATGATTTGCTGGCCGCCTACCGTGTACAACGGCTGATCCCAGACTTGATAAAACACGCGTAACGGTTCTTCGCGGGTGTATTGCTGCTGCAATTGCTCCAGACGAGCGCGCAACCGGGTCGCCAACTCGCGTCCGCGTTCTGGGCGATTGAGCGCAGACGCTAACGCTTCGACCTGATCGGCCAGTTGGGTCAGGCTTTTCGGTTCGGCGGTGAAAGTGGGAAGGTTCAGGCGTTTCAACTGGTCGCGCTGAGCCACGCCAACGCTGCCTGGCCACAGCAGGACCAAGTCCGGGCGCAGGCTGAGCAGGCGCTCCATGTCCAGTTGGCCATAGCCGCCCACCGAGGGCACATTGGCCAACTCTGGCAAGGTCTCGCCCGCGTCCAGGCGCCCGACCAGCACGTCGGCCGCACCCAGTTCCACGACGATTTCAGACAGTGAAGGCGCCAGGCTGACGACCCGCATGCCTGCCATGGCCGAGGTGCTCACGGCCAGCAGCAGAACCGCCAGCCAGAGGCGCATCAGCCGACCTGACGCGGGATGCGGTAGAGGTAAAACAGCACCAGCGTCGACAACCCCAGCAGCAGCAGCGGCACACCTTCAAGGCCGACAAACACGGCCAACGCAGCGATCCATGCGGGCAACCCTGCTGCCAGCAACGCACGACGCCGCACGTGCGCCAATTCATCCCAGGCCGCAGGTTCCTGGGCTGTATCAAGGGACTTTTGCAAATGGATCAGGCCATGTTTATAAGGCCCGAACGTGCGTAGGGTGACGAACATCGACAAGAGGCCCGCAATAAACAGAGGCATGGCCAATTCAGGCAAGAGCGGTTCGGACGCGCCGAAAAACACGTTAATCAGTACCAGCGGCAACAGGGTCAACACCAGCTGTTGCCACCAACTGAAACTCAGGCGCCGACGACGCTGGCCCCGAGTCACGCCGGGTCAGCCTCATTCTGGTGCTGATTGCCCATCATGTGCCCGAGCTTGTTGGCCTTGGTCGCCAAGTACAGTTTGTTATGCGGGTTCTGACCGGTGTGAAGCGGCACACGCTCGGCCACGGTGATGCCCATGTCGGTCAAGGCTTTGACCTTGCGCGGGTTGTTGGTCATCAGGCGCAATGACTTGACGCCCATGTGTTCCAGCATTGGCAGACAGATCGCGTAGTCGCGCTGATCGGCGGCAAAGCCCAGTCGCTCGTTGGCTTCAACGGTATCGGCACCACCGTCCTGCAATTCGTAGGCGCGCACTTTGTTCAGCAAGCCAATGCCACGGCCTTCCTGACGCAAGTACAACAGCACACCCCGGCCTTCACGGGCGATGGCCTGCAGGGCAGCTTCGAGTTGAGAGCCGCAGTCGCAGCGCTGGCTGAACAGGGCATCGCCGGTCAGGCATTCGGAATGCACGCGGCCCAGAACCGGCGCACCGTCCGCCACGTCGCCCAAACTGAGCACAACGTGTTCACGACCCGTGGCCTTCTCAAGGAAACCATGCATGGTGAATTCGGCAAAGGGAGTAGGGAGTTTGCAAGCGGCAACAAAAGCGACGGGCACCGTGTGCTCCTGATCAATTTGAGGACTGGAAATTCGCAGAGGCGGCATTGTAACAGGACGTTCCTACAGACGCTTAGGCTGAATTATCGAGGATAAATATCTAAAAGTTTGATCAGACATACCCCGTAACGACTGCTGTAACAGGTGTTCGCCTTAAAAATGCTGATAGCCATGGGTTGCCGGGGTAATGTCCTGCCCCTGCGCATCCAGCACGCCAACGCCCTGCCCTTCAACCACACAACCGATGACATGAATTGGCCAGCCATCGGCCAGCAGTGTAGGCAACTCAACAGCTGGCAGCGTAAATGCCAGTACGTAGTCATCGCCGCCGCTTAACGCCGCCAGTTGCGCTGGCGCATCACCCAGAAACTCCTGCAGCGCCACAGAGATGGGCAGGCGCTCGTTCTCAATCAGCAGCCGAACGCGCGATGCCTGCGCGATATGCCCGCAGTCAGCCAACAAGCCGTCCGAGATATCCAGCGCCGACGTTGCTTTGCCACGCAGCGCCTGACCCAGTGCCAGTTGCGGCTGCGGTGACCAGTAATGCGCCAGCAGCGGCTCTGCGATAAAGGATTCGGCGTTGCGCTGACCGAGCACCAGAGGCAAAGCACCCGCGGCATTGCCCAGCTCACCGCCCACGCAGAGCAGATCCCCCGGCCGGGCGCCACTGCGGGTCAGGGCGTGCCCCGTCGGGACGCGACCGAATACTGTCAACGTCAGGCACAAGGGACCACGGGTGGTGTCGCCACCGATCAGGCGCACGTTGCAGCGTTGCGCCATGTGATTCAAACCCCGGGCAAACGCTTGCAGCCAATCGGCTTCCACCGTCGGCAAGGTCAGGGCAAGGGTAAACGCGAGGGGGGTTGCGCCCATGGCCGCCAGGTCACTGGCCGCCACTGCCAGCGAACGCTGACCGAGCAAAAAAGGGTCGCAAGGGTCTGCGAAGTGCACGCCAGCTACCAGCGTGTCTGTGGAAATGGCCAGTTGTTCCCCGAAGGGAACATCCAGCAGGGCGCAGTCGTCGCCAATTCCCAAGGCAACGCCCTCGCCGCCCTGCGCACAAGGCGCGGCAGCGAACACGGTACGGATCAGCTCGAACTCGCCCATGGCCGACAGCGCTGTTTAGCGCTTGAACGCCTTGACTTCAGCTTCACGCAGGCGCGGCGCCAATTTATCCAGCACACCGTTGACGAACTTGTGCCCGTCGGTGGAACCGTACACTTTGGCCAGCTCGATGCCTTCGTTGATTACCACGCGATAAGGCACGTCAACACGCTTGATCAGTTCCCAGGTAGACAGGCGCAGTACGGCCAGTTCAACCGGGTCCAGCTCTTCGATGGTGATGTCCAGGCACGGGGCCAGGGCAGCATCGATATCCGCTTTGATTGCAGGCACGCCGTGCAGGATTTCACGGAAGTACGCGGCATCAACGTCGGTGAAGTCGTTATCAACGCGGAACTGCGCTTCGATCTCGTTCAGCGAGTGCTTGGCCATGTGCCACTGATACAGCGCCTGTGTCGCGAGCTGACGCGCTTCACGACGTTTGGCGCTTTTGGAAGGCTTGCCAGCGTCCGCAGGTTTTGGATCGCGCGGGTTGAAACGATCGCTTTCGTCGGAAATCACTTGGCCTCCAACTGCGCCAACAGGCTGACCATTTCGAGGGCGGACAAGGCGGCTTCGGCGCCCTTGTTACCGGCTTTGGTGCCGGAGCGCTCGATGGCTTGTTCGATGGAGTCAACGGTCAACACGCCGAATGCAACCGGTACGCCGAACTGCATGGACACCTGAGCCAAACCTTTGGTGCACTCGCCTGCCACGTATTCGAAGTGCGGAGTACCGCCGCGAATCACAGCGCCCAGGGCGACAATGGCAGCGAATTCATTGCGCTGGGCAACTTTTTGCGCAACCAGCGGGATTTCGAACGCGCCCGGCGCACGAATGATGGTGATGTCGTTTTCGTTCACACCGTGGCGAACCAGGGCATCAACGGCACCACTCACCAGGCTTTCGACAACGAAGCTGTTGAAACGGCCAACGACGAGTGCGTAGCGGCCTTTGGGGGCAATGAAGGTACCTTCGATGGTCTTCAGGGTCATTCGGTATGTCTCGTATTAAAGAGCCAGAACGCACTTGCGTGCGTTCTTTAATGAGTTTGGGCCACGAATTTCAGGCGGGAAACACCCGGTCATTATTCGGAGGGCACGTATTCTACAACTTCCAGATCGAAACCGGATATGGCATTGAACTTCATCGGTGAACTCATCAGGCGCATTTTTCGCACGCCGAGGTCACGCAGGATCTGCGAACCTGCCCCCACGATGCTGTAGGTGGTCGGTTTTTTGACCGGTAATGCATCGGCCGTTTCGCGGATATGGGCGAGCAACACATCGCCATCCAGCGGGTGCCCCAACAGCAGCACGACACCGCTGCCGGCCGCCGCAACGGCGCTCATGGCGGCTCGCAGGCTCCAGCGGCCGGGCTGTTTGACCATCAACAGATCACGCAGCGGGTCCATGTTATGCACCCGCACCAGCGTCGGTTCGTCGGCGCAGATCTTGCCCAGGGTCAGTGCCATGTGCACGTCGCCTTCGACTGAATCACGATAGGTCACCAGGTTGAATTGGCCCAGTTCGCTGTCCAATGGCTGCTCGGCAATCCGCTGAACGGTACGTTCGTGGATCATGCGGTAGTGAATCAGGTCGGCAATGGTGCCGATTTTGATGTTGTGTTCAGCCGCGAATTTTTCCAGCTCGGCGCGACGGGACATGGTGCCATCGTCGTTCATCACTTCGCAGATCACACCACTTGGCTCGAAACCGGCCATGCGCGCCAGGTCGCAGGCGGCTTCGGTGTGGCCGGCACGGGCCAGCGTGCCGCCCGCCTGTGCCATCAGCGGGAAGATATGCCCCGGGCTGACGATGTCTTCAGCCTTGGCGTCCTTGGCCGCAGCGGCTTGCACGGTGCGGGCACGATCGGCGGCCGAGATGCCGGTGGTGACGCCGGTTGCGGCTTCGATGGAAACCGTGAACTTGGTGCCAAACCCCGAGCCGTTGCGCGGTGCCATCAACGGCAGCTTGAGCAGCTCGCAACGCTCGCGGGTCATCGGCATGCAAATCAGGCCACGGGCAAAACGCGCCATAAAGTTGATGTGCTCGGCCTTGCAGCACTCGGCGGCCATGATCAGGTCGCCTTCGTTCTCGCGGTCTTCGTCATCCATGAGGATGACCATCTTGCCTTGGCGGATGTCTTCAACCAGTTCTTCGATGCTGTTGAGCGCCACGCGGCACCCCCTTAAGTCAGGATTTGAGGTAGCCGTTGGCGGCCAGAAAACTTTCGCTGATGGTGCTGCCCTTGGTCGGCTCGGCGGCCTTGTCGCCCAGCAGCAAACGCTCCAGATAGCGCGCCAGCAGATCGACCTCAAGGTTCACCCGACGGCCCGGACGGTAGTCGTCCATGATGGTTTCGCTCAAGGTGTGCGGGATGATGGTCAACGAGAACTCGGCGCCATTGACCGCGTTCACGGTCAGGCTGGTGCCGTCGACCGTGATCGAGCCTTTGTGGGCGATGTATTTGGCCAGCTCTTTTGGCGCACGGATGCGGAATTCAATGGCGCGGGCGTTCTCTTCGCGGGATATCACCTCACCGACGCCGTCCACGTGACCGCTCACCAGATGACCGCCCAGACGCGTCGTCGGGGTCAGGGCTTTTTCGAGATTGACCCGGCTGCCCGCTTTCAAATCGTTGAAAGCCGTGCAGTCGAGCGTCTCGCGACTGACGTCGGCCATGAAGCCGTTGCCCGGCAGCTCAACCGCCGTCAGGCAAACGCCGTTGATGGCAATGCTGTCGCCGAGTTTAACGTCGCTCAGGTCGAGCTTGCCGGTCTCTACATAAACCCGTACATCACCACCTTTTGGGGTCAGTGCACGGATGTTGCCGATGGATTCGATGATGCCGGTAAACATGGCGTTCCCCTTGAGAACAAAACCTGCGTAAAACGGAGGCTGTGAATTATACGCTGGCTAATGGCACTGGGATGGCAGTGACTCGCCAGTCATCCCCAACTGCGCGCAGATCTGTGATCTTGAGTTCGGTCGCTTCGCTCATGCGGGTCAATGGCAGCTCCAGCAGAGGACGCGCGGTTGAACCCAAGAATTTGGCCGCGATGAAGATTTGATATTCATCCACCAGCCCTTGCTCGGCAAATGCGCCCGCCAGACGTGGACCGGCTTCAACCAGTACCTCGTTAACGCCCCGGGCCGCCAGCGCCACCAGCAATTGACGCAAATCGACCTGACCGTTTTCGCCGGGGATCACCAGGCACTCTGGCCCTGTGCGGTATTGCCCCGCTGGCGGTACACACGTGGCAACGAGTGCCGGACCTGCTTTGAAAAACGGCGCATCGAGCGGCACGCGCAGGCGGCCATCGATCAACACGCGCAACGGCGGCCGGCTCATGACCAGCGCGGTCTGCTCGGCATCCAGGCCCAGCTCATCAGCACGCACGGTCAGGCGCGCGCCGTCGGCCAGCACAGTGTCTGCACCCGTCACCACGACGCTGGCCTCGGCGCGCAGACGCTGCACGGCCGAACGTGCGGCGGGGCCTGTGATCCATTGGCTTTCGCCGCTGGCCATCGCCGTGCGCCCGTCCAGGCTCATTGCCAATTTGACCCGCACAAAGGGCAAGCCCAGCTCCATGCGTTTGAGAAACCCTTTGTTCAGGGCACGCGCTTCGGTTTCGAGCACGCCGCAGCGCACGTCGATACCGGCATCGGCCAAACGCTTGAGGCCACGCCCGGCGACTTCCGGGTTAGGGTCTTGCATGGCGGCCACCACGCGGGCGACCCCGGCAGTGACCAACCCTTCGGCGCACGGCGGGGTACGGCCATGATGGCTGCACGGCTCAAGGGTGACATAGGCGGTCGCCCCCCGGGCAAGTTCGCCAGCGGCACGCAATGCGTAGACCTCGGCATGGGGTTCACCGGCCCGCACATGCCAGCCCTCGCCCACGATCTGGCCGTCACGCACAATCACGCAGCCGACGCGCGGGTTGGGATGGGTGGTGTACAGACCCTTTCGGGCCAGCTCGATGGCACGCGCCATGTAATGGGCGTCCAGGACGGTTTGCTCAGTGGACACAATCACTCCTTTGAAGGCTCACGGGCAAGGCGGTCGATCTCTTCGCGGAACTCGTTGAGGTCCTGGAAACGTCGATACACAGAAGCGAAACGGATGTAGGCCACTTCGTCGAGTTTTTGCAGTTCGGTCATGACCAGCTCACCGACCACCAGCGATTTGACTTCGCGTTCGCCGGTGGCGCGCAACCTGCTTTTGATATGCGCCAGCGCCGCTTCAAGACGCTCGACACTGACCGGGCGTTTTTCCAGCGCACGCTGCATACCGGCGCGCAGTTTTTCTTCGTCGAACGGCTGACGGCTGCCGTCCTGTTTGATAAGGCGGGGTAAGACCAACTCAGCTGTTTCAAAGGTGGTGAAGCGTTCACCACAGGCCAGGCATTCGCGCCGGCGACGCACCTGATCGCCCTCGGCGACCAGACGCGAGTCGATGACTTTAGTGTCGTTGGCACCGCAGAAGGGACAGTGCATGGTGGCAGGCAACAAAAAATGGGGAGCGCCATGGTAGCGCATCCCACTGGCAAGACAAGCCATAGGCTTTACGGTATACAGTCCGCCTACTACGTTTTACACAATCCGATACGTCGACTGACCTGCTGCTGGAGCCCTCTATGTCGCTACGAACGCTTGTTTTGCTGTGCCTCGCCAGTGTGCTGGTCGCGTGTAGCAGTGAGCCGCCCAAGTCGGCGCAACCTCAAGTGCTGACCCAGCCTAAAACCGATGCGCCTGCGGATCTCGGCCCCTTGCCCGCCCATCAGCGTGAACTGAGCGGCGTACTGACAGGTGCGCCCGCGGGCGCCGAAGTTGAACTGGCGATGTTGATCGTGGATGAACGAGGCCGTCCTCAAGGGCTGATGGCCAGCAGCAAGATAGTCGGCAACAACCAGCCGCTGCCGTTCAAGCTGCGCTTCAATCCGCAGGCATTCCCGGCCGGTGCGCGGGTTGAACTGCGCGGGCGCGCCAGCCAGTCCGGGCAACTGATCCTGCACTTGCCGTCACGCATCATCCAGCAGCCGACAACGCAAGCCTTGGGCACCTTGGCATTTGTCAAAGCACCATGAGCCCGCCGCTCGCCCTGCAACAGTCGCTAAGTGAGCTGCTGGGGGATGCGCGACTGGTGGTCACCGACTTGCCTGACACGTCACTCAAGCTGTGGCTGATCGACGCGCAGAACATGAACCGCGCCTTCACCCCGGACGAGACCCGTCGGATTTTGTACGAACCTCCGTACTGGGCGTTTTGCTGGGCCAGCGGTTTGGCACTGGCACGTTACCTGGCCGACCAGCCGCACTGGGTCAAAGGCAAGCGCGTGCTGGACTTCGGCGCAGGCTCAGGCGTAGCTGCGATTGCTGCAGCCAAAGCAGGCGCACTGGAAGTGCTGGCGTGCGATCTCGACCCGCTTGCGCTGGCAGCCTGCCAGGCCAATGCGGCGCTCAATCAGGTGCAATTGAGCTATTCCAGCGATTTCTTTGGCGAGGCGGACCGTTTCGATCTGATCCTGGTGGCTGATGTGCTGTACGACCGCGAAAACCTGCCGTTGCTTGACCAGTTTTTGACCCGCGGCCAACAGACGCTGGTGGCCGATTCCCGGGTGCGTGATTTCAGGCATCCGTTGTACCGCCAGTTGGAAAGCCTCAAGGCACTCACGTTGCCGGATCTGGCCGAGCCCCATGAGTTCCGCGACGTGAGCCTGTATCACGCGCAGCGCTGCCAAGCCACTTTCAGCGTGCCCGCACAGCCTTTATAGTTGCCTTCATTTACCTGTTTCGAGACCCACAATGACTCAACCTACGACTTCTTATAGCTTCGACGTGACGTCGGCAGACTTCGACAAACAGGTTGTTGAAGCCTCGTTTGATCAACCCGTACTGGTGGATTTTTGGGCTGAGTGGTGCGCGCCGTGCAAGGTGATGCTGCCGATTCTGGAGCAGATTGCCCAGGACTATCAGGGCGAACTGCGGCTGGCCAAGGTTAACTGCGACGTGGAGCAGGACATCGTGGGCCGCATCGGCATTCGCACCCTGCCGACCGTAGTGTTGTTCAAAGACGGTAAAGTGGTTGACGGCTTTCAGGAAGCGCAACCCGAATCCGCCATTCGCGCCATGCTTGAACCTCATGTCGTCATGCCTGCCCCGGCTGCTGAAGACCCGATGGTGCAAGCGCAGGCCCTGTTTACCGAAAGCCGCTTTGCCGACGCTGAAACGTTGCTCAAGCAGGTACTCACCGAAGACAACACCAACGCCAAGGCGCTGATTCTGTATGGCCGCTGCCTGGCTGAGCGTGGCGAGCTGACTGAAGCGCAAGCCGTACTGGACGCGGTTAAAAGCGACGAGCATAAAGCCGAGCTGGCAGGCGCCAAGGCGCAACTGACCTTCTTGAGCCAGGCCAAAGACCTGCCGGATGTTGCTGACCTGAAAACCCGCGTGGCGCAAAACCCGCTGGACGACGAAGCCGCCTATCAACTGGCAGTTCAGCAGCTGGCGCGCCAGCAATACGAAGGGGCCCTGGAAGGCTTGCTGAAGCTGTTTATCCGCAACCGCAGCTTCCACGAGGGCATTACTCACAAGACGCTGCTGCAAGTGTTTGATCTGCTGGGCAATGATCACCCGCTGGTCACCACCTATCGCCGCAAATTGTTTGCCGCGCTGTACTGACCTGCGCACCGCAACAGCGCGCCCTCACCGGTTTACTCAACCCAGCTGTAAACCGGTGAGTCGGCGCCGCTCACCACTTTCACTTCGCGGCTATGGCGCAGACGCACCAACAGGCGTTT
Organism: Pseudomonas lundensis; assembly: GCF_002269125.1. Classification (GTDB taxonomy): domain Bacteria; phylum Pseudomonadota; class Gammaproteobacteria; order Pseudomonadales; family Pseudomonadaceae; genus Aquipseudomonas; species Aquipseudomonas lundensis_A. The sequence continues at coordinate 59,735 of NZ_NQKI01000003.1, read as the reverse complement.
TCCCGCCCCTGTGCTGCCGGTCAAAGCCTCCAGTTGCTCCAACAACTGCGGCCCGGTCATTTGTCCGGCCTTACGCAGTATGTCTTTGGTCATTTCCCACACCGTGTCGTCCTGACTCACCGGGGGGCTGACGACTGCAGCATGGCCGGGCGCAGACGTTTTAATCTGCCCACCCAACTGCGCCCACTCCGCCTCATCCAGTTCAACCGTCAAGTCGACGGGCCAATCGCCTATTGTTCCGCGAATCCGCACCATTGCAGGGCTCCTCAAGTTTCATGTGCGCATGCTCCCATGCGTCTTGCGTAACGCCAAGCACACGGGCAAACTCTCGCGATCTCGTTATAAGATCACATAACAAAACATTCATCCATTTCTTGCTGGAGTCATGCTATGCGTCGTTTGCTGCTCGCTTTGCCGTTCGCTTTATTACCGCTGGCCGTGGTGCACGCGGCTCAAGCGCATGATCACGAACATGGCAGCCTTGCCCCCCATGAACACGGCGTCGGCACATTGAATGTGGCACTTGACGACAACACACTGGAACTGGACCTCGACAGCCCTGCGATGAACCTGGTGGGGTTTGAACACGCGGCCACTACCGATGCAGACAAAGCCAGCGTTGCGGCCGCCAAGGCCCGACTGGAAAACCCGCTGACTCTGTTCAACCTGCCGTCGGTGGCAAAGTGTGTGGTTGAGGCGCAGGACCTTAATAGCCCGCTGTTCGACCCCGCGCCTGAAGAAGGCGCGAGCAAGGCCAAGACTGAACATCACCACAGCGATGTCGAAGCACACTACGCGTTTACCTGCGCCGAACCGGGCCAGTTGAAAAACCTCGACCTCGGCACGTTTTTCAAGACATTCCCCGGGACCCACACATTCAAGGTACAACTGATCGGTCCGAACGGTCAGCAAGCAGTCAACGTGTCAGCGAAAGCGCCGACGCTGACGTTCTGACTACGGCGAGTGGCTGGTGCAGCTCTTTAGCAGGCTGCGCCAGTGACACCCACTTTTCCCGACATTGCAGGCGATTCTGACGACCCATGACCCAAGCACTCATCGAGCTGAGCGACCTGACTTTTAGTTGGCCGGGCCATCCCGTGCTGCTGGACATCCCCGAATTCAGCCTGCAGGCCGGCGAAACCCTGTTTCTCAAAGGCCCCAGCGGCAGCGGCAAAACCACCTTACTGGGTTTGCTGGGAGGCGTGCAAAAAGTCGACCACGGCTCAATCCGTTTACTGGGCCAGGAACTGAGTGAATTGGGTTCTGGCGCACGCGACCGTTTTCGCGTCGATCACACGGGTTACATCTTCCAGCAATTTAACTTGCTGCCGTTTTTGTCCGTGCGTGAAAACGTGGAACTGCCTTGCCACTTTTCCAAACTGCGGGCCAGCCGCGCCGCTCAGCGTCATGGCAGTGTCGACAAGGCCGCGCACACCTTGCTCGCCCACTTGGGCCTTAAAGACCCGGCGTTGCTGGAGCGACGAGCCGACTCGCTGTCCATCGGCCAGCAACAACGGGTGGCCGCCGCCCGCGCACTGATCGGCCAACCCGCACTGGTAATCGCTGACGAGCCCACCTCGGCCCTTGACGCCGATGCACGCGAAGCCTTCATTCAGTTGTTGTTCGCCGAATGCCGCGAAGCAGGCGCCAGCCTGTTGTTCGTCAGCCACGATCAAAGCCTGGCCCCGCTATTCGACCGCAACCTGTCGCTGTCTGAACTCAATCGTGCCGCCGCCCCGGCAGAGGTCTGAGATGTATTTGTTTCGTCTTGCGCTGGCCAGTCTGGCCAACCGCCGCTTTACCGCCCTGCTGACGGCGTTCGCGATTGCCTTGTCCGTGTGTTTGTTGCTGGCCGTGGAGCGGGTGCGTACCGAGGCCCGTGCCAGCTTTGCCAGCACCATCAGCGGCACCGACCTGATCGTCGGCGCCCGCTCAGGGTCGGTGAATTTGCTGCTGTATTCGGTGTTCCGCATTGGCAATGCCACCAACAACATTCGCTGGGACAGCTTTGAACACTTCGCCACTAACCCCAAGGTGAAATGGGCGATCCCCATGTCGCTGGGTGACTCCCACCGCGGCTACCGGGTCATGGGCACCAGCGAAGCCTATTTTGAGCACTATCAATACGGTCACCGGCAAAATCTGCAGTTGGCCGAGGGCCGCGCCTTTGCCTCCGACCCTTTTGAAGTGGTGCTTGGCGCCGAGGTCGCACAGGCGCTGCACTACAAACTGGGTGACAAACTGGTGCTGGCCCACGGTGTCGCAGCCGTGAGTCTGGTTAAGCACGACGACAAACCCTTCACAGTGGTCGGCATTCTCAAGCGCACGGGTACGCCAGTGGACCGCACGCTGCACATCAGCCTGGGCGGCATGGAGGCCATTCACATCGACTGGCACAACGGCGTGCCCGCTCGTGGCGCAGGTCGTGTGACGGCCGACCAGGCCCGCAACATGGACCTCACGCCTCAGGCCATCACGGCTTTCATGCTAGGGCTGAACAGCAAGATTTCGACCTTTGCCTTGCAGCGTGAAATTAACGAATACCGGGGCGAACCGATGATGGCCATTTTGCCCGGCGTCGCCTTGCAAGAACTGTGGAGCCTGATGAGCACCGCTGAAAAAGCCTTGTTTGTGGTATCGCTGTTTGTGGTGCTAACTGGGTTGATCGGCATGCTGACCGCGATTTTGACCAGCCTCAATGAGCGACGCCGCGAAATGGCGATCCTGCGATCAGTTGGCGCCCGCCCGTGGCACATCGCTACCCTGCTGGTATTCGAAGCCTTGGCATTGGCGCTGAGCGGTGTAGTGGCAGGCGTGGCCCTGTTGTATGTGGGTATCGCGCTGGCGCAAGGTTACGTGCAATCGAACTACGGACTGTATTTACCGCTGGCTTGGCCGAGCGAATATGAATGGACCCTGCTGGCAGGTATTCTGGCCGCCGCCCTGTTAATGGGTTGCGTGCCCGCCTGGCGCGCTTACCGCCAATCGCTGGCCGATGGCCTGTCCATTCGCTTATGAGCCTGTGTATGAAAAAGTCCGTCTTGCCACGCGTACTGCTGGCCCTGTTACTGATGGTTTCAACCCCTGTGTGGGCAGCCGAACCGAAGGAGTTGACGTGGTCGGAGATGATTCCGCCTGATGCAGCGCCCGAAGTGCCAGAGATGGCGCCGATGCATGACCTGTCGCAGCTGGGCAATCTTGACCCCGAGGCAGCGCCCGCGGCGGCGCAGAGCATGCCCAATGCGCCGGTAGTGCCTGCGCTGGACGGGCAAAACATTCGTCTGCCGGGGTACATCGTGCCCCTGGAGGTCAACGAAGAAGGCCGCACCACGGAGTTTTTGTTGGTGCCGTATTTCGGCGCCTGCATCCATGTCCCGCCGCCGCCCTCGAACCAGATCGTGCACGTGACCAGTAAAGTCGGGGTCAAGCTGGACGAGCTGTATCAGCCGTACTGGATCGAAGGCGCGTTGCAGGTCAAGCCGAGCAGCAGCGAGCTGGCCGATGCCGGGTATCAGATGGACGCACAGAAAATCTATGTGTACGAATTGCCAGAGTAATCGCCAGTCACGCCCGTCTCGGCTTCCGGGCCCAGTAATGGCAGGCCGCGACAGCGATTAAAGAGTGGTGGTTTGCGGGTTAGTTCACGAAATTTTCACAATTTTTCAGCCCATCGTCGTTTCATTGAGCTGGGTCAACAGAGTGGCTCGGAGCGCTCATTACCATTGGTTATATAAATTTTAAATATCCAATTGGAGCTCCCATGCACAAGTCTTTGCTCAGCGCAGCGGCACTTGCCCTTGCCGTCGTTGCCCCGCTTGCCCACGCGCACACTGAAGGCGACATTATCGTCCGTGCCGGTGCCATTACGGTTAACCCCAAAGCCGACAGCTCCAGCGTAAAAGTAGACCAGGGTCCGCTGGCGGGTACTGATCTGGGCGGCAAGGCAACCATGAGCAGCGACACCCAATTGGGTCTTAACTTTGCGTACATGGTCACCAACAACATCGGTATCGAGTTGCTGGCCGCGACCCCCTTCGAGCATGACGTGAAAATCAAAGGCACCGGCCTGGACGCGGCCAACGGCAAACTGGGTACCCTCAAGCACTTGCCACCGACCTTGAGCGTTGTGTACTACCCACTGGACTCCAAGTCTGCGTTCCAACCGTACGTGGGTGCCGGTATCAACTACACCTGGATTTATGACGAACACGTGGGCAGCCGCGCCAGCGCTGCGGGCTTCGATAACTTCAAAGCAAAAAACTCGTGGGGCATGGCCTGGCAAATCGGTGCTGACTACATGCTGACCGACAACATCATGATCAACGCCCAGGCGCGCTACATCGACATCGATACCCGCGCTACCGTAGAAAACAACGGCGTTGCGCCTGGCACTCGTGCCAAGGTCAACGTTGACGTGGATCCATGGGTTTACATGGTTGGCCTGGGTTACAAGTTCTAAGCAATCGCCGGACATAAAAAAGGCGCCTTTCGAGGCGTCTTTTTCATTTGCAGCGTGTATTAGCGACCCAACAAACGCGCCAGGCCTTCACTCATCGGCGTGGTCTCGTCCAGCTTGAAACGCTGTAACAGGCGGCTGTTATCAGCACGCGAATGCCGAATGTCACCGGAGCGCGCCGGGGCGTAGCTGATCGGTGGCAACTCGCCGACCACTTCGCTCAAAGCAGCCAACATTTGCTTGAGGGTCGTGGCTTTGTTCAGGCCCACGTTGACCGCGCCTTCTTCCACGTGTCCGGCTTCGACTGCCTGCACCAGAATCTTCACCAAATCGCCCACATACACAAAGTCGCGGGTTTGTTCACCATCGCCAAAGATGGTGATGGGCAGGCCTTTTTCAGCACGCTCACTGAAAATGCTGATCACCCCCGAGTACGGCGAAGACGGATCCTGACGCGGCCCGAAGATGTTGAAGAAGCGGAAAATCACCGGCTCCAGACCGTGCTGGCGACGGTAGAAGTCCAGATAGTATTCGCTCGACAGTTTGTCCGAAGCATACGGGGTGAGCGGCGCTTTAGCTGTGTCTTCAACAATTGACTCGCCTTCGCCGTTGTTGCCATAGACCGCTGCACTGGACGCAAAGACCACGCGTTTGACGCCCGCTTCGCGCATGGCTTCGCAGACGTTCAAGGTGCCGACAAAATTGCTCTGGTGAGTGCGTACGGGGTCATCCACCGATGCCTGAACCGACGCCACTGCCGCCAGGTGCACCACGGCACGGCAGCCGGCCATGGTTTTGGCGACCAACGCGGCATCAGCCACATCACCTTCGATCAGTTCAACCCTGGGGTTGTCCAGAGGCAGGTTGCTGCGCTTGCCGGTGGAAAGGTCATCCAAGATGCGCACTGCGTAGCCTTTGGCCAGCAATGCATCGACCAGATTGGAACCAATAAACCCGGCACCGCCGGTTACGAGAATGGGGGCATCAGCCATGACGATAAAACCTGTCCAGTAGGGCCGGGAGGCCAGCGCGCCAGGCGCGGGGCTTGATCCCGAAGGTATGCAGAATTTTTTTGCACGCCAGCACCGCATGCTGCGGTTCCTCGGCGGCATCGGGGCGCGCGGCGTGCGCTTGAGGCGTCGGCGCTTCAATGGCCAGCGGGTGCAGATTGCGCGCCTCGGTCAGAATGGCCTGCCCCAGTGCCAGCGGCGTGGTGGCCTCGTGACCGGCGTAGTGATAGGTGCCCCACAACGGCGCCGCACAGTCGAGTTGTTTGAGCACCGAGATAATCACCCGGGCTGCGTCATCGACCGGGGTGGGATTGCCGCGACGGTCATCGGCCATCAGCAATTCCCCCGTTTTTTCAGCCTGGGCCAGAAAGCGCCCCATCGCGCCATCCGGGCTGTCATCAAGCAGCCAGCCAAAACGCAGCAAGACGTGCTGCGGGCAAATCGCCCGCACCGTTTGCTCAATGCGCCATAAGGCCTGGCCGCGCAAGCCCAGCGGGACAGGCTCGTCTTTCTCGCTGTAAGCAGTGGCCCGGGAGCCATCGAACACGCGGTAGCTGGAAGGCTGTATTAGCGTGATGCCGTGGTGCTGGCACAGTTCGGCCAGACGCTCGACAGCGCGCTCCTGGGCAGTCAGGCGAGACTCGCTGACAGACTGCGCCTGAAACCAGTCGAAGTAGTAGGCAAGATTGATGACGGCGTCCGGTCGGGTGTCATCGAGCAGTTGGGTCAGACTCGCAGCATCCCAACCGTCTTGCGGCGGACGCGGGGCCAGGAAGTTGATGTCTTCCTCGGCACCCAGACGAATCAGCGCCTGCCCGAGAGCATTTCCGCCGCCCAATAACATAAGGCGCATTCGCATAGAGTGTGCAGGCTCAGTCTATTCAGAACGGTGATGTATACCAGAAAACCAACCGTACAAGCCGTTGGCCATGATCAAGACCCCCGCATTTTGCGGGTTTCTGTGCGTGTCGTCACTGACAAACTGCATCAGCGTCCTACACCGTTTATAGCGATGACGGTGGTTCATCGCTCAGTACCAACGTCGGTCGAGGGGGCGCTGCCTGCGCTGCCTGAGACGGGGCAAGCGCGTTCAGGGGGGCAAGCAACGCCTGTGGATAGGTTTGCGCAAAGTGAACGTCCTCAGACTTATCCACAAGCTTTTTCAAGCGATCGTTAAAGGCGCGTGTGATGGTGCTTTGTGCACCGGACATGGTGCGAAATTGCGCCGTAACGGTCACGCCATCGAGGTTCATGCTATCGACTCCGAACACGGTCAGCGAACCTTGCAGGCTGAGGCTTAGCAGTGGGTCATCACTGATCTGGCGCCCCGCTTCGCGAATCAGGTCGGTGGCTTTGTCGATGTCCGTGGCGTAAGTGAATTGCACAGAAAAGAACGCATAGGCGAATTGACGGGAATGGTTGACCACGGCCTTGATCTGGCCGAAGGGCACCGAGTGCACGAAGCCGCGGCTGTCACGCAAGCGCAAGGTGCGGATGGTCAGGCCTTCCACGGTGCCCGCGTGATTGGCATCGACCACAACCCAGTCACCGACCGAAATGGTGTCTTCAATAATGATGAACAGGCCGGTGATTACATCCTGAACCAATTGCTGTGAACCAAAACCGATCGCCAGACCGATCACCCCGGCTCCGGCCAGAAACGGCGCAACGTTTACCCCAAGATTGGCCATTGTGGTAATGGTGCAGACCACCACTAGAATCACTTTGATGGCATTTCGCATCAGCGGCAGGATGGTCTTGATTCGCGTGCTTGGCTCCCGCGTGCCCCGCCGGTTGGTGTTGGGCTGCAGGGCTTGTTGAATCGCTGTGTCCAGCACCACCCAGGTCAGCCACGTCACCAGCAGGATCAACAGGATATGCCCGAGGGAATCGCTAATGACCTTGCCGGTATTACTATCAGACGCAAACGCCAGCAGCGAGAAGCCCCAGATTTGCGCCAGCAGCTCAATGAATGTCACGGCCAGCGCGATACGCAACAGCGCGTACAGCACGGTCATCAAACGTTCCCGGTACGCACCGTTACGGCTGGCATGGGTACTGAACCAGTGATGCAAAATCGTGCTCAGGAACACGGTGCCGATCAACAGCCCGGTGGTCAGTAACGCGTTGCGTAACGCCTGCTCGCTGCCCTCACCCACGCCAATCAAATTAAGCATCGAAACCAGAAGCATCAGCAGGATCGGCCAGTACCAGAGCACAGAGAAAATACGCAACGACTCTTGAAGCGCTGGCTGCCCCAAGCGCTGCGCCAGCGCACGGTCGCGGATCAGGTGCGCCACTGGACGCCTCAGCTTGATGGCCAAAAAGGCAAAAATGAAACAGGCGATTAATCCCGTAACCACCGACAGGCAACTGGCAAGGTTGCCCCCGAGTTGTGGGGCGATTTGCGGACTGGTCATTGCATCGCTGAACGCAGCAAAAAAGCCGATCAGGAACAAGGGGCGCATCGAGTAGCGACGAATGATTTCCACGGCCCGTCGCTTGTGGCCGACATAAAACATGGCGCTCAGTGACAGCACCAGAGCCGCGCAAAAGACGCCGGCGCTGCTGGCATACGAAAGGCTCAGTGCCAGCGAACGGCCCATGGAATCCTGCAGAAAGCGGCTCGCGTACAGCGTGACCGGCAAGGCAATCAACGCCGGGATCAGATAAGCAACCATGTAGCGGGTTAGCGTCTGCAGGCGGGGACGATTCCTCAGGGGCCGGGTCGCGCTCACATGACGCGCCACCAGACGCCCGCCAACCATCGCGGCAGCAAAGACGCCTATCCACACTGCGGATAACCACAGGAAATCTCCTACCCCGCTCCAGGAGGGATGGGTCGAGGCCTGCTCCAGCAAGACACCGACCTCATCGGCCGCCCGCTCGGTGCGCAAGCGCCAGGTATCGAACACGTGCACGCTCAGCCCGAGCTGGCCTTGCATTTCATCCATGCCAGCACCCAAAGCGCCAAGCAATCCTCCGTCCACCAATACGGGCGGCTTGCCGTCGGTTTCCTCAGCTTTGATAACGGACGACAGCGTAGGGGCTGCCTGCGCGAATCCAATGCCTATGAGCAACAGGATGAAAAGCAAAAATACGGGTTTGAAATGAGACAAAACCGGGGTGACCTCCTGGACGTCTGTAGTCAACTGATCGATAGGGTTCAGCGAAGTTCGATTTCAGTTGCTTTGCTATTTTCTGGTTACAGCGTAGTCAATCACTTGGAAGACTTCGCACCTTCGCCAGAAAACCTTCTTACAGATCACTCAGAGAAACCCTTCGATAGTGTTTTACGCCGTCAACGCCGCGCCTAACGCGTCCAGCAATACGCTGACCTTGGCTTGGGATTGGCGGCGCTTGAGCCACAGCAAATGGATGGGCGATCCGTCCGTAGCCAGATGTGCCAACACTTGCACCAGTGTTCCCTGCGCCAGCGCGTCTTGCACCAACCAGGTCGGCAGCTGGGCGATGCCGTGTCCAGCCAGCACCGCAGCGGCTTGCCCCTCGCCATCACCAATAGCGATGTGCGCGGGCAATATCCGGCGCTCCCGACCACCGTGCGCCCCGGCGAACCACCATGGGTTGACGCTCCCGTCCGCGCGGCCATACATCACGCAATGGTGGTGCTGCAAATCCAGCTCAGTCCGAGGAACGCCTTGGCGGAGCAAATAATCGGGGGAGGCACAAAACACCAGGCGCTCGGTCCCCAGATAACGTCGGCCCAACGCTTGCGACAGCAGGTCCGGCCCGCCTATACGCACGACAATGTCGATGTCCTCTTCAACCGGGTCCACATAACGGTCCGAAAACGAAATATGCGGCTGCAGCAACCCATGTTCGCGCGCACAGCGCAAAATGGCCCCCAGCGCATGAAGGCGACCATAGGCGGCGGGCAAGTCGATGCGCACACGGCCCATGGGCTCGGTGCTGTGCGCATGCAGGGATAACTCCGCTTCCTCCAGCTCACCCAGCACATGGGTGCAGGTTCGGTAAAACCTCACACCTGCATCAGTCAGCGACAACGTGCGGGTGGTTCGAGTGAACAGTCGGGTGTCCAGCCGTGATTCCAGCCGGGCAATGGCTTTGCTAATGGCCGAACGCGTAAGGTTCAAACGCTCAGCAGCACCTGTAAAGCTACCGGTTTCAGCAACAGACACGAAAACGTCCAGGCCTTTTAACCGTTCTGAAGAAAACATCGCGCCTCGATATTGGGGAATTGAATTCATCTGATTGCGTAGTTTATAGCCGCAATCTGAATTTATTTCTCCAATAAGCTAACGCACTGTTTTTTTAGAGCGTCTCCCCATGCCCTCTTCACCTCAGGCCCATTCCACGGCCGCTCCTACAACGTCTTCACACACGGCAGTTCAAATCGCCATTATGGCCATTGCAGCCTTTGTGATTGTGACCACCGAGTTTCTGATCATCGGCCTCTTGCCTGCGTTGGCGCGGGACTTGAATGTCTCGGTTACGCTCGCAGGCCAGTTGGTGACGTTATTTGCCTTCACGGTGATGCTGTTCGGTCCAATTCTGACGGCGCGACTGGCCCATATTGACCGCAGGAAGTTGTTCACCTTTATCTTGCTGGTGTTTGCCGCGTCGAATGCGCTTGCAGCGGTGTCCGCCAATATCTGGATCTTGGCGATTGCGAGGTTTGTTCCTGCACTGCTTTTGCCCGTTTTCTGGGGCACGGCAAGTGAAACAGCCGGCCAACTCGCTGGCCCGGCTAATGCTGGGAAAGCGGTGGCGAACGTGTACATGGGTATTTCAGCAGCCCTTGTTTTCGGCATCCCGCTGGGCACGCTGGCGGCGGACGCCATTGGCTGGCGTGGCAGCTTCTGGATGTTGGCCGCCCTCTGCCTGTTAATCGCCGGGCTTATGCGCAGCTATATGCCAACTTTGCCCGGCGCGCCCCAGCGCAATCAGGGTGAAAAACAAACGCTCATTTTCAAAGACCCACGCTTTATCGCCCATGTCGCGCTGTCTGTCCTGACCTTCACAGCCATGTTCACGGCCTACACCTACCTCGCAGATACCCTCGAAAGTCTCGCGGGTATTTCGCCAGGTCATGTGGGTTGGTGGCTAATGGGCTTTGGCGCCGTCGGCATGCTTGGCAACCACATCGGTGGGCGCATGGTAGATCGCAGCCCACTGGGCTCAAGCGTGGTATTTCTCTGTCTGCTTGCGGCAGGCATGCTGGCTGCCACGCCATTGGCGGCACAACACACTGGCTTGATTGTCGCGCTGGCCGTGTGGGGCATTGCCTATACCGCACTGTTCCCGATTTGCCAGGTCCGGGTCATGCGGGCGGGGGCGAAAGCTCAGGCATTGGCCGCGACGATGAACATTTCAGCCGCCAATGCGGGTATCGGGTTAGGCGCTATCATCGGCGGCCTGGGGATTCGGCATTATGGGCTGGAGTCTCTGGGAGTCATTTCAACGGGTATTGCTGGCGTCGCAATTGTGCTTGCTGTCCTGTTGATGCGACGTCGTTAAGCGCGGTTAAAAAGCTCATCCCTGAACGGCGGTGAGCTTTTTGAAAACTGATGTGCCTGGCAAGACCTGACAGAGCCATCGGGTTTACCACAGCGCGATATCGTAAGTAAGGTAAAGACGATTACTGTCCCTGCCTCTGGCAACATCAGAACGGTATACATAATTTCGAACTTTTAAGCCCACGCCTTTAAGTGGCCCGCTTTGTACAACATACGCCAGCTCTGCGTCGCGCTCATGTTCGTGCAACTGCGCAGATCCAGCCTTGCTTTTTTTTCCACTCAAATAGCGACCCGATAGCGTCAAGCCCGGCATGCCCACCCTTGAAAAGTCATACCCATAACTGAGCATCCAAGTCTTTTCATCTTCATGAATGAACTTACCTATTCCGGCGTTGCTGAAGGAATAGACGGTCGCACCCGTGATGTACGGTAAATCGGCCTGGCCATTGAGTACTTGATAACCGGCGCTCACTCGATGGCCTGCGATTGAGTAGCTCAGCAGGCTACTGAGCAGGGTATTGTCAATTTCGCCTGCCTTCTGTGTACCGGCGCCGACACTACGGAAATAACGTAAATCGGTCGTTAATACGCCAGCTCCCCATGGCCGGTCGTGCTGAACTGAGGCGACATGCTGCCTGTAAAAGTTATCCAACTGCCCGTAGAAGTACCCCAAACGGGTATGTTCACTCAGTGTGTATTCGCCGCCTATGTATGAGAATGTTGAGCCTCGCCCCGTGAAACCGTTCGGTGTAATCGAACGGCTATCCGAGGAGTCCCTTAACTTGAATTGATTCAGGCGCCCCCCCGACAGTGTCAAATTATCGATGTCGGTGCTAGTGAACAGTGTTCCCTGATAAGACTGAGGTAAAAGGCGCGCATCGTTGTAGATCAATACCGGTGTCTTGGGCAATACAGATCCGTGTTGGACGGTGGACTGCGCAAAGCGGATTTTACCCGCGACTCCCAGGCTGGAGAATTCATCGGCGGCTTGTCCATCTGAATGCACTGCAAGCAAACCGGTCCCACTGCGCCCTCTGCCAGAGTCCAGCTTGAAACCTGCCAGACCTAATGCATCTATTCCAAATCCAATCGTGCCCGGCGTAAAACCGGACTTGAAGTCTACTAAAAAACCTTGAGCCCACTCTGTTCGCTCACTCTTCGCGTTTTTAACAGCGCGGGGGCTCAGTCCGTTCTCATCCCGGAAATTTTCGTTGAAGTAAATGTTTCGTAATTGAAGCTTCAAATGGCTCCCTTCAATAAACTCCGTAGCGTTTGAAGTAATTATCGGTAAAGCACTCAGGGACGTCGCAAGGACACCACGCAGTAAAATTTTTTTCATGGCACGACTCTTTTTTATTATTGGCGCTGCACTGGGTCTGCAACCCGAATGGGTTGTTAGGCGAAAAACATCAGACCCAAAGCGTCAACGCGCCCGTTAGAAGTGCGATAGCGGTCACAACGAGCGAAGTGAGAACCGCCCACTTGCACGCTGCTTTCTGAAAATCACCGATATGGCAGTCGAGCATGCCCATCAGCAGCAACGTAGAGGCGACCAGAGGGCTCATCAAATGAACGGGCTGGCCCAAAATTGAGGCCCGTGCAATTTCCAGGGGGCTAATGCCGTAGATAGCTGCCGCATTGGCAAGGATGGGGACAACGCCGAAGTAATACGCGTCATTGGACAGGACAAAGGTCAGCGGCATGCTGGTGATGGCCACAATAAGAGGAAACAGATGGCCCCAGTCGGACGGGATCCAGTCCACTAACGTTTGTGCCAAGGCATCAACCATCTTGGTGCCTGAGAAAATCCCCGCAAATATACCGGCACCCAATACCAGCACAACCACCGTCATGGCGTTGCCGGAGTGGGCGAGAAGGCGCTCTTTTTGTATATCCAGTTGTGGGTAATTGATCATTAATGCACACACAAACCCGATCAAAAAAAGGATGGCAGAGTGCATCAGCCCCATTACCAAAGCAGTCATAACGGCGATGACCAGCATCAAGTTGATGTAGGCCAGCCGGGGGCGCTTATGCGGGGTATCGTTCAGGATGGCTTTGATGTAACAGTCGCTACCACCGCTTGGTAAAAGCACATTGCCAATACGTTTGCGTTCTCCCCGTCCCAATAGGAAGGCGGTGAATACAACCCAGAATGCACCACCGATCATGGTGGGCAATAACGGGATGAAATATTCCCCCGCATCAAGCCCCAGCGCCGCTATCGCTCGCGTGGCCGGGCCGCCCCACGGGGTCATACCGCTCATGATGCTCAGTGACAACATCGCAATGATGCCGAGGATCATGGGGTTCATACCAATACGCTTGTATAAGGGCAACATTGCAGCGCAGGTGATCATGTACGTGGTCGTGCCGTCCCCATCCAGCGCAACGGTCAATGACAACAGTGCAGTGCCCACAGCAATCTTCATCGGGTCACCATTAACCCGTTTCAGGATTTTGCGGATCAACGGGTCAAACAGGCCTGCATCAATCATCACGCCAAAGAAAAGAATGGCAAATAACAACAATGCAGCCGAAGGCGCGACCATTTTCACGCCGTCCAGCATCATCTTTCCGGTAGTACCGCCGAAACCTCCAATCAGCGCAAATACAAGCGGAACCAGTGTCAAGGCAACTATCGGTGACAGGCGCTTGGTCATGATCAGGAACGTGAACACAACCATCATGGCCAACCCCAGGAAGGCGAGCATAGAGTATTCTCTTATTGTTATAGATGAAGTAATCGACGTCTAAGTACTAAGTGGCGTCTAACTGTTATTGAGCCCCTGCTCAGTTGGCATGCCCATCATGAACTGTATGGACGTTATACAGCGGTACATAATTACAGGCCCATCACTCAGCGAATGAATGATATTCATGGCATCACCTTTTTTAGTGTTGTTTGATGCGGTTCTATAAAACGCGACCTTAATTAAACTGACTCGCTCGTTTTCGTAAGGGAGAGGCATACACGTACCCGGAAAACAACCTGCGCGCTGTTCTTACAACAGAAGCGCAAATAATTTCGCCGCTCATGCCTGTATAAGACAACCTGACGTCGATACCACCGCTTGGGTGTTCTATGCGCACGTCTTGCTGACGTGGCTTGCAAGCCTTACCCAGCAGTTGTGCTGCCACGCTACCTTGGCTAACACAAGCGGTGGCCAGACCAATCGAGCCGGTGATGGCCAATGCACGATGACAGGCGTGAGGCATGAAATACCTGACTAGAAGCGTTCCACCTGCTTTGGATGGCGCAATCAACACGGGTTTTGGAATCACCCGGTCACTCACATCGCCTAACCCCATTGCCGCGCCAGCACGCAGGCGTATGGTTTCTAAACGGTGCAGAAATGTCGTATCGGCATCGAGCTCTACAGGCGACTCATCACCTTGCTTGCCCATGTGTCGAGCCTCAACGATCACCATCGGCATGGCCATGTCGATGCAGGTCACGGGAATGCCGTCAAATACGTCTTGAACATTGCCTGTCGGGAAAAGCGCGCCTGTCTTGCTGCCTGCAGCATCAAGGAACGTCAGGTGAACAGCCGCCGCGCTACCTGGCACACCATCAATGGCGGTCTCCCCTTCATAAGTCACCTTGCCTTGAGGCGTCTGCACTTCAGCCATCACAAACGTATGGGTGTTCAGGTTACGGATACGCACCCGGGTTGTAGGACCGCTGGGTTTAACCAGGCCTTGTTCAATAGCAAACGGGCCAACTGCACAGAGCATATTGCCGCAGTTAGGCGTCGTATCCACGCGGCGCGTTGAGACCATCACTTGGACAAAAAGGTAATCGACATCTGCATCCGGGTGGAGTGAAGGGCTGACGATGGCAACCTTACTTGTCTGAGGACTACCCCCACCAATCCCATCTATCTCCAACTCGTGACCAGACCCCATCAACGAAAGCAGTAACTCATCCCGTTCCGTAATTGACTCGGGTAGATCATGAGAAAGAAAAAACGCCCCCTTCGAAGTACCGCCGCGCATTAGAACGCATGGAACACACTGCATAATTAGTAACTCTTTTTAAATTAACTTAATGAATTATTTCCTTGCGAAGAGAGTGACAGGGAAGCAATAGTGATTCCAATGCAAAGAATTGAGTCATTATTGCGTTTCACAAAACAATAAATTCCAGCCACTTCCGGTGAAGCAGGCCTTTCTAGCGAGAGAACTTTATGGAATACGAACTCCAAGACATTCGCTCTTTCGTTAAAATTGCAGAGCTTGGCAGTTTTCACGAAGCGGCTGACGCACTTCATCTTTCTCAGCCAGCGTTAAGTCGTCGAATAAAAAAGCTTGAAGAGGGGTTGGGCACTGCCCTGCTTGATCGAACCACACGCAAAGTCAGCCTGACGAGCGTAGGCCGCGATTTTTTACCCAAAGCACGCAGACTGCTCGACGACTTTGATGACTCGATTCTTAATATTCGGGAGTTAGCGGAACGGCAAAGTGGTCGTGTCACCCTTGCCTGTATCCCCACGGCAGCCTTCTATTTTTTGCCTTCAGTGATCCGCCTCTACAACGAGCGTTATCCTAAAATCCATATTCGCCTGTTAGACCTGAGCGCCAACGACGGTCTGGAAGCAGTACTGCGTGGCGAAGCCGATTTTGGCATCAACATGATGAGTGGCCAGCACCCGGACATCGAGTTTGTGACCTTAGTGAATGAACCGTTTGTTTTGGCATGCAGACGCGATCATAAGCTGGCCAATTGCGCGTCTGTAAAGTGGTCGCAACTCAGTGAGTATCGGTTGATTGGCGTAGGTCGATTAAGCGGAAACCGCATGCTTTTAGACCACGCCTTGTCGAGTTCAAGCTGGCGGCCGAC
Organism: Pseudomonas lundensis; assembly: GCF_002269125.1. GTDB lineage: Bacteria > Pseudomonadota > Gammaproteobacteria > Pseudomonadales > Pseudomonadaceae > Aquipseudomonas > Aquipseudomonas lundensis_A. The sequence continues at coordinate 43,928 of NZ_NQKI01000003.1, read as the reverse complement.
GTGGTTTTACGAAGTCCAGCACCTTTCAACTTCATTGGGTTTAGTAGAGGCAGGGCTTGGTGTATCGGTGATGCCCAGTCTTGCAATGCCTTCTGGCGATCATCCAACACTGGTCAGCGTCCCCTTGATTGATCCGGTGGTAAATCGCTCATTGGGACTGGTTTATCGCAGAGGTGCCTCTCTGTCTCCGGCGGCAGAAAAGTTCGTCTCGATCTTGCTTGAGCAGTGGCCTCAATAAGTGTCTGACCAAAGCGACGGGTATTACCGCAGACGTCGTGATGGAGGTGGGCGCTTACTTCAGCGCCAAGGAAATGCGCAACCAGCGCTACAGCGAAGGTCAGGAGGATCAGCTCGGCGCCTTGGGCTTGGTGGTGAACATCATCGTGCCGTGGAACACCCTCTACATGACGGCCGCCGTAGAGCGGCTAAAGCAGCATGGTTACCCGGTGCTGGACGAGGATCTGGCTCGGCTGTCGCCGCTGATCTTCGAGCACATCAATATGTTAGGACGGTACTACCGCGGTACCAGAAGAGGTCGCCAGAGGTGAGCTGCCGCCACTGCGTAATCCGGACGATGACCTGTGAGGATAACCAGGACGCTTCTTTGAAACATCCTCCTAGATGGGTATCGATTCGGTGTGAGTTTACTTTCGTAAAAACCAGCGTTTTCGCTCCCAATTAACTGGAATGGTACACACGTGGACAAATATCATTACAAGGGATAGCCAGCCCATTACAGAGTTATCTACATACCCCATAAACGGTAACGTGCTATCTCGCAAAAAAAAACCGTGAATAGAGGCGCATAGGACAGTATAAATCAGTGCACCCCAAAATTTTATCAGGGAGAAGCGGCTGCCTGAAAACGCGAAGCTTGCCCAAAACGCAGGCCAGTACAATAAGGCCGTAAGCAGCACGAAAGCCGAATAAAATATAAAGTTATTCATTAGAAGGGTGGCATGGGTCATACATATTTTTTACGTTCTGGATATCCATAAATCTATCGAAAGCGAAACCATGGACGGAAGCTTGCCGGTATGCCCTAATATAATCCGTATTCACGTATCTAAACAAACGCCAGGAATCGGGCTTTAATACCATTCTGCCTATGCCGTAGGCTGACGAACTTAAGTCAACCATTCCATAGGCCACATCGGCCTCACAATTACCTTTCCCCAGCATTCCAGAAGCGGCGCGATATACCGTTCTCAGTGGCCCTATGGTATCGGAACGATTCTCGAAAAGATTGCGCCCGCTTTCATAGATGTTATTAGCACCGTTGAGCATCATAGGCGCACCCGCGAAAAGGCAAAGTGTGCCCACGGAGGCGTAGCAAATCCCAGCGCCCGCAGCAAACTGAAGCGCTCCCGAGATCACGCCTGCTCCTCGTAAGGCAACGTCTCTTGCCTGGCTTAGCAGACTGTTTTGCTCATCCTTTAACTCTTTTAGTCCTTGCTCAGCGCTTTTATTACCCCGCGAGACATCATTAACAATGCCTCTGGCGTAATAAGAAACCTCTCTGTTGAATTGCAGGCGCAGCGTTCCATCTTTTATATGCCTAGCGCCTAATGTGCTGGCTTGACTACCCAACTTTGCGGCGGCTTGGCTAATCATCCAATAATCACAGCTACCAAGCATGCAACTTTCGCTTGTTGGCTTCATTCGTTATTTCCCCACGTGCTATATCCGCTGGTGCCTGCAGCGTGGTGGGTCCACGTGATATCTCGGTACCGAATAGAAATATGCTCTTGAGTTTCTGCGTCGCTTTGCAAAATAGCATGAGGCATCTCAAGTGTCAGATCGGCAATAACCCCGCCATTGATCGATACTGAATAGAATTTTTCCTGCATGCCGAAAGAAGACACTCGATAAAAACTAATTGTACAGTTTATTTCTTCTCTAGTTGAGAGTGCTTGAGCGAGGAGCGGTGAAGCTTTATCAACGTTTTTGGTGATAATGATTGGACTATGTGTTGGCTTATTAATATTTCCGATGTTGACCATGTTGTGGGTGTAAGACAGCACCATGATTTCGTCGGTATGTCCGCTCTGACATTTGTTGCCAATAGAGTCTTGGGTTGAACAACCCGCCGAAATCAGTCCTTGAGCCTTGCCGGTGATGGTCATGTAACCGTGGTTAGCCATACGTGATACTCCTTTTTAGTCGCCAAATATCCTATTACAAGGGTTTCAGGTGTGCTGTAGGGCATCTCTGAAAAGCTAAACGAAGTATTTCGAACTTGGATCCGACGGCGGCTCCGTGAAAAATATGGCCTGGTATGTCTGTGGGCAGGTCGCGAAGCTAGGGTATCCGAGCTTAAGTGCACTTTCTGTTCCGCTACTCCCCAAACCCCATCACCTGGCCGATCTAGCTGAACACGTCCATGGTGGTCATTTCAGCGATAGGGCTAAGCACCCAGTCGTACCCGCCCGCATCGGCGGCGAGAATCACCACCTCAAAGGCGCTCTCGCCGCGCTCAGACATTTTCCGCTCGCGCTGCACGGACTCATCGAACCGGGTACCGATCAGCGACACGATATCGTCATCAGCACACTTGCGGCCGAGGCGAGCCGAACTCAAGCGGGTCACCGAAGAGCGAGACATCTTAAAAAGGCCGCCGCGTACTTTGCCAAGGAGTGCGGTTGAAGTACGCCTTTATCAAGCAGCGAGCGGGCGACTATTCGATTCGACGGCTTTGCCTGACGCTGAAAGTCCACCCCAGTGGTTATTACGCTTGGTTATCCGAACCGCAATCTGCACGCGCTAAAGACGATCAGCGATTACTGGGTTTGATCAGGCATTCGTGGCTGGAGAGCGGCGGCGTTTATGGCTATCGCAACGCCCATGACGATCTGCGCGAAGTCGGTGAGGATTGTGGTCGGCATCGTGTGGCGAGGCTGATGCGTCTTAAAGGTCTGCGCTCTCAGAAAGGGTATCGCCGCCGTCCTGGCAAATACGGCGGCAAGCCTGCGGTCGCCTCACCCAATTTTACTGAAGCGCCAGTTCGATGTCGTAGACCCCAACAAAGTTTGGGTCACCGACATCACTTACATTCGTACGTATGAAGGCTGGCTGCATTTGGCGGTGGTGCTGGATCTGTTTTCTCGTTGGGTCGTTGGCTGGTCAATGAAGTCGCAGATGCCAGTGTTTTGACCATTGATGCGCTATTAACCTTCATAAAACACGAAGCCCCCGGATAGCGGGGGCTTCGTGTCTAAACCTTACAAAATAGTCTTATGCAGGCTAGAACGGGATATCGTCATCAAAGCTGTCGAAATCCGGAGCAGGTTGCGGTGCCTGCTGTTGCGGCGCCGGGCGCGACTCGCGCTGTGGCTGCTGCTGCGGTGCAGGGCGTTGAGCCTGCTGACGCGGTGCGGACTGCTGGTAATTGTTACCGCCACCCTGGTTTTGTTGGTCGCCTTGTGGGCGGCCACCCAAGAGCTGCATGGTGCCTTGCATATCAACCACGATTTCAGTGGTGTAACGCTTAATACCGTCTTTTTCCCACTCACGAGTTTGCAGCTTGCCTTCGATGTACACCTGCGAACCCTTACGCAGGTATTCGCCAGCAATTTCGGCCACTTTGCCGAACATCGATACACGGTGCCATTCCGTCTTTTCAACTTTCTGGCCGGTTTGCTTGTCAGTCCACTGTTCGCTGGTTGCCAGACTCAGGTTGGTCACGGCATTACCGTTAGGCAAGTAGCGAACTTCGGGATCCTGGCCGCATGTGCCGACCAATATAACTTTGTTAACCCCACGGGCCATAACGTTCTCCTAGGCTTCGCACGTCGGCGCCGGGTTAACCAGCTGCTCGAGTGTCGCGCGATCCAATAGTTCGGTGTCCAATTTGATATAAATGGCAGCCTCTTCGGCTACCACCACTGCATCCGTTACGCCTGCAACGGCCTTTAAACGCTCGGTCAAACCTGCTTCGCGAAGCGCCTCAGGCGACAGCGGCAAGCGCAGGCTGGTTACATACGGCGGTTCGCGCATGGTAACAGCAAAGGCTAACCAGAGTGCAGCCAGACCTGCGCATCCCAGGAACACAACCGACAGACCGCCATGCTGAAACATCCAGCCGCCAAGTATGCCGCCCAGTGCCGACCCCAGGAATTGGCTGGTGGAATACACCCCCATCGCCGTACCCTTGCCGCCCGCCGGAGACACCTTGCTAATCAGCGAAGGCAACGAAGCCTCCAGCAGATTGAACGCAGTGAAGAACACCACCGTGCCGATCACTAACGCACGCAAGCTGTCGCCGAACTGCCAAAAGAATAGCTCAGTGAGCATTAACGTCGCGACGGCACCGAGTAAAACTCGTTTCATTTTGCGTTTCTTTTCGCCGTAGATGATGAACGGAATCATGGCGAAGAACGAAATCAACAAAGCGGTCAGGTAAACCCACCAATGCTGCTCCTTGGGCAAGCCGGCTTTTTCAACCAGCGCCAGCGGCAAGGCAATGAAGCTGGACATCAACATGGCGTGCAACACAAAAATCCCGAGGTCCAGACGCAGCAGGTCGGGGTGACGCAAAGTCGGCAGCAGCGCCTGCCTGGCCACCCCCGACTCACGGTGCTGCAACGTGCCGGTTGAGCGAGGCACCATGAACATAATGATCACAATCCCCACCAGTGCCATGGCCCCGGTAGCCAGAAAAAGGCCGGACAAGCCAAAAGCGCGGGTCAACAGCGGCCCTACCACCATGGCGACTGCGAAGGATAAACCGATGGTCATACCAATCATGGCCATGGCTTTGGTACGGTGCTGTTCACGGGTTAAGTCAGAAAGTAACGCCATGACCGCCGCCGAAATCGCGCCAGCCCCTTGCAAGATGCGTCCGGCTATCACGCCCCAGATCGAGTCCGAGCACGCCGCTAACACACTGCCCAGCGCGAAAACCACCAGCCCCAGGTAGATAACCGGGCGACGGCCGATACGGTCGGAAATGACCCCGAAAGGGATCTGAAACATGGCCTGGGTCAGGCCATAAGCGCCAATCGCCAAACCAATCAAGGCGGGCGTTGCACCTGCCAGGTCCATTCCATAGGTCGCCAATACCGGCAACACCATGAACATACCAAGCATGCGGAAGGCAAACACAAGGGCCAGACCGCTTGCTGCGCGGGTCTCGCTACCACTCATGCGTTCGCTGTGGGGATCGTGCATGGAAAAACCTCGTGTGAACCGGCGGCGATTCTACCAGTCCCATCGAGTAACAGCACACACACGAGCGATGCGCGACGCTTTGTCACGTAAAAGTTATGAAGGCCCTTAATGACATCGTGCCACTAAGGACCTGCACAGCTTTCACGCAGATCCGTATACTCATTCGTTTACGTTATGCCCGCCAAGCGAGGCCGCAGTGGACAAGATCCTGATACGTGGGGCACGAACCCACAACCTGAAGAACATCGACCTGACCCTGCCCCGGGACAAACTGATCGTCATCACCGGACTGTCTGGCTCCGGCAAATCATCCCTGGCATTTGACACTTTATATGCCGAAGGCCAGCGACGTTACGTCGAGTCGCTGTCGGCCTATGCGCGGCAGTTTCTTTCAATGATGGAAAAGCCTGACGTCGACACTATCGAAGGTCTTTCGCCTGCTATCTCCATCGAGCAGAAGTCGACGTCGCACAACCCGCGATCCACCGTCGGCACAATCACTGAAATCTACGACTACCTGCGTTTGCTGTATGCACGCGTGGGGATTCCGCGCTGCCCGGATCACGATATCCCACTGGAAGCACAGACCGTCAGCCAGATGGTCGACTTGGTGTTGGCGCAACCCGAAGGCAGCAAACTGATGCTGCTGGCCCCGGTAATCCGGGAGCGCAAGGGCGAGCATTTGTCCGTCTTTGAAGAACTGCGGGCTCAAGGCTTCGTTCGGGCACGCGTCGACGGAAAGCTGTGCGAACTCGACGAGTTGCCAAAGCTCGACAAGCAGAAAAAACACTCTATCGATGTGGTGGTTGACCGTTTCAAGGTGCGAGCGGACCTGCAACAGCGTCTGGCCGAATCGTTTGAAACTGCGCTAAAGCTGGCCGATGGCATCGCGCTTGTTGCACCGATGGACGATGAGCCCGGTGAAGAGCTGATTTTCTCGGCACGCTTTGCCTGCCCTATTTGTGGGCACGCCATTAGCGAGCTGGAACCCAAGCTGTTTTCCTTCAACAACCCCGCCGGTGCATGCCCAACCTGCGACGGTCTGGGTGTTAAGCAATTTTTCGACATCAAGCGACTGGTCAACGGTGATTTGACCCTGGCCGAAGGGGCCATTCGCGGCTGGGACAGGCGTAACGTCTATTACTTCCAGATGTTGGGAGCCCTGGCCAAGCATTACGATTTCAGTCTTGAAGTGCCATTCAGCGAATTGCCTGCCGACAAACAGAAAGTCATTCTGTATGGCAGCGGCACGCAGAACGTGGATTTCCGCTATTTGAATGACCGTGGCGATATCGTCAAGCGGGCGCATCCATTTGAAGGCATCGTGCCCAACCTGGAGCGTCGCTATCGCGAAACCGAGTCAGCGACCGTTCGTGAAGAGCTGGCCAAGTTTCTCAGCACTCAGGCCTGCCCGGACTGCCGCGGCACACGCCTGCGTCGCGAAGCGCGTCACGTGTGGGTCGGGGAGAAAAACCTGCCAGCGGTGACTAACATGCCGATCGGTGATGCCACTGAATATTTCAGCGCGCTGAGCTTGACCGGACGTCGTGGCGAGATTGCAGACAAAATTCTGAAAGAGATTCGCGAACGCCTGCAATTTTTGGTGAATGTGGGCCTCGATTATCTATCGCTGGATCGCAGCGCTGATACGCTGTCCGGCGGCGAAGCGCAGCGTATCCGGTTGGCCAGCCAGATCGGTGCTGGGCTGGTGGGTGTTCTTTATATCCTTGACGAACCCTCTATCGGCTTGCATCAGCGCGATAACGATCGCCTGCTCGGCACGCTCAAGCACCTTCGAGACATCGGCAATACCGTGATTGTGGTCGAGCATGATGAAGATGCTATTCGTCTGGCGGACTATGTAGTGGACATCGGCCCGGGCGCGGGCGTGCATGGCGGACACATCGTTGCCGAAGGCACGCCGGCCGAGGTGATGGCACATCCTGACTCGCTGACCGGTAAATACTTGTCGGGACGGGTGAAGATTGAAGTTCCAGCCAAGCGCACTCCGCGTAATAAAAAGCTGACGCTGGCGCTCAAAGGAGCTCGTGGTAACAACCTGCGTAATGTTGACCTCGAAATCCCTATTGGCCTGCTGACCTGCGTGACCGGGGTTTCGGGTTCGGGCAAGTCCACGCTGATCAATAACACGCTCTACCCGCTCAGCGCGACAGCCTTGAACGGCGCGACCACACTAGAAGCGGCGGCTCACGACAGCATTAAAGGGCTTGAACATCTGGATAAGGTCGTCGATATCGACCAAAGCCCGATTGGGCGCACGCCGCGCTCGAACCCAGCAACCTACACCGGGCTGTTTACGCCGATTCGCGAGCTGTTCTCCGGCGTACCGGAATCACGCTCCCGGGGTTATGGCCCGGGGCGTTTCTCTTTCAACGTGAAAGGCGGGCGTTGCGAGGCGTGTCAGGGCGATGGCCTGATCAAGGTAGAAATGCACTTTCTGCCGGACATCTACGTGCCGTGCGACGTGTGCAAGAGCAAGCGTTACAACCGCGAAACCCTTGAGATCAAGTACAAGGGCAAGAGCATCCATGAAGTGCTGGAGATGACGATTGAAGAAGCCCGCGAGTTCTTCGATGCTGTCCCTGCGCTGGCGCGTAAGCTGCAAACGCTAATGGATGTAGGTTTGTCGTATATCAAGCTGGGGCAATCTGCCACAACGCTGTCAGGCGGCGAAGCTCAGCGCGTCAAGTTGTCCCGCGAGCTGTCAAAGCGCGACACGGGCAAAACGCTGTACATCCTCGACGAGCCAACAACAGGGCTGCATTTCGCCGATATCCAGCAATTGCTGGATGTGCTGCATCGGTTACGCGATCACGGCAATACCGTGGTGGTCATTGAGCACAACCTGGATGTGATCAAGACCGCGGATTGGCTGGTTGACCTGGGCCCTGAAGGCGGTTCAAAGGGCGGCCAGATCATTGCAACCGGAACGCCTGAAGACGTGGCCAACATGAAACAATCACACACCGGGTTCTACCTGAAACCGCTGTTAATTCGCGACAAAGCTTAAATCGGCGTATGAAAAAGGCCCTGCCATCGTGATGATGTCAGGGCCTTTCAGTAAGCGTCATCGCAACATGAAGTTGCGACAGATCATGACGTTAATCAGAACTGCGATTGAAGGTAGTTCTGCAGGCCAATCGACTTTATCAGCCCCAGCTGTTTCTCCAGCCAGTAGGTGTGGTCTTCTTCGGTGTCCGCGAGTTGGATACGCAGCATGTCGCGGCTGACGTAATCTTTGTGGAGCTCACAGAGTTCAATACCTTTGCACAGCGCGGCTCGAACTTTGTATTCAAGACGCAAATCCGCGGCAAACATCTCCGGGACGGTGGTGCCCACATCCAGATCATCCGGACGCATGCGTGGCGTGCCTTCGAGCATCAGAATCCGGCGCATCAACGCATCAGCGTGCTGTGCCTCTTCTTCCATCTCGTGATTGATGCGTTCGTAAAGCTTGGTGAAACCCCAGTCTTCGTACATACGGGAATGGACGAAATATTGATCACGTGCAGCCAGCTCGCCGGTGAGCAACGTGTTGAGATAATCGATTACTTCCGGGTGCCCTAGCATCGGCCCACATCTCCCTGCTTGAAAGGCTGTAGTTTGAACCAAGCTGACCTGGAGGTCACGGTTCAATCGCAATAAATGTGCTGTTTATCTGAGATAACGAGGCTAAAAAACGCAAAAACCGCCCAATTGAGGGCGGTTCTGCTTCTCACTTAGAGTTAGTTACGCTGTACACCCAACGCTTTTGCCACGCCTTCACCGTATGCCGGATCAGCGTTATAGAAGTGCGGCAATTGACGCTGCACCACTTCGTCGGACACCCCGGCCATCGCGCCGGCAATGTTGTTGATCAACAGTGCTTTCTGTTCGGGGCTCATCAAACGGAACAGAGCGCCCGCGTGGCTATAGTAGTCAGTGTCCTCGCGGTGATCATAACGATCTGCTGCACCACTCAATGCTAATGGCGGCTCAGCATACTGTGGCGCCTGCTTGGGAGCGTCAGTGTAGCTGTTGGGCTCATAGTTAGGCGCAGCACCGCCGTTATTGCCATAGGCCATGGAGCCATCGCGCTGATAGGTGTGCACGGGGACACGTGGCGAATTGATCGGCAAATGCTGGTGGTTGGTGCCCACGCGATAACGATGGGCATCTGCGTAGGCGAACACGCGACCCTGAAGCATGCGGTCAGACGACAAACCAACGCCTGGGATCATATTGCTGGGGCCAAACGCTGCTTGTTCAACTTCGGCAAAGTAATTGAGCGGGTTACGGTTGAGCTCCAACTCGCCAATCTCGATCAGCGGAAACTCTTTCTGCGACCAGGTTTTAGTGACATCAAACGGATTTTCGTAATGCGCTGCCGCCTGCGCTTCGGTCATGACCTGCATGCAAACACGCCACTTAGGGAAATCTCCCCGTTCAATCGCACCGAACAGATCGCGCTGAGCATAGTCAGGGTCTGTACCCGCCAAACGAGCCGCCTCTTCAGGCTCCAGGTTTTTAATACCTTGTTTGGTTTTGTAATGCCACTTGACCCAATGACGCTCACCAGCCGCGTTGATCAGGCTGTACGTGTGACTGCCAAATCCATGCATATGGCGATAGCCATCCGGTATGCCGCGGTCAGAAAACAAAATAGTGACTTGGTGCAATGACTCGGGCGAATGTGACCAAAAGTCCCACATCATTTGTGCGCTTTTCAGGTTGCTTTGCGGCAGACGCTTTTGGGTGTGGATAAAGTCCGGAAACTTGAGGGGATCACGGATAAAGAACACGGGCGTGTTGTTACCCACGATGTCCCAATTGCCTTCTTCGGTATAGAACTTGATTGCAAAGCCGCGAGGGTCACGCTCAGTGTCGGCAGAGCCGCGCTCACCGCCGACCGTGGAAAAGCGCATGAATGTCGGCGTTTGCTTGCCAACAGTATCGAACAGCTTCGCGCTACTGTACTGCGACATGTCACGCGTAACGGTGAATGTCCCGTGAGCCCCCGAGCCCTTGGCGTGTACGCGACGCTCTGGAATGTTTTCACGGTTGAAGTGTGCGAGCTTCTCGATCAAATGGAAGTCATCAAGCAGCAAAGGCCCACGAGGACCGGCAGAACGAGAATTCTGGTTATCAGCAACTGGGGCGCCGCTGGCAGTGGTAAGCGTTTTGATCTGGTTCATGCGTTTACTTCCTCAGTCAGTCTTGTTACTGCCGTGTGATCGGCTGACGAGGAGTATTGACCATGTATTTAGCATGGGCAAATTCATTAAATGATGGAGATCAATAGAAAACCACAATACAACACGCACAAAAAACCGGGCACTAGGCCCGGTTCTTTGTAGAGACTGACGTCTTACTCAGCGGATACAGCTTCACCGCCAACTGGACGATCAACCAACTCGACGTACGCCATAGGCGCGTTGTCGCCAGCGCGGAAGCCGCACTTGAGGATGCGCAGGTAGCCACCCTCACGAGTTGCATAACGCTTGCCCAGATCGTTGAACAGCTTACCAACCATGGCTTTCGAGCGAGTACGGTCGAATGCCAGACGGCGGTTAGCAACAGAATCAATCTTGGCCAGAGTAATCAGCGGCTCAGCAACGCGACGCAATTCTTTGGCTTTCGGCAGAGTCGTTTTGATCAGCTCGTGCTCGAACAACGACACAGCCATGTTTTGAAACATAGCCTTACGGTGCGAGCTAGTGCGGCTCAGGTGACGACCACTTTTACGATGACGCATGGTTCATTCCTTACCAAACACAACGTTCGGTGATTACGACGATCAGGCAGTCGCCTTGTCGTCCTTCTTAAGACTTGCAGGCGGCCAGTTGTCGAGGCGCATGCCGAGGGACAGACCACGGGAGGCCAGAACGTCCTTGATTTCAGTCAAGGATTTCTTGCCCAGGTTCGGAGTCTTCAACAGTTCTACTTCAGTGCGCTGAATCAGGTCACCGATGTAGTAAATGTTCTCCGCCTTAAGGCAGTTGGCCGAACGCACGGTCAGTTCCAGATCGTCAACCGGACGAAGCAGGATCGGATCGATCTCGTCTTCCTGTTCGATAACCACTGGCTCGCTGTCACCCTTGAGGTCGACGAATGCAGCCAACTGCTGTTGCAGGATGGTTGCAGCACGACGAATGGCCTCTTCAGGATCCAGGGTACCGTTGGTCTCCAGATCAATAACCAGTTTGTCCAGGTTAGTACGCTGCTCGACACGGGCGTTTTCCACCACGTATGCGATGCGACGTACCGGGCTGAACGAAGAATCCAGCTGCAAGCGACCAATGCTGCGGCTTTCATCTTCATCGCTCTGACGCGAGTCTGCTGGTTCATAACCACGACCACGAGCTACGGTGAGCTTCATGTTCAAGGCGCCGTTAGACGCCAGGTTGGCGATTACGTGATCGGGATTAACGATCTCGACATCATGATCCAGCTGAATATCGGCAGCGGTAACCACCCCCGAACCCTTCTTCGACAAGGTCAGCGTAACTTCGTCACGGCCGTGCAGCTTGATAGCCAGACCTTTAAGGTTCAACAGGATTTCAATTACGTCTTCCTGTACACCTTCGATGGCGCTGTACTCGTGGAGCACACCATCAATCTCGGCCTCGACTACTGCACAGCCTGGCATTGAGGACAACAGGATGCGGCGCAGCGCGTTGCCCAGGGTGTGGCCAAAACCACGCTCGAGAGGCTCGAGTGTGATTTTAGCGCGGGTTGGACTGACAACTTGCACATCAATATGGCGAGGTGTCAGGAACTCATTTACCGAAATCTGCATGGATGCACCTATTTTCTAGCCCTTACTTGGAGTAGAGCTCGACAATCAGGCTTTCGTTGATGTCGGCGGACAGATCACTGCGAGCTGGAACGTTCTTGAAAACGCCCGACTTCTTCTCAGTGTCTACTTCTACCCATTCTACGCGGCCACGTTGGGCACACAGATCGAGAGCTTGGACAATGCGAAGCTGGTTCTTTGCTTTCTCGCGGATAGCGACCACGTCACCAGCACGTACCTGGTAGGACGGAACGTTAACGGTCTGACCGTTTACGCTGATCGACTTGTGCGATACCAACTGACGAGATTCGGCACGAGTAGAACCGAAACCCATACGGTATACGACGTTATCCAGACGGCATTCGAGCAGTTGCAGCAGGTTTTCACCAGTTGCACCTTTCTTGCCAGCAGCTTGTTTGTAGTAGCCGCTGAACTGACGCTCGAGAACGCCGTAGATACGACGGACCTTCTGCTTTTCACGCAGTTGGGTGCCGTAGTCGGATTGGCGACCGCGGCGCTGGCCGTGGATGCCTGGAGCAGCTTCAATATTGCACTTCGATTCGATAGCGCGCACACCACTCTTCAGGAAGAGATCGGTGCCTTCACGACGTGCCAGTTTGCATTTTGGACCAATGTAACGAGCCATTCTTTACAGTCTCCTGGATTACACGCGGCGCTTCTTCGGCGGACGGCACCCGTTGTGCGGGATTGGCGTCACGTCGGTGATGCTGGCGATCTTATAGCCACAGCCGTTCAAAGCACGGACAGCGGACTCACGACCTGGACCTGGGCCCTTAACGTTAACGTCAAGGTTTTTCAGGCCATATTCCAGCGCAGCTTGACCAGCACGTTCAGCAGCTACTTGAGCAGCGAACGGGGTGGACTTGCGAGAACCGCGGAAACCCGAACCACCGGAGGTTGCCCAAGAAAGCGCATTACCCTGACGGTCGGTGATGGTCACGATGGTGTTGTTGAAAGACGCGTGGATGTGGGCGATGCCATCAACCACTGTCTTTTTAATTTTTTTACGAGGACGAGCAGCAGGTTTTGCCATGACTAAATTCCTGTCGATTCGCTGGTGCGATTACTTGCGGATCGGCTTACGCGGACCTTTGCGAGTACGCGCGTTGGTCTTGGTACGCTGACCGCGCACTGGAAGACCACGACGATGGCGCAGACCGCGGTAGCAGCCCAAGTCCATCAAGCGTTTGATTTTCATGTTGACTTCACGACGCAGGTCACCTTCAGTGGTGAACTTCGCCACTTCGCCACGCAGCTGTTCAATCTGCTCGTCGCTCAGATCCTTGATCTTAGCGGCTGGGTTTACACCAGCATCTACACAGATTTTCTGTGCAGTAGTGCGACCAACACCATAGATGTAGGTCAGCGAGATAACAGTGTGCTTGTTATCTGGAATGTTAACGCCTGCAATACGGGCCATTCAGTGGGACTCCAATTGACAGCTACCTACGCCCCGGAAGCCAAGAAATAGGGCGCGAGATAATATCGCTGTAATAACAAATAATCAACCCAGCAGCGCACTAGCTGCTGGGCTTCAAACAGATCACACTCAGCCTTGGCGCTGTTTGTGACGTGGTTCCGCGCTGCAAATTACCCGAACAACACCTTCGCGGCGAATAATCTTGCAGTTACGGCACAGCTTTTTCACCGATGCACGAACTTTCATCACCAACTCCTCTAACCTTATGGGTACTTCAGCGAAGCATTCCGCTGCCGTAGCCCTTCAGGTTGGCTTTCTTCATCAGGGATTCGTACTGGTGCGAAACGAGGTGCGATTGTACTTGCGACATGAAGTCCATAACAACCACAACAACGATCAGCAACGAGGTCCCGCCAAGGTAGAACGGAACGTTGGCCGCAACCACCAGAAACTGGGGCAGCAGACACACGGCCGTCATATAAAGAGCACCGAACAGAGTCAAACGAGTCAAAACGCCATCAATATAGCGCGCCGACTGCTCGCCTGGACGGATACCCGGAATAAAGGCACCGGACTTCTTCAGGTTTTCCGCTACGTCTTTCGGATTGAACATCAACGCCGTATAGAAGAAGCAGAAGAAAATAATCCCTGCACTAAACAGCAGAATATTCAACGGCTGACCAGGAGCGATCGACTGTGAGATGTCCTGCAACCAGCCCATACCTTCAGACTGACCAAACCAGGCACCCAGCGAAGCCGGGAACAGCAAAATGCTGCTCGCGAAAATAGCCGGGATAACGCCGGCCATATTCACTTTCAGCGGCAGGTGGCTTGTCTGAGCAGCAAAGACCTTACGGCCTTGCTGACGCTTAGCGTAGTGAACAGCAATACGACGCTGGCCACGCTCAATGAACACCACAAAACCGATAATCGCTACTGCCAGCAAACCGATAGCAACCAGAGCGAAGATATTGATATCACCCTGACGCGCAGACTCGAACGACTGCCCAATTGCTCTCGGAAGACCGGCGACGATACCCGAAAAAATCAACATCGAGATACCGTTGCCAACTCCACGCTCAGTAATCTGCTCACCCAGCCACATCATGAACATTGCACCAGCCACAAAGGTGGTCACTGCAACGAAATGAAAGCCCAGGTCACCAGTGAACGCTACGCCCTGCCCTGCCAGACCAATGGACATGCCAATAGCCTGGACAAGAGCAAGAGCGACAGTGAGGTAGCGGGTGTACTGGCTAATCTTGCGACGGCCAGCCTCACCTTCCTTCTTCAACTGCTCCAGCTGCGGGCTAACAGCGGACATAAGCTGCATGATGATCGATGCCGAAATATACGGCATGATCCCCAGCGCAAAAATACTCATCCGCTCCAGCGCGCCGCCGGAAAACATGTTGAACAAGCTAAGAATGGTCCCCTCATTCTGTCGAAACAGGTCCGCCAGCCGGTCCGGGTTAATACCAGGAACTGGGATGTGTGCGCCTATCCGATAGACGATGATCGCCAGGAATAGAAAACGCAGACGAGCCCAGAGCTCGGACAACCCGCCTTTGCTGAGCGCTGAGAGAGCACCTTGCTTAGCCATTTATTCCTCGAACTTGCCGCCAGCTGCTTCGATAGCCGCACGCGCACCTTTGGTGGCTGCGATACCTTTGATGGTGACAGCGCGAGTCACTTCACCGGACAACATGATTTTCACACGTTGAACGTTGACATTGATCACGTTGGCATCCTTCAGAGTCTGCACAGTTACGATGTCGCCTTCCACTTTAGCCAGCTCGGACAAACGCACTTCTGCGCGATCCATGGCTTTCAGGGAAACGAAACCGAACTTAGGCAGACGGCGATGCAACGGCTGTTGGCCGCCTTCAAAGCCTGGAGCAATGGTGCCACCGGAGCGGGAAGTCTGACCTTTGTGACCACGGCCACCAGTCTTACCCAAACCACTACCGATACCACGGCCCGGACGATGCTTTTCGCGACGGGAACCCGGCGCTGGACTCAGATCATTGAGTTTCATCGATTAACCCTCTACACGCAGCATGTAGTAAGCCTTGTTGATCATCCCGCGATTCTCGGGAGTATCAAGTACTTCTACAGTGTGACCGATGCGACGCAGACCCAGACCTTTAACGCACAATTTGTGGTTAGGGATACGGCCGGTCATGCTTTTGATCAGCGTTACTTTAACGGTAGCCATGATCAGAAGATCTCCTTAACGCTTTTGCCACGCTTGGCGGCAATAGATTCAGGAGACTGCATAGCTTTCAAACCTTTAAAAGTGGCGTGAACCACGTTTACAGGGTTAGTCGAGCCGTAGCACTTAGCCAGTACGTTCTGAACGCCAGCAACTTCGAGGACAGCACGCATTGCGCCGCCAGCGATGATACCGGTACCTTCAGAAGCAGGCTGCATGTACACCTTCGAAGCGCCATGAGCAGACTTCATTGCGTACTGCAGGGTGGTGCCGTTCAGATCAACCTGGATCATGTTGCGGCGAGCAGCTTCCATTGCCTTCTGGATCGCAGCAGGCACTTCACGTGACTTGCCACGGCCGAAGCCAACACGCCCTTTACCATCACCAACCACGGTCAACGCGGTGAAAGTGAAGATACGGCCGCCTTTAACGGTTTTGGCTACGCGGTTAACTTGAACCAGCTTCTCAATGTAGCCTTCGTCGCGCTTTTGGTCGTTATTTGACATAACTTAGAACTCCAGCCCAGCTTCACGAGCAGCCTCAGCCAGCGCTTTAACGCGGCCGTGGTACTTGAAGCCAGAGCGGTCGAAAGCCACCTGCGAGACGCCAGCGGCTTTTGCACGCGTAGCGACCAGCTGGCCAACCTTTGTGGCCGCGTCGATGTTGCCAGTGGCAGCATCACGCAGTTCTTTGTCCAAAGTCGAGGCGCTTGCCAGGACTTTGCTGCCGTCGGCCGAGATGACCTGGGCATAGATGTGCTGCGAAGAGCGGAACACGCAGAGACGCACGACTTCTAATTCGTGCATTTTCAGACGTGCTTTGCGAGCGCGACGCAGTCGAGTAACTTTTTTGTCGGTCATTTGCTAGGCCCTACTTCTTCTTGGCTTCTTTACGGCGGACGACTTCGTCCGCGTAACGCACACCTTTACCTTTGTAAGGTTCTGGCGGACGGAAGTCGCGGATCTCAGCGGCCACTTGACCTACTAGCTGCTTGTCGATGCCCTTGATCAGGATATCGGTTTGGCTAGGGGTCTCAGCGGTGATGCCTTCCGGCAGTTCGTAATCCACTGGGTGCGAGAAGCCAAGAGCCAGGTTCAGCACTGTGCCTTTTGCTTGCGCTTTGTAACCAACACCGACCAGCTGGAGCTTACGCTCGAAGCCTTGGCTTACGCCTTGGACCATGTTGTTTACCAACGCACGAGTGGTACCAGCCATTGCGCGAGTTTGTTGATCGCCATTGCGAGCAGCGAAACGCAGCTCACCAGCTTCTTCAACGATCTCAACGGACGAATGGATGTTCAGTTCTAGAGTGCCCTTGGCACCCTTCACCGAAAGCTGTTGGCCGGCGAATTTTACTTCAACACCAGCTGGCAGCTTAACGGGGTTCTTAGCGACGCGTGACATGCTTATCCCCCCTTAGAACACAGTGCAAAGAACTTCGCCGCCGACACCGGCAGCGCGCGCAGCACGATCCGTCATCACACCTTTGTTGGTGGAGACGATAGACACACCCAGACCGCCACGAACTTTCGGCAGATCTTCGGAGGACTTGTACTGACGCAGGCCTGGACGGCTAACGCGCTTAACTTCTTCGATAACCGGACGGCCTTCGAAGTACTTCAGCTCGATAGACAGCAGTGGTTTGATTTCGCTGCTGATCTGATAATCCGCGATATAACCTTCGTCCTTCAGGACTTTGGCTACAGCTACCTTCAACGTGGAAGATGGCATGCTTACGACGGACTTTTCAGCCATCTGGGCATTACGGATTCGAGTTAGCATGTCCGCTAACGGGTCCTGCATACTCATGGGCTAGACGCTCCTGATACAAAAAGAATTAGCCTTGCGGCTACAACTGTCGCCGAGTGACTCAATGCTTAAAAAGCACGGGCTCAGGCGAGCCGGTCATTCTAGACACACACCAGAAATGAATCAAGCCCCAATAGGGGCTTGATTCATGTTCAAGGTCACCGACTGTCAGGATCTCGCGAGCCTGACATCGATAACTTTGCTTGTACGGCTTACCAGCTGGCTTTAACCAGACCTGGTACGTCACCGCGCATTGCTGCTTCACGCAATTTGTTACGACCGAGGCCGAACTTGCGGTAAACACCATGCGGACGACCAGTCAGGCGGCAGCGGTTACGCATGCGCGAGGCGCTTGCGTCACGTGGCTGCTTCTGCAGAGCTACTGTCGCTTCCCAACGCGCTTCTGGACTTGCGTTCAGATCAACGATGATTGCTTTCAGCTCGGCACGCTTCTTGGCGTACTTGGCAACCGTGAGCTGACGCTTCAGCTCGCGGTTTTTCATGCTCATCTTAGCCATGGTCCTACTCCAATCAGTTGCGGAACGGGAATTTGAATGCACGCAGCAATGCGCGACCTTCATCATCCGTCCGAGCAGTGGTGGTCAGGGTAATATCCAGACCGCGGAGTGCATCGATCTTGTCGTAGTCGATTTCCGGGAAGATGATCTGCTCTTTAACGCCCATGCTGTAGTTACCACGACCATCGAAGGACTTGGCATTCAGGCCGCGGAAGTCGCGAACCCGAGGCAGGGAGATCGACAGCAGACGATCCAGGAATTCATACATACGCTCACGGCGCAGAGTTACTTTGACGCCGATCGGCCAGCCTTCGCGAACTTTAAAGCCTGCGATGGACTTGCGAGCGTAAGTCACAACAACTTTTTGACCCGTGATCTTTTCCAAATCAGCTACAGCGTGTTCGATGACTTTTTTGTCGCCGATCGCTTCGCCCAAACCCATGTTCAGGGTGATTTTGGTAACGCGCGGAACTTCCATCACGTTCGAAAGCTTAAGTTCTTCCTTAAGTTTCGGAGCGATTTCCTTCCGGTAAATCTCTTTTAGTCGTGCCATGGTCTTATCTACCTAGCAGTGTTCAAGCATCAACCGCTTTTTGGGTCGACTTGAAGACACGAATTTTTTTGCCTTCTTCTACTTTGAAACCAACGCGGTCAGCCTTGTTGGTTTCGCCGTTGAAAATGGCGACGTTAGAAGCGTGCAATGGCGCTTCTTTTTCGACGATACCGCCTTGTACGCCCGACATCGGGTTAGGCTTGGTATGACGCTTAACCAGGTTCAGACCACCAACAACCAGACGGTTGTCAGCGAGAACCTTAAGCACCTTACCGCGCTTACCTTTGTCTTTGCCGGCGATCACGATGATCTCGTCGTCACGACGAATCTTTTGCATGTCGGATCTCCTTACAGCACTTCTGGGGCGAGCGAGACGATCTTCATGAACTTCTCAGTACGAAGCTCACGGGTCACTGGCCCAAAGATACGGGTGCCGATAGGCTCTTGCTTGTTGTTCAGAAGAACAGCAGCGTTGCCATCAAAGCGGATAATGGAGCCATCTGCACGGCGAACACCGTGACGAGTGCGGACTACTACAGCAGTCATCACTTGGCCTTTTTTCACTTTACCGCGCGGAATTGCTTCCTTGACGGTAACTTTGATGATGTCACCGATACCAGCGTAACGACGATGGGAGCCACCCAGCACCTTGATGCACATAACGCGGCGTGCGCCGCTGTTATCGGCCACATCGAGCATGGATTGAGTCTGAATCATATAATTTCTCCGACCCCTAGTCCTTAGACTTCCACAGCGCGTTCGAGAACATCAACCAGAGCCCAAGACTTAGTCTTGGCCATCGGACGAGTTTCACGAATAGTGACTTTGTCGCCGATGTGGCACTGATTGGTTTCGTCGTGCGCGTGCAGCTTAGTCGAACGCTTAACGTATTTACCGTAGATCGGGTGCTTAACGCGACGCTCAATCAGAACGGTGATGGTTTTGTCCATCTTGTCGCTGACAACACGGCCAGTCAGCGTACGGACAGTTTTTTCGGCTTCAGCCATGATTACTTACCTGCCTGCTGTTTGAGCACAGTCTTCACGCGAGCGATGTCACGCTTAACTTGCGAGAGCAGATGCGACTGCCCCAACTGGCCAGTTGCTTTCTGCATGCGCAGATTGAACTGGTCGCGCAGCAAGCCGAGCAGTTGCTCGTTCAGCTGCTGTGCGGATTTTTCACGAAGTTCATTCGCTTTCATCACATCACCGTCCGTTTAACAAAGGAGGTGGCGAGCGGCAGCTTTGCAGCAGCCAGGGCGAAAGCCTCACGCGCCAGCTCTTCAGAAACACCCTCGATTTCATACAGGACTTTGCCTGGCTGAATCTGGGCAACCCAATATTCCACGTTACCCTTACCTTTACCCATACGAACTTCGAGAGGCTTTTTGGTAACAGGCTTGTCCGGGAATACACGGATCCAGATCTTGCCACCACGTTTTACGTGACGGGTCAGTGCGCGACGCGCTGACTCGATCTGACGAGCGGTGAGACGACCACGAGCAACAGACTTCAGCGCGAACTCGCCGAAGCTGACTTTGCTACCGCGCAATGCCAGGCCACGGTTGTGGCCAGTCATTTGCTTGCGGAACTTCGTACGCTTAGGTTGTAACATTTGGCGTACCCCTTACTTAGCAGCTTTTTTACGAGGCGCTGGTGCTTGCGGTTTCAGTTCTTCTTGGCGACCACCAATTACTTCGCCTTTGAAGATCCAAACCTTTACACCGATCACACCGTAAGTGGTGTGAGCTTCGTAGTTGGCATAGTCGATGTCGGCACGCAGGGTGTGCAATGGCACACGACCTTCGCGATACCATTCAGTACGTGCGATTTCAGCACCGCCGAGACGACCGCTCACTTGGATTTTGATGCCCTTGGCACCAATGCGCATAGCGTTCTGTACAGCGCGCTTCATAGCGCGACGGAACATTACACGACGCTCCAGCTGCTGAGCTACGCTCTGCGCAACCAGCATACCGTCGAGCTCCGGCTTACGGATCTCTTCGATATTGATGTGCACAGGCACACCCATTTGCTTGGTCAGGTCCTGACGCAGTTTCTCAACGTCCTCACCTTTCTTCCCGATAACAATACCTGGACGAGCGGTGTGGATGGTGATGCGTGCAGTTTGGGCCGGACGATGGATATCGATACGGCTTACGGACGCGCTTTTTAGTTTGTCTTGGAGGTATTCACGCACCTTCAGATCAGCGAACAAGTAGTCCGCATAAGTCCGGCCGTCTGCGTACCAGACGGAGGTGTGCTCCTTGACGATTCCCAGGCGAATGCCAATGGGATGTACTTTCTGACCCATCTCTTCGACTCCGTTACTTGTCAGCAACCTTGACAGTGATATGGCAAGACCGCTTGACGATGCGATCAGCGCGGCCTTTGGCACGCGGCATGATGCGCTTCAGCGAACGCCCTTCGTTGACGAAAACGGTGGCGACTTTCAAGTCATCAACGTCTGCGCCTTCGTTATGCTCGGCGTTGGCTACGGCCGACTCCAGCACTTTCTTGATGATCTCGGCGGCTTTCTTGTTGCTGAAAGCCAACAGGTTGAGCGCTTCGCCCACCTTCTTCCCGCGGATCTGGTCGGCGACCAAGCGGGCTTTCTGGGCGGAGATTCGAGCGCCCGACAACTTAGCGGCTACTTCCATCGTTCCTTACCCCTTAACGCTTGGCTTTCTTGTCTGCCACGTGCCCACGATAAGTGCGGGTACCGGCAAACTCGCCTAGTTTATGGCCAACCATGTCTTCGTTCACGAGAACTGGAACATGCAGACGACCGTTATGCACAGCAATGGTCAGACCGACCATTTGTGGCAGGATCATCGAACGACGCGACCAGGTTTTCACCGGCTTGCGATCATTCTTTTCCGCCGCCACTTCGATCTTCTTCAGTAGGTGAAGATCAATAAAAGGACCTTTTTTCAGAGAACGTGGCACTGTCGTATCCCTCTATTTACTTGCGACGACGGACGATCATTTTGTCGGTACGCTTATTACCACGAGTCTTCGCGCCCTTAGTCGGGAAGCCCCATGGCGATACCGGATGACGACCACCAGAGGTACGACCTTCACCACCACCATGTGGGTGGTCAACCGGGTTCATGGCAACACCACGAACGGTTGGGCGAACGCCACGCCAGCGTTTGGCACCAGCTTTACCCAGCGAACGAAGGCTGTGCTCGGAGTTCGAGACTTCACCCAGGGTCGCACGGCATTCAGCCAGAACTTTACGCATCTCACCGGAGCGCAGACGCAGGGTCACATAGACACCTTCACGAGCTACCAGCTGAGCAGAAGCACCAGCGGAGCGAGCGATTTGCGCGCCTTTACCCGGCTTCAATTCGATGCCGTGTACGGTGCTACCAACTGGAATGCTACGCAGCTGCAGCGAGTTACCTGGCTTGATCGGAGCCAAAGCACCCGAGATCAGCTGGTCACCAGCGCTCACGCCTTTAGGGGCGATGATGTAACGGCGTTCGCCGTCTGCGTACAGCATAAGAGCAATGTGAGCAGTACGGTTTGGATCGTATTCAATACGCTCGACAGTGGCAGGAATGCCATCTTTGTCGTTGCGACGGAAGTCGACCATACGGTAATGCTGCTTATGACCACCACCGATGTGACGCGTGGTAATGCGGCCATTGTTGTTACGACCACCAGACTTCGATTTTTTCTCGAGCAGCGGTGCGTGAGGAGCGCCTTTATGCAGCTCCTGGTTGACCACCTTGACCACATGACGGCGGCCAGGGGAAGTCGGTTTGCATTTAACGATTGCCATGATGCACCCCTTCCTTACTCAGCACTGCTGCTGAAATCGAGATCTTGGCCTGGCTGAAGGGAGATTACTGCCTTCTTCCAGTCATTACGCTTGCCCACGCCGCGAGCGGTGCGCTTGCTCTTACCCAGAACATTCAGGGTAGTAACACGCTCAACTTTCACGCTGAACAGGCTTTCGACGGCCTTCTTGATTTCCAGCTTGGTTGCATCAGTAGCAACCTTGAAAACGAACTGGCCTTTCTTGTCTGCCAGAACCGTAGCCTTCTCGGAAACGTGCGGGCCAAGCAGAACTTTAAATACGCGTTCCTGGTTCATCCCAGCAGCTCCTCGAATTTCTTCACGGCCGACACGGTGATCAACACCTTGTCGTATGCGATCAGACTAACTGGATCGGAACCTTGCACGTCACGAACATCAACGTGTGGCAGGTTACGAGCAGCCAGGTACAGGTTCTGATCAACAACTTCAGACACGATCAGGACATCAGTCAGACCCATGCCATTCAGTTTGTTCAGCAGATCTTTGGTTTTCGGCGCTTCAACAGCGAAGTCCTGAACCACGACCAGACGATCAGTACGCACCAGCTCAGCAAGGATGGAACGCATTGCTGCGCGGTACATCTTCTTGTTCAGCTTCTGAGAGTGATCCTGTGGACGAGCTGCGAATGTAGTACCACCGCCACGCCAGATTGGGCTACGGATAGTACCGGCACGAGCACGGCCAGTACCTTTCTGACGCCAAGGGCGCTTACCGCCACCACGAACGTCGGAACGGGTCTTTTGCTGCTTGCTACCTTGACGGCCGCCGGCCATGTAGGCCACGACTGCTTGGTGAACCAGCGTCTCGTTGAACTCGCCGCCAAATGTCAGTTCGGAAACTTCGATCGCTTGAGCGTCATTTACGTTTAATTGCATGTCAGCTTCCCCTTAACCGCGAGCCTTGGCCGCCGGACGTACAACCAGGTTGCCGCCAGTAGCGCCAGGAACAGCACCCTTGACCAACAACAGATTGCGTTCAGCGTCGACGCGCACTACTTCGAGGGACTGCACGGTCACGCGCTCAGCGCCCATATGACCGGACATTTTTTTGCCCTTGAATACACGACCAGGAGTCTGGCACTGGCCAATAGAGCCCGGGACGCGGTGGGAAACGGAGTTACCGTGAGTGTTATCTTGGCCACGGAAATTCCAACGCTTGATCGTACCCTGGAAGCCTTTACCTTTGGACTGACCGGTCACATCGACCATCTGACCTGCGGTGAAGATTTCAGCGTTGATCAGATCGCCTGCCTGGTACTCGCCTTCTTCAAGGCGGAATTCCATTACGGTACGACCAGCTGCAACGTTTGCCTTGGCGAAGTGACCCGCCTGAGCAGCTGTTACGCGCGAAGCGCGACGCTCGCCGACAGTGACTTGCACTGCACGATAGCCATCGGTTTCTTCAGTTTTGAACTGGGTGACGCGATTCGGCTCGATCTCAATGACCGTGACCGGAATGGAGACACCTTCTTCGGTGAAAATACGGGTCATACCGCATTTACGACCGACTACACCAATAGTCATGTTGTAAACCTCATGAGTGTACGGGGCTTTCACCCGCTATGGCCGCCCATTTCAGAGCGTTACACGACTAAGACCCAAGTCTTAGCCGAGGCTGATCTGCACTTCCACACCGGCCGCAAGATCAAGCTTCATAAGTGCATCAACGGTTTTATCCGTTGGCTGGACGATGTCCAGTACGCGCTTATGAGTACGGATCTCGTACTGGTCACGCGCGTCTTTGTTGACGTGCGGGGAGACCAGAACGGTGAACCGCTCTTTACGGGTAGGCAGTGGAATTGGACCACGCACTTGAGCACCAGTACGTTTCGCGGTTTCCACGATTTCCTGGGTTGATTGGTCGATCAGGCGATGGTCAAAAGCCTTCAACCTGATACGGATTTGCTGATTTTGCATTGGATTTCAGACTCCAGATTGCTATTCCCACCGAGCGCAATACGCCCGTTAAAAGGAGGCGCAATTCTATAGACGACCCCAGTAGGTGTCAACTCAATAAAAAAAGCCCCCGCTGGGCGGGGGCTTTTTCATGCAATCATCGATTACTCGATGATTTTGGCTACGACGCCAGCGCCGACGGTACGACCGCCTTCACGGATAGCGAAACGCAGACCATCTTCCATCGCGATGGTTTTGATCAGGGTAACAGTCATTTGAATGTTATCACCTGGCATTACCATTTCAACGCCTTCTGGCAGCTCGCAGTTACCAGTCACGTCAGTAGTACGGAAGTAGAACTGTGGACGGTAGCCTTTGAAGAACGGAGTGTGACGACCGCCTTCTTCCTTGCTCAGAACGTAAACTTCTGCAGTGAACTTGGTGTGCGGCTTAACCGAACCCGGCTTAACCAGAACCTGACCACGCTCAACGTCGTCACGCTTGGTACCACGCAACAGAACGCCGCAGTTTTCGCCTGCACGACCTTCGTCAAGCAGCTTGCGGAACATTTCAACGCCGGTGCAAGTGGTAACAGTAGTGTCACGCAGACCAACGATTTCCAGCGGATCTTGAACGCGAACGATACCGCGCTCGATACGACCAGTCACAACAGTACCGCGACCAGAAATCGAGAACACGTCTTCGATTGGCATCAAGAATGGCTTGTCAGTCAGACGAACTGGCTCTGGGATATAGGTATCCAGAGTTTCAACCAGTTTACGAACGGCAGTGGTGCCCATTTCGTTTTCGTCGTTACCTTCCAGAGCCATACGAGCAGAACCGATGATGATCGGAGTGTCATCACCTGGGAAGTCGTAAGTGCTCAGCAGATCGCGCACTTCCATCTCAACCAGTTCCAGCAGCTCAGCGTCGTCTACCAGGTCAGCCTTGTTCAGGAAGACCACGATGTACGGAACGCCAACCTGACGGGACAGCAGGATGTGCTCACGGGTTTGCGGCATCGGACCATCAGCAGCCGAACAAACCAGAATTGCGCCGTCCATCTGGGCAGCACCAGTGATCATGTTCTTCACGTAGTCAGCGTGACCTGGGCAGTCAACGTGAGCGTAGTGACGAATTGTCGAGTTGTACTCAACGTGAGCAGTGTTGATGGTGATACCACGAGCTTTTTCTTCTGGTGCGCTGTCGATCTTGTCGAAGTCAACGCGAGCAGAACCGAAAACTTCGGAGCAAACACGAGTCAGAGCTGCAGTCAGAGTGGTTTTACCATGGTCAACGTGACCGATAGTGCCAACGTTGACGTGCGGTAGGGAACGATCAAATTTTTCTTTAGCCACGACAATTAACTCCTTGCCTAAAGGACTGAACTAAATCAGCCTTGTTTTTTAGTAACAGCTTCGACGATGTGCGACGGAGCTGTATCGTATTTTTTGAATTCCATAGAGTAGCTTGCGCGACCCTGGGACATGGAACGAACGTCAGTTGCATAACCGAACATTTCGCCCAACGGAACCTCGGCACGGATTACCTTGCCAGAAACCGTATCTTCCATACCCTGAATCATGCCGCGACGACGATTCAAGTCGCCCATCACGTCACCCATATAGTCTTCTGGTGTAACAACCTCTACCGCCATGATCGGCTCAAGCAGCTCACCGCCACCTTTGGTAGCCAGTTGCTTGGTCGCCATGGAAGCAGCCACCTTAAACGCCATCTCGTTAGAGTCGACGTCGTGGTAAGAACCATCAAACACGGTAGCCTTCAGGCCGATCAGCGGATAGCCGGCAACAACACCG
The DNA here is from genome assembly GCF_002269125.1 of Pseudomonas lundensis. Taxonomy (GTDB): domain Bacteria; phylum Pseudomonadota; class Gammaproteobacteria; order Pseudomonadales; family Pseudomonadaceae; genus Aquipseudomonas; species Aquipseudomonas lundensis_A. The sequence continues at coordinate 17,888 of NZ_NQKI01000003.1, read as the reverse complement.
TTCTTCATCTGCTCTTCGATACCCTTCTGGATAGCCGGGATGTATTCCTTAGGAACCACACCACCTACCACTTCGTTCACGAACTGCAGACCTTCCTGACCTTCGTCAGCAGGTGCAAAACGGATCCAGCAATGGCCAAACTGACCACGACCGCCGGACTGACGAACGAACTTGCCTTCGATCTCACAGCTCTTCGTGATGCGCTCACGATAAGAAACCTGAGGCTTACCGATGTTGGCTTCGACGTTGAACTCACGCTTCATCCGGTCAACCAGGATGTCGAGGTGCAATTCGCCCATACCAGAGATGATCGTCTGACCAGTCTCTTCATCAGTTTTTACACGGAAAGATGGATCTTCCTGAGCAAGCTTGCCCAGTGCGATACCCATTTTTTCCTGGTCATCCTTGGTCTTAGGCTCAACCGCAACCGAAATAACCGGCTCCGGGAATTCCATACGAACCAGGATGATTGGCTTATCAGCGGCGCACAAGGTATCACCAGTGGTGACATCCTTCATGCCGATCAAGGCCGCGATGTCACCAGCGCGCACTTCCTTGATCTCTTCACGGGCGTTTGCGTGCATTTGCACCATACGACCCACGCGCTCTTTTTTGCCTTTAACCGAGTTGATAACGCCGTCACCGGAGTTCAATACGCCCGAGTAAACCCGAACGAAGGTCAAAGTACCCACGAATGGGTCGGTAGCAATCTTGAACGCCAAAGACGAGAACGGTTCAGCATCATCTGCATGACGCTCCATCTCGATATTTTCGTCATCCGGGTCAGAACCCTTGATGGCCGGAATATCGGTAGGGGCAGGCAGATAGTCGATCACGGCATCGAGAACCAGGGGAACACCCTTGTTCTTGAAGGAAGAACCACAAACAGCCAAAACGATCTCACCAGCGATAGTACGCTGACGCAGAGCCGCTTTGATTTCCTCGATGGAAAGCTCTTCGCCTTCGAGGTACTTGTTCATCAGCTCTTCACTGGCCTCGGCCGCAGCCTCAACCATATGGCTGCGCCACTCTTCAGCCAGCTCTCGCATTTCTGCAGGAATAGCCTCACGACGTGCAGTCATACCCTTGTCAGCATCGTTCCAGTAAACCGCTTCCATGGTCATCAGATCAATCTGACCCTGGAAGTTGTCTTCGGAGCCGATAGCCAGCTGGATAGGCACTGGAGTATGACCCAGACGCTTCTTGATCTGACCTACTACGCGCAGGAAATCTGCACCCGCACGGTCCATCTTGTTTACGTAAACAAGACGCGGAACGCCGTACTTGTTGGCTTGACGCCATACGGTTTCAGACTGAGGCTCAACACCAGAGGTGCCGCAGAACACAACAACCGCGCCATCGAGCACACGCAAGGAACGCTCTACTTCAATCGTGAAGTCAACGTGACCCGGTGTATCAATTACATTAAAACGGTAGTTGTCGTACTGCTTGGCAGAACCCTGCCAAAAGGTAGTGATCGCAGCAGAAGTGATGGTAATACCACGCTCCTGCTCCTGCACCATCCAGTCCGTGGTCGCGGCGCCATCATGCACCTCGCCCATCTTGTGACTTTTGCCGGTGTAAAAAAGTACCCGCTCAGTAGTCGTGGTTTTACCCGCGTCCACGTGAGCACAGATACCAATGTTACGGTAGCGGTTAATCGGTGTAGTACGAGCCATAAAGCCCTCGCAAAGTGAGTAGCGCTGAAATTAGAAGCGGTAGTGCGAGAAAGCTTTGTTAGCTTCAGCCATACGGTGCACGTCTTCACGCTTCTTAACTGCTGCGCCTTTGCCTTCAGCAGCGTCCAACAGTTCGCCAGCCAAACGCAAAGCCATAGACTTTTCGCCGCGCTTGCGCGCGAAGTCTACCAACCAGCGCATGGCCAGAGCGTTACGACGGGACGGACGAACTTCGACCGGAACCTGGTAAGTAGCACCGCCTACACGGCGCGACTTCACTTCGACCAGCGGAGCGATGGCGTCGAGTGCTTTCTCGAAGAGTTCCAGGGGATCGCTGTTCTTACGCTCTTTAACCTTCTCCAGTGCGCCATAAACGATACGCTCGGCAACGGCTTTTTTGCCGCTTTCCATCACGTGGTTCATGAACTTGGCCAGGATTTGGCTTCCGTATTTTGGATCGTCAAGCACTTCGCGCTTGGCTGCTACGCGTCTTCTTGGCATGGATAAGCCCTCAAACGGTCTTCAGGTTAGCTCGGAACCATTACATCTTGACGATGTACGTCCGACCTTACTCTTATCGACTCAGAAAAAAAGAAATCTGCATTATTTACCAGCTACCGAAAACTACTTCGGCTTCTTGGTACCGTACTTCGAACGACCCTGGTTACGACCTTTAACGCCGGAAGTATCCAAAGAACCGCGAACGGTGTGATAACGAACACCTGGCAAGTCTTTTACACGACCGCCACGAATCAGTACCACGCTGTGCTCTTGCAGGTTGTGGCCTTCACCGCCGATGTACGAGGAAACCTCGAAACCGTTGGTCAGACGCACACGGCATACTTTACGCAGTGCCGAGTTAGGTTTTTTCGGCGTAGTTGTATACACACGAGTGCACACACCACGACGTTGCGGGCAGTTTTGCAGCGCAGGCACGTCGGATTTCTCGACGATACGCTTACGCGGCTGACGTACCAGCTGGTTGATAGTTGCCATCTACTAGCTCCACTGTTGTCTTGCGACGCTATTGTCTTGCAAGAAAAGCAAAATGGCAGGAACGAATTCCCGCCAAATTTAGGGGTACAAGAGTCTAAAGAGGATCTTGCCCCCAGTCAAGGCAAGGCCCCGACCTTCCGCACCATCAAACCTAGACTATTGGTCTCGATTCGATGAACGGAACAGCCAGGGCCCTTCCTTCATTCAGGACTGAACTCAGTTACCGCTAGAGTTCAGTGCTTCGGTCAGTGCGGCTTCCACCTCACTGGCGCTTACACGCAATGGTTTGTCAGCATCACGGCGACGTTTGCGCTCGCTGTGATAAGCCAAACCAGTACCTGCCGGGATCAAACGACCCACGACAACGTTTTCTTTCAGGCCGCGCAGGTAATCGCGCTTGCCTGTTACCGCTGCTTCGGTCAATACGCGAGTTGTCTCTTGGAAAGAGGCCGCAGAAATGAACGATTCAGTCGACAACGACGCCTTGGTGATACCCAGCAGAACACGAGTGAACTTGGAGACAAACTTGTCTTCAGTGCTCAAACGCTCGTTCTCGGTCAACACCTGCGTCAACTCCATCTGGTCACCCTTGATGAAGGAGGAGTCGCCAGATTCGGAAATCTCAACTTTACGCAACATCTGACGCAAGATCGTCTCGATGTGTTTATCGTTGATTTTCACGCCTTGCAGACGGTATACGTCCTGGATTTCATTAACGATGTACTTAGCCAGCGCACTCACACCCAGCAAACGCAGGATGTCATGCGGATCGCTAGGACCATCGGAGATAACCTCACCGCGGTTCACTTGTTCGCCTTCGAAGACGTTCAGGTGACGCCATTTCGGAATCAGCTCTTCGTATGGATCGCTACCGTCATTCGGGGTAATAACCAGACGACGCTTGCCCTTGGTTTCTTTACCGAATGCGATGGTGCCGCTGACTTCAGCCAAAATCGAGGCTTCTTTCGGACGGCGCGCTTCGAACAAGTCAGCAACGCGTGGCAGACCACCGGTGATGTCTCGAGTTTTCGAAGTTTCTTGTGGAATACGAGCGATAACGTCACCGATCGCGATTTCCGCACCATCCGCTACACCAACCAAAGCGTTCGCTGGCAGGAAGTACTGAGCCGGTACATCAGTACCTGGCAACAGCAAGTCTTTGCCATCTACACCCACCATCTTCACAGCGGGACGGATGTCCTTGCCAGCAGCTGGACGGTCTTTGGCATCAAGCACTTCGATGTTGGTCATACCGGTCAATTCGTCTGTCTGACGCTTGATCGTGATGCCTTCTTCCATGCCCACGTAGGTCACGGTACCTTTCATTTCAGTAACGATTGGGTGAGTGTGCGGATCCCACTTGGCTACGATAGAGCCAGCGTCAACCTTGTCACCTTCCTTAACCGAAATTACAGCGCCGTACGGCAGCTTATAGCGCTCACGCTCACGACCGAAATCATCAGCAATTGCCAGCTCACCGGAACGCGACACAGCCACTAGGCAGCCATCGACACGCTCAACGTGCTTCAGGTTATGCAGACGGACAGTACCGCCATTCTTCACCTGAACGCTGTCAGCAGCGGAGGTCCGGCTAGCCGCACCACCGATGTGGAACGTACGCATTGTCAGCTGTGTACCCGGCTCACCGATCGACTGAGCAGCGATTACGCCGACAGCTTCACCGATGTTCACCTGGTGACCACGAGCCAGATCGCGACCGTAGCACTTGGCGCAGATACCGAAACGGGTTTCGCAGCTGATTGGCGAACGAACGATTACTTCGTCGATGCTGTTGAGCTCGATGAATTCAACCCATTTCTCATCAACCAAAGTACCTGCCGGAACAATAACTTCCTCAGTACCCGGCTTGAATACGTCACGGGCGATCACACGACCCAATACACGCTCACCCAACGGCTCTACAACGTCGCCGCCTTCAATATGTGGCGTCATCAACAGACCGTGCTCGGTACCACAATCAACTTCAGTTACAACCAGATCTTGCGCAACATCCACAAGACGACGGGTCAGGTAACCGGAGTTAGCCGTTTTCAAGGCCGTATCCGCGAGACCCTTACGAGCACCGTGAGTCGAGATGAAGTACTGGAGTACGCTCAAACCTTCACGGAAGTTCGCAGTGATCGGCGTTTCGATAATGGAGCCGTCTGGCTTGGCCATCAGACCACGCATACCGGCCAGCTGACGGATCTGTGCTGCAGAACCACGAGCGCCGGAGTCAGCCATCATGTACATCGAGTTGAACGACTCTTGCTCAACTTCATTGCCATGACGGTCAATAACCTTCTCTTTCGAGAGGTTCGACATCATCGCCTTGGAAACTTCATCGTTAGCTTTCGACCAAAGGTCGATTACTTTGTTGTACTTCTCGCCCTGAGTAACCAGACCGGAGGCGTACTGGCTTTCGATCTCTTTAACTTCATCGGTGGCAGCACCGATGATGCGGGCTTTTTCATCCGGGATAACGAAGTCGTTAACGCCGATGGAAACGCCGGAAATGGTCGAGTAAGCAAAACCGGTGTACATCAACTGGTCAGCAAAGATCACAGTCTCTTTCAAACCAACCACGCGATAGCACTGGTTGATCAGTTTCGAGATTGCCTTTTTCTTCATTGGCAGGTTAACGACGTCGTACGATAGACCTTTTGGAACAACTTGGAACAACAGTGCACGGCCGACAGTTGTGTCGACAATACGGGTGTTGGTCACGCTGCCACCATCACGATCATTGACGGTTTCGTTGATCCGCACCTTGACCTTGGCGTGCAGTGCGGCTTCGCCGGCACGGAACACACGGTCAACTTCTTGCAGATCCGCGAACACACGACCCTCGCCTTTAGCGTTGATCGCCTCGCGGGTCATGTAGTACAGACCCAATACAACGTCCTGCGACGGAACGATGATTGGCTCACCGTTAGCTGGCGACAGAATGTTGTTGGTCGACATCATCAACGCACGCGCTTCGAGCTGAGCTTCCAGTGTCAGCGGTACGTGTACAGCCATTTGGTCGCCGTCGAAGTCGGCGTTGTACGCGGCGCAGACCAGCGGGTGCAGCTGAATAGCCTTACCTTCGATCAGTACCGGTTCAAACGCCTGGATACCCAGACGGTGAAGGGTCGGCGCACGGTTCAGGAGAACCGGGTGTTCACGGATTACTTCAGCGAGAACGTCCCAAACCTCTGGCAGTTCGCGCTCAACCATTTTCTTGGCAGCTTTAATGGTAGTCGCGAGACCGCGCATTTCCAGCTTGCCAAAAATGAACGGCTTGAACAGCTCAAGTGCCATTTTTTTCGGCAGACCGCACTGGTGCAGACGCAAGGTCGGACCTACGGTAATTACCGAACGACCCGAGTAGTCAACACGCTTACCGAGCAAGTTCTGACGGAAACGACCCTGCTTACCCTTGATCATGTCAGCCAGGGATTTCAGAGGACGCTTGTTCGAACCGGTGATAGCACGGCCACGACGACCGTTGTCGAGCAGCGCATCAACAGCTTCCTGCAACATCCGTTTTTCGTTGCGCACGATGATGTCTGGGGCAGACAGATCCAGCAGGCGCTTCAAACGGTTGTTACGGTTGATCACTCGACGATAAAGATCGTTGAGGTCGGAAGTCGCGAAACGACCGCCATCCAGCGGGACCAATGGACGCAGATCTGGCGGCAGAACCGGCAGAACGGTCAGCACCATCCACTCAGGCAGGTTGCCGGAGCCCTGGAAGGCTTCCATCAACTTCAGACGCTTGGACAGCTTCTTGATCTTGGTTTCAGAGTTGGTTTGCGGAATCTCTTCGCGCAGACGTCCAATCTCATGCTCCAAGTCGATAGCGTGCAGCAGTTCGCGAACAGCTTCGGCACCCATACGGGCATCGAAATCGTCGCCGAACTCTTCCAGCGCTTCAAAATACTGCTCATCGTTCAGCAGCTGACCTTTTTCCAGCGTGGTCATACCCGGATCGATAACAACATAGCTCTCGAAGTAGAGAACGCGCTCGATATCACGCAGGGTCATGTCCATCAGCAAACCGATACGGGACGGCAGCGATTTCAAGAACCAGATGTGGGCTACTGGCGAAGCCAGTTCAATGTGAGCCATGCGCTCACGGCGGACCTTGGCCAGCGCGACTTCAACGCCGCACTTCTCACAGATCACACCACGGTGTTTCAAGCGCTTGTACTTACCGCACAGGCACTCGTAATCCTTTACAGGGCCAAAAATTTTGGCGCAGAACAGGCCGTCACGCTCAGGCTTGAACGTACGGTAGTTGATGGTTTCCGGCTTTTTAACTTCACCGAACGACCACGAACGGATCATCTCAGGCGAGGCCAATCCAATACGGATGGCGTCGAACTCTTCGACTTGACCCTGGTTTTTCAGCAAATTCAGTAGGTCTTTCAAGGCCTTTCCTCCTGGCGGAGCAGAGAGCGGGCAGTACAGCCCCGCTCTCGATTCGCGTCACGTGTTATTCGGTTTCCAGATCGATATCGATGCCGAGGGAACGAATTTCTTTGATCAACACGTTGAAGGACTCGGGCATGCCCGGCTCCATACGGTGATCGCCGTCCACGATGTTTTTGTACATCTTGGTACGGCCGTTCACATCGTCCGACTTCACTGTGAGCATTTCTTGCAGAGTGTATGCCGCGCCATAGGCTTCCAGCGCCCAGACCTCCATCTCCCCGAAACGCTGACCACCGAACTGCGCCTTACCACCCAACGGCTGTTGAGTAACCAGGCTGTAAGAACCGGTAGAACGAGCATGCATCTTGTCGTCTACCAAGTGGTTCAGTTTCAGCATGTACATGTAGCCAACGGTAACCGGACGCTCAAACTTGTTGCCGGTACGACCGTCAGTCAGCTGCATCTGGCCGCTATCTGGCAGATCTGCCAGACGCAACATGGCCTTGATTTCGCTTTCCTTGGCACCGTCGAACACCGGGGTAGCCATCGGAACACCGCCGCGAAGGTTCTTCGCCAGATCAAGAATTTCCTGATCCGAGAAGTCATCCAGGCTTTCTTGACGACCGCCAATTTCGTTGTAGATCTCATGCAGGAACTTACGCAGGTCTGCGACCTTGCGTTGCTCCTCAATCATGAGGTTGATCTTCTCGCCCAACCCTTTGGCTGCAAGGCCCAAGTGAGTTTCAAGAATCTGACCAACGTTCATACGCGAAGGTACGCCCAACGGGTTGAGGACAACATCAACCGGGGTGCCATTGGCATCGTACGGCATGTCTTCAACCGGCATGATCACGGAGACCACACCCTTGTTACCGTGACGACCAGCCATCTTGTCACCCGGCTGGATGCGACGACGGATTGCCAGGTAAACCTTGACGATTTTCAGCACACCTGGAGCCAGGTCATCGCCTTGCTGCAACTTGCGCTTCTTGTCTTCGAACTTGTCATCCAACAGACGACGACGGTCGATGATGTAAGCCTGAGCTTTCTCAAGTTGCTCGTTCAGAGCATCTTCAGCCATGCGCAGCTTGAACCACTGACCATGCTCAAGACCATCCAGAACCTCATTGGTGATTTCCTGGCCTTTCTTGAGACCAGCACCGCCTTCGGCAATGTTACCCACCAATGCGGAGCGCAGGCGCTCGAATGTTGCACCTTCAACGATACGGAACTCTTCGTTCAGGTCCTTGCGAATTTCGTCCAGCTGGGTTTTTTCAATCGACAGTGCACGAGCGTCACGCTCAACGCCGTCGCGAGTGAAAACCTGAACGTCAATGACAGTGCCTTTGGTACCGGTCGGCACACGCAGGGAAGTGTCTTTAACGTCGCTGGCTTTTTCACCGAAGATTGCGCGCAACAGCTTCTCTTCTGGAGTCAGCTGCGTCTCACCTTTCGGTGTCACTTTACCAACCAGAATGTCGCCTGGGCCGACTTCAGCACCCACGTAAACGATACCGGCCTCATCCAGTTTATTCAGCGCAGCTTCGCCCACGTTCGGGATGTCTGCAGTGATTTCTTCTGGACCAAGCTTGGTGTCACGAGCCACACAGGTCAGTTCCTGAATGTGGATCGTGGTGAAACGGTCTTCCTGAACTACACGTTCCGACAGACAGATGGAGTCTTCGAAGTTGAAGCCATTCCATGCCATGAAGGCAATACGCATGTTCTGACCCAGAGCCAGCTCACCCATGTCGGTGGACGGGCCATCAGCCATGATGTCGCTACGCTGAACCCGATCACCTTTGCGAACCAGCGGACGCTGGTTGATGCAGGTGTTCTGGTTAGAGCGTGTGTACTTGGTCAGGTTGTAGATGTCGACACCGGCTTCACCGGTTTCAACTTCGTCATCTGCAACACGAACAACGATGCGACTAGCATCTACGGAGTCAATAACGCCACCACGACGGGCTACTACACAAACCCCGGAGTCACGCGCTACGTTACGCTCCATGCCTGTACCCACCAACGGCTTGTCAGCACGCAGTGTCGGTACAGCTTGACGCTGCATGTTCGAACCCATCAATGCACGGTTGGCATCGTCATGCTCGAGGAACGGAATCAGCGACGCAGCAACCGAAACTACCTGTTTCGGCGACACGTCCATCAAGGTGACGTCTTCCGGCGCCTTAACAGTGAACTCGTTCAAGTGACGTACAGCTACCAACTCATCGATCAGGACTTTCTGATCGTTCATGGTGGCTGAAGCCTGAGCAATAACGTGATCTGCTTCTTCAATGGCAGATAGGAACACGATCTCGTCGGTTACCACGCCTTCTTTCACAACACGGTACGGGCTCTCAAGGAAACCATACTGGTTGGTGCGGGCATAAGCAGCCAATGAGTTGATGAGACCGATGTTCGGGCCTTCCGGCGTTTCAATCGGGCATACACGACCGTAGTGCGTCGGGTGTACGTCACGAACTTCAAAACCGGCACGCTCACGCGTCAAACCACCTGGGCCCAGTGCAGAAACACGGCGCTTGTGGGTGATTTCGGAAAGCGGGTTGTTCTGGTCCATAAATTGCGAAAGCTGGCTGGAACCGAAGAACTCTTTCACCGCCGCAGCAACTGGCTTGGCATTGATAAGGTCTTGCGGCATCAGGCCTTCGCTTTCTGCCATCGACAGACGCTCTTTAACTGCACGCTCGACACGTACCAGTCCAACGCGGAACTGGTTTTCGGCCATCTCGCCTACGCAGCGAACACGACGGTTACCCAAGTGGTCGATGTCATCGACGATGCCTTTACCGTTACGGATGTCGACCAGAGTCTTCAACACTGCAACGATATCTTCCTTGCACAGCACACCCGAACCTTCGATTTCGGTACGACCAATACGACGGTTGAACTTCATTCGGCCGACCGCAGACAGGTCATAACGCTCAGGACTGAAGAACAGGTTGTTGAAAAGGGTCTCGGCAGCGTCTTTGGTTGGCGGCTCGCCTGGACGCATCATGCGGTAGATTTCGACCAGTGCTTCCAATTGGTTGCTGGTGGAATCAATTTTCAGCGTGTCAGAGACGAACGGACCACAGTCGATGTCGTTGGTATACAACGTTTCAATACGGACAACCTGGCTCTTGGCAACTTTTGCCAGAATTTCGGTTGTCAGCTCTGTGTTGCATTCCGCAATGATTTCGCCGGTAGCCGGGTGCACGATTGCCTTGGCCGTTGTGCGTCCCAGGACATAGTCCAGAGGCATAACGAGCTCTTTGACACCGGCTTTTTCCAGCTGGTTGATATGACGAGCGGTAATACGACGACCTTGCTCGACAATCACCTTGCCCTTGTCATCCATGATATCGATGACTGCAATTTCACCGCGCAGGCGCTGGGGCACCAGCTCCAGGCTGATGCTCTCACCTTGCACGTGGAATACGTTTGTGGTGTAGAACGCTTCAAGCACTTGCTCAGTGGTATAACCCAGTGCACGCAGCAGCACGGACGCAGGCAATTTGCGACGACGGTCGATACGTACGAACACGCAGTCTTTCGGGTCGAACTCGAAATCCAACCACGAACCACGGTAAGGAATGATACGCGCGGAATAAAGCAGCTTACCGGAGCTGTGCGTTTTGCCGCGGTCGTGATCGAAGAACACGCCCGGGGAACGGTGCAGCTGGGAAACAATTACACGCTCGGTACCATTAATAACGAAGGTACCGTTCTCAGTCATCAATGGGATTTCGCCCATGTAGACTTCTTGCTCTTTGATGTCCTTGATCGCTTTGTTCGACGATTCTTTGTCGAAAATGATCAAGCGAACTTTAACCCGCAAAGGTACGGCGTAAGTTACACCGCGCAACACGCATTCTTTGACATCAAATGCCGGTTCACCCAAACGATAACCCACATACTCCAGCGCAGCATTGCCGGAGTAGCTGATGATCGGGAAAACGGATTTGAAGGCCGCATGCAGGCCCACGTCGCGGAACTGATCTTTAGTCGCTCCCGCCTGCAAGAATTCACGATACGAATCCAGCTGGATTGCCAAGAGATACGGCACATCCATGACGTCCGGCAACTTGCTAAAGTCCTTGCGGATACGTTTTTTCTCAGTATATGAGTAAGCCATCAGCGTTCCCCAGCTTGGTCACCTGCTTGTTTGGCCCCTCCCGACGGGAGCAGCCAGAAAATCGTGCAAACCCCTTGGTTTGCTCCACCGCACAGGGTGGTTACAGCACGTTAAAAGCGCCGACCCAGTCGGAAGCCAATAACGGAAAAAGGCCGGTGGCAAGAGCCACCAGCCATCAGCCTCAGCTTAACGCTTGGGCTGGAGACGCAAGGTCGATGCTTACTTCAGCTCGACTTTAGCGCCTGCTTCTTCCAAGGTAGCCTTGGCTTTGTCAGCTGCGTCTTTGGAAACAGCTTCCAGAACCATAGCTGGAGCGCCGTCAACTACTGCCTTGGCTTCTTTCAAGCCCAGACCAGTCAGCTCACGTACAGCCTTGATCACGTTAACTTTCTTCTCGCCAGCTTCAGTCAACATAACGTTGAATTCAGTTTGCTCTTCAACAACAGCAGCGGCAGCAGCAGGACCAGCAGAAGCAGCAGCAGCGGAAACGCCGAACTTCTCTTCCATTGCCTTGATCAGCTCAACGATTTCCAGAACGGATTTTTCGCCGATTGCTTCGATGATTTGCTCGTTAGTCAGAGACATGACTATATATTCCTGTATTGGGGTGACAGCCTAAGCGGCCATCGAAATAAACAATAAACGCTGAAAAAAGTCGCTTAGCCTTAAGCTGCAGCTGCTTCTTTCTGGTCGCGAAGTGCTGCCAGAGTACGAGCCAATTTGCTGGTTGCGCCTTGAATCACGCTCATCAGCTGAGAAATTGCTTCGTCACGGGTCGGCAGGCTTGCCAGTACGTCGATCTGATTAGCTGCGAGGAACTTGCCCTCGAACGCAGCTGCCTTGATCTCGAACTTATCCTGACCTTTCGCGAACTCTTTGAACAAACGGGCAGCAGCGCCAGGATGCTCATTCGAGAATGCGATCAAGGTCGGGCCAGTGAACACGTCGTTGAGAACACTGTATTCAGTGTCAGCAACAGCGCGCTTTAGCAGTGTGTTACGTACAACACGTACGTAAACACCAGCTTCACGAGCCTCTTTACGGAGTCCGGTCATAGCGCCAACTGTCACGCCGCGGGCATCAGCCACAACAGCAGACAGGGCAACTTTGGCAGCCTCGTTGACTTCAGCGACGATGGCCTTCTTGTCTTCGAGTTTAATTGCCACGGGTTTAACTCCTGCTTGTTACCGTTTCATCCAACCGAGGCCGGATGTCGTTTTGGTGTCTGATTCGGTAAGGAACCGGGAGCACCATCTGCGTAGGCTTGAGGTTTAAGACTTGCGTCGCCTACGGTCTTGGATAGCCCCCGCCAGGCAGGGACCCCAATCTTTCAATCGGCACATTTACATGCACCAGATTTGTCTTACGCGTCCAGGGAACCTTGGTCGATGACCAAGCCTGGGCCCATTGTGGTGCTCAGGGTAACGCGTTTGACGTAAATACCTTTCGAGGAAGCAGGCTTGATACGCTTCAGATCAGCGATCAGGGCTTCAACGTTTTCCTTCAGCTGAACGGCGTCGAAACCGATCTTGCCAACGGAGGTGTGGATGATACCGTTTTTGTCAGTGCGATAACGAACCTGACCAGCTTTAGCGTTTTTAACCGCGGTAGCAACGTCTGGAGTCACAGTACCAACCTTAGGGTTAGGCATCAGACCGCGCGGACCAAGGATTTGACCCAACTGACCAACAACACGCATTGCATCCGGAGAGGCAATAACTACGTCGTAGTTGAGGTCGCCGCCTTTCATTTCAGCAGCCAGATCGTCCATACCTACGCGATCAGCACCTGCAGCCAGAGCAGCTTCAGCAGCTGGACCCTGAGTGAAGACAGCTACACGTACAGTCTTGCCAGTACCGTGTGGCAACACAGTTGCGCTACGAACTACCTGGTCAGATTTACGCGGGTCTACACCCAGGTTTACGGCGATATCAAAGGACTCGCTGAATTTTACAGTCGACAGCTCAGCCAGCAAAGCAGCAGCGTCTACGAAGTTGTAAGACTTGCCAGCTTCAATTTTACCGGCGATTGCCTTTTGACGCTTAGTCAGCTTAGCCATTACACACCCTCCACGTTAAGGCCCATGCTACGAGCAGAACCGGCGATGGTACGCACGGCTGCTTCCATATCAGCTGCAGTCAGATCCGCGTTTTTGGTTTTCGCGATTTCTTCCAGCTGAGCACGAGTAACGGTGCCAACCTTAACGGTGTTTGGACGAGCGGAACCGCTAGTCAAACCGGCAGCCTTCTTCAGCAGAACCGAAGCAGGAGTCGATTTGGTTTCGAACGTGAAGCTACGGTCGCTGTAAACAGTGATGATCACAGGAGTCGGCAGACCTGGTTCAATGCCTTGAGTACGGGCGTTGAACGCTTTGCAGAATTCCATGATATTCACACCGTGCTGACCCAAAGCTGGACCAACAGGCGGGCTTGGGTTGGCCTGAGCGGCCTTTACTTGCAGCTTGATGTAAGCGGTAATTTTCTTGGCCATGAGGCACTCCAATTACGGGTTCAGACGCCTAAGAAAGGCTCCCCGGCTACTTGCGTGTTTATCCCAGTGACGACAAAACCCCACGGCGAAGCCATGGGGTTGGGATGCGTATTCAGTTAGACCTTTTCGACCTGACTGAACTCTAGCTCTACCGGAGTAGAGCGACCGAAAATGAGCACAGCCACCTGGATGCGACTCTTTTCGTAGTTAACCTCTTCGACTGTACCGTTGAAGTCAGCGAAAGGACCGTCTGTGACACGAACGACCTCGCCCGGCTCGAACAACGTCTTCGGCTTAGGCTTATCACTACCATCAGCAACACGACGCAGAATTGCTTCTGCTTCTTTATCTGTGATCGGCGCTGGCTTGTCAGCGGTGCCGCCAATGAAGCCCATGACACGAGGTGTATCCTTGACCAAGTGCCAAGTACCTTCGTTCATGTCCATTTGGACCAGCACATAACCAGGGAAGAACTTGCGCTCACTTTTGCGCTTCTGGCCATTACGCATTTCAACCACTTCTTCAGTGGGAACCAGAATTTCGCCGAAGCCATCTTCCATGCCTGCCAGCTTGATGCGCTCAATCAAAGAGCGCATAACATGCTTTTCGTAACCCGAATAAGCATGCACAACGTACCAACGCTTAGCCACGGGACACCCTTAGCCAACAATCAAGGAAACAAGCCAGCCGAGCAGGGAATCAAGCCCCCACAACAGCAACGCCATAACTAGAACAACAGCTACAACAATCAGAGTAGTCTGCGTAGTTTCTTGGCGAGTTGGCCATACGACTTTACGAATCTCAATACGAGCTTCCTTTACCAGGACAGCAAACGACTTACCCTTAGCGGTCTGCAGGCCTACGTAGACAGCGACTGCAGCAAGAACAAGAAGTGCAATGACACGATACAGGATCGGCGAACCAGAATAATACTGATTCCCAACAACGCCTACCGCAACAAGGGCAACAACTGCCAGCCACTTGAGGAGATCGAAGCGAGAGCCTTGAACTTCAGCCTTGGGAGTCATCAAAGAGGATCCTGTGAAAAGAAAGCCAGACGCAATGAGCGAATCTGGCAGGTCAGGAGGGAATCGAACCCCCAACCTACGGTTTTGGAGACCGTCGCTCTGCCAATTGAGCTACTGACCTAAAACATTATCGAGCCGCGAATTATGCAGCCTCGAGAGAGACTTTTCAACAACAAATGCAACCGCTTCCGCCAAACTAGCCAAACAACAGCAAAATGACGATGCAAGGAGCAGAATGCGTGCAACCCACAACAGCAATTACAATCCGGAGCAGTAAGCGCCACAAGGCACCAACCGGCAAACACTCCACACAAGCCTTTCAGCCCGCTAAAACAAAGGCAGATATTTTCATATCTGCCTTTGAATTATGGAGCTCTTGAGCGGATTTGAACCGCTGACCTCACCCTTACCAAGGGTGTGCTCTACCAACTGAGCTACAAGAGCAAAAACCTGTAAACCAGCATATATGGAGCGGGTGGCGGGAATCGAACCCGCATCATCAGCTTGGAAGGCTGAGGTTCTACCACTAAACTACACCCGCAAATTATGCTGATTTGCGCAAATATGGTGGAGGGGGAAGGATTCGAACCTTCGAAGTCGTAGACGTCAGATTTACAGTCTGATCCCTTTGGCCGCTCGGGAACCCCTCCTGAGCTGAGCGGGATTATACATCATCCCAACCCCTTGTCAACCACTTTCTCAATAAAATCATTGAGTTAGCATATCGACTTACTTCACAGCCAGACTCGTTTTCGACTATCACTGTGGAGCGGGCGCCATTCTATGCAAACACGTGACAAGCTGCAACCCCTAGCATGGGTTTTTTTCAACTTTTAACTCCTTGAATTCATTCAGAAGATTCAATACGTCCTGATTACCCTTCATAGGCGGACCTGCGCTCATCACCTTAAAGAGAGCACCCTCACCTATCTGCTCCACCAGCAGTTTCTTATCCATCATCTTCTGAAGAATTTCTTTTTCTTCACCGCCAGAACCCAAAACTCGTAGATAAATGCATCCACCATCCTCAACTGGCAGCTTTTGAGCGCCGGCCTCACTGAGAAGTCGAATATCCTGCTTGCTACCCTTATACAGAGATAACGAAATTATCTCCTTACCCCTCAGAGGCGCCTCTTGTTGATGCCAGATGAAATAAAAGACATTCAACACCACCAGCAACATCAACAACCAACGCATAGGCACCTCAAGAAAAAGGACAGGCGACAGCCAGTCCGACAAACACCAGATCTTTGACTACCCGTGCTTCAGGCACTGTATCCGCAATCAAATCTGCATCCCCACCCGTAAGCAATATCTTGAAATTATCGCCCCAGTACTCGCGCGCCAATTGTATTTGTGTAGCTACAAAGCCACGCAGCATAAGTAAACAGCCCCGCTCTACAGCTTCAATTGTCGTGCGCCCGGGCTCAATACGCTGCATTGCCCCCGTGACCGATGCAACGTCATATTTGATGCGACGCGTGTGAGTTTGTAATTGATTACGCATAAGCGGCATTCCAGGGCAGATAAACCCTCCGATATGCAGCCCATCATTTGAGACAAAGTCCGCAGTGACTGCTGTACCCAAGTCGAGGACTAGGCATGCCCCACCAACTAATGCATATCCTCCAACGAGGGCGAGCCATCGATCCAGGCCTAGACGCTCAAAGTCTTCGTAGCCATTAGTCACTCCCGCAAGATTAGGAGCGGGGACCGCACATAAAACCTCAATAGAAAATTCTGAGGCAAGCGCCGCAATCAGCTGCGATGTTTCTACGTCACTGCGCACACTGACCATACGACAATGTGTGATATTCAAATCGGGGCGGGCCAAAATAGCAGAGACTAATCCACCTTCTGAATCAGCAATTCCTCCAGTCACCGGCCCTTTGGAATCAAGCACTCTCCATTTGATGAAGCTATTACCGCAATCGAGCTCAAGAATCATCGCGCAATCTCAAACTAAGCTCGCCGCCACTGTACGTTCTCAATTCACCATTAACGCACAAGCGCAATGCTCCTTGCTGATCCACACCGACCACAACCCCATCAACCTGGTGCAAGCCAGCCATCAATGAAACATCGCGACCTTGCCACACGTGATTCTTCTCCCACTCAGCATGAAACGAAGAAAACCCCGTCACTGCGTGAGCATTCAAATAATTTTTCAGCCGTTTATTCAGCGCGTTTATAACCTCATTACGCTCAACTCTCATGCCGGTTTCCAAGCTCATTGACGTCCAGGGTTGGCCCACGCCTGTGGCGGTTCTCATATTTACGTTAATACCAATACCTATGACAACGTGACATACGTCTGCGGGATCACCGACTAACTCCAATAGGATTCCAGCGATCTTCTTGTCGCCAACCAATACATCGTTAGGCCACTTCAGCCCCACTGCCTGTAGACCGAAATCTTTAAGCGTATTCAATACAGCAAGACCGACCACAAGACTCAGCGCCTCCAGCTGACGCAACCCACCATCCACTCGAAGCACTAAACTGTAGTAAACATTCTGCGCAAAAGGACTTTCCCAATTCCGCCCTCTGCGCCCTCGCCCGGCATTTTGCTGTTCAGCGACAATCACGTAAGGCGCAGAATGCCCTTTATTGATCTGACGAAATGCTTCCGCATTGGTTGAGTCCACTATTTCGTGGAGATGTACGGGATAACAGCTGTTCGAGAAGCCTGCCTCATCTAGAAGATCCAGAGGGAATGCTAATTGATAGCCTCGACCACGAACCTTATGGATAGACAGATTTGAGTCCGCCTCTAATCTTTGTAATTGCTTCCATACAGCACTGCGGCTTATACCCAATTGGGCGCCTAATGCCTGCCCAGAGTGAAAGTGGCCATCCTTAAGGAGTTTCAACAACGTCAGCATGCAAGTATCGCCTCACTATCAGGCACGCATCATAACGATGAGCTAGCAGATTGCATAGAAGCTGAAATGCGTGCGGGGACGGGGCAAGGAGTGTCCAGCGTAGAGATGGCGTGCACGCTCTTTTTCAGCCACAAAAACAAAATCCCTGTCTGCGTGAGCAGACAGGGATTTTGGAATTCAATCTTGACGATGACCTACTCTCACATGGGGAAACCCCACACTACCATCGGCGATGCATCGTTTCACTGCTGAGTTC
>NZ_NQKI01000029.1 GCF_002269125.1 Pseudomonas lundensis | reverse complement strand
GAGCAAATAGCGCTGCGTGCCGTGCAAATTACGACTTGCCGCCGCCGCGCAGCAAGTTGATCGGAGCATCCCTAGGTGTTCGGATAACGTCATCATTGCCCCTCGCACAACCACTGGGTGGTCATCCGCCACAATGATGTTCAACATTGGCGGGCTCCAGAATGGCTCAACGTCATTAAAAAAAACTGACCAGCCCCAGTTGCACAGCCTTGAGAGCTGCACTGTGACGCGACGATACCCCGAATTTTTTTCGCAGGTTGGAAAAGTGAAAATTCACACCCGCCTCTGTGCAGCCTACGATGCGGGATATATCCCATGAAGATTTTCCAAGCAGACACCACAGTAAAACCTCCTTTTCCCTTGGGGTTAATCTGACATCCTCCGCAGCCTTTTTATTGTCGTAAGAATGAACAGGCAGAATGCGTTGCTCTGAATCGAGCGGACGTTGACGGATCATGTGGTTCTCTCCCTCGTACCTGGATGCGGAATCGTCATCCCCGCGCTGCCGGGCTGTATTTGGCAGGAGTGGAGAGTGTCGATGTGAGGGATTTATAACGCGCTCATTTGAACCTTGTAACCTGTCAGAAATTACAGGTCGCCAAGGTTACTCGGCTTTGCGGGACGTTTCCTTCTGACTTCTGGATAGATGTTGTAGGAGATATCAATAAGATAGAAGGGAATTTAAAAGTGTTACTGAGGTAATGTTTTTTGAAGCTTCGTAAGCTGCTTCAGCGAATAGTCATTGAGTCTCAAAATCCGCATGCAAAAGTCCCGTCTTAATCCAATTCGTAGCGGATAAGACATACCGAAATGCAACAGCGGTCGGGTGCCGCATCAGGCTGATCCATAGGGCTATAGCCGGACTGAACAGCCTGCACCACACGGTGGCGCAGGCCTGACTCACCGATACCTGAGGGCTTACGGCTGTGAGGGAAGGTGCCGCCTAGAAACCACTCAGCACGGCCATCATTGCAGGAAGTCACGTGTGCAGGGCATATGTTTCACTGAAGAGCGCATGCCACACCCAGCCATGCTCCCCTGTTGCCACATCAGTCACAGGCCGTTCACTGAACGTGGTTCAAATCCCTGAGCGCGTCATAGGACTGATCAAGCGGCTGCCCAGGCTCAATGCCTCTGTCACCAGGCCGCGCAGGCGTTCGGTATTTTCTTCTTTGATGCTCTGCATCATCTTCTCGCCCAGGGTGCAGCTTTCATCGGCCGACAGCGGCGCTGCTCGCAAGATCAGTAAGCCGTGGTTGGTCAGGATGACTTCGAAAAATGACACCCCGGTCATACCGTCGAAGTGGATGTAACCGACGTCGGCCAACCACTTGATGGTGGCAAGGAAAAGGCTTTCTTCCTTCTCAAGTGCCTCACGGGTCCCGGCGCGCAACGTTGTGTAGTCGATGAAGTCTTCTGCGCTGATACTCACGGGCAAAGGAAAGCTGCGGTACAACTTGCCAAGAACCATTCCGGTGTACCAATCGAACAGTTCAATGTTGTTTGATGGCAGGGCATTGAATGAATGGACGTTTTTATCTTTCAAGTGACTGGCGAGTACGTTGAACATGCGAACCTCTGTCAGTGAAGTCATTGACTGCTGCAAATACGTACCCATGGGTATAGCACAGGGTTGCGTACGGCGTTTTTTAACGTTGAATCAGGGGCGGGTTCTGTTCTTTGCGTGGCATGAATGGATGACTGGATGTTTAAAAATACCTACAGAATCAGGCGCCTGGCTGGCTATTTAAAGCAGTGCTGCTTAACTAGTCGCGTTAGTACCGCGGCCACTTATTTTTGGAGGACGAATGTCCAAGCCTGCATGGATGCGCGCAACATGGATCACCGTTGCCTTGCTGGGTGTACTGGCTACGCCTGTGTACTCAGCGACTGAACGGACGTTGAAACTGGCCATCGGTGATGAGCCCACTGAAGGGTTTGATCCCATGCTGGGGTGGAGTCATGGCAGTTATTTGCTATTGCATAGCCCCTTGCTGAAACAGAATGAAGACCTGTCCTGGAGCAGCTTCCTGCTCAGCGGTTATCAAACTGACGAGGACGGTAAAACCTGGACCCTGACGCTCAAACCGGGATTGAAGTTTTCCGACGGCTCAGCGCTAGAGGCCAAAGACGTTGCCTACACATACAACAATGCGGCTGCCAGCGGCGGCAAAGTCGATATGGGCAACTTTCTGAAGGCAGAAGCGGTTGATCCATTGACGGTGCGGATGACTCTCAAGGCCCCGCAAAGCACCTTCATCAATGTGCTGGGTTCCTTGGGCATCGTGTCTGCAGACCAGTACGACGCTAAAACCTATGCACAAAAACCGATTGGTGCCGGGCCTTATCGTTTGGTCAGCTATCAACCGGGTCAGCAACTGATTGTTGAAGCTAACCCTTATTACGCTGGGCACAAGAATGATTTCGCAAGGCTGGTGTTTGTGTTTCTCGATGAAGACAGCGCCTTTGCAGCAGCACAAAGCAAACAACTGGGCATTGTGCGGATTGCCCCCGCACTGGCGGTCACACCTGCACAAGGCATGAAGCTCTGGATACGCCCCAGTGTCGAAAACCGCGGCATTGTTTTGCCAACGGTGCCTTCTGGTAAAAAAGACGCGCAAGGCTACCCCATCGGCAACGATGTAACTGCCGATGTGGCCATTCGTAAAGCGATCAACTACGCGATCAACCGCCAGTTGCTGGCCGATCAGGTGCTGGAGGGGCATGCGACCCCGGCCTTCACAGGGGTTGAAGGGCTGCCATGGAATCACCCGGATGCTGCCTTCAAAGATGGCGACAGCGCCAAAGCCCGGCAGATCCTCGAAGACGCCGGGTGGGTAGAAACCCCCAGTGGTGTGCGCGAAAAAAACGGTCTGCCCGCCAAAGTGACCCTCTGGTACGCCAGCGGTGATGCCACGCGGCGTGACCTGGCTCAGGCCGTACGCGCCATGCTCAAGCCGGTCGGCATTGATGTGGACTTGCAGTCCGGCAGTTGGGAAACCGTCGAACGCAATATGCACGCCAATCCAACACTCTTCGGCTGGGGCAGCCTTGACCCGATGGAGCTTTACCACCACTACAGCAGCAAGGCGGCGGGCGTGGAGTATTACAATCCCGGCTATTACCGCAATCCGGTGGTGGATCAACACTTGCAGCAAGCTTTGGATGCGCCGAACTGGCAACAGGCTGTGCCGTTCTGGCAGCAGGTGGAGTGGGACGGCAAGACCGGCGTCGGGGTCAAAGGGGATGCCGCATGGGCGTGGTTGCTTAACGTGCAGCATACGTACCTGACCGATGAATGCATCGACTTGGGTAAGGGCGCGCCCGAAATTCACGGTTCATGGTCATTGCTCAATAGCCTTGATGGCTGGAAATGGACTTGCCAGTGATCCGGGAGGTCGTGTTTTTCGTGGTGCGCTTACTGGGGTTGTTGCTGGTGACGGCCGCAGGCACGTTCACATTGCTCAGCTTTTCTCCGGTTGACCCCATACGCGCTTATATCGGTAACGATTTGTTGCATGTCCCGCCCGAACAATACCCGTTGATTGCAGCGAGATGGGGCTTGGACCTGCCGTTGTGGGAGCGTTTCTGGCATTGGTTCACGCAAATGCTGCACGGCGATTTCGGCTATTCGATGCTGTACAACGCTCCGGTCTCACAGGTGATTGGCGAACGCTTTTCGACCTCGTTCGCGCTGCTGTTTTCGGCGTGGCTGTTCTCGGGAATCGTCGGGTTGGCGATGGGCCTCACGGCTGGCCGTTATTTGAATCGCTGGCCAGATCGGCTGCTCTCGACCGTGTCCTACGTCTTGTCATCTTTGCCGACGTTTTGGATCGGTTTGTTACTGCTGTCGCTGTTTGCCGTGACCCTCAACTGGGCGCCGATTTGTTGTGCATGGACGCCCGGCAGCGACGCCGAAACTGCGACCTGGCGCGACAAGCTGCATCACCTGATCCTGCCCATGCTGGCGCTGGGATTATTGGGGGTTGGCAACATTGCGCTGCACACTCGCTCGCGAGTGGCTGAAGTCATGGGCAGTGAGTTCATTCGTTATGCCCATGCTCAAGGGGACAAAGGTTGGCCTCTGGTCACGTTCCATGTGCTGCGTCACGCGTTGACGCCTGCCGTGTGCCTGCAATTTGCGTCGGTGGGCGAATTGATTGGCGGATCGTTGCTGGCCGAAAAAGTCTTTGCGTATCCGGGCTTGGGTCAGGCCACGATTGATGCGGGTTTGCGCGGTGATATCCCGCTGCTGATGGGCATCGTGATGTTTTGCGCGGTGCTGGTCTTTACCGGCAACAGCATTGCCAACGCGCTATTGCTGCGCCTCAATCGCGGGGCGGCGCGCCAGTCATGACTTTTAACCCTCAACGCGCCCTGTTACGCCTCAGTGCCTCGCTGTTACTGCTGATCCTGCTGATTGCCTACGGTATTTCGGTGTCGGGCGAGGATGTCTCCATGGACTTGCTGGCGCGACGCCAAGCGCCCTCGATGCAGTTCTGGTTCGGGACCGACAGCCTTGGCCGTGATCTGTGGTTGCGTTGCTTTCAGGGCATGACCACCAGCCTGCACATCGGCCTCATTGCTGCGTTCAGCAGCGGCTTGCTGGCCATGCTTGCCGCGAGCCTGTGTGCAGTGAATAAAACCCTGGATTTCCTGATTCGTGGGCTGATCGACAGCGTCCTGTCCTTGCCTCATTTGTTGTTGCTGGTATTGATCTGCTTCACGCTCGGTGGCGGCAAACAAGGCGTGATCCTGGCAGTGGCACTTACCCACTGGCCACGTCTGGCGCTCATTCTGCGCGGGGAGCTGTTGCGAATCCGCGAGAGTGACTTCGTCATGTTGTCGCACAGGCTGGGCAACAGCAGTTTTTATCGCTGGCGCCACCATTTGCTACCGTTATTACTGCCGCAATG
This sequence comes from Pseudomonas lundensis, assembly GCF_002269125.1. Taxonomy (GTDB): domain Bacteria; phylum Pseudomonadota; class Gammaproteobacteria; order Pseudomonadales; family Pseudomonadaceae; genus Aquipseudomonas; species Aquipseudomonas lundensis_A. The sequence goes on along the minus strand of NZ_NQKI01000029.1, from coordinate 58,641 downwards.
GATCGTAGGCACCTTGCTGATGTTTCCCCATGCGGTTTTGCACTCGGCGGCCCTGAGTTTTCTGGGTTTTGGGCTGGCGCCCCATGACCCGTCGTTGGGTTTATTGCTGGCCGACGCCCTGCGTTACCTGAGCAGTGGCGCGTGGTGGTTGGCGTTTTTTCCGGGTTTGATTCTGGTGAGTCTGGTGCTGGTGTTCGACCAGTTTGCGCGGGCTTTGCAGCAGTTATGGATAAGGGTCACCTGATGCTGACATTCAACCGGTTCGCCATCGATATTGCCCACTACCATTGGTTTGGCCGTCCATCCTGGCATCCGCTGCTTAACAATATTTCCCTTGAGGTTCACCCCGGTGAATTGGTGGCGCTGGTGGGTTCAAGTGGTGAAGGCAAAAGCCTGCTGCTGCAAAGCACACTGGGCTTGCTGCCCGACAACATGCGTTGCAGGGGTGAGATCTGGCTGGACGGGCAATGCCTGAGTGACGCAGACAAAATCGATCAGCGGGGCAAAGCCCTGTGCTATGTCCCTCAAGGCGTAAGTGCCCTCAATCCCTTGATCAAAGTAGGGCCGCAGTTACAAAGGGCTGGGCAATTAAGTGGCAGCGCCCTGGGCCTTGAGGATGTCGCCCGACAGCTGCAGCATTACAACTTGCAACCTGAACTGGTGGACGCGTATCCGCGCAGGTTGTCCGGCGGAATGGCCAAGCGGGTGCTGGCCAGTGGTGCTGCGTTGTCCCATGCCCGTTACATTCTTGCCGATGAAATCACCTCGTGGCTTGATGAGGAACACGCCTGCCAACTGTTGGATCACTTTAAAAGCCTTTGCCTGCAAGGACGTGGAGTTTTATGGGTGACCCATGATCTGGCGCTGGCCGCACGGTTTGCCGACACCATTGCGGTGTTGCACCACGGTGAGCTGCACGAAACCGTGAGTGCGCAGGCGCTGCGCGACAACCGTGGCAGCCCCTGGTTGCAGTCGCTGTGGGCGGCACTGCCCGAGCAGCAATTCATTCACCGGCAAGTGCCGCAGCCGGAGTGCTCGCCCCATGCTTGATGTTCAGCAACTGACCATCGTGCAAAACGGCCAGCGGCTGTGGGACTCGGTATCGTTTCAAGTCAGCGCCGGGCAACGCCAAGGTATTTCGGCCCCCAGCGGCTATGGCAAAACCACCTTGGGCCGGGTGCTGGCGCAATGGCAAGGCGCGACGTCGGGGCGCATTACCGTGGACGCGAAACCGCTGGCGAAAAAGGGTTATTGCCCGATCCAGTTGGTGTCCCAACACCCCGAGTTGACCTTCAATCCGTATCGCAGCACGGGCGATAGCGTACGCGATGCGTGGTCTCCAACGGCCGCATGGCTAGAGAAGCTGGCGATCAGTCCGGCCTGGCTAAGTCGACGTCCTGACGAATTATCCGGTGGCGAACTGGCGCGTATTGCGTTGCTCAGGGCGCTGGACCCGCGCACGCGTTTTCTCATCGCCGATGAAGTGACCGCTCAGTTGGATGCGCATGTTCAGGCGCAGGTGTGGCAGGTGTTGCTTGAAGAAGTCGAGCGCCGTGAATTGGGGTTGATTGTGTTTAGCCACAACCAGGCGCTGCTGGACAAAGTCTGTTCAAACATCTGGTACCCGCAGGTTGAGGCCAATCAGTCCGGGTTGGCGACGATGCCATACAGCTCACAATAATCGGCCCACGCCATGCCTGCCATCTGCGCCACTTCACGGTGCACTTCCAGCCGTTGAGCGTCGAAGGCCTGATCGCTGTCAGAGGTCAGCTTCAGGGTCAATTCCCAGGCAAAAAATCCCAGCCGCTCAGCCTCGGCTTCAAACGCTTCGTTCAGGCGCTCCTGACGGTATTCTTGCTGCGACTGCCCAATGGCGCGGGCCTCAAGCGGGTTGAGCCGATCGAGTTGCTCCTTAAGCTCGGGGTGTGCTGCAAGAAAACGATCCAGGGCTTGTTGATGGATAGGGCCGGGTTCGGTCACGGGTGTCTCCTGGGGGTAAACGAATAGGGATTAACGGCGTTCATGTTGTTTGCGATAGGCGCCCGGTTGCACGCCAATGGCCTTGGTGAACGCACGGGTGAACGCTGCAATGGATTGATAACCAACTGCCGCGCAGGCTTGTTCGACGGTATTGTCCTTCTGCAGCAACTGGCAAGCATGGCGCATGCGCAAGGCCAGCAACACGTGCCCGGGCGATTGCCCGGCATGTTCGCTGAAGCGCTTGAAAAACGCCGAACGCGACAGACCCGTACAAGCGGCCATGCTTTCAAGGGTCCACGGCTGCTCCGGGTGTTCGATCAATTGTTGCAACAGGTTGGAGAATGCCGGTTGGCGCGCCAGTGCCACCAGCCCCCCGAGGTCGGGGTTGTGGTTGACTTGCTGACGCAGCACGTACAGAAACAACAAATGACTCAAGCGCTCCAGCAAGGTGGCAGAAGGGGCCGGAACACGCTCGCACTCGTCCAGGATCAACTGGAACACGCTGCGCGCGGCGCTGGAGGACGGGTCGTTGGCACGCAGGATCAGCCAGGCGGGCAGGGCTTCGAGGATCAGGTCAGAAAGGCCCGGCTGAAAGTGAAAAAATCCACACACCAAGCCGACGCCTTCTTCTGCGCGTGGATCGAGTGTTTGCATGGTCTGACGCGGCAACTGTGCGGCCACCTCAGCGTCACTCGCGCTGGAAAGCCGGTAGTTGATGTCTTGCAGCAAAAACAGCGCGTCCCCGCCATCCAGTTGCACACCGTGAGCCTGCCCCTCCACGTGTAGCCAGCAATGCCCTTGCACGACCACGTGAAAACTGGCGCGGGCCAGTCCTTGGGTGCTGCTGTGCCAGCCACCGCAATAGCGCCCGACATGGAACAGGCTGGCGTCTAGCTCAAGGCTTTCTAATAACCAATCGATCAGTGGACTGGACGAATTCATCTAATGGAAACACTCAGAAGCAAGTAATCGCTACTTTAGAATATGGAATCAAATTTTTATAACCAACAGACTGTTCAGACACCTTTTGCAGGAGTCACTTCATGTCTCGCGTCACGCTTCATACCCTCGATTCTGCCCCCGAAGCGGCTAAGCCCTTTCTAGACGCCGCGCAGAAAAATGCCGGGTTCATTCCAAACCTGTTGGGGATTCTAGCCAATGCGCCGGCTGCGCTGGAGACTTATGTCACGGTTTCGGGCATCAATGGCAAGGCCGAGCTCACCCTGCCAGAAAGGGAAGTGGTGCAATTGATCGCGGCAACGCGCCATGGTTGCGACTTCTGTGTCGCAGGTCATACCGCCGTAGCGCAGAACAAGGCCAAACTGCCCGACGACGTCGTCAGTGCCCTGCGTGGGCAAACCGAACTGCCTGTAGAACGCCTCGAAGCATTGGCCGCTTTCACCCGCGAAGTAATTGCCAAACGCGGGGACGTCAGCGACGCCACTTACAACGAATTCAAGGCCGCCGGTTTTACTGAAGGCCAGGCGCTGGAAGTCATTCTCGGCGTTAGTTTGGCGACCCTGTGCAATTTTGCCAACGTGTTCGCCCGCACCCCGTTGAACCCTGAACTGGCGCGCTATAGCTGGACACGTCCCGAGTAATCCGGCGGTCCCGATTTAAAGGAGAAATCGACATGCTAGACCCTGTACTGAGTCATTGGCTGGATGCCGAAGCCGAGGCGCTTGATCTCGGCCACAGTGACCCGCAACACGTCCTGTCGCAACTGGCATCGGCCAATGTGCTACGGGTCGGCATCAGCCCGCAGCTGGGTGGCACCGGCGGCAATCTGGCGGACGCACTGGAAGTGATGGCCAGTGTTGCCAGCCATTCGTTGGCCTCGGCGTTTGTGTTTTGGGGCCAGCGCGCATTTATCGAATACCTGTTGCACAGCCCGAACACCGGGCTGCGCGACCGGTTGCTGCCTGATTTGCTGAGTGGCCAATTGGCGGGCGCAACCGGGCTGTCCAACGCGATGAAATTTTTGTCCGGGATCGAATCCCTGCAAGTGCGCGCCCGTGCCGAGACCAACGGCTGGGCGCTGGACGGTCGCTTGCACTGGGTCACCAATTTGCGCAAAAGCGGGTTTGTGGTCGCGGCGGCCGTTGAGCGTGAAGAGGGCGGCGCGCCTTTTGTGCTGGCAATCCCGGATGGTCTGCCGGGCGTGAAGCGTTCCGATGACCTTGAGCTGATGGGGTTGCGGTCAAGTAACACGGCCGCGCTGGATTTCCAGGCGGTGCAGGTCGCACAAGAGTGGCTGTTGCACGACAACGCAAGCGTCTTTCTGCCTGCCGTGCGCCCGGCGTTTTTAGGCCTGCAATGCGGGCTGTCGATCGGCTTGGCACGGCGCTCGTTGCAGGAGGCCGAAGCACACTTGCAAGGCCCGCGCTCCGGGTTGCTTGAGCTGTTGAATGAACAAAAAACGCACTTGGAAGCGCAGGTGGATGCCTTGAAAAGCGGCCTGCTGGAAGGTCGCTTCCTGGCAAACCCTGCAGCATTGTTCAACATCCGCATTGCCTTGGCCCACGCCACGGCCAGCGCGGTCCAGTTCGAGCTGCAAGCCAGTGGCGGCAAAGCGTACCTCTGCGCCCATGGCAGCGCGTTTGCCCGACGCTGGCGCGAGTCGGCGTTTGTGCCGATCGTCACCCCGAGTCTGGTGCAACTGCGGGCCGAGTTGCTGCGTCAGGCCAAGGTCAGCGCGTGATGAGCCCGGTCGTGCTGGAGGCGCGTGATATCACCCTCGGGTATGCCCTGGGGCAGGGGTGGCAATCGGTATTGGAGGGTTTCGACCTGCAACTGGCGCCGGGGGAGATTGTGTCGGTGCTGGGGCCCAGCGGGGTGGGGAAATCCAGCCTGTTGCGGGTGTTGGCGGGGTTGCAATCCCCGTATTCAGGAACGGTCAAGCTGCTGGGCGAGGCGGTCACTGCGCCCCACCCTCGAGTTGCGGTGGCATTTCAGGACCCAAGCCTGTTGCCTTGGCTGAATCTTGAAAGCAACGTCGCTTTTGGTCTGGATTTCGAGCGCCAGCCTAACGTGCCCGCCGCGACGCGCAAGGCGCGGGTCGAGCAGGCCATTGCTGAGGTGGGCTTGCAGCACGCGTTGGGCCAGTACCCGGCCCAGTTGTCGGGCGGTATGGCGCAGCGTGTGGCGCTGGCCCGTTGCCTGGCGCGTCAGCCTCAAGTGTTGCTGCTCGACGAGCCGTTTGGCGCGCTGGATGAAGTCACCCGCGCCGACATGCAGCAGTTGTTGCTCCGTGTGATTGCGCGGCATAACACGGCGGCGCTGTTGATTACTCACGATATTGACGAAGCCCTGCTGCTCAGCGACCGGACTCTGCTACTGGGCCACAGCCCGGCGCGGACCGTCGGCGAGTGGCGCATCGACCTCGCGCAGCCGCGTGAAGACCGCATCGATGAGCTGGGTGCATTGCGTATCGATATTCTCAAAACCCTTCGGCGGGCGAGCCGCACCTCTGTCACTGAACCTTTACCCGACTCGCTGGAGCTAGCACATGTGCCTGGACGACTTCACTCACACACGGCGTGACATTTTAAAACTCAGCGCGATGCTTACCGCGGCAGGCGCCTTGCCGATGCTCAGCAGCTTACAGGCGCGTGCGGCGGCTGAACCCGATGCGCCGGTGCGCATCGGTTACCTGCCGATCACCGATGCCACCCCTCTGTTGGTCGCACACAACAACGGCTTGTTCGAGGCCGAAGGCATCAAGGCCGAGCGTCCGGTGTTGCTGCGCAGTTGGGCGCAGGTGATCGAAGCGTTTATCTCCGGGCAGGTCAATGTGATTCACTTGCTCTCGCCGATGACAGTGTGGGCGCGCTACGGCAGCAAAGTGCCCGCCAAAGTCGTGGCCTGGAACCATGTCGGCGGTTCCGGGCTGACCGTGGCCCCCAACATCACGGCGGTCAGTCAACTGGGCGGGCAATCCATTGCGATTCCGTTCTGGTACTCGATTCACAACGTTGTGGTGCAACAACTGTTTCGCGACAACGGCCTGCAACCTGTGACGCGTCCGGTGGGCAGCGCACTGGCCGCCAATGAAGTGAACCTGGTGGTGATGCCACCTTCCGATATGCCACCCGCCCTGGCCACAAAACGTATTGCCGGTTACATCGTGGCCGAGCCGTTCAACGCATTGGCTGAAGACTTGAACGTCGGCCGCGTGCAGCGCTTTACCGGCGACCTCTGGCGCAATCACGCGTGCTGCGTGGTGTTTATGCATGAGCACGACCTGAACAACCGCCCCGACTGGTCGCAAAAAGTGGTTAACGCCATCGTCAAGGCGCAACTCTGGACCCGTGATAACCGGCAGGCGGCAGCTCAATTGCTGGCCAAGGACGGTGATAACCGCTATACGCCGCACAGCAGCGCTGTGCTGCAAAAAGTACTGGCCCCCGCAGCCAGTGATCGTGCGCGCTATGAGGCCGAGGGTGCGATCCAGCACAGCGAGTGGGATGAGCAGCGCATTGATTTCCAGCCTTATCCGTTTGCCAGCTACACCGAAGCGCTGGTCACGCGTCTTAAACACACGCTGATTCAGGGCGACAATCAATTTCTGGCGGGCCTTGACCCCCAGCACGTGGCCACCGATCTGGTAGACGACCGCTTCGTCAAAAACAGCATCGCCGCCGTGGGGGGGCTCAAGGCGTTCGGTTTGCCCGACAGCTTTGAGCGCAGCGAGGAGTTTGGCTTTTGAACAAGACAGCGCCTTCTGCGAAACGCCAGTGGCTCCTGGGTAGCGCAGGACTGTTAAGCCTGTTGCTGGTTTGGTGGCTGGGCATCGAACTGTTGGGCAGCGAGCAAGGCTTGGCCGCCCGGTTTTCGCCGCAGGCAACATGTGCCAGCCTGTATGAGTTACTGGGCAGCGCTCAGCTCTATGAAAACGTTGGCGTGAGCCTCAAGCGTATCGTCGTCAGTCTGGTGATGGCGTTATTGATCGGTGTGCCATTGGGGCTGCTGATTGGCGGTTCGCGCAATCTGGAAGCTGCCACTACGCCAGCCTTTCAGTTCTTGCGCATGATTTCGCCCCTGTCGTGGATGCCGGTGGTGGTGATGCTGATGGGCGTAGGCGATCAGCCCATTTACTTCTTGCTGACCTTTGCAGCGGTATGGCCGATCTTGCTCAACACCATCGCCGGGGTGCGCCAACTGGACCCGCGTTGGCTGCAACTGAGCCGCAGCTTGAGTGCCACACGCCGGGAAACCTTGCGTCGGGTGATCCTGCCCGGCGTAGTGGGGCATGTGCTGACCGGCGTGCGGCTTTCAATCGGCATTTTGTGGATCGTACTGGTGCCCTGCGAAATGCTCGGGGTGAGTGCGGGGTTGGGGTATTTCATCCTCGACACGCGTGATCGGCTGGCCTATTCGGAACTGATGGCCATGGTGTTGCTGATTGGCGTATTGGGGTTTGCGCTCGATGCAATCGCTCGCGGCGTGCATCGACGCTGGGTGCATGCAGCCTGACAACACTCAACGTTCGCTGAGCAGTCCGTTGCCCGGTGGGGTTCTGTGAGGCGCTGCGTGACGGCCAGTCAGGATGTACAACACGTCGACGCCGACCAGGGTGATAGCCGCCAGATAAGGCGCGCGCGGCAGGCTCATGTCGCGTTCATACAGGCTTTGCGCGTGCCGACCGACGCCCCCGGCCGCGGCCAATTGCTTTTGCGTGAGGTGAAGGCGCAGGCGCTCCTGTAGCAATCGTTTTCCGTATGTACTCATTTTGTCGCCTGTTCTAGGCACCGGTGGGATGTAAAAAGAGTAATGGAAGTGGGGAAAGAGGAAAAGGGTTGAAACATGGCCTGTAGCCATCGCGCCGAGGGTGTTCCAGGAAGGGGCAGGATCGCGGTGAGCGATCCTGCCCGTCGCCCGTGTTTACACGCGGTGTTTTTTCTCGGCCTCTGGCAGGAACCAGTTGAGCAGCAGGGCGCAAATACCGCCCGTCGCCACACCGGATTCCAGCACGTCGCGCAAGGCGGCTGGCATGTGCGCCAGGAACTCGGGCACTTGCGATACACCCAGGCCCAGCGCCAGCGACACGGAGATGATCAGCAGGGCTCGCCGGTCCAGCGTGGTACTGGCCAAAATATTGATCCCCGACGCGGCCACTGCACCAAACATCACCATGGCGGCACCGCCCAGCACAGGCTCGGGGACTGCTTGAATTGCCCCGGCAACGCTCGGGAACAAGCCGAGCAGAATCAGCATGGCGGCGATCCACACACCGATGTGACGGCTGGCAATGCCGGTCAGCTGAATCACGCCGTTGTTCTGGGCAAAGATCGAGCTGGGGAACGTATTGAAAATACCGGCCAGCAGCGAGTTGGCCCCGTTGACCAGTACGCCGCCCTTGATGCGCTGCATCCACAGCGGGCCTTCAACCGGCTGGCGCGACACTTTGCTGGTGGCCGTCACATCGCCAATCGCTTCCAGCGAGGTGACGAGGTAAATCACCAGCATCGGAATGAACAGCGCCCACGAGAACCCAAGGCCAAAATGCAACGGCACCGGCACTTGAAACAGCTCGGCCTGATGCATGCCGGTAAAGTCCAGACGCCCCAGATAGCCTGCCAGCGCATAGCCCACGGCCAGTGCGATGACAATCGCGCAACTGCGCATCCACACCAGCGGGATGCGGTTGAGGATCACGATGATCGCCAGCACCACGCCCGAGAGCATGAGGTTTTCGCCATTGGCAAAAGTGCCATTGCCCATCGCGGTAAAGCCGCCGCCCATGCTGATCAGGCCGACCTTGATCAACGTCAGGCCGATCATTAGCACCACGATGCCAGTCACCAGCGGGGTGATCATCCGTTTGACGAAGGGCAGGACCCGCGAAATGCCCATTTCAACGAAGGAACCGGCAATCACCACGCCAAAAATTGCAGCCATTACGCTTTCCACGGGCGTGCCTTGTTTGACCATCAACGCGCCGCCCGCAATCAGCGGGCCGACGAAGTTGAAACTGGTGCCTTGCACAATCAGCAAACCGGCGCCGAACGGGCCGAAGCGTTTGCACTGCACAAACGTGGCGATCCCCGAGATCACCAGTGACATGGAGACGATCAAGTTGGTGTCACGGCTGGACACACCCAGTGCCTGACAGATCAGCAGGCCGGGGGTGACGATCGGAACGATGATGGCAAGCAAGTGTTGCAGGGCCGCCAGAAAGCCGATCCACGGCTTGGGGCGGTCCTCAAGGCCAAAGACCAGATCGCTGTTCTGGGACTCGGCTTCAAGCGGCGTTTTGGGAGTGGTCATGGCGAGCGCCCTTGGAAAAAAGAGCGCGATTCTACTGGTCTTGTGCCATGACGCCCAGCGTTTGCGTGCATAAGCGTTGCATTGAACCCGTCGCGGTCTTTAATCAGTCGAATGTTTAGGCCCGCCGACGGTCCGAAAGAATGCCGCCCCGGCTGTCAGTCCCCCTGAAACAAGGACCCGTGCCCATGCTTGAACCCACCTGGACCGCCCTCAAACACCACCGCCGCCTTCATCAGATCATTGCCACGCTGGTGCGTTTTGGCGCGCAGGGCGTGGTGGTGCGACTGGGGCTCGGGCGTTTGCTCACCCAGGTCAGCGCAGAACCGGGCGAGTCGCTGCCTGCCAGCACCGCGCAGCGGGTGCGCATGGCGTTGGAGACCTTGGGCCCGACCTTTATCAAGTGCGGGCAGATTCTGGCCAGCCGCAGCGACATCCTGCCCCCGGCGTGGGTTACGGAGCTGCAAGGGCTGCACAGTCAGGTCGCGACCTTGCCATGGGAGGCACTGCAAGCGCAGGTGCTTGAGGATTTGGGCGGCGCGCTGGAGGAGGTGTTTGCGGCGTTTGACACTCATCCGCTGGCGGCGGCCTCAATGGCGCAGGTGTACCGCGCGCGCTTGCACAATGGCGAGGAGGTGGTGGTCAAGGTTCAGCGTCCCGGGTTGAGGGGCAAAATAACGGCGGACCTGCAACTGCTGGAAAGCGTCGCTCAGTTAATTGAACAAAATGAGGCACTGGCGGTGTATCAGCCACGCCAAATGGTGCGCCAACTGGCGCGGGCGATGCTTGAGGAACTCGATTTCACGCAGGAGGGTCAGCATTGCGACAGCGTCGCCCAGCATTTTGAACACGATCCTGCCATCGTGATCCCGCGTATTCATTGGGCCTATAGCAGTCAGCGCCTGCTGGTGCAGGAATTTCTCCCCAGCTTTACGCCGCTGGAGCGCGAGGCGTTGATTGCCCAAGGCCTGGACCCCGGTTTGTTGGCCCAACGCGGGGCCAAAGCGTTCATCAAAATGTTGCTGGAGGATGGTCTGTTCCATGGTGACCCGCACCCCGGCAACCTGCGGGCCATGAGCGACAATCGTGTCGGGTTTATCGACTTCGGCATGGTCGGGCGCCTGGATGAGCGGCGGCGGCTGGAGGTCATGACCTTTATGCGTGCTCTGACCCAGGGCAGCACCGAAACCCTGATCTCGGTCTTGATCGACTGGAATGGCGAGCGGGTGCAGGACGTGACGCTGATCGAACGCGCGGCGCGCCAATACATGGCACGGCACACCCGGCCACCTTTGAAGATGAGCGCGCTGATTACCGATTTTCTGGATGTGATGCGCGAATACCGCTTGCTGTTGCCCCCGGACCTGCTGGTGTTGTTCAAGGCGTTGATCACAGCGGATGGCGTGCTGACCCGGCTGGATCCGGAGCTGGACCTGGTGGCGACGGCCAAGCCTGCGGTGCAGAAGATGCTCCGTGAGCAACTCAGCTGGAAAGTCGCCCGGCGCCTGGGAATAGAAGGGCTGGAGCTAGGGCGGGGGGTGTTAGGCGACTTGCCGCAACTGACTCGCTTGATGGTGCATCGCCTCAAGCACGGGGTGCTGGACTTGAAAGTCGATGTGCCAGGTGTCGAAAAGCTGGAACGGTCGCTGCGCCTGGCTTCGACGCGTTTGTCGCTGGCGCTGTTGATCAGTGCGCTGTTGATCGCCTTTGGCCCTCAGATCGTGGCGGCGGGCCCCGTGTGGCAAGGGCTTTCGGCCATTGGCTGGCTGGCGGGGATTGCTACGCTGGGCGGGTTGCTGGCGTTTTTGTGGAGCTTATTCAAAGGCTCTTGACGCCACACGAGGCCGCGCCGTTGACGCCGGACGCAGCCTCGTGCATGCCAAAGTGTTACACGTGCAGCGCATGCCCCAAGGCGCGCAGGGCCGCTTCTTGCACCGCCTCGCCCAAGGTCGGGTGCGCATGAATGGTGCCGGCAATGTCTTCCAGGCACGCGCCCATTTCCAGGGATTGGCCAAAGGCCGTCGACAGCTCCGACACCCCGGCGCCGACGGCCTGCCAGCCGACAATCAAATGGTTATCACGCCGTGCCACGACGCGCACGAAACCGGTTTTGGATTCCAGGGTCATGGCCCGTCCATTGGCCGCGAACGGGAAGCTGGCGCTGAGGCAGTCCAGCCCTGCCGCCTCAGCCTCGGCCGGGGTTTTACCGACCACGACGATTTCCGGATCGGTGAAACACACCGCGGCAATCGCCGCTGGGCTGAATTCACGTTGCTTGCCAGCGATGAGCTCGGCCACCATTTCCCCCTGCGCCATGGCGCGGTGGGCCAGCATCGGTTCGCCGGTCAGGTCGCCAATCGCCCACACGTTGCGCATGCTGGTCTGGCAACGGTTGTCGACACGGATCGCCGGGCCGTTCATGGCCAATGCCAGGGTTTCCAGGTTGAAGCCCTGGGTGCGCGGGCGACGCCCAACGGCCACCAGTACCTGATCGGCCTCCAACGTCTGGCTTTCGCCCATGCGATTGCGCATGGACAACGTGCGTGTGCTGGCCTGGAAACCTTCCACGCTGTGCTCCAGATACAACGTGATCCCCAATGCTTTGAGGGATTCAGCGACAGGTTGGGTCAGCTCCATGTCATAGGTAGGCAGGATGCGCTCGCGGGCCTCCACCACCGTGACCTCGGCGCCCAGCTTGCGGTAGGCAATCCCCAATTCGAGGCCGATGTAGCCGGCCCCCACGATGGTCAGGCGCTTCGGAATACTGGCCGGGTTCAGGGCCTCGGTGGACGAAAAAATGGCACCGCCAATCGGCAGTATCGGCAGATCAACCGTCTGCGACCCGGTGGCCAGCAGCAAGTGTTCGCACTCCAGGCGCTGGCCGTCCACCTCAACGGCCTTGCCATCCAGAATACGCGCCCAGCCGTGGATGACCTTGACGCCATTTTTTTTCAGCAACGCGCCGACGCCTGTGGTCAGGCGATCAACGATGCCGTTCTTCCATTGCACGCTTTGATCGATGTCGAGGGTCGGGGCTGTGGTCTTGATACCCAACGGCGAACTGCCCGTACTGTAGCGTTGCGAGGTATGGAACTGCTCGGCCACGTGAATCAAGGCTTTGGACGGAATGCAGCCGACATTCAGGCACGTTCCGCCCAGCGACTGGCCTTCGATAAGGACCGTTGGAATGCCCAGTTGGCCAGCGCGGATGGCAGCGACGTAACCGCCGGGGCCGCCGCCGATAATCAGCAGCGTGGTGTGTTGAGTTGGCTGCATGTTCACTCCACAAACAGGGTGGCAGGTTGTTCGAGCAAGCCACGCATGGCCTGGATAAAGAGCGCCGCGTCCATGCCGTCCACCACGCGGTGGTCGAACGAGCTGGAGAGGTTCATCATTTTGCGCACCACGATCTGGCCTTTGACCACCACCGGGCGTTCGACGATGCGGTTGACGCCAATGATCGCTACTTCCGGCAGGTTGACCACCGGGGTACTGACGATTCCACCCAGCGCGCCGAGGCTGGTCAGGGTAATGGTCGATCCCGACAGGTCGTCGCGGGCGGCCTTGCCAGTGCGCACGGCAGTGGCCAGTCGCGTGATCTCATCCGAAGCGCCCCACAGCGTCAGGGTTTCGGCGTGCTTGACCACGGGGACCATGAGGCCGTTGTCACTTTGCGCCGCCACCCCGACGTGCACCGCGCCAAAGCGGGTAATGACCTGTGCCTGATCGTCATAACGCACGTTGATCTGCGGGAAATCACGCAGTGCAACCACCATGGCGCGCACGAGAAAGGGCAGCAGGGTCAGTTTGCCGCGGCTGTCACCCCATTTCTGGTTGAGCTGGACGCGCAGTTCTTCGAGGGCCGTCACGTCCACTTCTTCGACGTAGCTGAAATGCGCGGCACGGCGCTTGGCATCTTGCATGCGCTCAGCGATTTTGCGGCGCAGGCCGATGACCGGAATCTGTTGCTCGTCGGTGCGTTTGGCGTAACCGGCCATGGGCGCAGGGCTGGTCTGTGTGTCCTGAGCCAAGTAGGCGTCCAGGTCATCGTGCAGCACGCGGCCAGCGGGGCCGGTGCCGATTACGAAGCGCAATTCGATACCGGCGTCCCACGCGCGTTTACGCACTGCCGGCGAGGCCAGCGGACGCTCATTGGCCTCACGGGCGACCGGTGCCGGGCGCGCCGCAGGTTGGGCAGGCGGGGCGGACACGGCGGCCACTTCGACCCGGGCCTGGGGTGCAGCTTTTGCCGCTGCTGGTGCTGGTGCTGGTGCTGCGGCGGGTTCGACGGGGGCGGCGGCACTTTCGCGCAGGTTGCCAGCCCCTTCGACTTCGATGCGAATCAGTTCGCTGCCCACGGCCATCACTTCACCGGGCTGGCCGCCCAGTGCCAACACCTTGCCCGCCACAGGCGAAGGAATATCCACCGTGGCTTTGTCGGTCATCACGTCGGCAACCACTTGATCTTCGCTGACCATGTCACCGACTTTGACAAACCATTCCACCAGTTCCACTTGCGCAATGCCTTCGCCAATGTCCGGCATCTTAATAACGTGCGTACCCATTCAGACCTCCATAACCCGTTGCAAAGCTGCTCCCACTCGCGCCGGGCCGGGGAAATAAGCCCACTCCTGTGCATGCGGGTAGGGCGTGTCCCAGCCCGTAACACGCTCGATTGGCGCTTCCAGGTAATGGAAACAGTGCTCTTGAACCAGTGCGATCAGTTCGGCGCCAAAGCCGCACGTGCGGGTGGCCTCGTGCACGACAACGCAACGGCGGGTCTTTTTCACGGAATTGACGATGGCATCCAGGTCCAGTGGCCACAGGCTGCGCAGGTCAATGACTTCGGCGTCAATGCCGGTTTCTTCAGCTGCGACTTGCGCCACATACACGGTGGTGCCGTAGGTGAGGATGGTGACTTCAGTGCCGGGGCGCACGATGGCTGCGCAGTCCAGCGGAACGGTGTAATAGCCGTCCGGTACCAGGCTGGCGGCGTGTTTGGACCATGGGGTCACGGGGCGTTCGTGGTGACCGTCAAACGGGCCGTTGTACAGGCGCTTGGGTTCGAGAAAAATCACCGGGTCATCGTTTTCGATGGCGGCGATCAGCAGGCCTTTGGCGTCGTAGGGGTTGGACGGCATCACCGTGCGCAGGCCGCAGACCTGGGTGAACATCGCTTCAGGGCTCTGGCTGTGGGTCTGGCCGCCGTAAATTCCCCCGCCGCAGGGCATGCGCAGGGTCATCGGCGCAATGAATTCGCCAGCCGAGCGGTAACGCAAACGGGCAGCTTCGGAGACGATTTGATCAGACGCCGGGTAGAAGTAGTCGGCAAACTGGATCTCGGCCACCGGGCGCAGGCCGTACGCCCCCATACCGACCGCTGCGCCGACGATGCCGCTTTCGGAGATCGGCGCGTCGAATACCCGCGATTTGCCATATTTGGCCTGCAGGCCTTCGGTGCAGCGGAATACACCGCCGAAGTAGCCCACGTCCTGACCAAACACCACCACGTTATCGTCGCGCTCAAGCATCACGTCCATGGCCGAGCGCAAGGCCTGGATCATCGTCATGGTGCTGGTGCTCACGGCGTTCTCCATCTGAATTTTATTGTTGTCGTTCATCTGGTTATAACCCCAATTGCTGACGTTGCCGACGCAGGTGCTCGGGCATGTCCTTGTACACGTCCTCAAAAATCGTCGCCGCGCTCGGCATCTGCCCGCCCGCCAGGGTGCCGAAACGTTCGGCTTCCTTTTGTGCGCCGATGATTTCGGCTTCGAGCTCGGCGCTGACTGCCGCGTGTTCTTCTTCGGACCAATTGCCCGTGGCGATCAGGTGCTGTTTAAGGCGAATGATCG
Source organism: Pseudomonas lundensis (assembly GCF_002269125.1). Classification (GTDB taxonomy): domain Bacteria; phylum Pseudomonadota; class Gammaproteobacteria; order Pseudomonadales; family Pseudomonadaceae; genus Aquipseudomonas; species Aquipseudomonas lundensis_A. Next base: position 43,540 of record NZ_NQKI01000029.1, on the reverse strand, counting down.
GATCACCCAGCGGGAAGTGGCTCCAGTCATCCGCAGGGCGGTACTTGGAAGGGTCATCAGAGGTTGAATGCGGGCCTGCGCGATAGGTGACCCATTCGATCAGCGTCGGGCCCAGATTGCGGCGGGCACGTTCAGCAGCCCATACCGAGGCCGCGTAGACGGCGATGAAGTCGTTGCCGTCGACCCGCAGGGAAGCGATGCCGCACCCCACGCCACGCCCGGCGAAGGTCGTGGATTCGCCCCCGGCGATGGCCTGGAACGTGGAAATGGCCCATTGGTTATTCACCACGTTGAGGATTACCGGAGCGCGGTACACGTGGGCGAAGGTAAGGGCGGTGTGGAAATCGGATTCGGCGGTAGCGCCGTCGCCGATCCAGGCGGAAGCAATTTTGGTATCACCCTTGATGGCCGACGCCATGCCCCAGCCCACCGCCTGTACGAATTGGGTGGCGAGGTTCCCGGAAATACTGAAGAAACCGTAGTCGCGTACCGAATACATGATTGGCAACTGGCGGCCCTTGAGTGGGTCGCGCTCGTTGGACAGCAACTGGCAGATCAGGTCCACCAACGGCACGTCGCGGGCCATCAGGATGCTTTGCTGGCGATAGGTGGGGAAGCACATGTCGTCAAGGTTCAGTGCCAGCGCCTGAGCACTGCCGATGGCTTCTTCGCCCAGGCTTTGCATATAGAACGACATTTTTTTCTGGCGCTGGGCGACCACCATGCGGGCGTCAAAGATGCGGGTTTTGAGCATGGCGCGCATCCCGTCGCGCAGCACGTGCATCGGGACGCCTTCGGCCCACGGACCAAGGGCCTGGCCCTGATCATCGAGCACGCGAATCAGGCCCTTGGCCAAGTCGGCGGTGTCTGCCGGTTCTACATCGATGGGCGGCTTGCGTACCAGGCCTGCGTCGGTCAAACGCAGGTAGCTGAAATCGGTCTTGCAGCCCGGACGGCCGGAAGGTTCAGGAACGTGCAGGCGCAGTGGTGCATATTCTTCATTCATGGCTTTCTCTACGCTCGATCTTGTCGTGTTTTATTAGGGCGCGGGAGCTAGGTACTGCATGCAAGAAATGTCAGGTGAACCGCCAGATCTTGTCCTACAACAATCATATTCCGGACAGTGAAGAATATTTATCTGTAGTTCGTTGTGCTTTACAGCGAATAAGGATAAGAATTCTGCATAAACATAAAAAACAGGTGGTTTTGTCTCATGCGCAAGCTGGATCGAACGGATATCGGAATTCTCAACAGCCTTCAGGAGAACGCGCGCATCACCAATGCGGACCTTGCGCGCTCGGTAAACCTGTCGCCCACCCCGTGTTTCAACCGGGTCAAAGCGATGGAGGAGCAGGGGTTGATTCGCGAGCAAGTGACTTTGCTCGACGCCGACATGCTGGGCCTGCACGTCAACGTGTTCATTCACGTCAGCCTGGAGAAACAGGTGGAAGAGGCCCTGCAACATTTCGAAGCTGCCATTTCGGACCGGCCTGAAGTGATGGAGTGCTATTTGATGGCGGGGGACCCCGACTATCTGATTCGCGTACTGGTGCCGAGCATTCAGGCGCTTGAGCGCTTCATGATGGACTTCCTGACCAAGGTGCCGGGTGTTGCCAACATCCGCTCCAGCTTTGCCCTCAAGCAAGTGCGTTACAAAACCGCGCTGCCGTTGCCGCCGGGCGGGTTGGTGCTTGAAGAACGCTGAGTCGGGCGCGGGGGCTGCCCGCCGCGATGTATCTCAACTCAGAACCGCAGGCGCCAGCGTTCGTTAAAACGCAAATCCACGATGGCTAATGGTTCTATGTCAATGAAGTTGAACGAGTCGGTGCTGGCAGCCAAGGCGTGCAAAATGGCGGCACGGATCACGAACGGATGTGTGACCACGGCAAAATGGCCTTCCTCACGGAACCCCTCTAGCCAAGTGCCGACCCGCAAGCAGAGGTCCTGCACCGACTCGCCATGGTGCGGCGCGGCATAGGGAGTGCTGAGCCAGTTGGCCACTGCTTGCGGGCAGCTTTCTTGCAGCTCTGACAGGCTTTGGCCTCGCCAGTCGCCAAAATCGTAGTCTTCAAGCGCAGGCACGATCTCAATGTCGCGGCCCAAGGCATGGGCGGTTTGCAGGGTTCGGATCTCAGGGGCGCAGAGAATCCGCACCGGCTTTTTCAGCACTGTGGCCAATTGCCCCGCCTTTTCCAGGCTTTTGCTTTCTGCCGGTTCATCTTCCGGGAACCGGCCCAAGCGCTGGGCCTCGGTACGGGCATGGCAAATAAGACTGAGACGAGTGGGCATGGTGCAGACCTCCAGCGTTCTGTCACACAATCGCCTGCAACGGCGGTTCTTCAATCGGATGCATGTGAGTATATGGGCGCGCCCTGGCAACTCAAGGCGCATTGCCATGATGGCTGATTAGCGCAAGGTTCGGAGCAAGACTGGATGCGTGCGTCATGAGGGGTCAGCGCCGCGTAGCCGCCAGGCAGATGAGCGACTACGCGTTTTGGGGCATCGGTTAGCGGGTCAGATAAGCAGGAACAACGCCAGCAGCCCCCCGAAAATGGCCCATTTCTCCAGGTAATAGCGGGTGCGGTTGCGTTTTTTCAGTTCCTTGCCGCGCAGGCGGATCTTGTACAGCTTGGTAAATGCACGGTTGAGGCCGCCGACCTTGTCATTGGCGTCGTTTGGCGAGCTGGCGGAGGCCATGACCGTGCGGCTGAACCATTGGTTGAACGCAGCCGCCCAGCGGTACTTCATCGGGCGCTCAACGTCGCAGAACAGAATGATGCGGTTTTTGTCGGTTTTGTTTTCGGCGTAGTGGATAAAGGTTTCATCAAACATCACGCCTTCACCGTCCCGCCACGCATAATTCTGGCCGTCGACATTGATGTAGCAATCCGGATCGTTAGGCGTGTCCAGGCCCAAGTGGTAACGCAACGAACCCGCATAAGGGTCGCGGTGACGTACCAGTTTCGAGCCGGGCGGTAACTCAGCAAACATGGCGGCCTTGATCGTGCCAATGCCATTAAGCAGTTCGATGGTGCGCGGGCACAGCTCGACCGCCGACGGGTGATTGTCGCCGTACCATTTGAGGTAGAAGCGCTTCCAGCCGGTTTTGAAAAACGAGTTGAACCCCACGTCATTCGGTTGCTCAGAGCGTTTGATTTCGCCTGCTTGCATCAGCTTGCGCGCTTCTTCGCGTATTTCTTCCCAGTGATCTTGCAAAGGCTGCAGTTCAGGAAAGTCCGCAGGCTTGAGATAAGGCTGAGCGGGCACTTTGGAGAACAAATACAGAAAGCAGTTGATCGGCGCCAGGAAGGTGGAGTGGTCGCTTAATTGACGGCTCAGCTTATGCCGAACCTTGCCCCGCAAGTGGACATATGCGATGGACAAAACGTAGACAGCAATAATGATGAGTTTCAAGAGTATCGTCACAAGTCGAGAGAAAACGCCGCCCTGTTAGCACGCAAATGGCTCGGGAAACGTAAGCGTTTTCCGAAGGTTGGTGCTGTAGGAGGGAAGTCAAAGGGCAAGGTTAAAACAGCCCTTTGGGCATTTTCCAGCTTTTATGCAGGTTTTATACACTTCTGGTTACAGTCTTTGGTCGGGTTGATTGTAAGAAATACCCTTAAAGCTGTGCAGAAATGGAATTTGACCTGGATCGCTCAGGTGCGTTGATCGGCCAGGAACGCATCGATCTGCGCCCTGGTCGGTGCCGTGGCCGGCCCTCTGCGTGTGACCGCGATGGCCGCAGCTGCGTTGGCCCGGCGTGCGGCTTCACACGGGGCAACCCCGGTTGCCAGCGCGGCCAGCATCACCCCGGTATGAGCATCACCTGCGCCATTGGTGTCCAGCGCCTGCACTGTGAACCCGGCAATCGGGTGATGGCCCTGAGCATCGCTGACCCGGCAGCCATGGGGGCCATCACGGACCACCTTCAGGCAGGTACCGGGCAAACGTGCATCCAGGGCCTTCAAGGCTTCGTCCAGCGTGCGGGTACCTGTCAGGGCCTGGGCTTCATGACGATTGCTGGTCCACAGGTTCAGGCGCGGCAAGAGCGCGTCCAGTAGGGCTGGCGCTATGTCGAGGAGCAACGGGCCGGGGTCAAAACTCAGGTGGATGTCGTTCGGCAACGCCAGCAGCCACGCGATTAACGGTTGCGCTTTGCCAGGCTCAAGCAGGCTATAACCGCTGACATACACATAGTCATCTTGCGCCACCCGTACCTGTTGCAGGTCATCAGCGGTCAACACGCCCTCGACGCCGATGTACGAAATGAAAGTACGTTCGGCGCTGGCTTCGGTCAGGGCGACGCATAACCCGGTGTCTTGGTGCGGGTCGGGCGGCAGGGTCGCGGTGATGCCTTCGCTGAACATGGCCTGACGCGCCAGTTCACCCATCTGGCCCTGACCGTGTCGCCCCAGGTACGCGGTGTCCAGGCCGCTGCGCCGCGCAGCAGCCATGACATTAAAGCCGCCCCCGGCCTGAAAGCTGGCACTGCTGGCCAGCGCATCACCGCCCGAGGGCGGCAGGGTGTCGAGGGCCATGACCAGATCGATGATGATTTGGCCTGTGTGCAGCAACCTAGGCATGGGCAGGCTCCGTGACACTCAGACGCCGGTCCCGGGCGCCGCCCAGCAGGGCATACAACCCGCCAGCCACCACAAATGTCACCACCCAGCCCATCCCGTTATGCCCCAGCCAGAAATCTGCCAGCGGGCCGACAAACCAGTCCGCTTCGCTGCTGCCCACTCGGGTAAAGCAGAACCCCAGGATCAGCGCCACGGCCCAGGCGCCCAAGGCGCGCCATTCAATGCCGCCGCTATACCAATAGGCACTGCGAGGGCTGGCGTCCATCAAGTCCCGGGGACTGTAGTAATGACGATGGATCAGGTCCACAACAAAGATGGCGACCCACGCGGTAATCGGAATGGCCGTCAGGGAGATAAAGGTAATGAAGGGTCCATAAAATCCGTCTGCGTACAACATGAAGTAAATCGAACCACTCAGGATGGCGACGATATCCACGACCACCGCCTGAACCCGTTTGAGTTTTACCCCGAGGGTTAACGTGGTCAGGCCCGCCGAGTACACCGACAGGTGGTTGGACAGCAACAGGCCGCCGAAGGCGCTGAGCAGATAGGGCACGGCCATCCAGGCGGGCAACAGGTTGCGGATGGCGGCAACCGGGTCGGTGGCCGAGGCCAATTCATGATTGCCCACGGTCAGCAAACCGCCGAGCGTAATGAGCAGCACCAGCGGTATGCCGGCGCCCAAGGCGGCAGACGCTACCAGTTGCGGACCACTGACGCTGTGTTTCTGATAGCGCGACATGTCGGCCCCGGCATTCGCCCAGCCGATGCCCGTGCCTGCGGCCATGATGCCGATACCAATAATCACCGCACTCATGGGGGCCGAAGGCGCTGCAAACACGCCTTGCCAGTCGATAATTGCGCACAGGAATCCGCCGACCAGCACATTGAGGGCGCCAAACACATACGTGGCCCATTTTTGGATGACCAGCAAGGTGGCGTGACCCAGCCCGGAAACCGACAACGTGAGCAGGGCAAAAATGGCGATGAACAGCAGGGTCAGGAGCGGTGCGCTTTTGGCGTCGGTCGGGGTGCCAAAGAGGATGGCACTCAGGGCCAGCAACACAAACGCCGCAGTGATGGTATTCACGGTTTCCCAGCCCACCCTCGACATCAGCGACACCAGTGTCGGACCGATATTGCCGCGCACGCCGAAAATGGCCCGCGACAAGGTCAGGCTCGGTGCCCGGCCACGTCGGCCCGCAATGGAAATGACCCCGACCACGGCGAATGAGCCTGCGGCGCCGATCAACGCGACGAGCATCACTTGCCAGATCGCCAACTGGTGAAAGGCCACCAGCGTGGCGCCCAAGGGCAGGCCCAAAATACTGATGTTTGCAGCGAACCAAACCCAGAACAATTGCAGCGGATTGCCATTGCACTCTATGTCCGGGACGGGCTCGATACCCCGGGTTTCCAATTGTCCGGCGCTGTGGCCGACGTGAGGGTGGCTCATGGGTGTCGCTCCTGATGCTTTTTTATCGTTTTTAAACAGCGTGCCACGCCGGTTTCGGGCAGCAAGCCGGAGTGCAGTCCATTGCGAGGGGGTGAGCTAAGCGTTGCGAAGGGCCAATAGCGCCTGTACCAGCGGTTCAAGTTGCAAATGATTGACGTCTTGCACGTGCCCGATCAGTGCCGTGGGCCAGGCGCCAAGACCCTCACAGGCGCCCAGCATAGCCCCGAGCACGGCGGCGATGGTGTCCGTGTCGCCGCCAATGCTGGCGGCCATGCACACGGCATCAAAGCTGCTCATGTAGCCACTGGCCACCCGCTGTGCCAACGCGAAGGCGGCGACCACCGATTCTTGCGAAGCGACCGAGGTGCCTATGACGTCGTACAACAGGTCCCCGACGTTATCGTTGTTGCAATGCGCGCTGGCGTCCCGGGCCCAACGTAGGCGTGGCCCGATACGTGCACCCGCCACCCAGTGGCCGTAATGCTCGGCCATGTAGGCGATTTCAGTGGCGGCATTCAAGGCGTGTTCGAGTGGTTTGCCATTGATCCCGCTGGACACCACGGCTGCCACGGCGGCAGCGCTGGCGATGCCCAGGCTGGTGTTGTGGGTGACTTGGCAGGCTTGAACCACCGCGGTGATAAACCGTTCTTGCTGCGCCACATCGCTGACGATGCCCACAGGCGTAATGCGCATGGCCGCACCGTTGGTGGTGCCATAACGGCCCGCTTCATCGGGGCTGTGGCCCGCCAGGATCAGGCTGATGGCCCGCTTGGTGGATGGCCCCAGCAAGTCTTGCGAGCCTTTGGCCTGCATTCCGGCCTCCCAGTCGATCAGCCGTTGTGCCAATTGGTCGGGAGGGATGCAGGCCTGGTTTTCGATAAGTAGCTGACCGACGAGCAGGGCTTGCTCGGTGTCGTCGGTGATTGAGCCCTTGGGCATGTTCGGCGCAATGGGCTGGTCGGCGGGCGCGTCTTCCAGCGTGGTGATGTGACCGAAGCGGGCAACGATGTCGGCACGGCTGAACGACTGCGTGGGCATGCCAAGCGCGTCCCCCAGGGCCAGCCCGTAAAACGCGCCCAGCGCCCGATCACGTTGTGTCATGTGGGTGTTCCGAATGACTGGTGCATGCGGAAGTGCTGCGGATCGAGCCAGCTTTCGACCTGCTCCATGAAACGGCCTTGCCGGTCATAGGTGGTGCGCAAAGCGCTGAGGAATACAGTGCCGGCGGGACGCCCGAGTAACAGCGCGTCTTCTTCGCCCAACGGCTCGGCACCGATCCATTGATCGCCACGCTCACCCACAAAGCCATAGGCGGCGAGGGTGATCGTGAGTGAATCGTCGATTAGTCCGACCCGTGGCAAGCTTTCAAGGCCGTTGGTGGCCGGCATCAATGAGCGCTCCAGTGACACCGCAGTGCCATCGGCGCGACGGCGTCGACGGTCCAGGGTAATGAACTGGCTGACACCAAACTGAGGGAGCAATTCTGGGCGCTCAATGGCTTCGAAACGCAACAGTTCGGTATGGATGCGCGCGCCGGTATCGGCCAGCGCCTGGGTCCAGCCATTGTGTTGGTCCAAGGTGATGCCGTCGTAGGTCACGACAGATCCGCCACCCGTGCGGGTCGCGATGTAACGGCGGCGTTCGAGTTCGCTCAAGGCCTGACGCAACGTATTGCGGCTGACACCCAGTTCTTGCGCCAACTTGTCTTCTTCCGGCAGGGGTAAACCATCAACTAAAAGCCCGTTTTCTATTCGGTGAACAAGTTCATCTACCACGTGTTGTTTCTTATTGAATCGAGCTTGTCTAATCATGTGCAGAGTAATAGCTCAATAATGGCACTTCGGCAATAAATGGGCCTCTGGATCGAGGGAAAATTCCATGACGCGACGTCTGGGCGACGACGAGAAAAACCCTTGAACCTGGCGCAGATGCGGGATTCAAGGGTGTGTAAAAACGCGCGTAGATCTAGCCGCAGGCCTTGAGATTGACGGGCCCGACGAAGTCGTTACCCAGGCCCATGACACAGGCGACGGCCTGGTTACGCTGACGCTCCCAGGCTTGCACCGGGTACGTCTTGTTCCACGCTTCGTATAACTGGCGATCCTGTTTGGACAAGCGCAAATTGTAGCGCTTGCTCATGTAGAAATAGGTGCGTGCAATCATCCCCCGGATGGAAGGTCGGGGCATGACTTTTTTGGCCTTGAAGTCCACTTGGGTCAGGCACGAACCGTATTGCCCCGGCTGCTGCGGTAGCCAGCCAAAACTGAAATTGTTGCGATCGCCGTTGACCTCTCCAATGCTCGGCACCAGGTTATGCAAATCGGCTTCTGCCACTTTGTACACCGGGTCATTGCGGGTGCAGTTTTTACGTCCTCCTTTTTGCCAGCACTGGCGTTGATGGCCAATCTGCCAGGCGGGCACGATGTGTTCCCATTCGATGCGTGCCGCGCGGTTGGCATTCTTGCGCGGCACATAACCACAGGCTTGCAGGTTGACGCGGTTACCTGTGTATTTGCAGCCACAGTAAAACTCGGTGGATTGAGGTGCGTAGAGTTTCCAGGCAACCTTTTTCGCTTCACTAAAGGTTTGCGGCGCAGCCGCTTGAACGCTTAAAACAGTGAAGAGGCTGGCAAATGCCAGTAAACAAACCCTCATTGACTCAGTCTTCCTCAAGCACAGTCCAGAAAACATTCACACCACCATCATCGCGGTGTGCAACGGTGACGTTGTCGTTTTCGGAGATTTCTTCCAGCAGGCGCTCCCAGAACTCCGGGTTATCGCCTTCCTGAGGCAAAAGGACCGCCATTTTGGCTTTTTGTGCCTTGGGAGAGCTAATTTCTTTTTGTATGCGAAGTCCGAACAATTCGTAGGGGGACGGTGGAGTAGGTGCTTTCGCTGCTTTTTTAGCCATGATGCGGTCCTTGGTTAGCTGTATGTGTATACAGTATTTAACTGCGCGGCATTTCGCAACCTTTTGGTGCGTCGTCATGGCGGGTCATGCGCAGTCAACGCGTCTTGGGGCGCGGCGCCAACCCGGTTGTGCACGCGGTACATACACCCTCGACAGGGTATTACCTGTGGCTGAGCGCCGTGATGAGGGTCTCAATAGTCGCTTGCAACTGCGCCACCGGGTCAGCCCCGTCGGCGCGGATCACCACCAGCTCACTGCCGCTTTGTGCCACGGCGGTTTTCAGCGCTTCGCTGGGTGCGCGATGGTCCAGGACCAGCGCCACGTCGTTGTCTTTAAGGGTTTGCGTCAGGGTCTTGAGGGCTTCGGGGGTCCAGGGCTGGTCTGCTGGATGATCGATCGTCACCGGTTCCAGATTCAACCCTGCCACCAGGTAATCGAGTCGGTAGGACAGGTTGACGACGCTCAGGTTGTCGACGTGGGCCAACTGCTGTTCGCTGTCGGCGCTGAGTTTCAACAGGCGTTGCTTGAGGGTGGCCAGATTGGCTTCGATCTGCGGCTTGGCGTCAGGGGCCAGCCGCGCCAGATCGGCTGCCATGACGTCCGCCATGCGCCCCATGTTATTGCTGACCAGCCACGGTTGGCTGTTCAGGCCATCGCGCTCGGCGCCCGGTTGCAAGGCGATACCCGGCAGGCTGCCATCCACCGGGCGTGCGGCGTCGATTTCGACGATGCGTATATTGCTGCGACGTGCCATGGGGTAGAGCGGGTCGTCGCGCCATACCGAGCGCAGACCAATCACGGCGTCGGCGTGTTCGGCCAGTTGGTGCAGGGCACCCGCGCCGCGCCCGCTGAAGTAAGCGCTTTGGCGGCTGCCCGGCAGATTGGCAGCTGCAGCGCGCTCCAGAATCACGCCTGTGTCCTTGAGCAGCAACTGGCCCAGCCCCACGGTGATCGGCACGCTGGCCAGAATGCGCACCGGTTGGGCAGGCAGGTCGGCGGCCATGAGTGGGGTGCTGAGCAAGCCGGTCAGGGCCAGTGTGAGGGTGAGTGTGCGCAGAGTTGGCATTTATCCAATATTCCCTTTCAGGCTGGGGAGCACGCCGCGGGCGATAGCGGCGAGGGCGAAGGCGATACCGGCCACCAGAATGATTGCGGCGCCGGAGGGGATTGGCAGGTCGAATACGATGGGCACCATAATTCCGCACAACGTACTGCACGTGGCGATCAACACCGAAATCCAGAAGAAGCCCTTCAGCGACTGGCTTAACAGCCGCGCAGCCGCTGCCGGGATCACCAGCAGGGCGCCGACCAGAATGGCGCCGATGACCTTGACCGCCGCGACCGTGATCAGCGTCACCAGAATCACGAACAGGTAATCCAGCGCTTTGACGGCCACACCGCGCACGGCGGCCAGTTGCGGGTTGAAACTGGCGAGCATGATGCGGTTGTACAGCGGCAGGCTCAGCCCCAGCACCAGTGCGCCAACAATCGCCAGTACCAATAAATCGTTGCCGTTGACGGTGAGCACGGAACCAAACAGCACGTTTTCGAGAATATGAACGTTAATCTTGCCAGCCAGAATCAGCAGCAAGCTGGCACCCAGCGCCAGTGACACCGAGAGGAAAACGCCAATCAGGGTGTCGGGCGCCAAGCCGGTGCGGTTGCGCAAATAATTGAGTGACACGCCAAACAGCAGGCAATAGCCGAACAGGCTGCCGTATGGCCCGGTGTAGGGTTCGCCGAGCAAAATACCGATGGCCACTCCTGTGAGTGCCGCGTGGCCCACCGCTTCGGAGAAAAACGCGAAGCGCTTGACCACCACCAGCGTACCCAGCCCGCCGAGTACCGGGCCGATCAACAGACCCGCCAGCAACGCGTTGACCACGAACCCGTAGGCCAGCACCTCGGGCAAATAGCCAGCCGACGCCCAGCCTTGAACCATCAGGCGAAACGCTTCGTAACTCATACGTTATTGCTCCCGTTACCGGTGGGGTGTGTCGCAAACAGGTCCAGCAGGCGTTCCGGGCTCAGGGTCTGTCCGGGTGGGCCGTCGAACAGCACGCGCCGGTTGAGCCCCGTCACGCGTTCGGCCAATCGCTTGACGGCGGCCAGGTCGTGTTCGATCCACACCACGGTTACACCCGCCTGCTGCCAATCCGTGAGTAAGCGTTCAAACACGCGGGCGCCAGCTTCGTCCAGTGCGGACATGGGTTCGTCCAGTACCAAGAGCTGCGGGGCCGGGATCAGGCCCTGAGCCAGCAGCACACGCTGGCGTTCACCGCCGGACAACGCGCCCATGCGGCGCTTGCGTTTGTCCTGCATGCCGACCCGCGCCAGTGCTTCACCAATGGCGGGCGCCACCTTGCGCGACAGGCCCAGAAAGGCTGGGCGACGCTGGCACATGGCGGCCATGAAATCGTCCACGGTCATGGGCAGGCCACGGTCGAATTCCAGTGCTTGCGGCACGTAGCCGATCGGGCCCGTTGCGCCCGGCCAGTTCAGGCACAGCCGACCCTGGTGAGGCATTTGCCCCAGCAGGGTTTTGATGAGCGAACTTTTACCGCCGCCATTGGGGCCAACCAGCGCATGGACGCTGCCGGGGCGGATGGTGAAACTGACGTGATCGAGAATGGGTGTCTGTCCCAGGGTCAGCGAGACCTGATCGAACTCAACCCCCGGGCCGGTGGCGAGGGTGACCAGAGGTTGGGCAGCACTCATGCTCCTGCCTCCTGTATGGCGGTGACCACGGTGTTGAGGTTGCCGGTCATTTCTTTTTCGTATTTGTCGGCGCTGTAGTCGCCATAGGAAATGTGCGACAGCGGGTAGAGCTTGACCCCTGACTCACGCTGGATGGTGTCGACGTAGGTGGAGGGGAAGTCCATCTCCGAGAAAATCACTTTCACATCCAGTGCGCGCAGTTGGTCGATGGTCTTTTTCAACTGGCTCGGGCTGGGTTCGATGCCGTGGGCAGGTTCGACCACGGCCGTGACTTCAAGGCCAAACTCGCGCAATAGATAGTCATAGGCGGCATGCACGGTGGCCACCCGTAAATCTGCATTGGGGGCCCGGGTCAGTTTGGCCAGCGCATCTGCCCGCATCTGGCGCAGGCGTTTGCCATAAGCCCGGGCATTGGCGGTGTAGGTTTTGGCATTGGCCGGGTCCAGCTTGCCCAACTCGCGGGCGATGTTGTTGACCTGGGCAATCGATGCGCTGATGGACAGGAAGGTATGAGGGTTGACCACTTTGCCTGCACCGCGCGCGGCATTGCCGGTGGCGGCCAGCAACGGCACGTTCTGATTGGCCTCTATCACCGGGATGCCGGGCGTTTCGCTGGCTTCGATCATGCGGTCAGCGAAGTCGTCATGGCCCACGCCGTTGAGCACGATCACATCCAGCGTGCCGATGCGTTTGATGTCTTCAGCCCGCGGTTCGTAGGCGTGAGGGTTAAAACCGGCGGGGATCAGCGGCACCACCTCGGCCTTGTCGCCGACGATGTTGCTCACGTAGCTGTAATAGGGGTGCAAAGTGATGCCGATGCGCAAGGGCTTGGCCAGCGGTGTCGGGGTGTCGGCCCAGGCGAGCGGGGCAAGGCACATGGCAAACAGGCCGGCCAGCAACAGGGTGCGGCGACGCAGAACAGATGAAATGGACATGGCGAGCAGTCTTCTCTGAGGTCAAGCGGTGGGTTCAGTGCCGATGCTGGCGAGTAACCCCGGCATCGAAGTGCGCGGTCACTTGCTGCCAGCCGCTCTGGATCAGGGCAGCGTCGCTGAGGTCGGCAGGTACGCTGAGCGTGCTGTTGCGGTTGAGCCATACATCCGGTTGGGTGCCAATGCGCAACAAAAACGAACCCGCGACCTCGGGGTGGGGGCTCACGCCCAGGTACGCCTGGTCGCCCAGCAATTGCCACACGTGGCCCCCACGGCTGACTGAGCTGGCATCGACAGCAAAAGGGGCAAACCCGTCAGCGGCGAGTTCGGACGGCTCGGGCAGCGCATTGGCGTCTTCGCGCAGTAGCCGGATTTCATCGAGAGTGACCCGCAGGTCGGCGTAGATTCCTTGCTCGGCGGCGTTCATGTCCCGGCGTGCATCCACTTGATGGGCCGCTACCGGGGTCTCGGTCAGCGATTCGTGGCGCCACGCCACCACCGCACCGGCAATGCTCAGGATTAACAGGCATAACAGCAGGACGTACAGCGTTTCATGCCCGGCTCCGGCGGGGCGTACCACGTGAGTATTCATGGGGCCTCGATGTCGGCTTGGTCGATTTCGACGATGTGCCCGGGGCCGGCGTCAAACAGCACGTAAAACTCGCCATCGGGTTTTTTGAACGTCAGGCTTGAGTCCTGCCCCAGCTTGCCCGGCACCAGAATGGTTTCGTCGTAACCGATGACGTCGAGGGTGACGCCGGGCGCGCCACTGCCGTCCGAAAACCCGCCCGTACAGCGGATCTGCTCGCCGTCGAGTGCTTTGCATTCGCACATCGGGTTGTGCGCAAACGCCTGATTGCTCATGGCCATGCATGCTGCAAAGCCCGCAGCCATCAGGCGTCGCACAGGGAGTCGGGACAGTTGCACGTTCATTGCTTGCCTCCTTGTTGTTTTAACCAGGCCACGGTGGCCGGTGATGCCGTTTTGAGGGGGATGGATGCTTGATGCACCGAACCGTCCCAGCCTTCGAGGGTGACCCACAGCTCGGCATCCTCTTTAGTACGCAGCGGCACGGGAACGGTGGCGCCCAGGCGATACGGCGTGCCGAAGAAAATCACCCCGGCGGTGCGCAGGCTGCGGGGTTTGCCGATGCGCAGATAGACCGCCTTGACCGGTTCGATGCAGGCGTCGCACAAGGCCGCATTAAAGTTTTTCATGTAGCCCGCCGGCCCGTCCGGACGTGGCGCTTCGTCGCGCAGCTCGGCCAGTTGCAGGCGCCAGGGCCCGACCTGCAGGGTGCCGATGTCACGCTCGCCCAAGCCGCTGTCGCCGCGAAACAGCGACGCATCAGCGAAGTACTTGGGCATGAACCCCAGCGGCACCAGTAACAGCAGTATGTTCAGGTGGAAGCGCCATTTGTGCCACCAGCGGCTCAAGGGCGAGGCGGGCTGTGTGATCACGGCCTTGCTCATGCGTGGGTCTCCGAGGGCGCGTCGGTTCGCGCTTGGGCGGTGTGAGTGGCGTGCGTGCGGGCCGGTTTGTGGCTGCGTTTGAGGGCGTGGGCGGTGGCCAGCGCAGTGCGTTTGGTCCAGATCAGCAACCCGCTAAGCACCATCAGGCTCAGGATCAGGCCGAAGAAGAACCAGATCAACTTGACCCAAATGCCACCAAAGTCGCCGGTGTGCAGGGGGCGCATCGACTCGGTGACCAGCTCCAGCCCGGAGCGGTCGGCAATCATGCGCGAGCCTTCAATCAGACCGTTGTACGGGTTGATCTCGGCGGTCTGGAACAACAGCGGGTACCAGCCCGGGCCGCCGACTTCGATATGGCCGTAAGCATTGCTGGGCAGGCTGATGAAACTGGCTTCGAGCCCGGGGATCTTCTCGGCGGCAATCGACACGGCCTTGTCCAGACTGATCTGCGGCGCCGGGGTGCCGTCGGGCATGATCGGTACATCCTGACGCGCCACCACCGGCGGGTTGCCAGCCGTTGAAATGGAAATCTGGTTATCGAACATGAACGCCTGAATCAGAAACCACAGGCCGGTGATGGAAATCACCGCGATAAACCAGATCGACCAGATGCCGCACAGGCGATGGAAATCGCCCCAAAAAATCCGCGCGCCGTGCTTGAAGCGCAAGTTGGGTTTGAAAAAGCCTTTCCAGAATTTCTTGTAGACCACCAGCCCGGTAATCAATGAGCCCAGCAACGGCAGGCCGAGGAACGACACCAAATACCAGCCCCAGCTGTACCCATTGGTGAACGGCACCAGCCACCAGCCGTGCAGGGCGCGAGTGAAAGCCTTGAAGTTGAAACGCGGGCTCTCGCCCTGAATGGCGCCGGTGTAGGGGTTGATATACAGCGAAGGTGAGCGCCCGTCGGGGTACACCACATCGGCCACCAGCGCGAAGTGGGCCTCGTCCGGGCGGCTGATCGACTGCACTGCCAGGGTCGGCTCGGCCTGATGAAGGGCAGTGAGCACCTGTTCATAGCTGAGCAACGGCGCATCGTCCGAGGGCTGGCTGGCACGGGCTTCAGGGGTCGCCAGCCACACAGTTTCCTGGCTGACCACCGCCAGGGTGCCGGTCACGCACACGATCAGCACGAAGAACCAGATCGGCAACGTGAGCCAGCTGTGCACCAGAAACCAGAGCTTGGAACGGGATTTTTTGGACATGGGTAACGGCAAACTCGCGGTTGAGCGGGTGTTAATCGCCATTGAGAAGCGATTGCTTATCCATGTAGGACGGATGAGCAGGCCGAAACCCGAACCTTGAGATGTAAAGAATTATTACAGCGCGTTTTCGTAGGGCATTTCAGAGAGGGTATTCAGTTTTGTTGATAGTCACATACATGGGCAAAAATATAGGCATTGCGACCTGTTAATTTATAGATTTATTCATGTGCATCCGTTAAAAACCAGATAAAAAGAAGAGGCAAGGAGTTGCAATGAACGTCAGTCGCCATAAAGAAATACAGGGATATGTTTTGGTGGTGTGTATGTCGCTGATGTCCGGATGTGGGACGTTGATGAGTGAGCGGTCAGGAGGGTTTAGCGGGGTTCGAGAAGATATGAAAATGGTCAAAGAGCCCTTTCTCTGGATAGGTACACTCGGGTTGCTCCCGATGATGGGAATCGCCTCCATGCCGGTGGATTTGGCAGTGGATATTGTTTTGTATCCGATTGATGTTTGGCTAAAGAAGAGGTTGCAGGTCAAAGATCCACCCCGTCCCGTGGGTTATTCGGCCCCGCTTTACAGTATTAATTTAACCGGTGGTGATGACTTCGATTATGCAATTTGGCCGCGTTATGATGCACCTCGAAACAACACTGATTTCATTGGCACGACTGCGACCCTGAAGGAGGATAGCTATACGGCTCGTGCCGTGTCAGCGCCCCGCTCCGCAGGGGGTATCAAACCCGTTGCAGGCGTCATCAACCCGCCACGGTTGTTTTCACGTTATCCCTACGATTCAGGCACAACATACAGTTTTCACAAAGTGGGTCCGGTGTATCAGGCGGCGAATGGTGAGCATTATCGAAATACAATAAAAATAAAAGAAGCACTTCTGGACCCCGTCGACGAGGTCGCAGACAATTCCATCATCCTTTTTTTCATGCCGTGTAATGAAGTTGTGTTCTTTCGTTCCAGTCGGGCTGACTACGACGCGGGTGCGTTATACCGGCCTGATGTGCAGGCCTTATATAAAACATTGAAAAATCAATCCGCGCTCGCTAAATGCCCTGTCCCTGATGTGAATGACAAAGCAATTGTTATTCAGGGTGAAAAGTATCGAAAGTCCGAAGTTGATGTGTGATTAATTACCTGTTGTTGTCGAACGCGCTGACGGGTCAAGCGACTCAAGTGTGCGCGGTTGAACAGGGTTATGCTCAATCGCGACACACTTTAGGTGTTATTCCAGCGACCGCCCCTGTTTCCAATACCCCATTAACGTCAGTTGCTGACGTGCCAGCCCTTGTTCGTTGATCAAGAATTGTCGTATGGCCATCACGGCTGCGGACTCGCCCGCAATCCATGCATAAAAGTCGCCCTGTTTGGCGCTGGCGCGCTCCCATGGGCGCTGCGTGTTTAAATCCAATGCTTCTTCAGGCGTTGCAATGTGCAGTGCTGCACGTATCGGCGGCAAGCTCGCCAGTTCCCGGGCCGCCAGGATCATGCCTTCGCCGTGGCGTTTGCCCAGGCTGGCGCGGGGCAGCCAATGCACCTTGGCATTGAGGCCGCAGAGCAGGGGCAGGCAGTCCGCCTCTTCGGGGACCTCGATAAAGGCTTGAACGTGCGGCGCATCGGGATGGTCGGCCAGTTGTTCCAGAATTCCGGCCATCGCCGGCAGTGCGGTTTCGTCGCCGATCAATAACACGTGGCGCACCCCGTCAGGCGGCTGCCATTCATAGCCACCGGGGTCGCCCCGGTACGCCGCATGAGGCGCGACGATCTGCAAGCGGTCACCCGGCTGGCAGTGCATGGCCCAGCGCGAGGCCGGGCCTGTTTCCCCATGCAAGACGAAGTCGATGTCCAGCTCGTGGGCATCGGGCCGCAGGTTGCGCAGGGTGTAGGTGCGCATGGGCGGTGTTTTCTCGGCGCTCAAGGCTCGTCGCGCCGCTTGCCAGTCACCGCTCTTGGGCAGGCAGGGCGAGGTGCCATCGGTGCTCGGAAAGAACAGCTTGACCCGCTGATCCGGCGCCAGTATTTGCATCAGCCCCACCTCATCGCCGGTAAAAACGAAACGCATCAGCGAAGGGCTCAAGGCGATGCGCTGTTTGAGGCGGATGTCGAACAGTTCATAACCGCCGGGTTTGCTCAGGCGTTTGCGCAGAGCGTGCACCAGCGTCGCGGCGACAGACATAAACAGCACCTTGGTCAGTGGATGTCATGCTTGATAACGAGTGAGTGCTGCCGGTATTTAGCCGCAGCGGCCACCTTGAAAAACCTCCAATACCCGCCTGCCAGGCGGGTGCGCATGCAGGTTAATTTTCCGCCGCGTTCATCCGTTCCGTAGGGATAGCCGAGCCAACGCTCGATAGCCAATACGTACGGAAGAAGCCAGATGAATGCTGAGAAGTCCCTCAAACTTGCCCGCCGGTTCATCGAATTACCGCTGGAAAAACGCCGGTTATTCCTCGACGGCTTGCGCGGGGAAGGGATCGACTTTTCTCAGTTCCCGATTCCGAAAGACGTGGCGCAAGACGATCGCCATGCGCTGTCCTATGCACAGCGGCGCATGTGGTTTTTGTGGCAGCTGGACCCGCACAGTGGCGCGTACAACCTGCCGGGGGCGGTGCGCCTCAAGGGTCAATTGAACGTCGCGGCCCTGGAGCAGGCGTTTGCGCATGTGGTACAGCGCCACGAAACCCTGCGCACGGTGTTTCGCCAGCACGCCGATGACAGCCTCGAGCAAGTGGCTTTGAGCCAGCCGCTTGCGGTTGAAGCAATGGATTTCACCCTGTTGCCTGCCGTGGAGCGCGATGGGGCGGTGGCGGCCGAGGCGCAGCGCCAATCGCTGTTGCCTTTCGATCTGGCCAATGGCCCCTTGTTGCGCATCAAATTGCTGAAACTGGCCGAGGACGAACACGTACTGCTGTTGACCCTGCACCACATTGTGTCTGACGGCTGGTCGATGAATGTGCTGATCGACGAGTTTATTCGCGGTTATGACGCCTTTGAACGCGGTCAGTCGCCGCAACTGCCCCAATTGCCGATTCAATACAGCGACTATGCGCTGTGGCAACGCCGCTGGCTGGAAGCTGGAGAGCAGGCGCGGCAGCTCACGTACTGGCACGCCACGCTTGGCGAAGAGCACCCGGTCATCGCGTTACCCACCGACTACCCGCGCCCGGCGATGCCGAGCTATCGCGGCACCCGCTATGAATTCGCGCTCGACCCCGCACGGGTGGAGCAGTTGCGCACGTTGGCCCAACGGCACAATGTCACGCTGTTCATGCTGCTGCTGGCGGCGTTCAATATTGTGTTGCACCGCTACAGCGGCCAGACCGACGTGCGTGTTGGTGTACCGATTGCCAACCGCAACCGGCGTGAAGTCGAAGGGCTGATCGGCTTGTTCGTGAACACTCAGGTGTTGCGCTGTGAACTGAATGCCCAGACCCCGGTGGCCGACCTGCTGCGCGCCGTCAAGGAAACCGCCCTCGGTGCTCAGGCCCATCAGGAACTGCCGTTCGAGCAGTTAGTCGAGGCGTTCAAGCTGGAACGTAACCTGAGCCATAACCCGTTGTTTCAAGTGATGTACAACCACCAGCCGCAGGTGGCGGACATTGAAACGGTCAAGACGGCCTCGGGCCTTGAACTGGGGCTGGTCGAATGGGAAGGGCGCACCACCCAGTTCGACCTGAGCCTCGACACCTGGGAAAAAGGCGGGCACCTGAATGCGGCGCTGACCTATGCCAACGATCTGTTCGATGCTGCGACCATCACCCGCATGGCGCGCCACTGGAGCAACCTGCTGCGGGCGCTGGTGGCAGATACCGAATGCCGGGTGGGCGAGTTGCCGATGCTCGATGACAGCGAGTGGCACACGCAGGTACACGAGTGGAACAACACGGCAGCCGCCTACCCGTCCCATCGCAGCCTGCATCATTTGCTCGAAGCGCAGGTCGCGCGTACCCCGCAATCCTGCGCGCTGGTGTTCGGGGACCAGACGCTCAGTTATGCGCAACTCAATGCCCGCGCCAACCAGTTGGCACGTCACCTGCGCGCGCAGGGCGTGGGCCCGGATGTGCTGGTGGGCATTGCGCTTGAACGTTCGATGGACATGGTGATCGGCCTGCTGGCCATCCTCAAGGCGGGGGGTGCCTATGTGCCGCTGGACCCTGACTACCCGCAAGAACGTCTGGCCTACATGATCGAAGACAGCGGCATCGGCCTGTTGCTCACGCAGCAAGCGCTCGTGGCCGGTCTGCCTACGGCCGACATTCGGGTTATTGCCCTCGATGACCGCGCCCAAGCGCTGCAAGGCTATGACGACAGCAACCTGAACCTCGCCCATGACGCGCAGCACCTGGCTTATGTGATTTACACCTCGGGCTCGACCGGGCGCCCGAAAGGCGCGGGCAACACCCATGCGGCGCTGGTCAATCGTTTGTGCTGGATGCAGCAGGCGTATGGCCTGCGTGCGCACGACACGGTCCTGCAAAAAACCCCGTTCAGCTTTGACGTATCAGTGTGGGAATTTTTCTGGCCGCTGCTCACGGGGGCGCGGCTGGTGGTGGCGCAGCCGGGAGAACACCGCGAGCCGCTGCGCCTGATCGACACTATCCGCCAGCATCAGGTCACCACCCTGCATTTCGTGCCATCAATGCTGCAAGCCTTTATCCACGAGACCGGCGTGGAGCACTGCATCAGCTTGCAGCGCATTGTGTGCAGCGGTGAAGCGCTGTCGGTGGACGCTCAACAACAGGTGTTTACCAAGCTGCCGGGCGCCGAGCTGTACAATTTGTACGGCCCGACCGAGGCCGCCATCGACGTCACGCACTGGACCTGTGTCGATGAAGGCGCAGCCAGCGTGCCGATTGGCCTTCCGATTGCCAACCTGCGCACCTGGGTGCTCGATGCTGACCTGTCGCCGGTGGCGCTGGGGGTGGCGGGCGAGCTGTATGTAGGGGGCGCCGGTCTGGCCCGTAGTTACCATCGACGTCCGGGCTTGACCGCCGAACGCTTCGTGCCGTGCCCGTTCAATGATGGCGAACGCCTGTACCGCACGGGCGACCTGGTGCGCCAGCGCGTGGACGGGGTGATTGAGTACCTGGGGCGTCTCGACCATCAGGTCAAGCTGCGCGGGTTGCGCATTGAGCTGGGGGAAATCGAGGCGCGCCTGGCAGAGCATGCTGGCGTGCGTGAAGCCGTGGTGCTGGTGCTCGACGGCAAACAACTGGTGGCGTACGTGGTCCTGCAAGACCCGGCCACGGCTGGCGATTGGCAAGCTGCGTTGACGGCCCATCTGCTGCGCGGCGTACCGGACTACATGGTGCCCGGCCACTGGATCAGCCTAGAGCGCCTGCCGCTGTCGCCCAACGGCAAGCTGGAGCGAAAAGCCTTGCCGCGTCCCGACCCGGCGTCGACGCAGCAGGTGTACACCGCGCCTGCCAATGAACTGGAACAGCGTCTGGCCGCCATCTGGCAGGCCGTGCTGGGCGTGGCGCACATTGGCGTTGACGACAATTTCTTTGCGCTGGGCGGCGACTCGATCATCTCCATTCAGGTGGTCAGTCGGGCGCGTCAGGCGGGCATCGCCTTCAGCCCTCGTGACTTGTTTCAGCACCAGACTATCCGCAGCCTGGCGCGGGTTGCCGGGCTGAGCACGCACACGTCGATCGATCAGGGCCTGGCCCAGGGCCCGGTGGCATTGGCACCGGTGCAGCATTGGTTCTTCGAACAGGCGATGCCGTCACGCCATCACTGGAACCAGTCCTTACTGTTGCACCCGCGTCAGCCGGTCAAGGCCGCGCCGCTGGAGCACGCGCTGCGGCAACTGCTGACCCATCACGATGCCTTGCGCCTGCGTTTCGAGCAGCGCGATGGCCAATGGCAACAAGCTTATGGCGAGCTGTCGGCCGAGCCGTTGCTGTGGCATCAACACGCTGCTTCGCTGGACGAACTCAACAGCCTGTGCGAACACGCGCAGCGCAGCCTTGATCTGCAAGCAGGGCCTTTGTTGCGTGCAGTTCTGGTGGAAATGCCCGACCACAGCCAGCGGGTGCTGTTGGTGGTGCACCATTTGGCTGTGGATGGTGTGTCGTGGCGGGTGCTGCTGGAGGACTTACAACAGTTCTACGAACACCCTGCACAGGCGCCACAGGCCAAAACCAGTAGCTATCAGGCCTGGACAGCGCAATTGCAGGCGGCTGCGCAGGCGCGTTTGCCGGAACTTGCGCAATGGCACGCTCAACTGAGCGGGGCCAGCAGTGCGTTGCCATGCGACCGTGCCGGGGGCGGGTTGCAGAACCGTCATGGGCAAACACGTGCGTTCAGCCTCGACGCCGAACGTACCCGGCAGTTGCTGCACGTGGCGCCAGCGACCTACCGCACCCAGGTTAATGATCTGTTGTTGACGGCGCTGGCACGGGTGATTTGCCGCTGGAGCGGGCACAGCAGCAGTCTGATTCAACTCGAAGGCCATGGTCGCGAAGACCTGTTCGACGGTCTTGACCTGTCGCGCACCGTGGGCTGGTTTACCAGCCTGTTCCCGGTGCAACTGACGCCAACCGACGGCATGGGCGAGTCGATCAAAGCCATCAAGGAACAATTGCGCAGTGTCCCGGACAAGGGCGTCGGCTATGGTTTGCTGCGCTACCTGGCGGGCAGCGACGCGGGGGCGCAACTGGCCGCGCTGGCCACACCGCGCATCACCTTCAACTACCTGGGGCAGTTCGATCGCCAGTTCGATGCTCAGGCGATGTTCGTCCCGGCCGCGCAAAGCGCCGGTCAGGCGCAGGATGAACAGGCGCCGCTGGCCAACTGGCTGAGCATCGAAAGCCAGGTCTATGGAGGCGAGCTGAACCTGCAATGGACCTTCAGCACAGCGATGTTTGAAGAGGCGACCATTGGCGCATTGATGGACGACTACCAGCGCGAACTGTCGGCGCTGATCGAGCACTGCGTGACCCACAAGACCGGCGGCATGACGCCGTCGGACTTCCCGCTGGCACGCCTCACTCAGCAGCAACTGGATAACCTCACGGTGGCGCCCGCCACCATTGAAGACATTTATCCGCTGTCGCCGATGCAGCAGGGCTTGCTGGTCCACACCCTGCTCGAACCGGGTTCGGGCATCTATTTCATGCAAGACCGCTACACCATCGACAGCGAAATCGACCTGCCGCGCTTCACCGCGGCTTGGCACGCCGTGGCCCAGCGTCACGATGCGTTGCGCGCGTCGTTCAGCGTCGACGATGACGGCAACATGCTGCAAATCATCCACCGCGACGCAGCGCCGAACGTGCAGGTGCATGACTGGACCGATCGGCCCGAGTCCGAACACGAAGCGGCGTTGCACGCGTTGCTGGCGCAAGAGCGTGCAGAAGGCTTTGACCTGCTCAACACGCCGCCCTTCAGCCTGCGCCTGATTCGACGCAGCGCCGGGCATTACTGGTTCATTCTCAGTAACCACCACATCCTGATCGATGCCTGGTGCCGCTCGCTGCTGCTGCAAGATTTCTTCACGCTCTATAGCGGCCAACGCAGCTTGCCCCCCGCAGGCCGTTACCGCGACTTCATTCAGTGGCTGCAAGCGCAGGGCGAACGGGAGGCACTACAGGCCTGGACACAAGAGCTGGCGGGCTTTGAACAACCGACCCCATTGCCGTTTGACCGGCCCATGCGGCGTCAGGGTGGTTTCTCGCAGATCGGCGATGTGTACGCCGATCTGCAGGTCAGTCAGGGCCGAGCCCTGCGTGCGTTGGCCCAGCGTTATCAGCTCACCGTCAACACCCTGACCCAGGCGGCCTGGGCATTGGTATTGCAGCGCTACAGTGGCCTCGATGAAGTGTTGTTTGGCGTGACCGTGGCCGGTCGACCGGTCAATCGCCCCGAGATGCAGGACACCGTGGGCCTGTTCATCAACAGCATTGCGCTGCGCATACAACTGCCGCGTGCCGGGCAGGACGTCAGCGTGCAGGCGTGGCTGCAAGGCCTGTTTGAACACAACCTGGCGCTGCGTGAGCACGAGCATTTGCCGCTGTTGCAGATTCAGGCGTGCAGTGGGCTGGACAAAGGCCAGTCGATATTCGACAGCTTGTTTGTCTATGAAAACGCGCCGGTGGAAAGTGCCGTGGTCACAGGCGCCGAGCAAATCAGCGCCAAGTCCGACAGTGCCCGCACCCACACCAACTACCCGATGACCGTGGTGGTGTACCCCGGCGATGCGCTGGGCCTGCACCTGTCTTACGACAAGCGTTTCTTCGACGACGCCACGGCCGAGCGTTTGCTGGCCGATTTCAAACGCCTGCTGCTGGCCATTGGCGAGCATGCAGATGGGCAATTTGCCGATCTGCCGGTAGTCGACGCCGCCGAGCGTGAGCACCTGTTGCAGGCGGGCAATCACACCGACCGCGACTACCCGCTGGCCGAAGGTTATGTGCGCCTGTTTGAAGCGCAGCACGACGCGCACCCGCAACACGTGGTGGCGACGTGCCTCGATCAGCACTGGACGTACCGCGAGCTGGAAACCCGTGCCAACCGACTCGGCCATGCCTTGATGGCGGCGGGGGTGGGCGTCGATCAGCCGGTGGCGCTGCTGGCCGAACGCAGCCTTGAGCTGCTGGGCATGATGCTGGGCAGCTTCAAGGCTGGCGCTGCTTACCTGCCGCTGGACCCGCAACTGCCTGCCGGGCGTTTGCTCGACTTGCTGCAACTGGGGCACGTGCCGGTGCTGGTGGCCACTGCGGCCTGTGGCGATCAGGCGCGGGCATTGCTGGCGCAATTAGCCCCGGCGCACCCCCCGCGATTGGTGGTGTGGGATGACGTGCAGGCGCAGGGGTTCTCCAGCGCGCGGCCGGGTATCTACACCGGGCCAGATCATTTGGCGTACGTGATCTTCACCTCAGGTTCTACCGGCACCCCGAAAGGAGTCATGGTCGAGCAGGCAGGGATGCTCAACAACCAGTTGAGCAAACGCCCCTACCTCGACCTGGGCCGTGACGCTGTCATTGCCCAGACCGCGTCTCAGAGTTTTGATATTTCTGTGTGGCAATTCCTCGCTGCGCCGCTGTTGGGGGCGCAGGTGGACATCGTGCCGAACACCATCGCCCATGACCCGGCCGCGCTGCTGGGCCATGTGGCGGCACGCGGTATCAGCGTGCTGGAGAGCGTGCCGTCGCTGATCCAGAGCCTGTTGGACGAACCTGATCGCCCCTTGACGGGTTTGCGCTGGATGCTGCCCACCGGCGAGGCCATGCCGCCTGAACTGGCGCGACGCTGGCTGCAGCGTTACCCCGGAATCGGTCTAGTCAACGCCTACGGCCCGGCAGAGTGCTCGGACGACGTGGCGCTGTTCCGGGTGGATGCAGCTTCGGCCGAAAGCGCGTACCTGCCGATTGGCCTGGCCACCGACAACAATCGCCTGTACGTGCTCGATGGCGGGTTGCAGCCGGTGCCGACCGGGGTGGTGGGCGAACTGTATGTGGCTGGCACCGGTGTAGGACGCGGTTACGTTGGCGATCCGTTGCGCACTGCCTGCGTGTTCTTGCCCAATCCTTACGCCCGGCAGCCGGGTGAACGGCTGTACCGCACCGGCGATCTGGCGCGCCGTCGAACAGACGGCCAACTGGAGTACGTGGGCCGTATCGACCAACAGGTAAAAGTGCGCGGGTTCCGCATTGAGCTGGGTGAAATTGAATCGCGCCTGCGCGACCTGAACGGCGTGCGTGAAGCGGCCGTGGTGGTGCAGGACAGCCCGACCGGCAAAGCGCTGGTGGCGTTTGTCGTGGCGCACGACTCGGCGCCGCAGTGGTCAACGCTGCGTGAGCAACTGAAAGCTGCGCTCAAGGCGCAGTTGCCCGATTACATGGTGCCGTTGCAATGGCTGCCTCTGGACCACTTGCCGCTCAATGCCAACGGCAAGGTGGATCGCAAGGCCTTGGCCCAGGTGCACGCGGCCGACTGGCAGCGGGAGGTGGTGGCCCCCCACGCGGGGATTGAGTCGCGTATTGCCGCGATCTGGCAGGAAGTCTTCAAGCTGGACGCCGTCAGCCGCGACGACAATTTCTTCGAACTGGGCGGCCATTCGCTGTTGGTGGCGCAAGTGGTGTCCCGCGTGCGTCAGCAATTGATGATTGAACTGCCCCTCAGCAGCTTGTTTGAAACCAGCGTGCTCAGCGAGTTTGCGGCCCGTTGCCAGGCGCAACCGCAAATGCAAAGTGCACCGGCCTTGCGGCCGATGGCGCACGGTCAGGCGGCCGTGCTGTCGTACGCACAACAACGGCAGTGGATTCTCTGGCAACTGGACCCGGCCAGCGCCGCTTACAACATCCCGGTCGCGCTGCGGCTCAAAGGCGCGCTGAATCGCGACGCCCTGCTGCGTAGCTTCAATGACCTGCAAGCGCGGCACGCCACCTTGCGCACCACCTTTATTCAGGATGGCGAACACGCACGAGGCGTCGAGCATGCCAGCCTGCCGTTGGCCCTGCGCGAGCTGACCCTGGCGGCCCCGGCCGAGGCCGAGGCCGAGGTTCAGGCGCGGATCGCTGAAGAGATGCGTCAACCCTTCGACCTGCGTAACGGCCCGCTGCTGCGCGTGTTGCTGCTCACGGTCGGAGCCGAGGAACAGGTGCTGGTGCTGACGGTGCACCACATCGCGGCCGATGGCTGGTCGATGCAAGTGATGGTCGATGAGTTCAGCGCCTTGTATCAGGCCCACGCTCAGGGGCAAGCACCCGAACTGCCTGCCCTGGCGGTGAGCTACGCCGATTATGCAGTCTGGCAACGGGACGGGTTGCAGGCCGGGGAGGGCGAGCGTCAGTTGAGTGCCTGGACGGCCCATCTGGGTCACCAGCACCCGCCCCTTGAGTTGCCCAGCGAACTGACCCGACCGGCGATTCGCAGCGAACGCGGGGCGCGCCTGGAACTGGCCGTTGAGCCTGAACTGGCGGCCGGTTTGCGGCAGTTGGCGCAGCAACACAACGTGACCCTGTTCATGTTGCTGCTGGCCAGTTACCAGGCCGTGCTGCATCGCTACAGTGGCCAGTCGGCGATCAACGTCGGCGTGCCCACGGCCGGGCGCAACCACCTTGAGACCGAAGGCCTGATCGGTTTTTTCATCAACACCCAGGTGCTGCGCGCCGACATCGACGGCCAACAGACGTTTGCCAGCCTGCTGCAACAGGTCAAGAAAACCGCGTTGTGGGCGCAGGCCCATCAAGAGCTGCCGTTCGAGCAACTGGTGGATGCGCTGCAACCCGAGCGCAGCCTGAGCCACAGCCCGTTGTTCCAGGTGCTGTTCAATCACCAGCGGCAGATCGGTGAGAGCGTCGAGCGCAGCGTGCCGGGGCTGGTCATCCAGCGCATGGTGTGGCAACAGCACACGGCGCAGTTCGACCTGGCGCTGGACACCGAAGAACAGGGCGAGCAATTGCACGCCAGCCTGACCTACGCCAGCGATGTGTACGACGCCGCCACGATCGAACGCTTGGCCGGGCACTGGCTGAACCTGTTACGTGCTGTGGTGCGCGAGCCCCAGCAACGGATTGCGGCGCTTGAGCTGTTGGCACCCGGCGAGCAACAGGCGCTGCTCCGGCACTGGAACCCGCAGGTTGAAGTTCAGCCCGTGGCGCCAGCCTTGCATCAGCTGTTTGAGGCGCAGGCGGCTGCCCAGCCGCACGCTGTGGCGTTGCGCTGTGGCGAACAGTCGCTCGATTACGGCGACCTTAACGCACGTTCCAATCAACTGGCGCGCAAGCTGCGCGAACGGGGTGTCGGCCCGGAGGTGCGGGTGGGCATTGCCACGGAGCGTGCGATACCGCTGGTGGTGGGCGTACTGGCCATCCTCAAGGCTGGTGGCGCTTACGTACCTTTGGACCCGCACTACCCGGCCGAACGCTTGAGCTACATGATCGAGGACAGCGGCATCCGCTTGCTGCTGACTCAGGAGCACCTGTTGGAGAACCTGCCGCCGCACGTCGGGGTTCAGACCCTGTGCCTGGAGCAGATGGCGCTGGACAGGTTCAGTGCCGACAACCTGCCGAACCTGACCCACCCGGACAACCTGGCTTACGTGATTTACACCTCGGGTTCCACCGGGCGGCCTAAAGGCGCCTTGCTCAGCCATGGCAACGTCACCCGTTTGCTGAGCGCCACCGAGCAGGTGTTTGGTTTTAACCCGAACGACGTGTGGACGCTGTTCCATTCCTACGCTTTTGACTTCTCGGTGTGGGAGCTGTTTGGCGCCCTGTGCAGCGGGGGGCGACTGGTGATCGTGCCGTATTTCATCAGCCGCGAGCCGCAAGCGTTTCATCAGTTGTTGTGTGACGAAGGCGTCACCGTGCTCAACCAGACCCCGACCGCGTTCCGGCAACTGATACCGGTGGCGTGCCAGAGCCCGCAAGCGCTGGCTTTGCGCTGGGTGATTTTTGGCGGGGAAGTGCTGGAGCTGTCGAGCCTGCGACCGTGGTATGAGCGCTTTGGCGAGCGCGCCACAACGCTGGTCAATATGTACGGCATTACCGAAACCACAGTGCACGTGACGTTCCGTGCGCTGAGTCCGGCCGATCTAGAGGCCAACGTCCAGAGCCCGATCGGTCGCCCGCTCAGCGACTTAAGCTGGTACTTGCTCGACAGCCAGTTGCACCCCGTGCCACCGGGATGCGCGGGGGAGCTGTACATCGCTGGCCAAGGGCTAGCGCGGGGCTATCACGGCCGCGCCGGGCTCAGCGCTGAACGCTTTGTGCCCAGTCCGTTTGCGCCGGGCGAACGCCTGTACCGCAGCGGCGACTTGGCCCGCCAGCGCGCGGACGGCAACATCGACTACCTGGGCCGCATCGACCAGCAAGTGAAGATTCGCGGTTTCCGCATCGAACTGGGGGAAATCGAGACCTGCCTCAAGCAGCAACCCGGGGTCGCTGAGGCGGTGTTGACGGTGCATGCGAGCGCCCAAGGCCCCCAACTCTGCGCCTACGTGGTAGCCATCGACACGCCAGCCGATCCGCTGGCCTGGCGCGAACACTTGCGTGCAGCGCTCAAGGTCGACCTGCCGGACTACATGGTGCCTAGCCACTGGAGGCTGCTGGACGCGCTGCCCTTGACCGGCAACGGCAAGCTCGACCGCAAGGCCTTGCCGCCACCCGAGGCTGAAGACGGGCAGCGGCCTTACAGCGCCCCGGTCGGGGAGCTTGAAACCCGGCTTGCGGCCATCTGGGCCAGCGTGTTGCACGTGGAGCGGGTGGGTCGTCATGACAATTTCTTTGAATTGGGCGGGCACTCGTTGCTCGCAGCCCAGGCCAATGCCCGGGTTGAACTGGAACTGGGCATCGAGCTGGCGCTGCGTGCGCTGTTCGAAGCTGCCGACCTGCAAGCCTATGCCGCAGTGGCACAGGCACAAACGCCTGCGGATAACGATGCACGTTTGAGCGCGCTTGAATCGCTGCTCGACGAGATGGAGATCAACTGATGGAAAACGCTACCGCGTGGCGCATTGCCAACCGTTTCGCCGCCCTGGCGCCGCACCAGCGCCGTGACTTTCTGCAGAAAATGCAGGAGCAGGGCGTCAGCTTCGGCCAATTGCCGATCCCGGCCACAGCCCCCACCGATGCGCCCTGCGAGCTGTCGTACGCACAACAGCGGCAATGGTTTTTGTGGCAACTGGACCCGCAAGGCGCGGCGTATCACATACCGACGGCTTTGCGGCTGCGCGGTGCGCTGAATGTCGAGGCGTTGCAACGCAGCTTCGACGCCTTGCTGGAGCGCCATCACAGTTTGCGCAGTGTCTTTGTCGAGCCAGACCCGGTGGTCGCAGGCGCAAGCGACGAAGCCGCGCCCCAGGCCTTCAAGGTCGCCGCGTCAGTGCAACCTGCCGTCGCCAGCGGCCCTTTTGTGAAGCTCGTGCGCCACGACCTGCGGGATCAGCCCGACGCCGAACGCATGAGCCACGCGATGGCCTGGGTGGAGCAGGACATTGCCCGCCCGTTCGACCTGCAACACGGCCCCTTGCTGCGGGTCAGCCTGTTGCAACTGGACACGGACGATCACGTGTTGGTCGTGACCCTGCACCACATCGTGGCCGATGGCTGGTCGATGGGGGTGCTGGTCGATGAGTTTTCGCAGCTGTATGCCGCGCATGCCCGGGGCCAATCCGTGACCTTGCCTGAATTGTCGATCCAGTACGCCGACTACGCGCTGTGGCAACGGCGCTGGATGGAGGCTGGCGAACTGGAGCGTCAACTGGACTGGTGGCGGGCGCAACTGGGTGACGAGCAACCGGTGCTGGAGTTGCCCGCTGATCGCCCGCGTCCGGCCCATCCGACCCGGCAGGGGGCGCGTCTGGACTTCACCCTTGAACCGCAGTTGGCGAAAAACCTGATGGGATTGGCCCGGCAGCAGGGCGTGACCCCATTCATGCTGCTGCTGGCCAGTTTTCAGACGCTGCTGCACCGCTACAGCGGCCAGCGTGACCTGCGCATCGGTGTGCCGGTGGCCAATCGCACGCGCGCCGAGACCCGTGGGTTGATCGGTTTTTTCGTCAACACCCAGGTAGTGCGCGCCGAACTGGAGGGGCGCCTGCCATTTTCTCGCCTGCTGGAGCAGACCCGCGACCGAGCGCTGGATGCGCAGGCCTATCAGGACTTGCCGTTTGAGCGTCTGGTGCAGGCGTTGCAGGGCGAGCGCAGCCTGAGCCACAGCCCGTTGTTTCAAGTGATGTTCAACCACCAGCAAAGCCGACCCGGCGCGCTGAGCGCGATGCTGGCCGGGTTGCAAGTTGAGCAGGTGGAGTGGCAGGGCCGCACCACGCAATTTGATCTGCAACTGGACACCCATGAGGAAGGCGAGTGCCTGATGGCCAGCCTGACCTACGCCACCGATCTGTTTGATGCGCCGCGTATCGAGCGGTTGGCGGCACATTGGCGCAACCTGCTGGCGGCGATTGTGGCCGATCCCGATTGCGCGGTAGGTGAATTGCCGATGCTGTCGGCAGCCGAAGTTGAATCCACCTGCTACCGGCTCAATGCCACCGAACACCGCTATCCCGGCCCCGCGTGCGTGCAGTTGCACTTCGAAGCGAACGCCGCCGCCACGCCTGACGCCTGTGCACTGGTGTTTGGCGCGCAAAGCCTGACCTACGCCGCGCTGAACCGGCGTGCCAATCGTCTGGCCCGGCGTTTGCGCGAAGCGGGGGTGGGGCCTGAAGTGCGGGTCGGTGTGGCGTGCGAACGCTCGCTGGAGCTGGTCATCGGGCTGCTGGCAATTCTCAAGGCAGGGGGCGCTTATGTGCCGTTGGACCCGGAATACCCGGCTGAGCGTCTGGCCTATCTGTTTGAAGACAGTGCGATCAGCCTGTTGCTGACCCAAGCGCATGTGCAGGCCCACTTGCCGCTGCCTGAAGGGTTGCCCGTTGTGTGCGTGCAAGCGGACGAAGCCTGGCTGGCCGGTGACGAGGACGGCAATCTGCCTAACCTCGCCTGTGCGCAGAACCTCGCCTATGTCATCTACACCTCAGGCTCCACCGGGCGTCCGAAAGGCGCGGGCAACAGCCACGGCGCGCTGTACAACCGCCTGGCGTGGATGCAAGCCGCCTATGACCTGAAGGCAACGGATCGGGTGTTGCAGAAGACGCCGTTCAGCTTTGACGTGTCGGTATGGGAGTTTTTCTGGCCCCTGATGCACGGCGCCACGCTGGTGGTGGCAGCGCCCGGCGCACACCGCGACCCGCAACAGCTGGCGGCGCTGATCGTGGAGCAGGCGATCACTACGCTGCACTTTGTGCCGTCGATGTTGCAAGCGTTCATCAGCGTCGATCAGGCTCGCCAGTGCACGTCGTTGCAACGCATCGTGTGTAGCGGTGAAGCGTTGCCGATCGAATTACAGCGCCAGACCCTGCGCAGCTTGCCGAGCGCGGCGTTGTACAACCTGTACGGGCCGACCGAAGCCGCGATCGACGTCACCCACTGGACGTGCGTGGAAGAAGGCCGCGACAGCGTGCCCATCGGCCGCCCGATTGCCAACCTGCGCACATACATCCTGAGCCCCGAATTGCACGCGTTGCCAGGGGGCGCAATCGGTGAGCTGTACCTGGCCGGCAGTGGTTTGGCCCGGGGTTACCACGCCCGTCCGGGGCTGACGGCCGAACGCTTTGTGGTCGACCCGTTTGGCACCGGCGAGCGTTTGTACCGCACCGGCGATCTGGCCCGATATCGCGACGATGGCGCCATTGAATACTGCGGCCGCATCGACCATCAGGTAAAAATTCGCGGCTTGCGCATTGAGTTGGGGGAGGTCGAAGCGCGCCTGCAAGAACTCCCGCAGGTACAGGAAGCCGTGGTGCTGGCGCTGGACAATCAGTTGGTGGCGTACCTGGTGCCGACCGATGCGCCATTGGCACACGACGTTCAAGCGCAAGGTCCTTGGTGCGACGTCTTGAGGGAGCGCTTGCTCAAGAGCCTGCCTGACTACATGGTGCCTACCCACCTGCTGCTGATTGAGCGGATGCCGTTAAGCCCTAACGGCAAGTTGGATCGCACGTTGCTGCCTGCGCCTCAGGTGAGCGTCAGTCAGCGCGTTTTTGAAGCGCCGCGCAGTGACAACGAGCGCCAACTGGCTGCGATCTGGCAGCAGGTGCTGGGGGTCGAACAGGTCGGCCGCCAGGACAACTTCTTTACGTTGGGCGGCGACTCGATCATCTCAATTCAGGTTGTGAGCCGGGCCCGACGTGCCGGGCTGCGTTTGCAGCCGCGCGACCTGTTCCAACAGCCGACCTTGCAGGCGTTGGCGGCGGTGGTCAGTGAGCAGGTGGTGGTGCACTGTGCCCAAGGGCCGGTTGTGGGCAGGCAAACCTTGACCCCGGTGCAACACTGGTTTTTCGAGAACCAGACCGTTCAGCCACAGCACTGGAACCAGTCGGTGTTGCTGGAGGTGCGCGAGCCCCTGGACCTGCTGCGTTTGCAGACCGCTGTGCAGCGGGTGTTGGCGCATCACGATGCGCTGCGCCTGCAATTTCGTCAGACCGATGGGCAATGGACGGCACGTTATGTGCCGCTCGACAGCGCGGCCGCCACCGATCTGCTGTGGACCGCGCAGGTGCAGAGCGAGGAGGCGTTGCAAGGGTTGTGCGACGAAGCCCAGCGCAGTTTGTCGTTGCATGACGGCCCGCTGTTGCGTGCGGTGTTGATCGACCATGAAGGCGGCGGGCAACGTTTGCTGTTGGTGATTCATCACCTGGTGGTGGACGGTGTGTCGTGGCGGATTTTGCTTGAAGACCTGCAAGCGGCGTATGCCGATCAGCCGTTGCCTGAGAAAACCGGCGCTTTGCAAGACTGGGCGAACCAGCTCGGCGCCTACGCCACAAGCGAGGCGTTGACGGCTGAATGCAACGGGTGGCAACAGCACTTGCAAGATGCCTGCGCTGTGTTGCCCAACGCCCGCCCGCAGGCCAGCCAGGCCGTACGTCACCGGCAGGTGGTCAGCCTGGGGCTGGACCGCGAACGCACGCGCCAATTGCTGCAACAGGCGCCGGCGGCGTACCGCACGCAGGTCAATGACCTGTTGCTCACCGCGCTGGCTCGCGCCCTGTGCGACTGGACCGGCGACGCCAATGCGTTGATTCAACTGGAAGGCCATGGTCGTGAGGACTTGTTTGACGCCATCGACCTGACCCGCACCGTGGGCTGGTTCACCAGCCTGTTCCCGGTCAAGTTGACCCCGACCCCGGACCTGGCGACGTCGATCAAAGCCATCAAGCAACAACTGCGCGAGATTCCCGGCAAAGGGCTGGGGTTTGGCCTGTTGCGCTACCAGGGGCCAGCCGAGGTGCAGGCTCGCCTTGCGGCCCTGCCGACCCCACGGGTCACGTTCAACTACCTGGGGCAGTTCGACCAGAGCTTCAGCGACGACGCCCTGTTCGTGCCCGCCCGTCAGGCCAGCGGCGCGGCGCAGAGCCCGGACTCGCCCTTGGCCAACTGGTTGTCGGTGGACGGTCAGGTGTTTGGCGGGGCGCTGAAGCTGGACCTGAGCTTCAGTCAAGAATGCTTCGACAAGGCGGATATTCAGGCGCTGGCAGAGGCCATCGAAGCGAACCTACACGCGCTGGTGGCACACTGCATCGACCCGCTCCACAGTGGCGTGACCCCGGCCGATTTCCCGCTGGCTGACCTGAACCAGGCACAACTGGATCAATTGCCGGTGGCCGCGCGGCAGATCGAGGATGTTTATCCGCTGTCGCCCATGCAGCGCGGGTTGCTGTTTCACAGTGTGTACGAGCCGCTGGCGGGCGCGTATGTCAACCAGCTCAGCGTCGAGGTTACGGGGCTGGACGCGACGCGTCTGGGTCAGGCGTGGCAGGCGACGCTGGATGCACACCCGATTCTGCGCAGCGGCTTCCATTGGCCGCCGGGTGCGGCACAACCGGTGCAAGTGGTGCAGCGCACGCTGGAGCTGCCCTTGACCGTGCTGGACTGGCGCGGGCGCGCCGATCAGGCTGCCGAGTTGCACCTGCTGGCACGCAGCGAGCGTTTGCAGTTCGACCCGGCGCAACCGCCGTTGCTGCGGCTGGCGCTGGTGCGGCTCGATGAGCAACGTCAGCAACTGATTTACACCCATCACCACCTGCTGCTCGATGGCTGGAGCAATGCGCTGTTGTTGGGCGAGGTCTTGCAGCGCTACGCCGGGCAAGCAGTGGCGAGCCATCACGGGCGTTTTGCGGATTACATCGGTTGGTTGCAAGGGCAGGATGCGGTGGCCGATGAGGCGTTCTGGCGCACTCAATTGGCCGGTCTGGAAAGCCCGACCTTGCTGGCTCAGAGCGTGGCGTACACGGCCTCGGAACCGGCAGGTGAATACGCGGACCATCGCCAGGTCTTCGACGCGACGAGCAGTGCGGCGTTTACCGCGTTTGCCCGCCACCATGCCATTACCCTCAACACGCTGGTCCAGGGCGCGTGGGCGTTGTTGCTACAGCGTTACAGCGGCCAGCAGACTGTCGCGTTCGGCGCCACGGTCGCGGGGCGCCCGGTTGACCTGCCGGGTGCCGAACAGCAACTGGGGTTGTTCATCAATACCTTGCCGGTGATCAGCCAGCCGCAGGCCGCCGAAAGCGTGGCGCAATGGCTGGGCCGCCTGCAGGCGCACAACCTTGAATTGCGTGAGCACGAATTCACCGCGCTGAGTGATGTGCAGCGCTGGGCCGGACGTGCGGGCGAACCGCTGTTCGACAGCTTGCTGGTGTTCGAAAACTTCCCGATCGCCGAGGCTCTTCAACAGGGCGCCCCGGATGGATTGCGCTTCTCGCTGCCGGACAACCATGAGCGCACCAATTACCCGCTGACGCTGGCGGCGGTGAGTGAAGGGCACTTGAGCCTGACCTGGAGTTACCTGCTCAGCCACTTTT
Organism: Pseudomonas lundensis; assembly: GCF_002269125.1. Taxonomy (GTDB): domain Bacteria; phylum Pseudomonadota; class Gammaproteobacteria; order Pseudomonadales; family Pseudomonadaceae; genus Aquipseudomonas; species Aquipseudomonas lundensis_A. The sequence continues at coordinate 8,884 of NZ_NQKI01000029.1, read as the reverse complement.
CGCCCTCGGTGATTGCGCGCATGAGCCAGCATTTGGCCTGCCTGTTGAACGCCATGGTGGCCGCCCCGCAGGCCCGCCTGGGTGAATTGCCATTGTTGAGCGAGGGGGAGCGCCAGCAGTTGCTGCATGACTGGAACCCGGCACCCGAGCCGCAGACCGGGCACTGTGTGCACCAGTTGATCGAAGCGCAGGCTGCGATTCGCCCCGAGGCCACGGCGCTGATAGCTGCCGACACCACCTTCAGCTATTACGACCTCAATCAACGTGCCAACCGCTTGGCCCATCGCTTGCGCGAGCTGGGCGTCGGCCCGGAAGTGCGCGTAGGGCTGGCTGTCGAGCGGTCGCCACAGATGATTATCGGCCTTCTGGCGATTCTCAAGGCCGGGGGCGTTTACGTGCCGCTGGACCCGGCGTACCCGGCCGAGCGCCTGGGCTATTTGATGCAGGACAGCGGCATTGCCCTGCTGTTGACCCAGTCGTGGCTGCGCCAGCAAATGCCGCAGGTCGAAGGGTTGCCGGTGCTGGAACTGGACCGTGAGGCCGTGGCACATTTGCCGGGCACTGACCTGCGCAACCTGACCGACGCGCAGAACCTTGCGTACCTGATTTACACCTCGGGTTCCACCGGGCGCCCGAAGGGTGTCAGTGTCGCCCATGGCCCGCTGGCCATGCATTGCCTGTCGATCGGCGCGCTGTACGGCATGACCCCGCAAGACCGCGAGTTGCAATTTGCTTCCATCAGCTTCGACGGTGCTCACGAGCGCTGGCTGACCCCGCTGGTCTTCGGCTCGGCGTTGATGCCCCGTGACGATGAGCTGTGGAGTGTGCAGCGCACCTGCGAGGAGATTGAGCGGCACGGCATCACCATTGCCTGCTTCACCCCAAGCTACTTGCTGCAAATGACCGACTACATGGGCGAAGCCGGGCGCGCCTTACCAATCCGCTCCTACACCGTGGGCGGTGAAGGCATGCCCAAACACGCCTTCGATGAAGTGCAGCGGGTGTTGCAACCGCCGCGCATCATCAACGGCTATGGCCCGACAGAAACTGTGATCACGCCGCTGATCTGGTGCGCGTACCCCGGCACGCAGTTTGACTCTGCGTTCCTGCCCATCGGCCGTCCGGTGGGGCAGCGCAGTGCTTACGTGCTCGACAGTCAATTGCAGCCACTGCCCGTGGGCGTGGCGGGCGAGCTGTACCTGGGCGGCGAGGGCATTGCTCGCGGCTACCACCAGCGGCCTGACCTGACGGCGGAACGGTTTGTGCCTGACCCGTTCGTGGCAGGCGCGCGCCTGTACCGCAGTGGTGATCTGGCGCGGCTGCGCGAAGACGGGGTGGTCGAGTACCTGGGCCGTATCGACCAGCAGGTGAAAATCCGGGGTTTCCGCATTGAGTTGGGAGAGATCGAAGCGTGCCTGCTGGAGCACGATGGTGTGCGCGAAGCCTTTGTGGTGGACCGCGAAGGCCCGCTCAGCCGTCAGTTGGCCGGTTATATCGTGGCCCGCGACCCGCTGGCCGATGAAGCCGGGTTGCGCGAGGCGCTGATGACGCACCTGCGCACCCGCTTACCGGCGCACATGATGCCGGCGCATTTGATGTGCCTGGCCGCGTTGCCTTTGACCCCTAACGGCAAGCTTGACCGTCAGGCGCTACCGGCGCCCGAGGCCTGCCGTCAGGTTGCGGAGCGGGTCTTGCCAGCCACCCCGGCAGAGTCGCTGCTGGCAGTTGTCTGGCAAGACGTGCTGGGGCTGGACGCCGTGGGTGTGACTGAAAACTTTTTCGAACTGGGGGGCGACTCGATCATCTCGCTGCAGGCCGTGAGCCGCGCGGGCGCGCTGGGGTTGGCATTCACCCCGAAACACTTGTTCGAGGCGCAAACCATTCGTGCGCTGGCACAACGGGCCGTGGCGGCAACACCGCGGGTCACGCAGGCCCTGGACACGGTGCCCTTTGCTCAAGCCCCGCCCACCGTGCCGGTGGCCCGCAACGGGCTGGACGACCTGTATCCGCTGTCACCGATGCAGCAGGGCATGTTGTTCCACTGCATCGAATCGCCCGAGCTGAACCTGTACGTCAATCAGCTCAGCGTGGCGGTCGAAGGGTTGCAGGTCGACCGCTTTCGCGCCGCCTGGGGCACCTTGCTGGAGCGCCATGAGGTGTTGCGTGCGGCGTTCCTCTGGCGCGACGGCCTGGCGGACCCGCTGCAAGCGGTGTATCAGCACGTGCAGGTGCCAATTGCGGAACTTGACTGGCGTGAACACACCGCCCCCGAGGCCGCATTGCAGGCCTTGGCAGCGGACGATCAGGCCCGCGGATTCGACCTCAGCAGCCCACCGTTGATGCGTTTCACCCTGGTGCGTCTGGGCGATAACCGTCACCAGATGATCTGGACCTACCACCACTTGCTGCTGGACGGCTGGAGCGCGTCACGCCTGCTCGGCGAGATGCTGCGCCTGTATGCCCATCAGGCCCTGCCAGCGCTGACCGGGCGCTATGCCGATTACATCCACTGGCTGGCGCAGCAAGATGCGTCGGTGGCCGAAGGATTCTGGCGCGAACGCCTTGATGGGCTGCAAACGCCAACGATTCTGGCCAATGCGGTCAACAGCGACGGCAGCGGTCACGGGGTGCTTTATAGCTACCTGGACAGCGATGCGACCCGACGTCTGCACGGGTTTGCCACTCAACAACGGGTGACACTGAACACGTTGGTTCAAGCGGCCTGGCTGCTGCTGTTGCAGCGCCATACCGGGCAGCGCAGTGTGGCATTCGGCGCCACGGTAGCGGGGCGTCCCATCCAGTTGCCAGGCGCACAGGACATGCTGGGCCTGTTCATCAATACCTTGCCGGTGATTCAGACCCTCGATCCGCAACAAACGCTGGGCGACTGGCTGCGCGAGTTGCAGGATTACAACCTGTCGATCCGGGATTTTGAGCACACGCCACTGGCCGATATCCAGCGCTGGGCGGGGCAGGGCGGCCAAGGGCTGTTCGACAGCATCATCGTGTTTGAAAACCACCCGGTGGACCGCGCTCTGCGCGGTGAGCAGGACGGTGAGTTGAGGTTTGCCGAAGTCGGCAGCGGCGGTGTCACCAACTTCCCGATGGATGTGATGGTCAGTGCCACCGACCAAGGGCTGGAGGTGGAATACCTGTACTTGCGCGAGCGCTTTACGGCGCCGCAGGTCGAGGCCATTCGCGCCCAGCTCGAAGGGCTGCTGGCGCAGTTGCCGCAGGATGCACAGTGCCTGATCGGCGACATTGGCTTACCTCAGGCACGGATCGAACAGGCACGGGTGCAGGCGCCTGCGACGGATCTGGTGCAGGGGTTCATGGCTCAGGTGTTGCGCCAGCCGCACGCTGTGGCTTTGATCTGCGACGGGCGTGAACTGACGTATGCCGCGCTGAACCGTCAGGTCGACGCCTTGGCGGCCCACGTGCAAGGGCGCGGCATTGGCCCAGAGACGCTGGTGGCGGTTGCGTTGCCGCGTTCGGAGCAGACGATTGTGGCCTTCCTTGCGGTGCTCAAGGCGGGCGCTGCGTACGTGCCGCTGGATCTCGACTACCCGGCTGAGCGGCTGGCGTTCATGCTGGCCGATTCAGGGGCCAGCCTGTTGCTGTGCAACAGCGATGTGGACCTGCGGGTGGCGTTCAGTGCGGCCACCCCGCGTCTGTTGCTCGACCAATTGAGCGGTCAGGCGCCGTTGCCACGGGCGGTTGAATCACTGGCCGGGCATTTGGCGTACCTGATCTACACCTCGGGTTCCACCGGCCAGCCCAAAGGCGTGGCCGTGGCACGCCAGCCGATTGCGCGGCACTGCCAGGGCATCATCGACGCGTATGGGCTCAACCCGGACAGCCGCGAGCTGCACTTTATGTCTTTCGCCTTTGACGGTGCGCAGGAGCGCTGGCTCAGCGTGTTGCTGGCCGGTGGCAGTCTGGTGATCCGCGACGATCAACTGTGGACCCCTGAACAGACCCTGCTGGCACTGCGCGAACAGCGCGTGACGGTGGCGTGCTTTCCGCCCGCTTACTTGCAACAACTGGCGGAGGTCGCCTTGGTCCAAGGCAACCCGCCGCCGGTGCACACCTATTGCTTTGGCGGCGACGCGGTCCCGGACGCCAGCTTCGAGTTGGTCAAGCGAGCCCTGCGCCCGCAACGGCTGATTAACGGCTATGGCCCGACGGAAACCGTGGTTACCCCGCTGTTGTGGCGGGCCGAGATGACGGACTGCTGTGAAGCGGCCTATGCGCCGATTGGCCGTGGCGTCGCCGGGCGCGGTCTGTATGTGCTGGACGCGGACTTGAACCCGTTGCCCGCAGGTGTCAGCGGCGAACTGTACCTGGGTGGGGAATGCCTGGCCCGTGGCTATCACCGGCAACCGGGGTTGAGCGCCGAACGCTTTGTGCCGGACCCGTTCGATGCCAAAGGTGGGCGCATGTACCGCACCGGGGACCGGGTTCGCCAGCGCGAATGCGGCCTGATCGACTACCTGGGGCGTCTGGACCAGCAGGTGAAAATTCGCGGCTTCCGCATTGAGTTGGGGGAAGTCGAAGCGTGTCTGCGTCAGTGCGAAGGGGTACAGGATGCGGCCGTCAAGGTCGTCGAGGGCGCGACCGGCAAACAGCTGGCGGGCTATGTGGTCGCCTCTGGCCCGTTGCTGGAGCGTGCCCTTAAAGCGCAATTGCAGGCGCAACTGCCGGACTACATGGTGCCGACCCATATCGTGCAGATGGCGCGTTTCCCGCTGTCTGCCAACGGCAAGCTGGACCGCCGCGCCCTGCCGGAGCCGCAGGTCGCCCAAGGCACTTACCGGGCGCCGCGCAATGCGCTGGAACAGGCATTGGTGCAGATCTGGCAGGAGGTGTTGGGGCTGGAGCAGGTTGGGATCGACGACAACTTCTTTGAGTTGGGCGGTGATTCGCTGCATGTGCTGAAAGTGATTTCACGGGTGCGCAATCAGTCGCTGCCGGGGTTCAGTTTGAAGTTGCGCGACCTGATGCAGAAGCCGTGCATTGCCGAACTCAGTGGCGTTGAACCGGCGGCTATCGCCCAAGCGCCGGACCCGCTGCTGGCGCTCAATAGCCGCGTCAGTGACGTGCCCCCGTTGTTCTGTCTGCACGCAGGTTTCGGCACGGTGTTCGACTACGAGCCGCTGGCCCGTCAACTGGACGGGCGCCGCAGCGTGTATGGCGTGCAGTGCCGCATGTTGCTTGACCCTGAGTGGCAGGACACCTCGTTGCAGAACATGGCGCAGGCGTATGCCGGGCGCATCCGTGAGCAGCAGGCCGACGGCCCGTATTACCTGCTGGGTTGGTCATTGGGCGGGGCATTGACCCTGCTGGTGGCGCAAACCCTGGAAGCGCAAGGTCAGCAGGTGGCGTTTGCGGGGCTGGTGGATACCTATGTGGCGGGCGCGGCCGAGGCCACTGACGGGCGTGAAGACTTGCAGGATTTCTTGCGCTTTGTGCTGGGGTTGTCCGAGCGCCAAGTGTGCGGGTTGATGGATGAGCAGGGGCGCAGCGCCGAGCAAGTGATTGCCGCAGCTTTGGCCGAGCCGCACCCGGGGTTGGGCGGGCACGGCCTGCTCGGCGCGGCGGAGCTGAGTCACATCTTCGCCGTGGGTGCGCGTCTTAAGGCGTTGGCCCTGCAACAGCCGATGTTGCCTGCAACCCGGGTTCAGGCGCACCACTGGTGGGCAGCCGGACGCGACGAAGAGCGCCATGTGCATGAGGCGCAAGTTGGCGCAGGCGCCAGTCATAGCGTGCTCAAGGGCGGGCATTACACGTTATTGCGTCAAGCCGCATTGCTGAACCGACTGGAGCAATTACTGGCAGGGCAGGCCGAGCGGGTGTAACCGCACGGCATGCACCTGCGGTGACTTTCAGCGCTAACGATCACCGCCTTCGGCTACGACAGCCGAAGGCTATTTGCAAGGACACACGTATGTCAGTAGTACCTGAGCTGGAGGCCTTTTTGGAGCTGGCCGAGTTAAGCCGCATGACCGGCAAGAGCCGCGCCATGCATGACCTGAGCCCGGCGCAGGCCAGGGTGGAGTTTGAAATGAGTGCCGAGGTGCTGGACGTGCCGTTGCCGGGCATCGACAGTGACGACCTGCGGATCCCGGCCCGGGATGGATTCAGCCTGCCTGCGCGGTTGTATCGCGCGCCACGGCGGGCGCCGGAGCCGCTGCCGGTGGTGGTTTACTTCCACGGTGGCGGTTATGTCATTGGCAGCCTGGACAGCCACGACGGGTTGTGTCGGCGGTTGGCCAATGCCGGGCACTTCGCGGTGCTGGCTGTGGATTACCGGTTGGCCCCGGAGTGGGTGTTCCCCACGGCGGTGCATGATGCCTGCGATGCGGTGAACTGGTTGCAGCGCGAGGGCGCCCGTCATGGACTGGACGCCACCCGCGTAGCGTTTGCAGGTGATAGCGCGGGCGGCACGTTGAGCACGGTGCTCGCGATTCTGGCTGCGCATGATCCGCAAACGGTGGCCATCGTGCCGCGCGCGCAAGTGCTGCTGTACCCGGTCACTGACGGCAGTTGCAAACGTGAATCCCACCAGCGGTTTGCGCAGGGGTATCTGCTCGAAACCGCCACCATGGACTGGTTCTACCGGCACTACACCCGAACAGCGGCGGATGTGCAGGATTGGCGCCTGTCACCGTTATTGGCCCCGGATGTCAGCGGCGTGGCGCCGGCGTTGGTGTACCTGGCCGGTTTTGATCCGTTGCATGACGAGGGGGTGGCCTACGCCACCAAATTGGAGCAGGCGGGCAATGAGGTGGTGAGGTGGGAAGAACCGGGCATGACCCATGACTTCATGCGCATGGGCGGTTTGCTCGAAGAGGTCGCAGGGATTCATCAGCGGGTCGCGGGTTGGCTGGATGAGCGGCTGGCGAACTGAGCGCAATCCTCACCTGGCCCGAAACCGGCTGAGGGTGCCCGCGTCGGCAGGGCTTTCATGCATTTTCAGGGCGGCGGGGTGGTGATCTGCCCCGACGGTCAGTCCTGAGCTGGAGCGAGGCGGGGTCCGCCTGTTACCATTCGCCCCTTTGTTTTATCTCTACTTCGAGACCGCCCATGACCACCGTTCGCACGCGCATCGCGCCATCGCCTACCGGCGACCCCCACGTCGGCACCGCTTACATCGCTTTGTTCAACTACTGCTTCGCCAAGCAGCATGGCGGCGAGTTCATCCTGCGGATCGAAGACACCGACCAGTTGCGTTCGACCCGCGAGTCCGAACAACAGATTTACGATGCCCTGCGCTGGCTCGGTATCACCTGGAGCGAAGGCCCCGACGTCGGCGGTCCGCACGGCCCGTATCGTCAGAGCGAGCGCAGCGACATTTATAAGCAGTACACCCAGCAACTGGTCGACATGGGCCATGCGTTTCCGTGTTTCTGCACCGCAGAAGAGCTGGACCAGATGCGCGCCGAGCAAATGGCCAGGGGCGAAACCCCGCGCTACGACGGCCGTGCGCTGTTGCTGTCCAAGGAAGAAGTCGCCCTGCGCCTGGCTGCGGGCGAGCCGCACGTGATCCGCATGAAAGTGCCGACCGAAGGCGTGTGCGTGGTGCCGGACCTGCTGCGTGGCGATGTCGAGATCCCGTGGGACCGCATGGACATGCAAGTGCTGATGAAGACCGACGGCCTGCCGACGTACTTCCTGGCCAACGTGGTCGACGATCATTTAATGGGCATCACCCACGTATTGCGCGGTGAAGAATGGCTGCCATCGGCGCCGAAACTGATCCTGCTCTACGAGTACTTTGGCTGGGAACAGCCGCAATTGTGCTACATGCCGCTGCTGCGTAACCCCGACAAAAGCAAGCTGTCCAAGCGCAAGAACCCGACGTCGGTCACGTTCTATGAGCGCATGGGTTTCATGCCTGAAGCGATGCTCAACTATTTGGGGCGCATGGGCTGGTCCATGCCTGACGAGCGCGAGAAGTTCTCGCTGCAAGAGATGGTCGACAATTTTGACCTGTCCCGTGTATCGCTCGGTGGTCCGATTTTCGATATTGAAAAACTCTCCTGGCTCAATGGCCAATGGTTGCGTGACTTGCCGCTGGAGGAGTTCGCCAGTCGTGTCCAGCAATGGGCACTGAACCCTGAGTACATGATGAAGATCGCACCGCTGGTACAGGGTCGGGTCGAGACGTTCAGTCAGATTGCGCCGCTGGCCGGGTTCTTCTTCTCGGGTGCCTTGCAACTGGATGCCAAACTGTTCGAGCACAAAAAGCTGTCCGGCGATCAAGTGCGTCAACTGATGCAACTGATCCTGTGGAAGCTCGAAAGCTTGCGGCAGTGGGAAAAAAACGCCATTACCGGTTGCATCCAAACCGTGGTCGATGCCCTTGAGCTGAAGCTGCGCGATGCGATGCCGCTAATGTTTGCCTCGATCACCGGACAGGCCAGCTCGGTGTCGGTGCTGGACGCCATGGAGATTCTGGGCCCTGACTTGACGCGTTTCCGTCTGCGTCAGGCGCTGGACCTGCTGGGCGGTGTTTCGAAGAAAGAAAACAAAGAGTGGGAAAAGCTGTTCAACGCAATCGGTTGATCGGTTTTCACGTGCACTCGTTGCCGCAGGTCGGTATCAGGACCGCTCTGCGGTCCATGGAGGCCTGTGGCAGGGGCTGCGCGTTTGGTATGCGGGGCCCGTATTTACGGGGTGGGAAGGGTAAGTGGTTGTTCTCTCGACCATTTTTTTTAAAAAACTTTGAAAATAAGTTTGACAGCCTTCCGATCCAGTCTTAATATGCGCCCCGTCCACACAGCAACACGAAACACTGACTGTTTGGGGCTATAGCTCAGCTGGGAGAGCGCTTGCATGGCATGCAAGAGGTCAACGGTTCGATCCCGTTTAGCTCCACCAA
>NZ_NQKI01000028.1 GCF_002269125.1 Pseudomonas lundensis | reverse complement strand
ATCTGGCTCATAGGCGGCTCGGATCAGGTGGTCAGGCGTATTTCAGCACATTTGAAAACTTGTTCGGAGATTCCCTAACAGCCTGGAATACCGTGCGTTCTGGCAGGATCTGCGAACAGGGAAACCTCACACCGGTGAGTTCCGGCGCATTACCAAAAGCGGAGCCCCTGTTTGGATTCAAGCGACCTACACGCCCATCGTCCGCGCAGGCAAGGTCCAACGCATTGTTAAGTTTGCTACAGACGTGACAGCACAAGTGCGTGAGCACGCGCGCAATCAGTCACAAATTACAGCAATCAACCGTGCTCAGGCGGTCATCGAATTTAGCCCTGATGGCACAATTCTCGATGCAAATGAAAACTTCCTGACGCTCATGGGCTATTCACTTACTGAGATACGTGGTGAAAAGCATCAGATTTTTGTGCCGCCCGCAGAGCGGAAATCGAGGGCTTACTCTGATTTTTGGCAAAAATTGCGTGCGGGTAAATTTGAGACGGCGGATTACCAAAGAATCACTAAACGCGGTAAATCAGTCTGGATTCACGCCACTTACAACCCTATCGTCAACCCGGAAGGCGAAGTCGTCAGAGTTATAAAGTTCGCAAGTGACATCACGGCGCAAGTACTGTTAAACCAAGAATTCAAGCTCTTATCGTTGGTGGCGAATGAAACAGACAACTCCATCGTCATCACTGACAAAGAAGGCCATATCGAGTACGTAAACCAAGGTTTTACAAAGCTCACGGATTACACATTGGATGAGGTGCGAGGGAAAAAGCCGGGGAGTTTTCTCCAAGGAACAGCGACAGATCAAAAAACAATTGAACAGCTCAGGGATGCAGTGCTGAATCGCCGTCCAATCTACACCGAGATTCTTAACTACAGAAAATCGGGAGAGCATTACTGGATTTCACTGGCTATAAACCCTGTTTTCAATGATGCCGGTGAGTTGGAACAATACATTTCGATCCAGGCCAATATCACTGGTACGAAGGAGCTCTCGCTTGAGTCGGATAAAAGGTTCAAGGCGATTAGTGTCAGTAATGGCGTGGCGGAGTGGGAAACAAATGGCCAGATGAGTTCTGCGAACGACTACTTGGTCCACCACCTGGAACATGCCGATGCCAAAGAATTACTGACCCGTAAGCACAGCTTGCGAACAATTCTCGGTGAAGACGTATTCGCCAAACTGCTTAAAGGTGAGCAGTTTGCAGGTAGCTTTACCATACCTGCAAAGGACAACCGCCCAATCCTGTTTAGCGGAGCGCTCTGCCCAATCACGGATTCAATCGGTCACATCAAGCGGATCGTGAGCTACGGGGTCGACGAGCAGGCGAAACATGATGCATCACAGGTCACTGATCGTGAAATGCGCCTTGTGCAAGAGTCCAGTCAACGGATTGCGAACATCATCAGCAGCATCAACTCCATAACCGAGAAGACCAACCTACTGGCCTTAAATGCTGCTATCGAAGCTGCGCGGGCGGGGGAGTCTGGTCGAGGGTTTGCAGTCGTGGCAGACGAGGTGCGTACGCTTGCTAAGCAGTCAGCAGTATCCGCTAAGGAAATCACTCAACTTGTGAATGAAAGTACGGGGCGTATCGATCGTTTGAGTGCATCACTCAATACCTTACTGTCTTCAACATAAGCCAACCAAGCGTGCTGGTGACACTCGGCAATAGCCCCAAGCCAGCGTTTGGCCTAGGCTGAGCCGCGAGCGGCCGAGTGCACCTGCATCTTGCATTAGCGTATACATCTCATGAGCCAGTGACGCGTCGGCCCCACTGATTTTTCCTCGTCAGTGGACCTTGTTCACTCTTGAGCAGCAGTGGCGGTCAAGTCACTGCCGGATTCGGCGGCCATTTTTAAGCGGTCCGCTTTACAGATGTATTTAGGTTTGTTTTTGGGTGCCAGTTTGGCGCTGGCTTTTTTGGCGTTAGCTTTTAAGATTTGGTTGATTTTTTTACGACGATTCATAGGTTTTGCTCAGTGTGTCAGTGTTGAATAGGTCAGTCTTCACGGCTCAAGTGCTTTCCTTTGGAGGATGTACGCGCTGCCCAGGGATAGGTGTGTATTTCTGCCATGGTTAGCCGTTATTCTTGAGGCGCCTCGAACCAGATTGCTGAGTCGCCGGTGTAAATATGCTTCTGTTTACTGGGCTTGAAAGGTGTGTCCAGTGTCCCGAGTGCTACGCAAATCCATCCGGCGGCTTCGCCTTGGGAACATTTCCAGAACAACGTCGACCCGCAATGCCTGCAAAACTCCCGGAGAACCGATTCTGACGAGCGATAGGCCTTGAGGTCTTCTGCGCAGCTGAGTAAGGAAAACGCGCTGCAAGGCACGCTGCCATAGGACGCAAACGCGGCACCATGGCCCTTACGGCATTGGCTGCAATGGCAATGACTGACTGCTTTGGGCTCATCCAGCAGTTCGTAGCGTACGGCAGCACACAGGCAACTGCCCTGATAGACCTCGGTCATGCTCGATGGGCCTCAAAAAACGCCAGCTTAACGGCCCGCGTCGCGAGAGTCGACTGGCCCTTACTTGCCCGCAGGTTTTATCATGCGCCGAAATTTGTACAACTGGACCTGAACCCATGAATAAAGCCTTTCGCAATCCGCTCTTTCTGGTCGGGTTCGCGCTGATCATTTGCGGAAGCACTTTTGCCCTTAACGGCTTGCTTACCGAGCGCACATTCCTTTACATGGCTCCCGGTCTATTGATCCCGGGTGTCACGTTTATGCTGACGGCCTGGAACCAGCGTAATCGATAAGTTCGTTTGTTTCTTCACCGCCAAACGTCGCTTTGTCATAGCAGTGGTTGCCCTGCGTCGCTGCGCAAGCATGCTGGCGCCCTCTGATAAGTGCCGTGCAGGTCAGGCATTTTTTTTAAAGGAACACACGTTGAACCCACACACATTGTCCATGCGCCTGGAGCGCGTGGCAGCGCATGTTCCGGCGAACGCCCGGTTGGCTGACATCGGCTCGGACCATGCGTATTTGCCTGTTGCACTTATGCGCCGGGGCGCTATCGCGCACGCAGTGGCCGGGGAAGTTGCGCTGACGCCTTTCACTGCGGCTCAGCGTACCGTCAACGAGAATAATCTGGCCTCTCTCATAACTGTACGCCTGGCCAATGGCCTGATGGCGATTGAACCTGAAGACCGGATCACCGCGATTACCCTGTGCGGCATGGGAGGAGAAACCATCCGGGACATTCTTGAACAGGGCAAGGTGCGCTTGAGCGGGGAAGAGCGCTTGATCTTGCAGCCCAATGGCGGGGAACAGCCGCTGCGCCAATGGTTGATGGACAATGACTACCGCATCCTTGATGAGGAACTGCTTCGGGAAAACCGTTTTGACTACGAGATTATTATTGCTTCGCGCTCCGGCAGGGTGATGTACAGCGCGCAGGAACTCTACTTTGGTCCGCTGCTAATGAAAGTGCGCAGCCCGGCTTTCCTTGCCAAGTGGCAACGTGTGCTGTCTCGCAAGCGCAAAACATTGGCCAGTTTAATGGGCGCGCGGCACGCAGTTGCGCAGGCAAAACTGCAAGACACAGCCCGGCAAGTACGCTGGATCAACGATCTGCTGGCGTAGGCGGGAGGTAGCGACACGCCAGCAAGGCCCAGAAAAAATCCCGCAGGATGTGTTCATCACAACCTGCGGGATTTTTACATCCGGGTTCGCATCACTCGTTGATGCGGGGATGTTGCTGCACCAAGTTTTTGCGTTTGGCTTCCAGCTCGGCAATTTCGGCGTCGATGTCTTCGATCTTCTGTTCGATGTTGTCGTGGTGTTCCTGAAGCAGCTCCTTGGCTTCTTCAATATCCGAAGCCGCTGGCGCGGCCCCGCGCAACGGCTTGTTGGCGGTTTCTTTCATGGTTACGCCGGTAACCAGACCGACGATCGCGATCACCATCAGGTAGTACGCTGGCATGTACAGGTTATTGGTGCTTTCCACCAGCCAGGCCACCGCTGTCGGCGTCAGGCCCGCGATCAATACCGAGACGTTGAACGCACTGGCCAGCGCACTGTAGCGAATGTGCGTCGGAAACATCGCAGGCAGGGTTGATGCCATGACGCCGATGAAAAAGTTCAGCAACACGGCCAGCATCAACAGCCCGGCGAAGATCAGTCCCAGCTTGCCGCTGTTGATCAGGTAAAACGCGGGGACGGCGAGGAAGAACAGACCAACACTGCCGCAGATGATAAAGGGACGGCGGCCGATCTTGTCACTGACAAAACCGATCAGGGGCTGCACGAACAGCATGCCGACCATGATGGCAATGATGATCAGCACACCATGGTTTTCACTGTAATGCAGGTTATGTGACAGGTAACTCGGCATGTACGTGAGCAGCATGTAGTAGGTCACGTTGGTCACAGCGACCACGCCGATGCAGGTCATTAGACTGCGCCAGTGTTTGGTGGCCACTTCTTTGAACGAAACCCGCGGTCCGCCTGCGAGGCCTTCGCGATCACCTTGCTCCAGTTTTTCCACGTGTTGCTGGAAGGCGGGTGTTTCTTCCAGCGCATGGCGCAGATACAGCCCGATCATCCCCAGCGGCAAGGCCAGGAAGAACGGCACGCGCCAGCCCCATTCCAGAAACTTTTCTTCGCCCAGAAGTGTGGAGATCAGTACCACCACACCGGCACCAAGCACGAACCCCGCGATGGAGCCGAAGTCCAACCAACTGCCGAGAAATCCCCGCTTGCGGTCAGGTGCATATTCAGCAACGAAAATCGATGCGCCGGTGTACTCGCCGCCTACCGAAAAGCCTTGGGCCATTTTTGCCAGTAACAACAGGATGGGCGCCCAGATACCAATCGAGGCATACGAGGGGATCAAACCGATAGCGAAGGTGCTGAGCGACATGATGACGATGGTCGCCGCCAAGACTTTCTGTCGCCCGTATTTATCGCCCAGTGCGCCGAAAAATAACCCGCCCAGCGGCCTGATCAGGAAGGGGACCGAGAACGTGGCCAGCGCCGCGATCATCTGAACGCCGGGAGACACATCGGGGAAGAACACCTTCCCGAGCACATAAGCAACAAAGCCGTATACGCCAAAGTCAAACCATTCCATTGCGTTGCCTAATGCCGCGGCGGTAATCGCTTTGCGCATTTTTGCGTCGTCGACAATGGTGATGTCCTTCAATCCGATTGGATTGACCTTTTTCTTACGAGATCTCATGCAAGCCCCTTTATTAGCTGATCTATCCTTTTCAAACCGCTAAACCCAGTCGTACGAAGGGTAGACGCGTTTCTACGGCGCGGGATGCTATCGTTCTGATGGCACGCGCTCTTCGGGATCTGATACATGCGGATACGAAAAAATTCACTGAGGGGGTGTATTTTTTTGCAATCAGGGTTGTGCAGAGGGATGCGCAGGGAATTGAAATCCAACTGTCTTTCAACCGTACAGAAGCGGCCTGCATGAGGGCCGCTTCAGTCGGCAACCGCTATTAGGCGTTAGCCTTTAGCTGCCATCGCGGTGACTTCAACTCGCATACCTTCGACGGCCAAAGACGCGATCCCGACAGCGGCACGAACCGGCCACGGCTGGCTGAAGAAGCGTTTGTACACGTCATTGAACGCCGCTCGATCTGCCATGTCGGTCAGGTAGATGGTCAAGTGCATGACGCGGTCCATGGAGCTGCCCGCGCGTTCCAGCGCAACTTTTAACGCTCGCAGCGTGCATTCGCTTTGCTCGGTGATGTCGCCCAGTTCGAGACTGCCATCTGCGTGCGTAGGGATTTGCGTCGAAACCATTACGCCACCGAAGCTGGCGACGTCAGACGAAATAGACTCAGGATCAGGGTCGGGGGTAAAAGTCAGTTCGTTATGTGCCATGAACATCTCTGCTTAACAAGTAAGGGGGGTGGCGTCTAACACAGCCACGGCGCAGGCGTGCAGTGTACAGACCTGGACGTTTTCTAAAAACCTGATCGGGCACACCTCTTAATCCTTAACTATGCTCGCCAGTGCTTGCTTAAACACGTCACAGGTTATTGCCGGGAAGGGACTGAATGATTTCTGATTGGGAAATGTGCATACGGCTGCTGTTGGCGGCTTTTCTGGGCAGCTTGATTGGCGTTCAGCGTGAACACCTGTTTTGGACGGCTGGCTTGCGCACTCACATGTTGGTGTGTGCGGGGGCGTGTTTGGTGATGATTGTGTCAGCGTTTGGGTTTCAGCAGGCGCTGACCATGCCGGGCACGCAGCTGGATCCTTCGCGAATTGCCGCACAGGTGGTCTCGGGGATCGGCTTTCTGGGGGCCGGATCGATCCTGATGCGCGGTGAGGTCATCAAGGGCCTGACTACGGCCGCCAGCTTGTGGGCGGTCGCAGCCATCGGCCTGGCAGTAGGAGGCGGACTGTATGTGTTGGGCACTGCGGCAACGTTTCTGATTTTGATCATCCTGATCGCTATCCGGCCCATGGAGCGCGTGCTCAGGGACATTGTGCAGATCCAGGTGGTCAAACTGGTTGCACCGTCTAATACGTTGTCGTTAAGCCAGTTGGAACAGTTGCTGGGAGAACGGTCCAAAAAAATCAAGCAATTCATCGTCGAGCAAGGGCCGGTGAAAGATACCGAAACAGTCACGCTTCAGTTCCGGGGGGTCACTCGTGTCGTAGCGGATCAAATGATCAAAGAGATACTCGCTGTTCCGGGTGTGCGCGAAGTTCTCGCGCCGCATTGAGTGCTATCAGGCGATAGGCAGGCAAGGACGGGGTAGCGCGGGAAGGCCTTTGTTGTACATGGTGATAAACGGCTTTACCCGTTCAGCACGTATAGCCACAGCGGCTTGAAGGGTGGGGAGGGGGAATCCCTTGGTATCGACGCGCACAGTGGGTTATATAAGCCAGCTCACCCCAAGATCGAGCTTTCTTGATGCAAAGACGTCAGTTCAGCGGCGGCATGAAAAGGACACACCTGCACGACGCTGCGGGCTCCACAAATGCCCCGGTTCGTGCAGGCTTTTTGTTGTTGGAGCACTTCTCGCTGCCCGCCTTTACCCAGGCCCTGGACGCGCTGGTGACAGCTAACCTGCTGCGCGCCGGGCTGTTTTCTTCACGCACTTTCGGCGTGTGCGACGCAGAGGTGCTGAGTGATCTGGGGTTGGTGATCCGCCCGGATGCGGTGTTTGAGAAGGGCAGCCTTGACGATCTGGACCTACTGATTGTGTGCGGGGGGTACAGAACCGAGCTAAAGGCGGATGAACAACTGGTTCAATTACTGCGTGCCGCAGGCCAGACCGACATGACCTTGGCGGGGCTGTGGAACGGGGCATGGTTTCTTGGCAGTGCCGGTTTGCTGCAAGGCTATCGCTGCGCCATTCATCCCGAGCATCGACCCGCGTTGGCGGAGATGGCCCGATCGGCCCAGGTCACCAGTGAGCCCTTCGTGATTGACCGAAACCGACTGACCGCCTCAAGCCCCGCAGGTGCTTTTCAGATGGCGCTGGAGTGGATCAAAGGGCTGCACGACAAGGCGTTGGTGGAAGGCATCGAGGACATTCTGGCGTTTGAGGCGTCGCGCTATCGCCGAATCAAACCGGCAGAGAACATCTGCGTCAGCGCCCCCTTGCGTGAAGTGATCAGGTTGATGGACGCTAACCTGGAAGAGCCGCTGGCGCTGGAACAATTGGCGGTCTACGCGGCAAGGTCGCGGCGCCAGTTGGAACGCCTGTTCAAGGAACAATTGGGCACCACCCCGCAGCGTTACTACCTGGAGTTGCGCCTCACAGAGGCGCGCCGTTTGTTGCAACACACGGCGCTGTCACAGGTGGACGTGCTGGTGGCCTGCGGTTTTGTGTCACCCAGTCATTTCAGCAAATGCTATAGCGCCTTTTTTGGCTACAGACCTTCCAAAGAAGTACGTTTGGTAAGGTGACGTGTGCAGGCCGTATTGAGCGGCGGTAGTGGCACAGCGGCCTATTCTTTAGGCGTGGCTTTCAAATAGTTGTAAACCGTCGCTCGAGAGATACCGAAATACTCGCCGAAATAATCGATGAAATTACGAATATCCAGCAGTCCGGCGGTGCGGGCTTGCGCCAGGGCTAACATGATTTCGGCACGCCCGAAATCGCTTTGCCGCACGTTGTGCTTAACAGATATCGCCTGGACGATAGCATTGAGCTGTTCACGCCAGTCGGTCCTGAACAAGGGCGCTGGACGTGTCTGGGGCTGCACGCCCACCACGTAGCCACTCAGCAGCTTTTGCACGTGGGTTAACACTGTCACATCGAAGTTCAGGCACAGCAATGCTGCAACCTGGCCGTCTGGCCCACGTGCAGCAATCGAGATTGAGCGCAGGGAGCGGTTGTTCAGTCCCGCTTTTTCATACGGGCCAATGACGTCCAGCCCCTTGTTCAATTCGGGTAAGTCACTGATCAATGAGGCGTCGCCGACCTTGCGCTTGGAAAAGCCGTTAGCAATGTGCGCGATCTGTCCGCTGCGAAGATCGTGGACCACAGCTTCCAGGTCTGGGAAAAGCAGGGCGGCAATGCCGTCTGCTGTTGCGTTCATGAAGGCGATATCGACCATAAGGGGCAGACAGTTCGTGAAAGTTGAGAAGGGGATTGTACGCAATCGACCTGTAATTGACAGGAGACCCGCAGGGTTGAATCGAGCACGCTTGTCATCAATGCGTTCAACGGTGGATTTGTGCCAGAAACGCTTGAGCCCGGTCACTTTCAGGGGCAGTAAAAAAACGCTCGGGGGGCAAGTCTTCGACAATGCGCCCCGCGTCGAGAAACAGTACCCGGTCAGCCACTTGACGGGCGAAGCCCATTTCGTGCGTGACGCAAAGCAGTGTCATGCCTGTATCAGCCAGCTTGACGATAACGTCCAGTACTTCATTGACCATTTCCGGGTCGAGCGCTGAGGTGGGTTCGTCGAATAGCATGATTTTTGGCGCCATGCACAGCGCCCGGGCAATCGCCACCCGCTGTTGCTGACCGCCCGAGAGCTGGCTAGGGTATTTGTTTGCCTGGTTCTCAACCCCGACTTTGTCCAAGAAGTACCTCGCCTGTTCTGCAGCCTTCTGACGTGACAGGCCGCGTACCGAGACCGGGGCGAGGGTGCAGTTTTGCAGAACAGTCATGTGGGGAAAGAGGTTGAAGCTCTGAAACACCATGCCAACTTCCCGCAGCGCCAGGCGTCTGGCCGGTGAGGGTTTCGTCAGGTCGACACCCAATGTATGGATGATGCCCTCTTGGGCAACCTCCAAGTGACTGATACAGCGGATCAAGGTCGACTTGCCTGAGCCGGACGGTCCGCACAGCACGATACGCTCCCCTTGCTGTACCGTCAGGTCGATACCGTGCAGCACTTGAAAAGGGCCATACCATTTATTCAGCCCGCTTATGTGGACTACGGTCTCTCGTGCGGTCAACGCTGAAGTGGACTGATCGTGTGACGCTGTCATGACGGGCTGCATGGCATATTCCCTCGATAAATGTGCGCAGGTTTGGAGTGGTGTGCGGGTCATCCGGCATGCTTGCTCAGTGACTGTTCAAGCCATTTGAGCGCACGCCTGACGCCTTCTACGATCAACAGGTACAGCAGCGCCGCCCACAGATAGACCTGAAAATCGAAACTGCGGGAGAACGCCACTTTGGCCACCCCCATGACGTCATATATCGTAACCAGCGAAGCGAGGGCGCTGGCTTTGATCATCAGAATCAGTTCGTTGCCTAATGGCCTGACAGCCACCAGCAACGCCTGCGGCATGATGATGTTGAAGAAGGTGACGCGACGGGGCAGGCTGAGAACTTGCGCGGCTTCGCGTTGACCCTGCGCAACGGCCATTAACGCACCGCGCAGGATTTCGGCCTGATAGGCAGCCGTGTTCAAGGTAAATGCGAGCAGGGTGCAATACCAGGCATCGCGGAAAAACCACCAAAGCCCTATCGACTCCCAGAACTGTTTGAAGGAGCCGAGGCCGTAATACAGCAAGAACAGTTGAGCGAGCAGCGGCGATCCCCGAAAAAAATACACATACACGCTGCTGAAACCGCGCAGTAAGCGACGGTCAGATAACCGACTGAGGGCAATCACCAGCCCTAGCAGCATGCCGAGGCTGAAAGAAATCGCCACCAGTTTGCCGGTGACCAACAGCCCGTCGACAAAGCGCGGACCATAGCGCTCCAGGAGCTGCGGGTTAAAAAACAGGTCGAGCCAGTCACCGGAACTCATGGCTGTGTACCCCGTTGGTGACGGTTGAAATACTGTTCGAGAACGTGGAACAGGCGGCCGGACAGTGCCGAGAAAAACAGGTAGCCAAAGCAGGCCACGGTGTAAAACAGCATGGGCTCTTTGGTGACACTCACGGCCAGACTGGTCTGACGCATCAGGTCGACCAGAGAAATAGTCGACACCAGCGAGGTCTCTTTAAGCAACGCCAGCCAATTGTTTGACAAGCCCGGTAAGGCCACACGCGCCAGTTGTGGGAGCAGCACGTTGCGAAACATCGCGCTGGTGCTCAAACCCAGCACCTTCGCCGCTTCGAACTGGCCTTTGGGTATGGCCTTGAAGGCGCTTAGCCAGACTTCACTCGAAAACGCCGCAAACACCAGGCTGAAGGCAATCATCGCCGCGACGAATGCATTGATTCTCACGTCGGCCGGGTAGCCCAGCGTGGCAAGGAGCTTCTGTGCTCCGATCTGGCAGCCGTAGTAGATGATCAGTAACGTCAACAGCTCCGGCAAGCCGCGAAAGACCGTGGAAAATGCCGTGGCACTCAGACGCAGCCAGCGTCGCCGGGACCGAGCGGCAAACGCAACGCCCAGGCCCAGCGGCAAGCCCAGCGGCACACAGCTCAACGCCAGTGCGAGTGTTACCAGGGCGCCCATCAACAAGGCTGCGCCCCAACCGCCGCTGGCAAAGGATAACAAGGTCAACTGCTCAGGCATGCCCGAACCCTCTTGCGCGATCTATGAGGGGCATGACGTCGTCGCGCCAAATGGCTGCGCGAGGCGAGGTCACGATGGGGAGCAGGTGCGCCGGGGACCCCGTGGCGCACGCTCCCTGAGGGTCAATAAATGTCGAAGTCGAAGTAACGGCTGACGATTTTTTTGTAAGTGCCGTCAGCGATTATTTCAGCCAGCGCATTGTTCAATCGTTCACGCAAGGCGTTGTCTTCCAGGCGCACGACGATAGCGGCATCGGCGTTAGTGCCCTTTACGTCACCCAGAAACTTGCAACACTCTTTTCCTTTCCCCGGCGCTTTGAGCCAGGCCAGCAACGGGTATTTATCAGCGATGACAGCATCCAGGCGCCCGGCGGCCAGATCGCTGACAGCCTCATCCTGAGAGGGGTAGAGCTTCACAGTGGCGCCGGCAGCGGCGTAATGCTCTTCGGCGTAGATCGATTGTGTCGAAAACGATTGGGTGCCCACCGTTAACCCCTTGAAATCGGTCTGGGCATCGCGGATGGTTGAGTCTTTGGGCACGGCAAGGGACAAGGGTGTGCGGTAATAGCGATCAGTGAAGGCCACCTTCTTTTTGCGCTCTTCAGTGACATTCATCGACGCCACAATGGCGTCGAATTTTTTTGCCAGCAAGGCCGGAATCATGCCTTCCCAATCTTGGGTGACAAATGTACACGTGACCTGCATCCGCTCGCACAGGGCGTTAGCAATGTCGATATCGAGCCCGTGCAACGTATTGTCCGGGTCAATGTAATTGAACGGCGGGTAAGCCCCTTCGCTGGCGATGCGCAGTGTTTCTGCCTGAGCCGTCATGGTGATGGCGAACAACAGGCAAGAGGTGAAAACGGCTGTAACGCGGACCAGGGTGTTCATGTGAGTACCTTCTTTATTGTTTTTGTTGAATCAGGCGCTTTTTACTCAGGGTGCAGGATCAGGGCGGGGTGGTGCGCGCACCGGTAGCGGGTGAATGTTGTGCCCTCTCTACCGCCAGGGTAGCGATGGCAATGTCTTGGGCTGCAAGCCCGGTAAGGTCTGCAACGGTTATGTCGTTATCACTGAGGCGGCCTGGGCGCGTGCCCGCAAGCACATGCCCCAGCGCAACATCCGCGCCTTCTGTAATCAGCCCAGCACGCAAGGCATACGCCAACTCGCCGCGTTCGGCACATTGCTGATGATCGTCGGTCATGATGACTCTGGCTTGAGCCAGAATGTGCGGGTCCAGTTCTTGTTTACCCAGGCTGTCAGCCCCCAGCGCGACAATGTGGGTCCCGGGTTTTACGGCGCTGACAGGGACGATCGCCCGGTTTGAGGGCGTGCAGGTAATCACCACATTGCAGCGTTCAAACACGTCCTCTACCGCCGATACTGCATGGGCATTCAAGGCATTAAGCCGTAAGGTTTCGGCCAAGCGGTCAGCTTTTTCCGCAGCCCGGCCCCAGATGACCACCCGCTGTGTCCCGAGGTGGTGTGCAGCCCAGAGCGCTTGCAGTTCGGCCTGATGCCCGCTGCCGAGGATACCCAGGGCTGTAATGCGCGACGGAGCACCCGCTTGTGCGGCCAGGGCTCCGGCAGCGGCGGTACGCCAACTGGTCAACCAGCCTTCATCGTTGAGAATGGCGATTAAAGTGCCAGTCAGCGAGCTGAAAACCAGCATCAGCCCGTTGTTAGTGTCCAGTCCACGGGACGGATTCTCGTAAAAGCCCATGGCCACCTTGACCACAAAAGCGGGAGCACCGCGAAAATATCCGAACCGGATGTGGCAATCGCCCGGCGGGTCCTGAAACAGCAGTTCACCCGATTTCGCGCTGATCACCTTGTCGCGCGCATGCTCAACACAGGCGTTGCGCACCACTCGCAGTATGTCGTGGCGCGTCAAGGCTGCGCGCAGACTGTTCAAGTCATAAAGCAGCGGGCTCATAGGCCACTGCCCCTGTGGCAAAAAAGGCTGCGAGCCCGGTGATGCCGCGCACTTGAGCCTGTTTGTGGCAGCCTGCGTTTCACGACGACCATAGTGTTGGACCTGATACGGGGTGAAAGTCTGCTGTACGGCCTATAAGTGGCAATACAGGTTGTGTGGTGCTGTGCTGAGGTCAAATGGTTTTAGACTAATTTTCTAACATAAATACATTGTCTAATTGTTGCGGGCGTGCGGACGCTCTCTGATCAAGGCCCAGATCTTTGGCGTACGTGTCTCTACGCCGAACGCTGCGCGGCCACAGGCGAAGCGCGTCATTGGACGTGAGTCAAGGGAGTCGTGTTTGGTTCGCTTGCGCAGTGTGAAGCGTGCTCGGGCCGTGCGGCCAAATCCCGAATCGATCTGACCTGGCCCTCAGCATTGCGTGATGTCAGAGGCTGTCCGGATCCCCGAAGAACATCTGGATCCGTGACCGCAGCCAGCGCTCTCCGGGATCGTTGTCTTGAGCGCCACGCCAAGCCATGTGCAGTTCAAAGGTCTGGGTATCCAGCGGCGGGTCTTCAGCCCGAATACCGCCGGCGGCTGTCAAGGCTTCGGCGGTGTAATCGGGCACGGTGGCGATGATATCGGTACCGGCAAGCAAGGTGCTCAGGCCGTTGAACTGCGGAACGGCCAGCACCACGTGGCGCTTGCGGCCGAGTTTTTCCAGCTCGGTATCGATAAAGCCGCTCAAGTCACCGGCAAATGACACCAGTGCGTGGGGGCGGGCGCAGAAGTCATCCAGCGACAGTGCGCCGGGTACGCTATCGGCGCGCAGCAGTTTGGGTTTGCTGCGGCGCAGCACTTTACGTTTGGCATTGGCCGGCAGGTCGTTGGTGTAGCTGACGCCGACTGAAATTTCACCGGATGCCAACAACGGCGGCATCAGGATGTAGTTCACCCGCCGCACCACCAGCACAATGCCAGGCGCCTCGGCACGCAGGCGTTTGAGCAGCATGGGGAGGAGGGCAAATTCCACGTCGTCCGACAACCCGATGCGAAAGACCGAGGTGCTGGTGGCCGGGTCGAATTCCGAAGCGCGGCTGACCGCAGTGGAAATAGAGTCCAGCGCCGGGGACAGCAGTGCAAAAATCTCAATCGCCCGCGCGGTAGGCTCCATGCTGCGGCCGGTCCGCACGAACAGCGGATCATCGAACAAGTTGCGCAGGCGCGATAACGCCGCACTGATCGCCGGTTGGCCGAGGAACAATTTCTCTGCGGCACGGGTCACACTGCGTTCATGCATCAAGGTTTCAAAGACGATCAGCAGGTTAAGATCGACGCGACGCAAGTCGTTACGGTTCATCTCGCTGGCTTCACAGGCGGTTCTTCAGGGACTTAGGTGACGGATCTTACGGGCATACATGCCAAATCGTCACTGCCTAGATTTGCTTTCTGATTGCCTGATCGGATTAACTTTGCGCCTTACGCAGCTTTTTACGGCCTCTTTGGCACAAGCACTGCGGTCGCGGATCAATGTCAGGCATGTCGACTATTAATGCTGTCTGTTAGTCTTGCGCCCAAAGCCCCGATAAAGTCCCGGGGTATTAGCGATTAATTTGGCGAGGTTTGCGATGTCGCGCACGATCCGTTTTCACAAGTTTGGCTCGGCCGAGGTGCTCAAGTGCGAAGAGCACGAGGTCGCTGCGCCCGCGCCCGGAGAAGTGCAGGTGCGCGTCGAAGCCATTGGTATCAGTTGGTATGACGTGCTCTGGCGGCAAAATCTGGCGCCGTCCCAGGCTCGCCTGCCTGCCGGTATTGGTCAGGAGATGGCGGGGATCGTGACCGCTGTCGGTGAGGGCGTGAGTGACTTGAAACCGGGGGACAAGGTCGCCAGTTTTCCTGCACACAGCGCCAATGACTACCCGAGCTATGGCGAGCGTGTCCTGATGCCACGCTGCGCATTAACCCGCTATCCAGAGGTGCTGAGTCCGGTTGAGGCCAGCGTCCATTACACACCGTTGTTGATCGCCTATTTCGCCTACGTGGATCTGGCGCGGGTCAAGCCGGGCCAAACCGTGTTGATCACCGACGCCAGCCATTGCGCAGGCCCATCGTTCGTACAGATGGGCAAAGCGTTGGGCGCCACGGTCATTGCAGCCACTAAAGAAGCGGCCGAACGCGACTACTTAAGCGAACTTGGCGCCGACAAAGTGATCGTTACCGAAGAACAGGACTTGCTGATGCAGATCAACAAGATCACTGACGGTCGAGGCGTAGACACCGTGTTCGACGGTTTGGGTGGCCCGCAAATGTCTGTGTTGGGGGATGTGCTTGCGCCCCGTGGCAGCCTAGTGCTTTACGGCCTGCAAGGGGGTAATCAAACGCCATTTCCGGCTTGCGCGGCGTTTCAGAAGAACATTCAGTTCTTTGTGCACTGCATCGGTAATTTCACCGGCAAGCCGGAATTGGGCATCGCCCAGGACCAGGAAGCCATGGCGCGCGCATTGCGAGCCATCAATGAATGGACGGCCGACAGGATCCTGCGCCCGCTGGTGGTTAAAGTCTTTCCTTTCGATCAATTTGTGCAGGCGCATCGTTATATGGATGAGTGCCCTTGCCGAGGACGAGTCGCCCTGGAAGTTTGAACCTGTGCGCCACAGTTCTAGCCTCAGCCAATAAAACGCCACGACGCCTCAACGGGTCGTGGCGTTGTTGTATGTATTAATTGAGCAAGTTGAAAAGTCTTAATTGAATGTTTAAAAGTAGTCGCCGTGTTTAAAGGGGGTGTTGTAACTTTTACGGCCTGTTTAAATTTTAACTATGACCGGTCGGTCTAATTATTTATATGCGCAAATAGCTTTTCTTTTGGGTATAAATACTGATAGCTTACTGATGGCCACTCATATGGAAATTGATTGGCGTCGGGCGCATCTGGATGAATGCTAGCTGCGTAGTCGAATTCTTACATTTAAGTAATACCGGTCTTTTTTTATAAGAGGCAGGGTATGCCTGGCCGCTTTGAGTGAGCCTGCAATTACTAACCAGACGTTGCGGAGGGTTAACCCATGAGTACCTTTCATGAGCAGGCCATGAGCTTTGTATATCAACAAGTTCTGCATCGCCTGACAGGCTTCTTCAGTCGACATGAGCGCATTGCGCTGCAATTGTTGATTCAGCGGTTATTGGTGGCAGCCGGAGGGATCGAGCGCATAGGTCAGTTCCGGGTGATGGTGGTGCATGAGGGGGGTAAGGAAAGCGCTTACACCCTGGCGTTTCTCCGCGCCGCGCAGTTGAGTATTGCAGCACGGGCGCCCGTTACGTTTATGTTGCGTCTGGCCGTACTACGCCAGCCCAGACTCACCGCATCCGTCATGGCCAGGTTCCATAACCAGTGCAATGAGTTGTTCTTGTATGACGATGATCGGGTTGAATTGCTTCAGGTCGATGAGACGGGCGCCCATCCCGTCACACGTCATACCCCGTTCAGTGAATGCCCGCCAGAAGCCGGGAAACTCGATGTCTTGATGTGGGGGGCATGTATCGGAGGGGGATGCACGGGCGACGTTTTTGTACAGCGACCTGTTGTCACGGGCCCCGCTGTTTCAGACAGCTTATAGGTGGGGTGGCGCGGTCAATGCGCTGATCGACAGACGCCCACCGCCGCACTTGGGGGAATACGCCCACTGGATGTTAAAGGTGGCTGAACAGCTGGGGCACTGTGAGGCCAGTTCCACCGACGATGTGCTGCCGGCTGCGCTGGATATGTGTTTAAAACTTGAGAAGGCGTCTCGCTCGATACTGCACCCGCAATCCATACCCGCAGAAACACCCGCGCTGTCGGCGGGCAGCGAGTGGGTTGTTATTAACGTATTTGATTGTCTCTCCTGCGAAGTGGAAGTCCTGAACTCCGAAGCGCTTAACTTTACCGAGGGCCACATTAATGCCGCGGGTGTCAATATTGAAGAGCCTCAAGCCGCAGTGATATTAGTTGAAGCGCATGTGCAAGGGTTGCGTCACGTTTATACCGAAACCGGCGATTATTGCAGTGGGGTCAGTTCATACTTACATGCGCTGGTTCGGGAGAATGAATGTAATTCTCGATACAAGGGGCAACTTGTGAGTGTCATTGCCGGTGCGTTTAATACACCAAAGCGAATTCAGAAGTTACGCCAGCAGATGGCCGACTATTTAAATAATCTCTATAACGTGAAGGATGAGCAGATCAGTTGCTTTATTCAATCGCCTTTTGTTGAACAAGGCGGGCAACTCGCAGCGTTTGTGCAACGCAACTACCCTGACAAATTACCGTGGGTGCCCGATCTGCACGACGCCTTGCAGGCTCACCCCCAAGCATGTGCGCGTCAGGCAGCCTGGCTCGAAACCGTGAGCGGGCTGCCGTTGAAGTCCCTGCAAGCGCTTTACACCCTGAGCAAGATCGACCTGGCTGAAGGCACCACCCTGATTGACCTTATGGGGTCCCATGACCCGGCCAGACGGTCGCGCTGAACCATTCATCCATTAGCCATTGCCAACCTGCAGGACGAACTGATATCTGTACGCTTATCCAGTATTTAACGTCAGTGGTTCGTTCCGCCTGTGATTTCCAATCCCCTCGAAGACCCGTTGTACTACCTGAAGAACTTCCAGCACGTCCTGCACTGGATCAAATCCCGTTACGACGATCTGCTGAACCTTGAAGAGCAGTGCTTCATCGACACGTTCCTCCAGTTGCCCGGTGCTTCACAGGCACTGTGGGTCAGGCTGGTCATGCGCAAGGGCACGCACTTTCGCGCGAGCAAGCTCAATTACGCCGAAATCGGTGATATCGCCTCTGCCGCGGCCCCCTTGCTGGACCAAGGCTGGGTGAATGACCAGGCGACGATCAACCTGACAGATGTGTTCGAGGTGCTCCAAAAGGCTGAATTGCTGCGTTTTTTCGCTGCGCATATTGCTGATTCAAAAGGCCGAAAGGCCGACTGGAAGGCCCGGTTGAGCCTTGAGCTGACCGATGAGCAACCCCTGGGGAACTGGTGCCCGGGCCTGGAAGACCGGCTGTTTACCCTGACCAACCGTGCCTTGGGTGATCGTCTGCGCCTGATGTTTTTCGGCACCCTCAACCAGAGCTGGTCCGACCTGGTACTGGCGGATCTGGGCCTGTTTACTTACGAAGCCGTGCCATTGAGCCCGGCGTCGCGTGCCCTGCGTTGCCGGGCTGATATCGACGGCTATTTGCACCTGCATGCGTGCCGCGAACAGTTCGAAACCGCGCAAGACGTCGACCTTGTTTTGCAGCACGTACTTGACTACACGGCCGACAACCGCTGGCTGGCGCGCCGTCGCGCGCGTTTGTTGTTTCAATTGGGGCAATACCACGAGCGGGCAGGCGATCACCTGCGCGCCCTGCACATTTATCCTCACAGCCAGCACCCGCAAGCCCGGGTGCGCACGGTGCGCTGCATGGAGCACCTGCAAGCGTTTGAGCAAGCTTATGCGTTGGCTCAAGCCGCCGAACAGGCACCGCTGACCGATGAGGAGTCTCAACAGTTGCAGCGAATGCTCCCGCGGCTGCGACGCAAACTCGGACTGCCCGCAGAGCCACGTGCCCGCCCCGGCGCCCCGCAACGCCTCGACCTGTGCCTGGAACGCCATGCGGGACGTTCGGTGGAGTTCAGCGTGGCTGCCCATTTGCACACCGAGGATGCGCCGGTGCATTACGTGGAAAACACGCTGATCAACGCCCTGTTCGGGTTACTGTGCTGGCCCGCCATTTTTGCGCCGCTGCCGGGCGCGTTTTTCCATCCGTATCAAAGTGGGCCCGCCGATTTGCTGGAAGACGACTTCCACGCACGTCGATCCGAGCTGTTCGACGCCTGTTTCGCGCAATTGCACGATGGACGATACCGGCACACCATTCGCGACACGTACACCCGAAAATATGGCGTGCAGTCGCCATTCGTGGCGTGGGGCCATCTGAACGAACAGTTGCTGGAGCATGCGCTGAGCTGCCTGCCGCCTGAGCATTTGCAACGGTGGTTCAGTCGATTGTTACTGGACATAAAAGCCAACCGCACCGGTATGCCCGATCTGATCCAGTTTTGGCCCGCGCAAAAAACCTACCGCATGATGGAAGTCAAAGGGCCTGGGGATCGCCTGCAAGACAACCAGCTGCGTTGGCTGGCCTTTTGCGAGCAGCATCAGATGCCAGTCACCGTGTGTTACGTGCAATGGCAAGTGTGTACCGCGTGAGTTATCGCATTGCAGTCAGGGCCTTGTGTGAGTTCACGGCCAAAATTGGCGATCTTGACCTGCGTTTCACGCCGTCCCCGAGTGCGCAACAGGGCATTGCCGGGCATCGCACTGTCGCCTCACGCCGCAATGCTGACTATCAAGCGGAGCTGAGCCTTGAAGGCCAGTACCGCACGCTCTGTGTGCGGGGCAGGGCCGATGGCTACGACCCGGTGAATAATGTACTGGAAGAGGTGAAAACCTTTCGCGGCGACTTCGCTGCCCTCCCGGCCAATCACCGTCATTTGCACTGGGCGCAGGCCAAGGTCTACGGGGGGTTGCTGTGTCAGCGACTGGAGCTGCCTGCGGTCAATTTGGCGCTGGTGTATTTCGACATCGTCAGCGAAAAAGAAACACGGCTGCAGGAAGAGTGGAGTGCCGCTGATCTTCAACAGTTTTTCATACAGCAATGTCAGCAGTTTCTGGCCTGGGCGGAACAGGAAGTCGCGCACCGTGGCGTTCGCGATGAAGCCGCGCGCACGCTGGCTTTCCCCCACCCGGCGTTTCGCACGGGGCAACGCCCGTTGGCCGAGGCGGTGTACAAAACCGTCAGCACCGGCCGTTGCCTGATGGCCCAGGCGCCCACCGGCATTGGTAAAACGGTGGGCACGCTGTTTCCATTGCTCAAGGCCATGCCCACGCAACAACTGGACAAGCTGCTGTTTCTCACTGCCAAAACACCCGGCCGCAAACTGGCTCTGGATGCCGCGCAGGTGCTGTACCCCGACGAAGGGCCGGGAGCGCTGCGCGTGCTGGAGCTGGTGGCCCGTGAAAAAGCCTGCGAATACCCGCAAAACGCCTGTAACGGCGATGCATGCCCGCTAGCCAAAGGGTTTTATGACCGCTTGCCTGCCGCGCGCCAGGCCGCCGTCCAGCACGCGCACCTGGATCAGGCCGCCTTGCGCGAGGTGGCACTGACGCATCAGGTGTGCCCGTATTACCTGAGTCAGGAAATGGCGCGCTGGGCCGATCTGGTGATTGCCGATTACAACTATTACTTCGACTTCAGTGGTTTGTTGTACGGACTTGCGCAGGCCAACCAATGGAAGGTGGCGACCCTGATCGACGAAGCCCATAACCTGGTGGAACGCGGCCGCCAGATGTACAGCGCCAGCCTTGACCAGTACAGCTTGAACGCCGTGCGTCTCAACGCCCCGGCGCCTTTGGACAAGGCGTTTAAACGCTTGAATCGCGAGTGGAACGCGCTGCATCGTGAGCAAGTCGGGCCCTATCAGGTTCATGCGCAGGTACCGGGCAAATGGCTGACTGCGTTGACGGCTTGCATCACCGCCATCGGGGATTACCTCAACGATCACCCGCAAGGCATGACCGGCGAGTTGCAGGGTTTTTACTTCGATGCGCTGCAATTCAACCGGGTCGCGGAGCTGTTCGATGGGCATTTCATTTTCGATGTCACCCTGCGTGAAACCGGCAAGCGCCGCCTGTCGCAGCTTAATTTGCGCAATGTGGTGCCTGCCGCTTTTATTGGGCCGCGCCTGGCCAGTGCCCACAGTAACGTGCTGTTTTCTGCCACCCTGAGCCCACGGGTGTATTACGCCAATCTGCTCGGTCTACCGCCAGACACGGTGTGGATCGATGTGGAGTCGCCGTTCAAGGCTGAACAATTAACCGTGCGCGTGGTAAACCACATTTCCACCCGTTTTACCCACCGTGAGCAGTCACTGGAGCCGATTGTCGAGCTGATGGTTCAGCAATATGAACAGCGGGCGGGCAATTATCTGGCGTTCTTCAGCAGTTTCGACTACTTGCAGCAAGTGGCCGGGCTGCTCGCTGAACGTCACCCGCACATTGCGCAGTGGCAACAGGCGCGTCGGATGGATGAAGCCGCGCGCCAGGGCTTCCTCGACCGCTTTACGCTGACCGGGCAGGGCATCGGTTTTGCGGTGTTGGGCGGGGCGTTTGGGGAAGGCATTGACCTGCCCGGCGCGCGCCTGATCGGCGCCTTTATCGCCACCCTGGGACTGGGCCAGTTCAACCCGGTCAATGAACAGATCAAGCTGCGCATGGGGGCGTTGTTCGGGGCGGGCTATGACTACACCTACTTGTACCCGGGCATGCAAAAAGTCGTCCAGGCGGCCGGGCGTGTGATCCGTACCCAAAGCGATCAGGGGGCGTTGTTTTTGATTGATGACCGGTTTGCCGAGCCCAACGTGCAACAGCTTTTGCCCAAATGGTGGTCACTGCGATAACCGATCCACTGATCGGATATTTTCCGCGATAGGAGGGGCGCAATATCACAGCGATATCACTGGCTGATAGACTGCGCGCCGCTGAAAATCTGCCAGTCGTCAGAGCAGATTGGCCCCCTTGCAGTTGAGTACTGAGCGTGAAACGTGCGTTTTTGCTGTATGTGGTCTGCATGTCCCTCGTTTTAGCCGGATTCGCCTGGATCTTCATCACCCTGTATCACTGACTCTTCGCCTGCACGTGTATGGCAAACTCCTACGCCTTGGGCGCATTCGCCGCCTGTACGTATCGAGGAGTTTGTTATGAGCATCAAACGTTTCGGAACCGGCGCCGTGGGCGCAGGTGGTCAGCCGTTGCCCTTTGCCCGTGCCGTAGAAGCGGATGGCTGGTTGCACGTCTCGGGGCAAGTGGCGATGGAACAGGGCGAAATCATTGCGGGCGGTATCGTCGAACAAACCCATAAAACCATGCAAAACCTGATCGCGATCCTCGAAGAAGCCGGTTACGGCCTCGAAGATGTGGTGCGTGCAGGCGTGTGGCTGGCCGATCCGCGAGACTTCTGGAGTTTCAACAAAGTGTTCGCCAGCTATTTCAGCAGTGAACACGCCCCGGCCCGCGCCTGCGTACAGGCAATGATGATGGTGGACTGCAAAGTCGAAATCGACTGCATCGCCTACAAAGCCAAAGGGTGAACCTATGAACCTGCTTGACGTGGAGAAGGGCGCAGCACGGATCGGGGACCACCTGCTGTGTGACGTCAGCCTTCCGGCGCTGGTGATTCATCGCCAGGCGCTGGAACACAACATTCGCTGGATGCAGGATTTCGTCACGCGCAGCGGCGCGGTATTGGCACCGCACGGCAAAACCAGCATGGCCCCTGCGGTGTTTCGTCGGCAGATGGCGCAGGGCGCGTGGGCCATGACCCTGGGCACCGCCGTGCAGACCCGCGTGGCGTATGCAGCGGGTGTGCGCAGGGTGCTGATGGCCAACCAGTTGGTGGGGCGCCCGAACATGGCACTCATCGCGGATTTGCAGGCCGACCCCGGGTTTGAATTTCACTGCCTGGTGGATCACCCGGACAACGTCGCCGCCCTTGGCGCCTTCTTCGCTGAACGTGGTCAGCGCTTGAACGTGATGATTGAGTATGGCGTCACAGGCGGGCGTTGTGGTTGCCGCACAGAAGCGCAGGTTATCGCCCTGGCGGCCGCCATCAGTGCGCAACCGGCATTGGCCCTGACCGGAATCGAAGGCTATGAAGGGGTGATTCACGGCGCACAGGCCGTCACGGACATCCGTGCCTTTGCCGCCTCGCTGGTGCGTCTGGCGCTGGCGTTGCAGCGTGGCGGCGCCTTTAGGCGCGACACGCCGATCATTACTGCGTCAGGTTCAGCCTGGTATGACCTGATTGCCGAAGCCTTCGAAGCCGAGGCCGCCAGCGGACGCTTCCTGAGTGTTCTGCGCCCCGGCAGTTACGTGGTCCACGATCATGGGATCTATAAAGCAGCGCAGTGTTGCGTGCTGGACCGGCGCAGCGATTTGCACGAAGGCCTGCGCCCGGCGATGGAAGTGTGGGCACACGTGCAATCATTGCCGGAACCTGGCTTGGCCATCGTGGCGCTGGGCAAGCGTGATGTGGCCTATGATGCCGGGCTGCCGGTGCCGCTCAAGCGCTACCGCGAAGGGAAGGTGGATGCCTCGGGCGATGACGTGAGCGCGTGCACAGTGACTGCGCTGATGGACCAACATGGGTTTATGACCGTTGGCCCTGGCATTGAGCTGCGGGTGGGCGACATCATCAGCTTTGGGACGTCCCACCCATGCCTGACGTTTGATAAATGGCGTACGGGCTGCCTGGTAGACGAGCAGCTGGCAGTGGTTGAACCGTTCGAGATCGTGTTTTAAGGCGCGTCGGTGTCGGGGAACGAAGCCGCGCTCAGTCGCGCCGCCTCGTCCCCGCGCTTAATCGCGGAAAAACACTTGCACCAAGTGGTAACCGAACTTGCTTTTGACCGGGCCATGCACCACACGCAGCGGTTTTTTGAAGATGATCTGGTCAATCACACCGACCATTTGCCCCGGCCGTACTTCCCCCAAATCGCCTCCGCGTTTGCCAGAAGGGCAGGTCGAGAACTTCTTGGCCAGCACATCGAAGGCTTCACCCTTGGCGATGCGTTGCTTGAGGGACTCGGCTTCTTCTGCGGTCTTCACCAGAATATGGCGGGCTTGAGCTTTCATGGGGCGTATACCTTGCAGCTATTGGGCAAATTCGAGGGCGCGGATTATGCCTGAGTTTTCGCCGGGATCATTGCCCGAATCAGGGTTGCCAGCTTATCCACCGAGAACGGTTTGCCGATCATGTCCATGCCCGAGTCCAAAAAACCCTCGCGCTGGATGGCGCTCTCCGCATAGCCGGTCATGAACAGTACATTCAGGCCGGGACGCTGTTGACGGGCGATTTCCGCCAACTGGCGGCCGTTCATACCGGGTAACCCCACGTCGGTCACCAGCAAGTCGATGCGCAGCGACGACTCCAGCAGTGACAACGCGGTTTTGGCATCCGGCGCCTGATGGGCGGTGTAGCCCAACTCATCCAGCACATTAAGCACCAGCGTGCGCACGGCGGGGTCATCCTCCACTACCAGCACGCTTTCACCCTCAATGGCGCAGGGGGCATCCGGGCTGACAACCGGCGGGCGGGGTTGCACTTGCAGGTTGTAATGGCGGGGCAAGTACAGGCGCACACAGGTGCCGTTGCCGCTTTCACTGGTGATGGTCACGTGCCCGCCCGACTGTTGGGCAAAGCCATAGATCATGGACAGGCCCAGCCCCGTGCCCTGGCCGATGGGTTTGGTGGTGAAAAACGGATCGAAAGCCTTGGCCAGCACCTGAGGCGTCATGCCCGAGCCGTTATCGCTGACTTCGAGCATCACATAGTCACCGGCCTTGACTGGCTCCAAGGTACTGATATCACTGCCGTCGAGGTAGCTGTTGCGGGTTCGCACGCGCAAGGTGCCGCCCTGAGGCATGGCATCGCGGGCGTTGATGATCAGGTTCAGCAAGGCACTTTCCAGCTGACCCGCGTCGGTGTTCACCGCCCAGATGTTGTCGCCCAGTTGCACATCAAGGGTGATATGGGCGCCTTTGGTGCGCCTGAACAGCTCCTCAAGTGACGTCACCAGATGATTGGGGTCCAGCGGCTTGCGGTCCAGCGACTGGCGCCGTGAAAATGCCAGCAGCCGATGGGTGAGTGCGGCCGCCCGTTGTGCCGAGGAAACGGCCGCGTCGGTGAAGCGGCCAATCTCGGCACTTCGGCCCGCAGCAATGTAGCGCTTCATCAGGTCGAGACTGCCGATGATGCCGGTGAGCATGTTGTTGAAATCATGGGCGATGCCGCCGGTCAATTGGCCCACGGCTTCCATCTTCTGCGCATGGCGCAGCGCATCTTCGGCCCGTTCGCGCTCCTGCATTTCGCGTTGCAGTTGCTCGTTGGCCTCAGCCAGCGCCTGAGTACGTTCGGCCACGCGCTCTTCAAGGGTTTCATTGAGGTGGAGCAGGGCTTGTTCGGTTTTTTTGCGTTCGGTGATGTCCAGCGCTGCGCCCATGAACCGCTGGGCGCGTCCGGGGTCCGCACTGAAGCAACGACCGCGGGCGAAAATCCAGCGGATTGTGCCGTTGGCGTCCAGCAGGCGGTATTCCTCTGCGTATTCGCCATTGCTGGCCAGGCAGGCTTTGATCGAACGGGTCAGCAGCCCCCGGTCTTCAGGGTGTACGCCTTCTAAATACGCGGTAATCGGTAACTGCCCGGACAACTGCGGCTCAATGCCATGCATCTGCGCAAATCGGCTGTCGGTGACGAACAGGTCCTGGTCGATGTTCCAGTCCCATGTGCCCACGCCGTTGGTGACGGTCTGCGCCAGTCGCAGGCGTTCCTCGGTGTCGTGTTGGGCCTTGCGGGTGGCTTTTGAGCGTTGCCGCAGTTTGATGGCCGTACGGCGGCGGCGGGACGCCTTGACCGCCATCATCAAGAGCCCTGCCACCTCGCCGGTGTCGTCGCACACCGGGCTGAACGTCAGGTCAAGCCACATTTCATTGGCGTGCTGGCGATCAGGGATCAAAAAATACTGATCGATGTGGCTGCGGCTTTCACCTGCCAGCACGGCGTCAATGATCGGCTGGGTGAATTCCCGGTACTCGGGCCAGCTCTGGTGCACCGGCTGGCCAAATGCGTCCGGGTGTTTGTCGCCGGCCAGCACGGCAAAGCTGTCGTTGTAGATCTGCGTCAACTGCTTGCCCCACAACAACAGCATGGGCATGGGCGAGTTCATTAACAGCTGGACACAGGTGCGCAGGCTTTGCGGCCAGTCAGCCACCTCGCCCAGCGGGTTTCGTTGCCAGTCCAGGCGTTGCGACAGGGGCGCGAGTTGACTGAGGGAAAATACAGCGCTCATGAAAAATCCTGAGGGGGTCAATCGTCGGTGCGTCTATTTAAGGCCGGATATGGGTTAAACGCTATTAACTAAATGAACGGGGCTAAATGTGGGCAAAAGGCCATCATTTGCGACTAAGGTCGTATGAGGCAGCAGCTTAGCCTTTCGTACAATTGCGCCCCCTTTGCATTGAGCGCTTTCGCCCCGGTTTCTAACCGAAGGTGCAGGCTCAATGGTTTTCGTCTTGCGAATGATTCGCTGCTGGAGCTTGTACATGGTTGTCCCTTTTTCGTTGTTGCCGCAATGCCGGGCTGCACGCCTGAGCGCGCTGGCGGTGTGCGCCGGTTTTGCTGCACAAACCCAGGCCGGCGGTTTTATTGAAGACAGCACGGCCAAGCTGGAAGCCCGTACCGTGTACTTCAATCGCGATTTTCGGGACGGCAGCACGTCTAGCCCGCAAGGCGCTTCCAAGCGTGAAGAAACCGCCCAGGGGTTCATCCTCAACGTGCAATCGGGCTACACCCAAGGCACGGTGGGTTTTGGTCTGGACGCGCTGGGCATGCTGGGCCTGAAACTGGACTCCAGCCCCGCCGACAGCAACAGCGGGCTGTTGCCTTCGACCGGCAGCGACCCGCGTCGTTCCAAGGACCAATACGCGAAAATCGGCGTGACCGCCAAAATGCGTTTATCCGATACCGTGCTCAAGTACGGTGCCTTGCTCCCGGATCTGCCCTTGCTCAAGTACAACGATGGCCGTTTGCTGCCGAACATGTTCAACGGTGCGATGCTGGTTTCCAGGGACGTAAACGACCTTACGATCATGGCCTCGCGCCTTAATCGTTACACCGCGCGCGACTCCACCGACCCGCAGGATTTACGCCTCAACTGCAAGAACAAGCGTTATGGCTGCAACATCACCGCCGACCACTTCAACATGTACGGTCTGGACTACAAGGTTAATGACCGACTGACGGCGCAGTACCACTACGCCGAACTTGAAGACATCTATCGCCAGCAATTCGTGGGACTGCTGGCCAACCAGCCGATCGGCCCGGGCGTGCTGTCGGCTGACGTGCGCCTGTTCAAAAGTGACGATGCCGGTTCTGCCAAGGCCTCGACCATCGACAACCGTGCCCTGGGGGCCATGCTGGGTTACTCGCTGGGCGAGCACAAAGTCAGCGCGGGCTGGCAGCGCATGAACGGTGACAGCTCCATGCCGTATCTGGATGGCAGCAACCCGTACTTGGTCAACTACTTGCAAGTCAACGATTTCGCCAACGCGCAGGAACGCTCTTGGCAATTGCGCTACGACTATGACTTCAAGGCCATGGGTTACAACGGCTGGTCGTTCATGACCCGCTATGTGAACGGCGACAACATCAAGGTTGTAGGCCGCGCCGAAGAAGGCAAAGAGTGGGAACGCGACACCGAGGTCAAATACATTGTGCAAAGCGGCACGTTCAAAGACCTGAGCCTGCGCTTTCGTAATGCCACCTACCGCACCAACTACTCCAAGTTCGCCCGTGACGTGGACGAAACCCGCCTGATCGTCAGCTACAACCTCAACATCTGGTAACCCTTGCGACCGCGGGTCAGTCCGACACACAGGGCTGATTCGCGGTGCGTTCACCGGCACGGCGCTCTATAGTCAGCGGCACGACTTTGGTGGAGCCTTCTGTGCATGAAAACCCTTCTGCTGATTGGCATGGGCGCTGGCAATCCTGAGCACATCACGGTGCAGGCGATCCATGCGCTGAATCGGGCGACCGTCTTTTTTGTACTGGATAAAGGGTCCATCACCCAGGATCTGGTACGCCTGCGGCTGGAGATCTGCCAGCGATACATCCGCGAACCTGCGTACCGCGTGGTGCAAGTCAGTGACCCCAAGCGCGACAGCACAACCCCTCGCTACACCGATGGCGTGGAGCAATGGCACGCGCAACGTGCCGAGGTTGTTGCCCGACTGATTGAACACGAATTGCAGGACGGGGAATGCGGGGCCTTTTTGTTATGGGGAGAGCCGGCGCTGTACGACAGCACCTTACGCATGCTGGATCGGGTCCGTGACCAGGGGCTGACCGGGTTCGACTATGAGGTGATTCCCGGCATCAGCAGTGTGCAGGCCCTGGTGGCGCGGCACCGCATTGCCCTTAACGGTATTGGGCAGCCAATCCGGATCACCACCGGGCGACAACTCAGCGCAGCAGACCTGGACAACGTGGTGGTCATGCTCGACGCCCATTGTGCGTTCGAAGCGTTCGTGGACCAGGATGTCGACATCTATTGGGGCGCTTACATTGGCACCGCAGATGAAATCCTCATCGCAGGCGAACTGTCCGACGTGTGCGCGCAGATCAAGCAGGTCAGGGCACAGGCCAGGCTGCGCAAAGGCTGGATCATGGACACCTACCTGTTACGACGGCGCAGACGGGGGGCGGAAAACTAGGCCAAGGTACTACGTCGAAACAAGATGGGGACTACTGCTCAATACGTAACGCAAGGTTACTGTCCTTACCGGTCAACAGTCCGTGCGAGCAGGTTCCCCGATGCCTCACCATTCTTACGCGCACATCCACGGCATAGATGGCCTGCGGGCCATTGCCGTACTGGCGGTGATCATTTTCCACAGCGATTACCTGAATGTCCTGCCCGGCGGTTTTGTTGGGGTGGACATGTTCTTTGTCATCTCGGGGTATGTCATCAGCCAATCCCTGAGTGAACGGCCGTCATCCGGGTTGTTGACGTATCTGGCCGACTTTTATCGACGCCGCTGTCTGCGCATCCTGCCCGCGTTGCTGTGCGTGCTGCTGGTCAGCTTTATGCTGTCTGCGATGTTCATGCCGCAGTTTTGGCTCAGCGATCACATCAATCGCACAGGGCTTGCGGCATTTTTCGGGCTGAGCAATGCCGTGCTGGCACTGCACACAGACACTTACTTTTCCCCCGGCAGCAACCTCAACCCGTTTCTTCACACGTGGTCACTGGGGGTCGAAGAACAGTTCTACCTGCTGTTCCCCGGGTTGTTTTGGCTGTGGCTGCGTTACCGCACACAATCATGGCTCGCACGGGCGCTGCTGCCCGTACTGGCCGCCGTGTCGCTGCTGGTGTGCGCCTTGCAGACCAGCAATGCGCCGTTGTCAGCGTTTTACCTCTTGCCCGGCCGCTTTTGGGAACTGGCCGCCGGCGCCATGCTGTATCAGGCCATTGGCGCTAAGCGAGGCGTGTTGACCTCTGTGCCTCTGGGCACTATTACGTTGTTGGCCGGGGCAGCCTTGCTCATCGGCAGTTTCGGCTTGGCCCGGCCCAGTCAGTTTCCGTTCCCGTGGGCGGTGGTCACGGTATCGGGCACGCTGTTGCTGCTGACGGCGATCATCCTGCCAGCGCCACACTGCGCGATGCCGTTGCAGCGTGTGTTGCAAGGTCGCGCGCTGACGTACATCGGTCGTTTGTCCTACTCCCTTTACCTGTGGCACTGGCCGGTGCGGGTGTTTTTCCAATGGACGACCGGGCTGGAACTGTTATGGGTTCAATGCCTGTACCCCGTACTGGTCTTCGCACTGGCCGCTGCGTCGTATCACTGGCTCGAAAGGCCGGTGCGTGCCAGCCCCTTACGGCAGCTACGCGCCCCCGGCCTGACGCTTGCCGTGAGCGGTGCGGCAGTCGGGCTTTTGGCGCTCACGTGCGTGGCGATGACCCGTCAAACAGAACACCTGTCCTTGAGCCAGACCCGCGACACGTACACCTGGTATGCCTACCGGCATTGGCCCGCAGAGCCGCTGCCCGCCCTTGACGAGCCGCGTTTGCAGGGGCGACGGCTGTTCGTGCTGGGCGACTCGCACGCTGCCGCCTATCGCACCCTGTTCACCCTGATCGCCCTGCAAATGGGCATCAAGGTGATTGAGTATGAGCGGGGAGGCTGCGGGGTGGTGACCCTGATTGCCGCCGACCCGCCCGGATGCGCTGCCCGGCGTGAGGCGGATTTCAAGGATCTGGAGGCCCGCGCCCGGCCTGGGGACATCGTGTTTCTGCCGTCCCTGCGCATGCCGGAGCTTCAGGGGCTTGAATGGTCAAAAGGGGAAACCCCCGTGGTCGATGACTTGCTTGCAGGGATTGAGCACGAGCAGGCGGCCGCGTATGCATCGGCGCTGGCAACCCTTAACCGTTTGCAAGCAGCCGGGCTGCAGGTGTTGATCGAGGCCCCCAAACCATTATTCAAGGCACCGCCAAGCCGCTGTTCCGACTGGTTCAATCACATGAACCCGGTGTGTGCCCCCGGCCTGACGGTGTTTCGCAGCACCTTGCAACGCTTGCGTGCCCCGCAACTGGCGTTGCTCGAGCGTTTACAACAGCAGCAGCCCGCGCTGGCAGTGTGGGACCCGTTCCCGGTGTTGTGCCCGACCGCCCTCTGTTCGGCCTATGACAGGAAAAACGGCAAACCGTTGTTCTTTGATTCCAACCACCTCAGCGGCCACGGCAATCGCATCCTAGCGCCCTCATTCAGCGCCGCGCTGCAAACCTTGTGGGGCATCAAGCCGTTAAAGTGAACGGTTTTTGGCCTCGATCCATTGCGCCATGTACTGCGTACTTTTGTGATGATGGTGGCGCAACATGGCCCCGGTGAAGTTATTGCGACGGTGACGTGGCAGGTCTGCGCGGCAGGCTTCAATCCGTTGCACCAGTGCCGGACCATGAACGTTTTGCTGGTAACGTTCGGCAAGCAGTGTCCGCCCGTGCTGTTGAGCCTGATGCCATGCCGAAGGGGTGCGATACAGCTCCACCGCAGCGGCGGCTATCGCAGAAGCCGACGTCGCGATGGCTCCGGCCCATGGCAGGTCACCGTGCATCCCTTCGGCGCCGATTGGCGTGGTGACGTTAGGCGTGCCGCACAGCATGGCATCGGCAATCTTGCCCTTGATGCCCGCACCAAAGCGCAACGGCGCCAGACACACCCGCGCCTGGCTCATCACGGCCAGCGCGTCCTCGGCCCAGTTCAGCACATGAAAACCCTGGGCCGGGTTATGCAAGGCAGTGGCCTTGGGCGGGGTGTAGGCACCATAAATGTGCAACTGGGCATCGGGCAGTTGCTGACGAATCAAGGGCCACAGCGTGGTCTTCATCCACAGCACCGCGTCCCAGTTTGGCGCGTGGCGAAAGTTGCCAATGCTCAAGAAGTGCTGACGTTGCTCGTAGGGCACACAGGTGTCGGGTACGCCATCCACCATCAACGGGCACAGGTGCAGCAACGCAGTGGGGACGTGAAATTGCTCCACCAGCAAGTCGATCTCGAACTCGGAAATCATCAGGTTCAGGTCGCTGCGGTAAATCGCGGCCAGTTCGCGCTGCGCCAAGTCCGTTTCAGCCATTTGTTCGAAGATCTCGTCGGTGGCCGGGGCGAACAACGCACTGAAATCGTCCAGGTCGCCACTGTGCTTGAGGCGTGCCTTGAGCTGCTGATGACGAGCATCGCGCAGGCTCTGCAGATCAGAGGTTTCCAGCACCCGCAGGGCGTCGGGGCAGTGTTTTTCGACCCGCCAGCCGAATTGCTCTTCCATCATGAAACGGTCAAACAGCACGATGTCCGGCGCCAACGCGCAGATGAAGGCATCGAAGCTGCTGTTGTTGAGCTCGATGCTGACCTCATCGATGCCCAAGGCCGCCAGGTCTGCCTTGTGCTCGCCCACACCGGCCGGGCTGCTGAAGGTAATGTGCCAGCCTTGCTGCAAAAAGCTCTCGATGATTTGCATCATGTGCCCACCCGCCGCTGAGGAGCGCGGCTCTGGCCACACGTAACCGATGATCAGGACGCGGGTGGGGGCAGTCGACGGCATGGGGCTGTTCCTTGAAACACGGAGGCTGAAAAAAGGCGGCAATTAAAACACAACAGGGTTGGGGCTAGTCCGCTTTGACGATGATGCCGGGCGTTACAGATCGGATTATTCGTCACAGACCGCCCGCGCATCCGCGCAGCGAGAGACTGACGGAGAACCAAAGATGGACCCGACCCGAGTGAAAAGTCCGATAGAGCTTGAGCTGCTGGAACGCGCACGCACCCTGATCCCGGCTTTGCAAAGCCGTTCGGCCCAAGCCGACAAAGACTGCAAGTTGCCGGATGCCACGGTGCGCGACTTGCAGGAAACCGGTTTGCTGCGCGCCCTGCAGCCCAAGGCGTGGGGTGGTCACGAAGTGGACATTCGCACGTTCTTTGAAATCCAGATGACCCTGGCCGAAGGCTGCATGTCCACGGCCTGGGTGTTTGGCGTGATGGGCGTCCACCCATGGCAACTGGCCCGCTACCCGGAACAGGCCCAGCGCGATGTGTGGGGCGAAGACAGCTCGGCGCTGGTGGCCTCCACCTACATGCCAGTGGCCAAAGTGACGCCGGTCAAGGGCGGGTATCAGGTCAGCGGCCGTTGGGGGTTTTCCAGTGGCAGCCAGCACGCGCAGTGGTGTTTCCTCGGCGGCATCGTGCCGCAAGACGAGACGGGCCCCACCGAGCATGGGACCTTTCTGATTCCGGCCAGCGATTACCGCATTGAACAGAATTGGGACGTGCTGGGCCTGCGCGGCAGCGGCAGCCACGACATCGTGGTTGAAGACGTCTTCGTACCCGCCCACCGCGTACAGCGCACCAATAACTACAGCGTCGAAGCGACCCCCGGGCGACGGATCAACACCAACCCGATGTATTCGATCCCGTTCGCCCAAGTGTTTGCCCGGGCGGTCTCGACCTCGGCCATTGGCGCGCTACAAGGTGCAATCAACGCGTTCCGCGACAACGCCGCCGGGCACATCGGCAAGCATGGCGCCAAAACCGCTGAAGACCCTGCGGCGCAAGCTGCCGTGGCTGAAGCGATTATCACCGTGGACGCCCTGAAACTGGTGTTGGCGCGCAATTACGGGCACCTGCTGGCCCTGGCCGAAGCGGGCGAGTACCCGGATGTCGAAACGCGCTTGCTGTACCGCTATCAGTCGTCCCACGTGACCAACGTGTGTGCCGACCGGGCCAGCGACCTGCTGCGGTGCATGGCGGCGTCAGGCCTGTACAGCGGCAATCCGGTGGCGCGCTATTTCCGCGACCTGCATCAAGCGCGCGGGCATATCGCCAACAACGAGGCGGCTTACCGCCGCAGTTACGGGCTGGTGCAACTGGGCCTGCCTAACGCCGACCCATTTGTGTAAACGGCTCCACACGCGTTGAACGCACCGCGCCCGTCACTGCCCGTGCCTGCACACGGCAGCGGCGGGCGTGACGTCAGCATGAATTTCAGACCTCAGCGGATGGCACAACAACAATGACGGCTCAAGTTCAGTCTCAGTCCAGCTATGACGTGATCGTGGTCGGCTCCGGTGCCGGCGCCATGACCTCGGCCCTGTTCGCCGCCGATCAGGGCCTTTCGGTGCTGATTGTCGAAAAAAGTGACAAATATGGCGGAACTTCAGCGATATCCGGCGGCGGCATCTGGATCCCCAATAACCACTACTTCAAAGCCAAAGGCGGGCATGACAGCCCTGAGTTGTCGATGCAATACCTCAAGGCCGCCACCGGCGAACACGGCGATGAAGCGCGCCTGCGCGCCTATCTGGACAATGCCGCGCCGATGATTAAGCAACTGACGCATAACAGCCGCGTGCGTTATGCCGTGGCGGAAAAATACCCCGATTATTACCCGCACTTGCCCGGCGCCTTGCCCGGCGGGCGGACGCTGGACCCGGAGCTGTTCGACACCAGCCTGCTGGGTGAAGAGCTGGCGAACCTGCGCAAACCGTCACCGTCCACCTTGCTGATGGGGCGCATCGCGTGGACCGCACGTGACGCGCACGTCGCCATGGCCCGCAGTTTTGGCTGGCAATGGCTGATCTTCAAATTGATGGCGCGCTACAAACTGGACTTCAAATGGCGCCGTAAAAGCAAATTCGACCGCCGCGCTGCGCTGGGCAGCTCGCTGGTCGCCTCGCTGCGCCGCTCGCTGATGGACCGCAACGTGCCGCTGTGGCTCAACACTGATTTTGAAGAGCTGGTGGTCGAGGATCAGCGGGTCACCGGCATTAAAGTCCGTAGCGCTGGCAACCTGCTGACGCTCAAGGCGCGGCGCGGCGTGATTTTTGGCTCTGGCGGCTTTGAACAGAACCAGGCCCTGCGTGAAAAATTCCTGCCGCAACCTACCCGCGCGTCCTGGAGCGCGACGCCGCCGGGCAATAACACCGGGGCGGGGTTGCAAGCAGGCCTCAATGCTGGGGCTGCCACGGCGTTGATGGACTGGGCCTGGTGGGCGCCCACGATTGCCGTGCCCGGCGAAGAAAAACCCCGCGGCGTGTTTGCCGAGCGGGCATTTCCGGGCGCCATCGTGGTTAACAGCCTCGGCCATCGTTTTGTCAATGAAGCGGCGCCGTACCTGGAGTTTGTTGACGCCATGTACAAAGACAATCTCAAGACCGGAGGGCGCTCGGTGCCTGCGTGGGTCATTTTTGACGGGCACTTCCGTTTTCATTATGCGATGGGGCCGTTAATGCCCGCCCAAGTCATGCCGGACAGCCGCTTGCGTAAAGAGTGGCTCAACACCGTGTACTGGAAAGCCGACAGCCTGGAGGCGTTGGCTGCGCAAATCGGCGTCGATGCCCACGGCTTGGGCGACACGGTGCAAAAGGTCAATGAGTACGCCCAAACCGGCGAGGATCTCGACTTCGACCGGGGCGGCAATGTCTTTGACCGCTATT
This sequence comes from Pseudomonas lundensis, assembly GCF_002269125.1. GTDB lineage: Bacteria > Pseudomonadota > Gammaproteobacteria > Pseudomonadales > Pseudomonadaceae > Aquipseudomonas > Aquipseudomonas lundensis_A. Next base: position 29,879 of record NZ_NQKI01000028.1, on the reverse strand, counting down.
ACGGCGACAGCAATCTCAAACCCAACCCGTGCCTGGCGCCGATCCGCAAAGGCCCGTTTTACGCCATGCGCCTGGATGCCGGAGACATCGGTACAAAGGGCGGCTTGCTGACCAATCAACACGCCCAGGTGGTGCGTGAAGACGGCCAGCCGATTGCGGGGTTGTACGCCATTGGCAACTGCTCGGCGTCAGTGATGGGCACCAGCTACCCCGGCGCCGGTGGCACCCTTGGCCCGGCCATGACCTTCGGCTACATTGCCGCCAACCACATTGCCCGCCATGCGCCCGTGGCGTCCGCGCCCAAGGCCGAGGCGGCAGTATGAACCGCCCGGCAGCGCACACCAGCAACACCGACATCCTCGCGCCATTGCGAGTGTGTGACGTGGCCGATCAGGCTTGGCACGACAGTTGTGACGTGCTGGTGATCGGCTGGGGCGCCGCGGGCGCCTGTGCCGCGCTGGAAGCCCGTGCCCACGGCGCCAGCGTGATCGTTGCAGACCGCTTTACTGGCGGCGGGGCCAGCGCCAAGAGCGGTGGTGTGGTCTACGCAGGGGGCGGCACCCGGCAACAACGGGCAGCCGGTTTTGATGACAGCCCACAGGCGATGTTCGATTACCTCAAACACGAAACCGCTGGCGTTATCAGCGACGACACCTTGCGTCAATTCTGCGCGGACAGCGTCAGCAACCTGAACTGGCTCGAAAGCCACGGCGCGAGTTACGCCCACAGCGTGCCCCCGGGCGGCAAGACGTCCTACCCGTCCGATGGCTACTTTCTGTATTACTCCGGCAACGAACTGGTGCCGTCCCACAGCGGCACGCACGCGCCGGCGCCACGGGGCCATCGCACGGTTGGCAAAGGCCAGTGCGGCGCCGTGTTATATGGCCATTTGCAAGCTGCCTGCCTGCGTGCCGGGGTGCAGCCGTTGCTGCAATCGGCTGCGCGTCGGTTAGTGGTGGATGAGACGGGCCGGGTCGTCGGTGCTGAGCTGTGGCAGATGCCTGCCGGATCGCGCGAGGCGCAGCAGCATGCACGGTTGGCGGCACGGGCCGAGCGCCTGCAGAACTTTGCGCCGGGCTACTGCGACCGTTTGCGCCACACCGTCAGCCAGCTGGAGCGCGAGCATGCCCGACCTGTGCTGATACGGGCGCGCCAAGGCGTGATCCTGAGCACGGGCGGCTTTATCTTCAATCGCGACCTGATCCGCGAACATGCCCCCAAATTTCGCCGCAACTTCAAGGTCGGCGCTACCGGCTGCGATGGCAGCGGCCTGCGCCTGGGGCAATCGGTGGGCGCACAAGGTGATCGCCTGAGCCGGGTGTCGGCATGGCGCTTTATCAACCCGCCGTTTTGCTGGCCTAAAGGGATTGTGGTCAACACCGAAGGCCGACGTTTTTGCAACGAAGAAGTGTATGGCGCCACCCTCGGCCAGCCGCTGTGTGAAGAGCAGGGCGGCAAGGCCTGGCTGGTGCTGGATGCGCGCTTGCGCAAGCAGGCGATTCGTCAGGCGCTGTTCGACGGCTATTGGTGGTTTCAGGCATTGCCAGCCTTGGCATTGATGCTGTTCAAGGTGCGCAAAGGCCGCGATGCGTCGCAGCTGGCCAGCGCTTGCGGCATGCACGGCGAAACCCTTGAGGCTGCGTTGCAAGCCTATAACGCAGGCGCACGTGGCACGGCGCCCGATGCGTTTGGCAAGTCGCCGGGCAGCCGCCAGGTGTTGGATCAGGGCCCGTTCTACGCCTGTGACATCAGTGTCAGCAACCCGGTGTTTCCATTGGGGGCGCTGACCTTGGGCGGCCTCAAGGTCGACGAACATAACGGCGCGGTACTGGATGGCAACGGCCAACCGATTGCCGGGTTGTACAGTGCCGGGCGAACCGCCATCGGCATCGCCTCGCATTTGTACATCAGCGGCCTTTCGCTGGCCGACTGCGTGTTTTCCGGGCGCCGTGCAGGCAAGGCTGTTGCTACTGACAGCCAGCCCGCTCGGGCCCAACTGGCGGCTGAAACCCTGTGAAGGAGCACCCTATGAGCGCACGCGTAGCAGGCAAAGTGGCGTTGATTACCGGTGGGGCCAGCGGTGTGGGACGCGCCAGCGCCCGGCTGTTGGCCCGAGAGGGGGCGCAGGTTGTGATCAGCGACATTGACGTCGCGGCCGGGCAGGCACTGGCGCAGGCAATCGGTCCCGCCGCCCTGTTCCTGGCGCATGATGCGGCCAGCGAGGCGGACTGGGCGCGGGTCATTGACGTGATTCGCACCACCTACGGACGCTTGGATATTGTGTTCAACAACGCGGGCATTCTGCTGCACGGTGACATTGAACACACCGACTACCGGGACTGGCAGCGCGTGCAACGGGTCAACAGCGACAGTGTTTTTCTGGGCTGCCGGGCGGCACTGGGGTTGATGAAAGAGGGCGAGGGCGGCTCGATCATTAACATGTCGTCGATTGCCGGACTCGCCGGACGCGACGACTACACCGCCTACAGTGCTTCCAAAGGGGCCGTTGCCGCCCTGACCCGTACCGTGGCGGTGCTCTGCCGTCGGCGCAAATACCGCATCCGCTGCAATTCATTGCACCCGGACGGGATTCTTACCCCAATGACAACCGGCACGTTCCCGGCCGGACTGGACCCCGCCAGCCTGACCATCGAGAGTGACCCGATGCACCGGATGTGCCTGCCTGAAGACGTGGCCAACAGCGTGTTGTTTCTGGCCAGCGATGAGTCGCGCGCGATCAATGGTATAGAGCTGCGCATCGACAGCGGCCAGTTTGTGATGAGTATTTAAAATGAATACACCTGCCTACCATTCGCTGCGCATCGCGCAAATCATCCCTGAAACCGCTGATTCGCGCTCACTGGTGTTCGACATTCCGCCTGCGTTGCGCGAGCAGTTCACCTACAAGCCCGGTCAATTCCTGACCCTGCGCGTGCCGTTCGAAGGTGCATGGCTACCGCGCTGTTATTCGTTGTCCAGCACACCGCTGCACGATGAGCCACTGCGGGTGACCATCAAGCAAGTGCGTGACGGCCGCGCCTCTAACTGGCTGTGTCAGCAACTGCGCGAGGGCGATCAACTGGACGTGCTGGCGCCGGCGGGGGCGTTCGTGCCACGTCACTTTGACGATGACTTTGTACTGTTTGGCGGCGGCAGCGGGGTGACGCCAGTGCTGTCGATCCTGCGCTCTGCGCTGATTGCCGGCAGCGGGCGGGTTTTGCTGATCTACGCCAATCGCGATGAAGCCTCGGTGATCTTCGCCGCCGAGCTGAAGGCCCTGGCCAGCGCCTACCCCCAGCGGCTGCAAGTGATTCACTGGCTGGATTCGGTACAGGGCATTCCGGCGGTGGCGCAATTGGCAGAAATCGCCCGCCCGTGGGCCCATGCCCAAGCCTTTATCTGCGGCCCGGGGCCGTTCATGGACGCCGCCGTCAGCGCCCTGCAAGGGCTGGGCATGCCACACGGGCGTATTCACGTGGAGCGCTTTGTTTCACTGCCCGAAGAAGGCAGTGTGCCAGAGCTGCCCGCGGTGAACCCCGATGGCGTCAGCAGCCAACTGTCGGTACGCCTCGACGGCGAAGAATTCGAAGTCCCGTGCGCCGAGGGTGAAACCCTGCTCAATGCCATGCAACGCGCCGGGCTGAGTCCGCCCAGTTCGTGTCTGGTGGGGTCGTGTGCCACCTGCATGTGCACGGTCGAACGCGGTGCGGTAGAGATGCTGCGCAACGATGCCCTCGATCAGCAGGAGCTCAGTGAAGGCTGGGTACTGGCCTGCCAGTCCATCCCCCGCAGTGAACAGTTACGCGTGTGTTTCCCCGAATAATTCGCCAGACGAGTGACCGATGAATTCCACCCTTGACGTCCTGCGTGACGACACCTTGAGCCTGCCAAGCTCCATTCCTCACTTGTTGCAGCAAGCGGCGCAACAGCATGCCGGGCGCACGGCCATTGAAGCGCATGGGCAGCGCACTGACTATCGAGACTTGCCCCGACTCGCCCTCGCGGTGACCCGCAGCCTGATGGCGCTGGGGATCGAGAAGGGCGATCGGGTGGCAATCTGGGCGCCCAATGGCCGCGACTGGATCATTGCCGCGCTGGGGATTCATTGCGCCGGGGCAGTCATGGTACCCATCAACACCCGGATGAAAGGCAGTGAAGCAGCTGACATCCTGCAACGCAGCGGCAGCCGTGTGCTGTTTGTGCAGCCGCATTTCCTTGGCACCAATTACTTGGCGTTGCTGGCCCCTTGTCGCCCCGCCAGCCTTGAACACATGGTGCTGCTGGAAGAAGGGCAGGTCGCCAGCGCCCTCGACCTGGATTGGGATGAGTTCCTGGCCTTGGGCACCACGGTCAGCGAACATTCTGCGCAGGCGCGTTCGGACAGTGTCCAGGCCAACGATTTGAGCGATCTGCTCTTTACCTCCGGCACTACGGGCAAGCCCAAGGGCGTGATGAGCGCCCACGGGCAAAACCTGCGCGCCTTCAGCGAGTACGTGAAGGTGATTGGCTTGCAGGCGGGCGACCGGTATCTGGTCATCAACCCGTTTTTCCATGCCTTTGGCTACAAGGCGGGGTGGCTGACCTGCTTGTTGGCCGGGGCGACCATCTTGCCGCACGCGGTATTTGATGCCGAGGCGGTGTTTCAACGCATCGCCGCAGAACGTATTAACGTGCTGCCGGGGCCGCCTACCTTGTACCTGTCGATGCTGGCCCACCCGAAACTGGCCGAGACGGACTTGTCGAGCTTGCGGATTGCTGTCACCGGCGCAGCAACGATTCCGCCCATCCTGATTGAGCGCATGCGCCGTGAGCTGGGGTTCGCCGTGGTGACCACCGCATATGGCCTGACCGAATGCGGTGGGCTGGCGACCATCTGCGTCCCGCACGATGCGGCCGAGACCATCGCTGGCACCAGCGGCCGGGCGATTCCCGGCACAGAAGTGAGCATTCGCGACCCGCACAACCGCCCCCTTGCAGCAGGCAACACCGGCGAGATCTGCCTGCGCGGCTTTCATGTCATGCAAGGCTATTTCGAAGACCCGGTTGCCACTGCGCAAACCATTGACAGCGAAGGCTGGCTGCACACCGGCGACATTGGCGTGCTGGACGCTGCGGGAAACCTGCGCATCACCGATCGCCTGAAAGACATGTTCATCGTCGGCGGCTTCAACTGCTACCCGGCCGAAATCGAGGCCGGGCTGATGGAGCACCCGGCTGTCGCGCAGGTGGCGGTCATCGGTATTGCCGATGAGCGCATGGGGGAGGTGGGTTGCGCCTGTGTTGTGCTGCGCCACGGCCAGTCACTGGATCAAGCCCAGTTGATTGAATGGGCGCGTGAACACATGGCCAATTACAAAGTGCCCCGGCAGGTGCGGTTCTTTGAGGCGTTGCCGGTCAATGCGTCGAACAAAGTGGCGAAGAATGAATTGCGCGCAAAGGTGAACGCCTGACCCACACAATAACGGGCCCGCGCCAGCCTTGAGATGCTGACGCGGCCCCGGGTTTACTTACCTTCAAACCGTGGCGTGCGTTTCTCGATGAACGCCTGCATGCCTTCCTTCTGGTCCCGTGACGCAAACAGCAACGCATTGGCTTTGCGCTCCAGCGCCAAGCCGGCCTCCAGCGGTGCGTCCATCCCGGCCAGGATCACTTCTTTGATTTGCTCGGCCGCCAACGGCGGCATCGCCGCAATCTGTCTGGCAATGTCCAGTGCCTGGGCTTGCACCTGGTCATCGTCCACCAGGTCGCTGACCAGCCCGGCCGTCCAGGCTTCTTCTGCGCTGATGGGTTGACCGGTCAAGGCCATGCGCATGGCTTTGACCTTGCCCACGGCCCGTACTAGCCGCTGCGTGCCGCCGATCCCCGGCATGATGCCGATGCGGATTTCCGGCTGGCAAAATTTGGCCCCGCGCCCGGCGACGATGATGTCGGCCAGCATCGCCAGCTCACAACCGCCGCCATAGGCGTAGCCGCACACTGCAGCGATCACCGGCTTCGGGCACTGCTGAATCGGCGCCCAGACCCGTTCGGTGTGGCGCTGATAAATGTCGATCGGGCCAACCCCGGCCATGCTGTTGATGTCGCCGCCCGCCGCAAACACCTTCTCGCCACCGGTGAGCAGGATGCAGCGCACCTCGGCATTTTCTGCAAGTTCCACGAAATAGCGTGACAACAAAGCCTGTAATTCAAGGCTCAGGGCATTGGTGGCCTGGGGCCGATTGAGTCGCAACAGGGCGACGCCCGGGCTCGGGAATTCGAGCAAAACCGGGTCGGTGGAAGGGGCTGACATGGCGTTCCTCATGAGCGATGGCTGGCAGTGCCGCGTGCGCTGAAGTGTTGCGTTGGCGTGGCGCGGCTTCATCGTCCATTCAGACGACGAGCACCCGCGAATAAGCCCCTAGAGTGGCTCCATCAGAAGAAAAGGAGCGCCTCATGGGCCAACATTCAGGACTCGATTACACCGACAAGGTGGTGCTGATTACCGGCGGAACCAAAGGCATCGGCGCAGGCATTGCGTGCAGTTTTTTGCAGGCCGGAGCGCGCGTCATTGTGTGTGGCCGTACGGCGCCCGAAGCACTGCCACAGGCCGGTTCGGCGCAGGCGATCTTCATGGCCTGCGATGTGCGTGACCTGGATTCGCTCAAGGCCCTGTTCGACGGCATCCGTGCCGATTTCGGGCGTCTGGATGTGCTGATCAACAACGCCGGTGGCAGCCCTGCCGCCGACGCGGCCAGTGTTTCGCCCCGTTTTCATGAAGGCATTATCCGCCTCAACCTGATCGCTCCCCTGAATGTGGCGCAGCAGGCCAATGCGCTGATGCAGCAACAGGCAGACGGCGGCTGCATTGTGTTTATCGGCAGCATCAGCGCGTTGCGTGCCTCGCCGGGTACGGCGGCTTATGGCGCAGCCAAGGCCGGTGTGTTGGCGCTGGTGCAATCGCTGGCGGTGGAATGGGCGCCCAAGGTGCGCGTGGTGGCGGTCAGCCCCGGTTTGGTGTGCACCGAACAGTCGCATTTGCATTACGGCGATGAACAGGGTGTCGCCGCCGTCAGCGCCGGGATACCGGCCGGGCGCATGGCGCTGCCTGAAGACATTGGTAACGCCTGCCTGTTTATCGCATCGCCCATGGCGGGGTATGCCAGCGGTTGCAACCTGTTGCTGCACGGCGGCGGCGAACGCCCGGCTTTTCTGGGTGCCGCGCAGAACGCCGGGCATTGATCGACCCTCTGCGGCAACCCGCAAGTTGCCGCGCTCATCCTGCAGGAGACGAACTTGGCTGATTCTCAATTGCTAACCGACGTGCGCGCCCTGGTGGGGCGTGAATATGGTCGCGTGTACGCCTGGGACGATGTCAACGCCCCGATGATTCGCCAATGGTGCGAAATCATGGGTGTCGATAACCCGCTGTACACCGATCCCGCCTTTGCTGCCAACAGTGAGCAGGACGGACTGGTGGCGCCGCCTTCGATGTTGCAGGTGTGGTGCATGGAAGGCTTTCACGCCAACCATTACCCGCCTGGCTCAACCACCGAAAACCCTTACGAAGTGCTCAAACTGATCGAGTCCTACGGTTACCCGTCAGTGGTGGCGGTGAACTCGGAGTTGACCTTCAACCGCAACCTGCGTCCCGGCGAAAAGCTCTACTACACCACGCGCCTGGATTCAGTGGGCGACGAGAAAACCACGGGGTTAGGCACCGGGTTTTTCGTCACGTTGGTGATGCAGTATTTCGTCGTGCATAAAAGCGGCGACGAAGCTGTCGGGGAACTGTTGTTCCGCGTCTTCAAGTTCCGCCCGGCGCACCCGCCAGCCGCGCCCCAGGCCCCGGCCGATGTGAGCGCTGCGCCCGTGGTCAAACGCCCGAAACCGGGAATGAGCGACGACACGCGGTTTTTCTGGGAGGGCTGCGAAGCAGGCAAGCTGTTGATCCAGCGCTGTACCCAGTGCCAGACCCTGCGGCATCCGCCAGCGCCGGTGTGCATCGAATGCCATTCCTTTGACTGGGACAGCGTCGAAGCCAGTGGCCGTGGGCATCTGTACTCCTTCGTGATCATGCATTACCCCGAAGTCGCGCCGTTCGATCACCCCAACCCCATTGGTCTGATTGAGCTGCAGGAGGGCGTTCGGCTGGTAGCAGGGCTGACCGGGGTCACGCGTGATGCCTTGCGTATCGGGCAACCGGTGCAATTGGAGTTCCAAACCTTTGACGGTGAGTTGACCTTGCCGCTGTTCCGGCCTGTGGCCGAGTAAGGGGGGGGCGTATGGATTTCGAATTCACAGAGGATCAACACGCGATCGCTGAAATGGCCGGCAGCGTGTTTGCCGACTATTGCACCGACGACCGCCTGCGCCAATTTGATACGGGCGATCAGGCCTTCATGGAACCGCTGTGGGAGCTGTGCATAGAGACTGGTTTGCAAGCCTTGGCCATTCCTGAAGCTCAGGGTGGCAGCGGGTTGGGCATGGCCGACCTGATGCAGGTGCTGCAAGCCCAGGGCAATGCCTTGGGGCAAGTGCCCTTGTGGCGCCATCAATTGGCGGCGGCCACCCTCGCCGGTTTCGGTGATGACACCTTACAAGCCTGGGCCACGGAGGCGGCGGCAGGGCGTGCGCTGCTGACGCTGGACCTTGGTGGTTTGCACAGTGCCCTTGGGGTGCAGGTGCATGCACATCCCCACGCGCAGGGCTGGCAGTTGAAAGGCCGCGTGTCGGCACTGGCCTTGGCCGAGCAGTCCCAGGCCGCGCTACTGCTGGTGATGGCGGAAGGACAACCGCGACTGGCCTGGGTCGAGCTGGCGGCCAAGGGCATCACGCATGTGCCCGGGCGCATGACCCACGGCGAGGCCATCGCGGACCTGCGCATTGACGGACTGATTATCGGGGCCGGGCAGCTGTTGCCCACCGCGGCCTTGCAATGGCTAGAACCCCGGGCCACGGCCGCGCTGGCGGCGTTGCAATTGGGTGTCAGTGCCGAGCAGTTGCGGCGCACGGTGGCGTACGTCTCCGAGCGCCGTCAGTTCGACCGCGCCATCGGCAGTTTTCAGGCGGTGCAAATGAGCATGGCCGACGCCCACATCGCACTCGAAGCCCTGCGCAGTTGCCTCTGGCAATTGTGTTACCGCCTCGACGCCGGCCTGCCGGCGCCATCCGAAGCACTGGCCACGGCCTGGCAAGCGTGCGAAGCCGGGCATGTGATCGGGCACAACGCGCAGCACGTACATGGCGGCATTGGCGTCGACCTGACCTACCCGATGCACCGTTTTCTCTACTGGAGCCGGGCACTTGGCAATGCGCTGGGCGGTTCGGCCGCCAGCCTTGAACACCTCGGCAATTGGCTGAGCCACCACGACAAGCTGGGATGGAAATATGACCTCGAAGAACACCAAGCGCTTTGACGACGTGCGCCCCGGCGAGACCCTGCCGGAACTGGCCATTCCTATTACCGTTGGCCTGATTACCGGGGGAGCGATTGCCACGCGCGATTACTTCCCAGGTCATCACGACATGCAGGCGGCGCAGGCACTGGGCTCGCCGCACATCTTCATGAACATCCTGACCACCAACGGGCTGGTGCAGCGTTATGTCGAAGAGTGGGCAGGCCCGCTAGCGCGCTTTGCTTCCTTGAAGATCAAGTTGGGGGCGCCGAATTACCCCGGCGACTGCATGACCTTCAACGGCGTTGTCAGCCATCAAGACGCAGCCACGCGCACGGTGGAAATCACCCTCAGCGGCAAAAATTCCATGGGCAACCACGTGACCGGCACGGTCGCGCTGGTTTTACCCTGACAGCGGGAGACAGTTCACATGTCGCAATCGTCACTCTCCGGGCGCGCCGCCATTGTTGGTCTGGGCGCCACCGAATTCTCGAAAAATTCCGGGCGCACCGAACTGCGTCTGGCGATGGAAGCCACCCTGGCGGCCCTTAAAGACGCAGGTATCAACCCTGCTGACGTGGAGGGGTTCAGCTCCTACTCGGTGGACAAGGTGCCCGAGTATGAAATCGCCCGCCTGCTGGGCTGTAAAGACGTCAAGTTCTTCTCCCAGGTGCCCCACGGCGGTGGCGCGGCCTGCGCGCCCATCATGCACGCCGCCATGGCGGTGGCCACAGGTGTGGCCAAAGTCGTGGTGGTGTACCGCGCCATGAACGAGCGTTCGTGGTACCGGTTTGGCAGCGGCAGCTATGGCTTTGCCTCCACGCCGATCTTTGAAAACGTCAATTACGGCTGGTACATGCCCCACGGTCTGCATACGCCGGCATCGTGGGTGGGCATGTTTGCCCAACGGTATATGCACACCTACGGCGCCACCTCGGAAGATTTCGGCCGCGTGGCCGTGGCCGTGCGCGACTTTGCCGCCACCAACCCGGCCGCCTTCTTTTACGGCAAGCCGATCACGCTGCAAGAGCATCAAGCGTCGCGCTGGATCTGCGAACCGTTGCACTTGCTCGATTGCTGCCAGGAATCCGATGGCGCCGTGGCCATGGTCATTACCTCGGCCGAGTACGCCAAGGACCTGCGCCAGAAGCCGGTGATGATCAAAGCGGGGTCCCAGGGCATCACCTCGGGGCAGCAGATCATGACCTCGTTTTACCGCGATGACATTACCGGGCTGCCGGAGATGGGCGTGGTCGCCAAAGAGCTGTATCGCCAATCAGGGCTGGGGCCGGACGCGCTGCAAACCGCCATTATCTACGACCACTTCACGCCGTTTGTACTGCCGCAACTGGAAGAGTTCGGTTTGTGCGAGCGGGGCGAAGCCAAGGAATTCATCCGGGCCGGGCACCATGCCCGAGGTGGCAAGCTGCCGATCAACACCCACGGCGGCCAGTTGGGCGAAGCCTATATCCACGGCATGAACGGTGTAGCCGAGGCAGTGCGTCAAGTGCGCGGCACCTCGGTCAACCAGGTCGATGATGTGCACAACGTGCTGGTTACCGCCGGCACCGGCGTGCCTACCAGCGGTTTGATTCTCGGCGCAGCCTAAGGAGCTTTTATGTTCGTTGACCTTACGCCCGAACAACATGCCCTGCGCCATACCGTGCGCGATTACTTTCAACACTTGATGACACCGGCTTTGCGCGCACAGTTGCGCGGCAAGGAAGGCGGCGAGCTGTACCGCGACACGATCCGCCAGATGGGGCGCGATGGCTGGCTGGCGGTGGGATGGCCCAAGGAACATGGCGGTCAGGGGTACGGGCCGACCGAGCAGTTCATCTTCTTTGAAGAAGCCAACATTGCGGGTGCGCCCCTGCCGTTTGTGACCATCAGCACTGTCGGTCCCGCCTTGATGGCATACGGCACCGAGGCGCAGAAAGCCCAGTTTTTGCCGGGTATTGCAGCCGGGGAAATCATCTTTGCCATCGGCTATTCGGAACCGGAGGCAGGCAGTGACCTGGCGATGCTGAAAACCTCGGCGCGCCTGGAAGGCGATCACTTTGTGGTCAATGGCAACAAACTCTGGACCTCTGGCGCGGAATCGGCGGATTACATCTGGCTGGCCGCGCGAACCGACCCGGAGCGCCCTCGGCATAAAGGCGTGTCTATCCTGATTCTCGACACCCGGGCCGAGGGCTTTTCAACCACCGTCATCCCGACCACCAGCAACCCGACGGCCGCCACGTACTACGACAACGTCAAGGTGCCGCAGGGCATGCTGGTCGGTGAGTTGCACGGCGGCTGGAAGCTCATCACCGCGCAGCTCAATCACGAGCGGCTCGGGTTGGGTGCGTGGTCGGACAAGGTGGTGGGGCTGTTCCGGCGTGTCTGGGCGTGGGCGCGTCAGCCTGACGAAAATGGTGTGCGCGCCATGGATACCGCGTGGGTACGTGCCGGGCTGGCCGAGTGCTATGCGCGTCTGGAAGCCATGCGCCTGATCAATCTGCGCATTGCCGCCGATCTGGAGCGTGATCGCATGGACGTGGCGCTGGCGTCCACCACCAAGGTGTACGGCTCGGAATCCGGGATCGAGATTTTGCGCCTGCTGAGCAACATCGTCGGTGCCAGCGGTTTGGTGCGCAGCGGGTCAGACGCCGCTGTGCTGCACGGTGACCTGGAGTACGAAGTGCGGGCCTCGGTGACCCTGACGTTTGGCGGTGGCACCAATGAAATCCAGCGCGAGCTGATCGCCCAATTCGGCCTGGGCATGCCACGCACCCAGCGTTAACCCGTTTCCCATGATCAACAGGTGAGTCACATGAGTGCGATTGATCAGTTCAGAGAACAAACCCGCAGTTGGCTTGAAGCCAATTGCCCGCCCTCGCAACGCAAGGCGATTCCTGAAGGGGAACTGGTGTGGGGTGGCCGTGAGGTGGCGTTTGCGAGTGAAGACGCCCGCGTCTGGTTTGAACGCATGCGCGATAAAGGCTGGTTTTGCCCCGATTGGCCCGTCGAATACGGTGGCGGGGGCTTGAGCCCTGAATACAACGCGGTGCTGGAAAGCGAACTGCGGCGCCTGAAATGCCGTCCGCCACAGATCAACCTCGGCATCTGGATGCTCGGCCCGGTGTTGCTGGAATTTGGCACCGAAGAACAGAAAAAAACGTTGTTGACCCCCATGACCCGCGGTGAAGTGCGCTGGTGTCAGGGGTTTTCGGAACCGAATGCGGGCTCCGACCTGGCCAGTCTCAAGACATCGGCCAAGGACGCGGGCGACCATTTTGTGGTGGATGGCAGCAAAATCTGGACCTCGTACGGCGACAAATCTGACTGGATGTACGCGTTGGTGCGTACCGATCCCGCAGCGAGCAAACACACGGGCATCAGCCTGATTGTGCTGGACATGAAAAGCCCCGGTGTCAGCGTCGCGCCAATTGATTTGATCAGCGGCAAATCCGCCTTCTGCCAAGTGTTTTTCGATGGCGTGAAGGTGCCCAAAAGCCAACTGATCGGCCCGCTCAATGGTGGCTGGAATCTGGCCAAACACCTGTTACAGCACGAACGCAAGGCCATGTCCAAGTTCGGCGAGTTCAGTTTGCCGACGCATTTTCATTTGCTGTCGCTGGTGCAGGACTACCTGCCGAACCCGCAGGGACAGTCTGAACACGCGCTGGTGGCGCGGGCTGTCGCGTGCGCCATGGATGAGCAGGCTTACAACCTGACTGTCCAGCGCATGGGCGAAGAGGCCCGGGCCGGGCAAGACGTCAGCGGGCTGATGTCGATCATGAAACTGGTGCACACCGAACAGGAGCGCAACAAGTTTGAAGTGCTGCTGGAGGTCATGGGGTATCACGCGCTGGGTTGGGACAAGGACGCTTTCACCCCGCAGGAACAGGCCATCACCCGCGGCTGGTTGAACAGCTTCGCCCTGACGATCTCGGGCGGCGCTTCGGAAATCCAGCTCAATGTCATCGCCAAGCGGGTCCTCGGCCTGCCTGACGTGAAGTAAGGAATCCACCATGACTCTGCTTTATAGCGAAGAACAACGGCTACTGGCCGACAGCGCCCGCGAGTTTCTGGCAGCCCGCAGCCCGGTCACACGGCAACGTGCACTGCGCGATGAGCACCGTGCACCCGGTTTTGACACGCAGGTGTGGCAGGACGCCGTGGCGCTGGGCTGGAGTGCGATTCCGTTCCCGGAAAACCTCGGCGGGCTGGACTTTGGCTGCATGGGGTTGGGGCCGATTTTTGAATCCATCGGCCAAAACCTCAGCGCCACGCCGTTGCTGTCCAGCGTGGTACTCAGCGGCTCGCTGATGCACGTGCTGGGCAATGCGCAGCAGCAAGACGTGTGGTTGTCTTCGGTGATCAACGGCGAGCGCCGTCTGGCCCTGGCCCTGGAGGAGCGTCCGCGTCACAGCCCGCAGTGCGTGAATTTGACCGCGCAAGCGGATGGCGATGGTTACGTCCTTGATGGCCACAAGTACTTTGTGGTCGACGGGGTCGGTGCCGATGCGTATCTGGTGGCGGCGCGTACCGCACACACATCGATTCCGGAGCAGGGCATCAGCCTGTTTCTGGTGCCTGCCAATGCACCGGGCCTGACGGTCAGCGCGTTGCCCCTGATTGACTCGCGCAACCATGCGCAAGTGCGCCTGGAACAGGTGCGACTTGGCGCCGATGCGTTGCTGGGCGATCCGGGCACAGCGTGGCCTGCGCTGAACACGGCGCTGGACCGGGGCCGGGTGTGCCTGGCGGCTGAACTGTTGGGCATGGCCGAAAAACTGTTTGAAATGACCCTCGATTACCTCAAGACCCGGGTCCAGTTTGATGTCGCGATCGGTTCGTTTCAGTCGCTGCAACATCGGGCGGCGCAGTTATATGTCGAACTGTCACTGGCACGCAGTGCCGTGATGGCCGGGCTTGCCGCGCTGGACGACCCGGCGTTGGCTGAGGGCGAGCGTCAGCGGGTGGCCAGCCTGGCCAAGTGGAAGGCTGGTTCAATGGCCGTGCGCGTGGCCAATGAAGCCGTGCAAATGCACGGCGGTATCGGCGTGACCGACGAGCTGGATGTCGGGTTGTTTCTTAAACGCATCCGCGTTGCCCAAGCGTGTCTGGGGGATGCCGATTTCCACTGCGAGCGCTACGCCTCGCTGGCGTTCGCGCCCGCCTGAGTCGGTATAGGCGCTTAACGTCTGGAGAATAACAAGATGAAGCTTGAGCAATGGCAGGGCGCCTGGCAGCAACTGATTGGCCCGGGCTCGCCCTATGAAGTTCAGACCACAGCGGGCAGCGGCCTGAAGTACTTCCGCCACACCGCCGCCAACGTGTGGGCAGCCATCGACAGCGGTCGGGTGCACGGGGACCGCGAATTTTTGGTGTGGGAACAGCAGCGGCTGACGTTCAGCCAATTTTTCGATCAGGTGGACCGTCTCGCCGGGCAACTGGTGCGGCGCTTTGGCGTGCGCCAGGGGGATCGTGTCGCCATTGCGATGCGCAATCAACCGGCGTGGCTGGTGGCGTTTGCCGCCGTCCAGCGCTGCGGTGCCGTGTGTGTGCCGCTCAATAGCTGGGGCCTGCGCGATGAGTTGTTTCATGGTTTGCAAGACAGCAATGCTCAGGTGCTGGTGTGCGATGCACCACGCTTGCAGCTGTTAGCCCGCGACCTGCGTGAGCAGGGGCTGGCGACCGTGGTGGTGGGCACGCCTGACGGCACGCCACTGGAAGAACATTGCCAGCGCCTTGATGACCTGCTCGCGGAGCCGCCCGTGCGTGTTCCGGCAGCGACTGTCAGTGCCGATGATCCGGCGCTGATTCTGTACACGTCGGGCACCACCAGTCTGGCCAAGGGCGTACTGTCGACGCACCGTGCGGTATGTCAGGCGCTGGTGGCGCTGGAGTTTCAGGGCGCATTTTGCGCGGTGAGTTCGCCCGAGCGCATCAGTGTGGTGATCAACAGTGGCTATGCGCCGACGACGCTGATGGCGGTGCCGTTGTTTCATGTCAGCGGTTTGCACGCGCAGTTTCTGCTGGCCTTGCGCAGCGGTCGACGCCTGCTGCTGATGTACAAGTGGGACGTTGAAACGGCCCTGGACCTGATTCGCGACGAACAATGCACCCAGTTCAACGGCGCGCCGGTGATGATGCAGCAGCTGTTGACGTCACCGCGTTTCGGCACCGCTGACACCCGGAGCTTGTTCGGCCTCGGGCTGGGCGGTGCCGCTCCCTCCAGCAGCCTGCTGGCACATTTGACCCAGCGTAAACCTGAAGCCGTCGGCGGCAGTGGTTATGGCTTGACGGAAAGCAATGGCATCGGCGCTGCGATTGGCGGCGATCAGTTCGTTTATAAACCGGCTGCTGCCGGCTGGCCACTGCCCATCGTGGATGTGCGCATCGGCGACAGCCCCGATCATCCGGTGCCTGCGGGTGTCAGCGGTGTGATCTGGCTGCGCTCGCCAACCTTGATGAGCGGCTACTGGAACCTGCCCGATGCCAGCGCGCAGACCTTGCAAAATGGCTGGCTGGACACCGGAGACATCGGAATGCTCGATGACGAAGGTTTCCTCTATATCACCGATCGCGCCAAAGACTTGATCAATCGCGGCGGCGAAAAAATCTCCGCCGCGGAAGTGGAGTCCTGCGCCTGTGAAATGCCTGGCGTAATCGAAGCGGCGGCTTTGGCCATGCCCGATGAGGCATTGGGCGAAGTGGTATTGCTGGTGGTCAGCGGCGAGGCGGGCCGGGCCCCGGACAGTGACGCACTCAAGGCCTTCATGGCGGCGCGGCTGGCCAGTTACAAAGTTCCGGCACGGATTCACGTGCAGCACACCCCGTTCGAACGCAACGCCTCGGGCAAAACCCTCAAGGGCGTGCTCAAGACGCTGCTACTCAGCGCCTGATTAGTCTTTGTGGACGATGTATACGGCTGCAGATGGCGAAGAATGGCACCACACCCCCAGCAAGCTTTATTCGCGTAGGAGGCAATACATGAAAATAACAAGAACAGGCGTCATGCTCGCAGCCACCCTGACCGTCAATGGACTGGCGATCAGTGCCGCAATGGCCCAGGTGTCCCCCGAAGAGGCGGCCAAATTGGGCAAGGAGCTGACCTGTGTCGGCGCCGAAAAGGCCGGTAACGCGGCGGGCACCATTCCGCCTTACACCGGTAAGTACCTGGGGGAGGTGCCGGGCTGGAAACACGTCAAATTCTCCGGCGACCACCCGGTCGACCCTTACGCTGACGAAAAGCCGATTTTGGTCATTACCGCGCAGAACATGGCGCAATACGCCGATCAACTGTCCGAGGGCCAGAAAGCGCTGCTCAAGCGCTACCCGGATACCTACAAGATGAACATCTACCCCGGCCACCGCGATTACCGTTACCCGGACTACGTGTGCCGCCGGGCCATGAGCAATGCGTTGAATGCCAAGCTGGTGGATGACGGCATGGGCATCGAAGGGCTGGGGCAAATTCCGTTCCCGATCCCGAAGAACGGCATGGAGCTGTTGTGGAACCACCAATTGCCGGCACGCGCCTGGACGGAAGATAAAACCAGCGACCTGGCGTCGGTATTGCCCAATGGCAGTATTGGGTGGGGCCGTGCCTACGGCAAAGGGCTGTCGCCTGCCAACTCACCGACCGTGGAGCCGCGCACCGAGGACAAGCTCCAGTCCTACACCAACAACACCACCCTCAAGCCCGCACGGGATAACGGGGTCATCAACATTGCCCACGAACCCTACAACTTCAAGACCGACCCGCGTCAGGCCTGGACCTACAGCCCTTCGACCCGCCGTGTGCGCCAGTTGCCGGGTTATGGTTATGACCAGCCGATGATTGGCACCAACGGCACCATGACCGTGGACGAAGACCGGTTGTACAACGGCTCGCCGGAGCGTTTTACCTGGAAGTTGATCGGCAAGCGTGAAATGTACATCCCGGCCAATGCCTACAAGGCAAATGCGGGCACGGCGAAATATGCTGACCTGTTGACTGTCAATCACCCGAACCCGGACTACATGCGCTATGAGTTGCGCCGTGTGTGGGTGCTCGAAGCCGACTTGAAGGAAGGCTACCGTCACGTCTATGGCAAGCGCGTGCTGTTCATTGACGAGGACACCTGGCATTCGGTGATGGCCGATAACTACGATTCCCGCGGGCAGTTGTGGAAGCACGCCATGATCAACTACTTCTACCACCCGGACATGAGCGCCTGGCAGGCAGGTTCGCAATTCTTCATGGACTTGAACTCGGGCCAGTACACCGGTTACGGGATGACGAACGAGTCCAAGAAAGGGGCGATTCTGAACGAAGGCAAATTCACTGCCGATCAGTACACCGCTGACGCAGCACGGGCCATGGGACGTTAATTAACCGCTGTAAAACGACGCGCCGCCTGCCCCGGTGATGCCCTTGTAACAGGGCATTGCGGGGCAGGCGGCGCGTTTTTTTATCTGAAGTCTGCGTACGGAATCAGCGGCTCCACCGGTAATGGCAGGTTGCCTTGCCACGGATCGAAGGTATAGCGCAGGTACATCAACGCGCGGCTGGGCGCGTAATCGTCGCTGTGCTGGTAGAGCACACCTGCACCCAACACCAGGTTGTCGCTCAGCCTGCGTTCCACCAGCCCCTGCACTTTGTAGCCTATTCCATTGCTGGCACTGGACGCCGTCTTGCCCAACGGCTCGGCCAGTTCATAACCCGCCTGGTCCAGCGCCCCCAACAGTTTTGAGTTCAAGCCGTTGAGCGGGTAGAGGTCGTTGCCATCAGACTTGGAGTGGGACCAACTGACCGAGCTTTCCAGTGACACCGACCAGTTGGCGGTGCGAAAGGCGTAGTTGAGCGGCACACCGATCGAGTAGTACTGCTGCGGGCTGTAATACCCGCCCTGGCCCAAGGTGTATTCGCTCAAATCCTGATCGTAGCTCCAGTACATGAGGGTCAGGCCGGTGCGCATGCGCTCATCGGCACTGTCACGCAAACGGTAGTAGTAACCGGCCATGGCGGTGTTTTTATGGTTGTCGGCCACGTTTTTACCGCGCAGCCAGTGTTGCCCGAGGCTGGCCCAAACCCCGTCCACGCCGCCTTCGTCGTGGCTAAGCCCAAGTGTCACGCCGTTGGATGTCACGCCACCCCAGGTCACGCCAGTGTTGCGATCCGTCGCGCCGCTGTAGGACAGAATCGAGTTGCTCAGGGGCCGACGCGAGCCGGTCAGCGTCCAGCCCACCGATCCGATTTTGTTGCTGTACGACACGCCGCCCAGCCAGTTGGGCACCTTGAACGTGTCCGGGGTGCGGCCGACGTCGATTTCCCAGGTTTCATTCTTCCACCCGGTAGCCAGGGTCGTGCCGCGTGCCGATTGCGAGTGATTGTCACAGCCCGAGAACACCGGTTCTGACGTTCCTTTTGCAACCACACCGACGGAGCACGTGCCGTAGTTTTCGCGCACCAAGCCGTCATCGTCGGTCTTGAACTTGCCCGCATCCATGTCCAGTTGCTCGGCTCGCAGCCAGCCTGTGCCGTCCACCACCGGCAGGTCGAGTTGCAGGATAGTGGTTTGGGTATCGGTATCGGATGTGCCTTTCGAGGCGTTGTCCGAGCGCCAGCCGTAGTCGGTATACAGGTGCACCGTCGGGTTCTGGCGCTGGTACAGCTCATCGACGTCACTGCGCAGGCTGCCTGGCAGCCATTCGTCATTGTCCTTGGCCCGGCTGGCCAAGGTCATGGCGCGGTTATCGCGCGGGTTCGCTTGCTCAGGGGTGATCAACCCGGCACCTGCCATGCCCTTGGCGTAATAGTCCAGGGCCTGTTGCGGCGCCTTGGCCGCGATCAGGCGCGCCGCGTCGCGGTATACCACGGGCTCTGCCTGCGGGCTTTTGAGCAGTTCGGTGAACAGGGCGCTGGCTTTTTCCGGTTCCCCGACTTCTGACCAGGCATTGGCCAGCCGCCGTTGTTCAGAGGCACTCAGTTCGGTGCCTGCGGCCGGTGTGAATTGGGTCAATTGCTGGCGCGCCGCAGGCAATTGGCCGGCACTGATCAGCGTTTCAATCTGCCCCAACCGGGCGCTCGTGTTGCCCGGCTCTTGTTGCAGCACCTGGTTGTAGAGTGCGCCGGCCTGGAGGGTGTCGCCGCGCTCGCTCGCCCAACGGGCCACGGTCAGCATGTCGTCGGTGCTGGGCTTTTGCATCAGCAGCGCAATGGCTTCAGGTTCCTGACCGGCTTCACGCAGGCGTTCTGCACGGGCCACCAGCAGGTTGCGTTGCAGACGGGCGCCCAATTCGCGCATCGCATCCGTCCAGCGGGTGCCGGGCAGCTGTTCCAGCACACTCAGCGCGCTGGCATCGCGGTCGGTACTCGACAGGTAGAGCGCATAGGCATACAACGCTTCGGGATTTTGCCCCTGACGGCGCATCAATTGTTTGAAACTGTCGTCTGCGGCGCCGGGCTGGTTGATCTCCCGTTGCGCATTGGCCAGCCGGTAGGTGAGCCAGGGCTCGTCCGGGGTCAGCGTGCGAATTTTGCTTAACAACGCCACCACCTGTGGCCAGTCTTTGCGGGCGCTAGCGGCATCGGCCTGCTGATTCAGTTCGTCCAGTTCAAAACCGCGACGCAGCCCGGCAAACTCTTGCTGGTTGGAGGCGGGCAAGCTGTTGAGGAATGCCTTGGCCTTATCCGCAGATTGCGCGCTGTACAACCTCACCAGGGCCCGAATGGCGCTGCCATTGCCGGGCTCCAGCTTGCGCGCCTGCAACAACAGGGCTTCGGCCTGGATGTCATTGAGCTCGCCACGTGCGGCCGCCGCCAACCCGATCAACGCGTCGGCATCGCGGGGTTTGGCCTTGCGCGCCTGTTCGAACGCGCGGCGTGCGGCAGCGTAGTCCTTGCGATCCAGTGCCTTGTCGCCCTGACTGAGCAGCATCAGGTAGTGGCTGGCATCCATCAGGTCTTGCCACTGACTCATGTAAGAGGTGTCTTGCTCCTTGCTGCGCGCCAGGATGAAGGTGGCATTGGCTTCTTCATAGCGGCTCTGGCGCAGCAACGCCAGGCCCAGCGCGCCATACAGGCTCGGATCGTCGGGGTAGCGTTTGATCGCCCGGCGCAACAGTCCTTCTGCCACCGCAGGCGAGCGCTGCTGCTCGATCATCTGCTTGCCTTGCGCACCGGCGACCCATGCCGGATCTGCCAGCAGGCGTTGCTGATTGAGCAGGATCTGATTGGCTTCAACCACAGCCTGTGACGCTGGATAGCGCTTCACAAACGCCTGCCAGGCCTGCACGGTCTTGTTCTCTACCGGCAAGCTCTTCAAGTATTCGTATTCACGATCGGCTGCCGCGTTGCTGGCTTGCGGGTCGCTGGAGAGTTGATCGAGCACCGCCAGTGCTTCGGCCGGGCGCTTTTCTCTGAACAGCAAATCGGCCAGTGTCTGTCGCAACCCCGCGTTACCGGGGTATTGGCTGTCGAGGGTGCGCAGTTGCTCAATCACTTTGGGACGCTGGCCGGGGATATTGCTGCGGATGCGCAGGTATTCGAGCGCTGTGGCGAAATCCGGTGGCGCATCGCCGAACAGGCGTTCAAAAACCGCACTGGACTCTTCAGGGCGTCCGGCGGCGGCCAGCAGACGCGCTTCTTGCAGTGCTTTCTGGTTCTGCGGGTCTTGCAGCTTCATCAGGCTTTGCGCCTGGCGCAGGGCAGCTGAGTCGGGTGCGACCTGTTGCAGGTGAGCCAGACGCTCACGGGCCAGGTCCGGTTTTTTCTCCAGCAGCGCCTGACGAATCGACGCCACCAATGCCTGCGGGTTATCCGGGGCAATCAGTTCCAGCCGCGCCAGGGAGTCACGCACCAGGTCTTCGCGGTACATGGCTTCGCCGATGCGCACTTGTTCCAGCAGCCATTGCTGCTGGTCCTGAACACTGGAGGGTTGCGCCATCACGGCGGTGGACAGGCCACTGAGCACAAAGGCCCATGTTTTTATTGTTCGCATGTGTCAATCCAGGCCGGTAATAACTGTCCATTCTTGTCGAAGCGGTAACGCTGTTCATCCCAGCCCTGACCAAACAAGGCCAGCGACTGGTTGTAGTACGCATCGGTGGCCAGCGGCTCTTGCTGCACACGCTGTTTTTGTACCGCGTAGGCAGGTGAGCCTGCGCTGGCCAGCAGGGGCAGCAACGCAGCGGAGAACCCTGTTGGCCCTTTCCCTTTGTAGGCGCCGGTCACGGCGTCCACTGTTTCGGGAGGATAGCCCAGGGTTTGGGTGAGGGAGACCATGGGCGCGAAATGCTGCTGCAAGGTGTGGCGGTTGGCGGCATCCTCCGCCAGCATGCCCACCCACAGGTAGACCCGGATCGCGTCGTAGTCACCGGCGCTGCCGTTCTGCGTATCGGGCGCCCAACCACTGCCGGATTTCCACATCAGCCAGTCCGGGGCAAACCCCTTCGGTGAGCCTTCCAGCAACATACGCTGCTGATTGTTCGCCACTTCAGCCCACACCGGCGACAACTGGGCAAAGCGCGCCATCAATTGTGGCGGCGTGTAGCTGGGGTTGAGGCGCCAGCCATCAGCCTTATCGAACCCCACGTCACCGGGCAACATCATCAACCCCAGCTTGGGCAGTTTGCGCACACTTTGCGCTGCACTGCGCCAGAGCATGTTTTGCCCCAGCGTGCTGTACCTCGGCTCATCCCACAGGCGACCGGCTTCGAGCAGTGTGTAGGCGATCCACAAGTCCGAGTCAGTGGCGTTATTGGCGTCCAGCACTTGCCACTTGCCGTCCTTGGAACGCCCCCACAACCAGGCAGGCAGGTTGGCTTCCAGATTGCCACCTGCCAAATTGTTGCGGGTCCAGTCAAGGATGCGTTCAAAGCTGGCTTTGTCATTGGCCAACAGGGCAAAAAACAAACCGTAACTCTGGCCTTCGGAGGTGCTGATCAGTTGTTCGGTCGAGCGATCGATGATGCGCCCGTCAGGACTCATCATCGCCGCTTTGTAACTGTCCCAGGCGGGCCAGTCACAGGTGACCGCGACCGCTGAAGCGGGCAATCCGATGGGCACGCTCAGGACGAGTGCCGCCAGTGTTTTCATGCCTTATTCATCCTTGTGCAGACGACGGTCAGCAGCCCAACGCAGGGCACGCCACAGCAGGAACGCTGTCAGCAAAATGCTGATGACGGCCAGGGCTGCCAGCAACACCGGGTGCTCCGACAACTGGTACCACAGCAGCAGCCACCAAGGCAGGCTGCCCACGTAGTAGGTATCACCCACCAACTGGCTGTACACGCCGCTGTTACGGATCAATGACACGGAACCGGCCACGGCGTTGAGCTTGCCCGAATCGCCCAGGGTTTCACGTATCAGGCTGTAATCGGCGTCGTCGTTGCCCAGCAGCGCGACGACACTGCGTTGGTTGTGGTGCGGCGACTGCATGCCCATGATCGCGGCAATCGGCGCCTGGGCGCTGACTTCAACCCGATTGGCAGGCTGGTTGCTGTCGATATCCGCCGGTCCGCGACGGTTGCTCTCTTTGATACCGCTGTTGTTATAAGGCTGTACCAGCATGTCGCGCTGGCGTTGCAACACCACATTCAAGTCCGGGTTGTCGCGCAGGTCTGGCGCCAGTTGCCCCAGCAGCAGCAAGTCGGCGTCTTCTTTGGACGCGCTGTTCCAGTCGTCGCTCAGGCGCAAGCCAAAGGCCGGGTAGCCGGAGCGTGCAGAAATGCCCGCCACCGCCTCCAGCAACGTGCTGACCAGTGTCGGGGTGGTGTGCTGGGGTACGACGACAATGGATTCGGACATGTCCGCCATGCGGCTGAACGGGAAACCACTGCGGGCAAACGCTTTGAGGTCCGGCATGTTGATGTAGTGGTGGTAGCCCGACAGGTCAATGGTGGAGTCTTCGTCAATGATTGCCTGGGTGTTGGCCGGCAAGATGGTCTGGCAACGGTCGCGTTGGGCGCTGCCGACGGTGCTGGCGAAGTTGAAGTCAAAGCGCAGGCGGTTACGGTCACCGATTTTCAGCGACGGAACGATGAGTTTGTCCGTGGCGTTGGCCGAGTCGTTGGCCAGCACAGCCAGGCGTAATTCTTCCAGGCTGCTGGTGCCTTTGGCCTGCAACGGCAGGCTGGTGATGAACTGGTCGTTGAGGCTGATGTTCAGGCGCGAATCATCGTTGGCCGACGGCGCGGTGTAACGGTATTGGGTGCGCAGCGGGATGCCCTGGTTACGCCATACGAACAGGTCCGGTGGCAGGCATCCGCCCGGCCAAAGGTGCATTGAACGAACTCGACCCGCTGCTGTGGCGTCAGTTGCGACAGGCTCAACCCCATGAACAGCCCGCCGGAACGGGTCAGGGTGCCGGGGAACAGAAATTCCCGATTACCACGCTGCACGATCAGCGACACTGGCGTGCCCACCGGCAGTTGCAGCGGCTCATTGAGTTGCAGCCCGGCGCCGCCATCGGAGTAGTCCACCAGTTCGCAGGGGTAGCTGTGCCCGTCGCTGAGTTTGATAGCGCCCGGCAGTCGGGTTTGCACCCGGTGGGTCTGGCGGACCTGACGCACTTCCGCGGCAACAGCCACGGCAGCCCCGATAATCAACAGGTTGTAAATCACCCACAGCACACTGACAAAAATAGTGATGATTTCGTCTTTGGGCCCGGTAAAGATCCGCCATACCGCAAACCCCAGGCCCAGCATGTTGAGGGCTGACAGCACCAGGTAAGGCCGTGCGGTTCGCCAGTCGAACTGGTTTTCCTCCATGATGCCGCCCTTGGCCGTGACGTTGAACTTGCCCCGAGACGGACTGAACAGGGCGACGGTGGTCGGCCGTGCGATGTACCAGGCCAGCACTGTTTCGTAGACCTCGCCCCAAAAGGTCTGGCGGTAGGCCCCCTGCATTCTGGAGTTGGTCAGGCTGGCGTGAATCATGTGCGGCAACACGTACAGCAGGATCATCACGGCCGGGGCATAAATGATGTAGGCGTGCAGCAACAGAAACGCCAGCGGCGCGGTGAGGAACACCAGCCGAGGAAGGCCCACCAGAAAGTGCATCATGGCGTTGGCATAGCAGATTCGCTGGAACAGGCTAAGGCCCTTGCCCAGCAAAGGGTTGTCGGTGCGGAAGATCTGCACCATGCCTCGGGCCCAGCGAATACGCTGGCCGATATGCGCCGACAGGCTTTCAGTGGCCAGCCCGGCGGCTTGCGGGATGCGCAAGTACGCCGAGTTCCAGCCCTTGCGGTGCAGACGCAACGCCGTGTGGGCGTCTTCGGTGACGGTTTCGACGGCAAAACCGCCGATTTCCTCCAGTGCCGAGCGCCTCAGAATGGCGCAAGAGCCGCAGAAAAACGCCGCGTTCCACATGTCGTTGCCATCCTGAACCAGCCCGTAAAAGAGCTCCCCTTCGTTGGGACGGTTACGGAAGGTGCCGAGGTTGCGCTCAAACGGATCAGGCGAGAGGAAGTGGTGCGGGGTTTGCACCAGTGCCAGTTTGGGGTCGGCCATAAACCAGCCGACCGTCAATTGCATAAAGGAGCGCGCGGGCATGTGGTCGCAGTCAAAAATCGCCACCAGCTCGCCGTCGGTAAGCGTCAGCGCGTGGTTGAGGTTACCGGCTTTGGCATGGCGATTATCGGCACGGGCGATGTAGTTGATGCCCACTTCTTCAGCAAAGGCTTTGAAGCTTGGACGATTGCCGTCGTCGAGCAAGTGAATGCGCAGTTTGTCTTTGGGCCAGTCGATACCCATGGCCGCATAAACCGTGCCCCGGGTGATCGCCAGTTCTTCGTTGTACGTCGGGATCATCAGATCGATCACCGGCCATTCACGCGTGTCTGCAGGCAGGGGCGCAGGCTTGCGGTTGAGTGGCCAGGAGGTTTGCACATAACCCAGAATCAAAATCAGCCACGAGTAAGTTTCGGCGGCCAGCAAGATCAGACCGCAGGTCAAGTCCAACCCGTCGTTCCAGTTCAGTGTGGAGGTGTAGCGCCACCACAGGTAGCGGCAGGAAACGATGATCGACAGCACGATCAGCAGCAGTGTCGGGAAACGCCCCGGCATCCTGCGCACCAGCATGGCGATGGCCCATAACAGGATCACGAACACCAATTGGGCCAGGTAATCGAACGGTTCGGTGACGCAGATCAGAATCAGCACCGAGGCCACGATCCCGATCGCGATGTACAGCACCTTGCGCGTTTTCCAGCGCATGGCGCTCCATTTGCGCGAGCCTTCATCCAACTGCGGGCTGATGGTCGAGGGCAGGCGCGCAAATGCATCGGACAGCGCATTCCACGGGCGCTGCACGACTTTGAGGAGGTCGAAAAGGCGCGCTCGGAAGCGACGTCGCGCCCGTTGGCGGCGCTGATGGTTTTCGTCAATCGGGCGTACAAACAGCAACCACACGGTTTGAATCGCATACCGCAGCGGGTCGCCAATGGACGGGCGCTTGTTGGCCAGATGCGGGTACAAGCGTTTGTGTTGTGCCTGCAGTGCCTGCCAGTTGGGCGATTCCAGGCGCAAGAAGATCCAGCCCAGTGCTTGCAACAGCGCAAGGATAAAAGCGGTCACGCGCGTGCAGTTCTGATCGCGGCGCAGGCGGGTGTAAGGAAACCACTGACCGATCATTCCAGCCTCCGGCCACGCACCAGGCACCAACTGGCGAAGCTGATGATGTCTTGCGTGATCAAGCTGGCGGGCGCATAGCGGCCTACTGGCTGACGACAGGCCAGCGCCTCACCCATGGCTTCATCGCTGTGCAGGTTGATGGGTATCAAAGAAGCGGTGTAGCGGTTTTGCCAAATCAGGGTCAGGTCGCGTTGCAATTGACTGCCGGGATCAAAACGGTTGACCAGCAGCCAGTTGCTGTCCTTGGGACGGGTTTGCAACAGCACATGGCAAGCGGCATCGGCGTTAATCACGCTGAAGGCGAAGTCGCACGGTGGATTGCTCGCATGGCCCGGCAAACGTTGCGGCAAGTCGAACAGCACCCAGTCAAATGCGTCACCCAACGCGGCCTGACGCTGGCGCCACAATTGAGGGTGTTGTAACAGCCAGGCATCCAGCTGAACGTGTTCTGTTTCTGTGACGTGCCCGTAAGGCAGCACGTACAACCGGTCGCTGACACGCCAGGCTGATTCATTCCAGGGCTGCTGATCCAGCGTGGCCCGCGCCCAACCGCCGTGGGGTGCAAGGTCCAGATTGAAGTGCAGGCCCAAGGTGTTCTCCGGGCACATGTCCACCACCAGCACTCTCTGCTCCATGGCATACAGCGCATACGCCAGGGCTGCCAGGCTGGCACTGGTGCCCACGCCGCCACGAATACCGCGAAAGCTGGCGGCGATCATGGCTTTTTCTCCAAGCGTGTTTGCAGACCGAGCGATTCAGCGCCGGGCGTCGCCTTGTACTGTGCTTCCAGATGGGCCAGCAAGGGCCAGCGCTCCAACGACTGCATAAGCTCCATTTGTGCAGAGACGTCGACATAGCGCAGATCAGGCAAGTCCATCATCGACTTGAGCCGGGCGATGTCATCGGCACGCTCGTTGCGCGTGAGGATATCGGCACTTATTTGAAACGCTGTGGGTAGGGCAGCCATCCGCCGTTCTCCTTGATACGCACATAGGGCTTGCCGTTGTAATCCAGTACAACCGTCCCCGAGTTTTCAGACACTTTTGCTGTTTGCGGCAGATCGGCCAGCACCTTGGACCAGTCGATGCGCTGGCCTTCGCTCAGGGCCGGGTCGGCGTACAAGCGCGCAATGATCTCGGCAATTGCCAGGTAACTGCTGGGCTGGGTGACGTGCACGGGAGACGTCTGCTTATCGTCGCCCATGTTGATCAGCTTGATGCCCACCGGCACATGGGTGATCGAGTCGCTGGGAATTTCGCGCATGCCGGAAATCTGCATGCGGTCGCCGTGCAGGGCGGCACCGTGCTCGGGCACGATCATGACCACTACGCGGCGTCCGCTTTTTTTCAACTCATTGATAAAAGCGTCCAGATCATCGAGCAGCACTTGCGCCCGGCTGCTGTAATCAGCGCGTTGAGTGCCGCCATCAGCCGTGACCATACGGTTACCGTCGTGCAAGGTGGTGGTGTTGTAAAACAGCGCGGCGTGGGGTGTGTTCTGCTCCAGACGGTGTTTCCACCACTTGCTCAGTACATCGCGGTCGCGCCAGATCGGTGAGCCATCAAAGCTCACGTAAGCACGCGGCACACCGGGCGAGGTGCCCAGCGCAGGGGCGGGTAAATGACCCTGATCGCGGACTTCCTGCAAGAAACCGTCAAATTCCCCGGTGTGGTTAAGCATCAGCTCGTTGCTGAAGCCCAGCTTGCGCAGGTCTTCGAAGAGCAGGCACTGATCGGGCGTGGCTTTATACAGCTGGGCATGGGAGACCTGACCGCAACTGGCGCGCAGCAAACGGATCGCCGCCGGGCCGCTGTAAGCGGTGGCCGAATTGAAATTGTCAAAAATCACGTCCATCTGATTAAGCAGCGGGTTGTCACGCATACCCACTTCATCCAGGTCGTCCCAAGCCAGCGAGCAAATGTTCAGCACCAGCAGGTCAAACGGCGGTGGCTCGACGGCGGGCGTCTTGAAATCGACTTTGCGCTGGGCTTCGGTCTGGTAGAACTTCTCCAGGTAGGCATTAAGCGTCGCATCGTCTGGCTCGCTGGTGACCACGGCAGGCGCTACAACGCCGGGCGTTACGCTGGCCACCGGTGCTTCTGTGGTTTGCAGGGTTTGGGGCAACAAGGCTTGTACGTTGCCCACACTCATCCAGCACAAACCGAGCAAGGTGAAGGTGGTCAAGCGCAGCCATTGGTTGAGGAAGGCATAGCCGATGATCAACAGCAACAGCAGGGCACAGACTTGCCAGTCGATGAAACGCCCGAGCAGCTCGACGATGTAATCCACCGAGAAGTCGAGCACGCCGGGTTGCGCCAGCAAGCGGCTGAAGGGTGGAAACCAGGTGTCCTGATACAGCAGCGCCACCGCCACCGGGATTGCAATGAGCGTACGCACCCGGCGCAGGAGCGGATGGGCGAGTGGAATCAGCAACACCAGGGCAAATATCAGGTTAGGCATCACCTGAAGATTCAGGTGGCCCGTCCAGGCCAACAAAAACTTGGCCAGGAAGTACAGGTTCCAAAGCCCCAGCCCTTTCCACTTTCCTGAGATTCTGGCGGGGGCGGGGGATGACTTAAACAGACTCATCGGGCGTTCTCGAAGACGAACTGGCAGGTGCACGGCGTCGTACGCCGCGAGACTTCAGGTAGCGGGGACGCAGGTACTGCTCAAAATAGATTTTCAGACGCAGGCGAAAACGGCGTGACAGCAGTGTCAGGACTACCGTGACGACACTGGTCAGCACAATGACTTCGAGCAACTCAAGAAAGGTCATGACGCAGGCTCACTCAGGGGCAACGCGACGCTTTGCGCAATTAACGGAGGGTGGATTTGAGCAACCTGCGGCGCCATCACGACATGTTCAGTGGGGATCGACAGCCCTTCAGGTGTAACGGTGGCGTTCAAGAAGGCTTCTTCGGGCAAGTCGGTCATCCCCGAGAGCACGTGCCGCTGATTGAACAAGTCGCGCCAGGGCAGTCGGCAAATGTTGCCCAGCGCCGGGTCCAGACCATCAGCGCGGCAGGCGAACAGGAACAGGTAAAGCTCGCCATTGAGCAGGCAAGCCATGTCACCGAAGCGGCGCAGACACATTTGATTCAAAAACAGCTCTGGCGCCAAACCGGGCACCGGCTGGAATTTGAGCAGTTGATGGGTGACTTCGCCGGAACTGTCGGTGTAGATCTGCTCCACGGTTTCGTAAAATTCCCGGGGGCTGACCAGTCCCCGGACCTGCGGCGGCCGCTGGCGCTCGAGCAGGGTTTCAAAGTCACTGTTCTGGCTGTATTGCCAGCGTTGGCCCTGAACACTCTCGATCATGCTCAAAAAGCGCGACAGCACAGTGCCTTCCGGGACAATCAAATTGGCGCCGCAGGCCAGGAGCAGGCGCTCGTCGCGATAGCGCACGGCCGGTTCCATCTCGCGAACCACGATTTTCAGTTCCGGGCCGCACTTTTCCCGCAAGTCGTGCAGTTGCTGCGCCAGCTCCAGCAGTTGGTGGCTGTTATCGATGGCCACAATCACGGTTGCAGCACGGGCGGACAGGGCTTGCTCAAGCAATGTCTGGCGGTTCTCGAACAAGTACCAGTGTTTCGATAACGACGGCGAGCCCTCAAGCACCGCGCGTTCTGCGAGGTAGACGTGCTGATCGTCCGCCACCCGGGGCTGGGTATCGACGGTTGTCTGTGGAATCAGGGTGAAACATTGGTCAGCCACCGACAGTTTGAATTCTTGGCCGGCGCTGACCCCCAGCTGGTTGTGCCAAAAATGCAGTTGATAGCGGATTTCGCCATTGTGCCGATACAGGCGACAGTGTAGTGGTCTAATGAAACCGGACACTCATTTAGGCGAGAATGCTCGCCATATCGAGGTGTCAGATGACCAAGCAAC